>CAZAIB010000011.1:0-72155 GCA_964485095.1 uncultured Planctomycetaceae bacterium | reverse complement strand
TAAGACCAGACGATCTTAGAACTCGCTCGTGATTGGCGTTTCAACAAGCCCAGCCAGTCCCGCTCGCAATCGCGTAGCAGATGGAGTGATGAGCTTGATGTAGACGTCCGAGTTAATGTCATCGCTCAGGCCCCGTGCAGAACCCTCACCGGTCACCATCTGGACTTGTCCCGGATGGTTTGATGAAAGGAATGGAGCACTACCAACCGGGCCAGTCTTTGAACGGTTCGGGAAAGGATTGACCCCGCCAAACTGAGTAGGATCATTGAATGCGTTGCTGAGTGTCGCCATACCGTTAAAGAAAGGAAACATGAAGGTACAGTTAAGTGCATGTGGGTTGGCCCACGATGTTGGAGCACCATTTACAGAACCCGAATTCAGGCTCTCCGAGATCATGATTGTGTTCCCGCTGCCATCGTAGAACGAATCGATGGACTGGCTTTCTCCGCTTGACGCAACAGCTACCATGCCGTCGTTATAGCTGAACTCAGCGTGGAACACTCCACACTCACGACCCAGCCTTGATTCGGCTGGAGTCACCATCATGTCAGTGTCAAAATCGAAAGGTTCCAAATTGAAGTTGTGGCCAGTTAGCATGGCCAGGCTAGCAGCCGTGATGTCAGTGCTACCGTCACCAAAGCCAGCGTTCGCGACATAGCTGAGGGTCTGGTTATTGTCTGTGCGACTTGCACACTTCAGAACTTTCAGGTCGGTGCCTGCCAAGACACTGTTTGGAGTATCCGAGAGGCTGCCCCCTGCGACTGAGCTGAAATCGAAACTCGCTCGATTATCCCATCGGTCACTAATGCTGGCTTGATCCAGATAAGGCAGGAGTTCGACAACCCAACTTCTCCCCTGCAGAATTGTCTGCTGTGGCATCGAAGCTGAAATGTCATTCGGAAAGTAACCGTAAGCAGGCAGATCGCCATTGGTGGTCGCGGCGTAGTTGTGCATCGCCAGACCGAGGTTCTTGAGGTTGTTGAGGCACTCAGTTCGTCGGCCAGCTTCGCGAGCGTTTTGGATCGCAGGCAGGATGAGCGACATAAGGACTGCGATGATGGAGATCACCACCAACAGTTCAATGAGCGTAAATCCACGGCGTTTGGCCTGTTGCGGCTGCCGGGCGTTTTGGCGACGAATCATGAGGTTCTCCGAAGAAAATCGAGCAAGAAATGTACGGTGGTTAGTTTATTTACTGACTGGCCCCGGTGGGGGTCACTTTCAGGTGTTTTGTTGCATCCCTGCCATCTTAGTCTTCCTCAGCAAAGGGTATTCCAAACCCTCAAATGTCGTCCAGAAGGTGGCAAAGTTCAAAATGCAGCCCACAGGAAGCAAAAAACCGTCAAACACGCAGGAATCCGCTGTAGCAGAATGCAACAAGAGTACTTCCCTCAAGCGACTTTGACACTGTAAATAACGCTGAATCTGCAGAGTTCATCAATCAGAATCTCTGCAGATTCCTGAAGAAGGCGATAACTTAGTGTTCATTCAACTACTGAATAATCACCTCGTGCTTGATGAGCCGACGCCAGTCAAAGGTCCGTGAACCAGGATCGTAAGCACGAGCAAATTCAGATCGGTCGATAACGAATACACCTCGTCGATGGTCGTCTGTATCGACATTGCCGTCCCGATTCAGGTCATACTCCGGGCCAACTCGAAACACAGGAACACCTGCCGAACTCGTCTGCTCAATGACCTCAAACGCACCAATGGTCATGTGCACCACGAAAGTGTGACTGACCGGATTGGCGTGGTTCATAACTTTCGACGTGATTCGATGACGAGTCATTGGCGTCATCGCAACGCCACTTCCATTGTGGTCATTCGCCTCGCCAACCTCCAGCCATCGACGCCCGACGTTATCGTCGGCGCCGTCGTTGTCCACGTCTGTTGCATCGACTTCCAGAGTCCGTAGGACTGTCGCCCCGAAGTCCACAGCGCCACCAGAGAATTCCCCAGGATGATTCCGCCGAGCCGAGTTCAACGACGGATCGGTTTGCTGTCGGAACAGCCGGGACGAACGAAGCTCGTTGCCAGCCATATATCCGAAGTCACGGAAGGGGTTAGAGCCCGGTAACCCCGGAATTCGCAGCGTGTGCCCAGCGGTAAAACTACCGTCTCGAGAATCTACCAGGCGATGCCACCAGTCATGTTCGACATCACCCGAGTTAAACCGGTCGGGCAGGGGACTGCGGCGGTTAGTTTGGAATGTGGCATCCAATTGTAAGTCCGTAACGCTTGGGTCATCTACAACTCCAGCCCAGACTTCAGGATGCCTGACGGTATTTGGATTGATCGGCCCTGGCACACGGTCTACGAACAGAGGGTTACCCAACTGACGATGTGTCCTGGTTGCAATTTCCCACATACCAAAGAGACGGAACCAGCGATTGTCACGATCAGCTTCAGCAACCACCGTACCCATATCATCCGGGAACCCAGGTAGCAGGAACCGAGCGTTCGCGCCTGACACGGCACCAATTTGTGGGCCCGATACAGAAGCTGTTGTACTAGTCGCGTCCGCAGCGTTCGTGTACCGGTCCGGATTGACATTCGACCCAGAACTGACCGCTAATGCGTGCCCATAAGTGAGGATAGCAGGGCCAGTTGACGAATCGGTGATATCAAGTTCGGTAGCAACTGCTGGAGGTACCCAAGCGTTGCTTCCACTACTGGTTTGACTTTGCGTACCCCCGGTTGGGATACGCATTGAGTTGGCAAATCCAGCGGTCAGCGACGCAGGGTCAGTCAGTGGAATATTGAGTAGCTCTCCCAGTGAATGGAAATCACGGTCGAAATGCTGGTGCCACAACACAGTGGGAGCACCACTGTGCCGACCAAGCGTATTGCGGCGACCAGTGGCTGGATCCGCCATTCCACTGGGGGTTGGAGACAGGTTCGGCGCACCAGCATTGGGTGCGGTGAAATTCATCGCATTTAAACTCTCCTGCCGTTCAATCGAAAGCAGCCGTTCCAGTTGGGCTTGAACCGCATCCACTGTCTCGCCGTCCATGACATCGAACCGGCGAAAAGCAACGAAAGTTCGATCGATTTCAACCCAGTCGTTTCCTGCCGCAAGAGAGGGCATATTAGGATTTTGTCGACGTTCCAGCACGAGAACATACCGCTGGCTGGGGTTGAACGCCCCGGGTGGAACCGGATTCGGTACTTGCATGAAATCACGGCCAGGTGTGCTCACATTACCGTTGACTACAAATCGCTGACCTACCTGATGTGCCATGTGGACAAGGTCCAGATCTGCGGTTGGCTGAAGAGCTGGATCAGAGGACATGGACGCACCTGTTGGCAGCGCCTGAATGTCGTTAGCGGGTGCGATACGACGAAAATTGGGTGAGGTATCAGTCTCTCGCAGGTAGAAGTCTGCGGGACGAGGCTCTCCATTCAGGTCCACATCCGTACCATCGCTGGCAGCCATGACAAACTGTCCGCCAGCATCGATCTCACCGACATCACGCAGGAACGCAACGCGGTCGTGGTTAGCGGTGATTGTCGATGAGTTACTGTTGAATCGACGAATGCGGTAAATCGCGGTTTCTTCGTTGATTGATTCCGGAGTCGCCAGAGGCACATCCGTGTTGCCCTGATTTTGCAATTCAACATATAGGAACGCATGGTCGTTCATGGAATCGTCGTACAACGTAGCTGGATGATCATCGTCTAGCTCTGGTGCCAGAATGCCCAGTACTTCACTGAACAAAGCAGACTCACGTTCAACCCCATAAACAACCCCACGCTCAACTCTATCGTTCGGGTGGTAAGGGTCGTCGGTCGATGGGTTCCAACTGCCGGAACCATCAACAGTGTCCGGGTTATCATCGAGATTCCAGCCAGACCGCAGAATTACCGGAGCACTTGGGTCTGTCCGATCGAAAGTGTCCCCCAGGTTCATGTCGAACTCAAACTTAGTGATGACATTGTCCCTATCCAACGCGTCTACAACGTTGACTGCAAACTGAGCCATTTCACGCATCTGATGTCGCGAGTAGCGTGAGTAAGTTGGAGTACCAGCTGATTCGTCAGCCATCTGGGATGTGCCTGTGCCAGTGACAGCCAAGTTACTACTTGTGTAGTTCTTGTTGTCGTTGCCACCGCCGAGGGTGTACAGCATCACGTAGATGTCACGAGCCATCTTCTGACGGTCTCGTCGTGCCCAAAACTCCCGCTGTGCAAGAGTTTGAGGAGGAAACGATCCGGTTGGGTCAATCGCTGTGGTTGTCAACGCTCCCGCTTCAACAGCGTCGGGGTGTTCTGTCAGGTTGCGGTACAGCAGGTTTCCTCGCAACAGGTTCGCGGGACGGTCCGGCAACCGCTCAACATCCAGAAGAGCATTCAAATTCAGCCGGAGTTGCCCGAACTCCGGCCGCGTGTCGCCCGCTTCCAGAAACAGCAAGCGCCGCAGCTGTACTCGAAACGGGTCTTCTGAGATCGAACCGTCTGATTCCACCGTCTGAGTACCAAGTCCCCGACTTGCAAAAGTAGGGGCTCGACCGAATCGTGGCGGGAACTCAAAACGGCCGTTACCAGCTTGCACGTTGTTACCGGGTACGATGGTGTCTGCGTTGAATTCCCAGGCTCGAAAGCCATCTTCAGAATACGTGTGAGTGTTAGGGTCGAACGTCCCAGCTTCGTCTGGTTCGTCCCTAACGCCGTCGCGGTCGTCATCTACGTCCGCCCACCCCGGGGCACCATCGGGTCCAAACGGCGTGGTAAGACTACCGGGAAACGGAACGCTGAGTGAATGGTTCTTCAATCGCCAGCTTAAAGTGGTGAGTCGATTGCGGATGCCCGATTGCGGATCCAGGGTTTCGGGAGCCAGGTTTGGCAATCGCTCGCTAACACCATCTCCGGCGGCTCTGATGCTGCTTTCCTCCATGTGCAGGTAAGCTGTATCACTTGGCGAAAATGGTTCATCGTCAGGTCGCTGAGATCGCTCCGGCTCTAGGGTGGTTTCCAGCATGTCGTTAAACAAGTGGTTGTATGGATTAATCGGGTAGGCGAACGGATAGAACACCGCATCGTCCGACCCGGCGCTGGTATCCAGTATTCCATCTGCACCAGCCAGGTGCAGTTGATTACGACTTAACGGGGTGCTTGCTGCGTTGGCTGGATTCGGATTGAACAAGCCGTAGCCCGCATAACGCGGAGTCAAAACAGCCCCCGTCGCCTGTGTCAGAGGTAATCGAGGATTTGTCGGATCCACAAACCGTCCCGATCCCTGATAGTCCAGCGGATGGGTCAGGCCGCGAAGCGCTGTTTCTACACTTGCCGCACCACTGACAGCCAGCGTCGGTCCGGTGACACCTTCAAGAACATTGGTGTTGTCATCTTCGGTCGAGTTCCCCGCTAGTGGGAGATCGGCGAATTGACCACTCTGCAGGAACTGGAACAAGCGATTCGGCTCACCAAAACGCCCCGGAAAAATGTCGGTAATATCGCTCACCGATGCGGGAAGATTCGCACCCAACTGACCGCGCCCGGCCAACAGCCAGAACCACTCCATGTTGGCTAGTTCGTGAGCGTCCGCAGGAACGCGACCGAACGAACGCAGGTGCTGTTCGAATGCGTTCGCAGCAGTCGGGGGCTGGCGAAGCAACGCATAAATCGGATTAATCTCCGACGGACTCATTCCGAGATTGGACCGCGAGACTGCTCCGGTATGTGCGGGTGCCAGAGTCGATAGGGATTCCAAGCCTCCAAGACGACCGGTCAGCGGGAACCGACGCGTATCCTGCGTCGGGGCGGTAAGCGGAATTTCTCCACCAAGGTTACCGTGGGCATTGAGATTAATCAGGCCTTCCATGTCTTCGATGAAGACGGAGAACATCAGAGTGAATTTCCGGCCGGTCACCGGGTCTTCTTGCACTGGATAATCGAAGTCCATCCAAATCGCATCGAAAATGCCATCACCGTCAGTATCGACATCAAGCTCGTAATTCTCGGCCAACGTGGGATCAGCTGAGAGTTCAGCACTGGTGTGCGTGAATATTCCAAGCTCGCCAATTCTCCCGTCAGCATCGCGATCAGGTGGTGCGAACGGGAACCCACCAGATAGGCCCAGGGCAGTAGCTGCGCTGTCCGTGAGGAATCGAGTGAACGGTTGGCTGGCTGTGTCCAAGGGAACCGACCCATCCGGACTCACGTAGATATGGCCTGGATTAGGGCGAAAGTTCCGTCCTCGAAACGCTGGATCCTGATACCACTCTGCGTCAGTAATCACTGCGGGATTGGTTGGGTCGACCGTACCACCCTTGCGCAAAAGGCCCGGACGCATGAAGGACGGGATCACCACAGGAACAATAGCAGGCCCGCCGGCAGTCTCTCGAACCGCCCAGCCGCGGTAGCCAAGAAACATATTGTTGTGGTCTGGATAGGTGTAACCAGGATCCGCTTCCGGCAGCGCGGCCACATTGCGTACTCGGCCAACCACTTGTGAATCAACCATTTCAAGCAAGCTGTCTCCATCCGCAGCCGGAGGATCAGCTACTCCATCACCGTTTTGATCAACTGCGGGAACCCGATTCCCATTGCCATCGTCGACATAGATGATATTCACGCCCGAGCCTGTTCCCGGACGCAGGTCACGACCGATCAGATTCGCCACAATGGCGTGACGCTGGCTACCAATCTGGCTCTCCTGAGCACTACCCAGAACGTTGTTTCTCGCACGAGTTTTTCCGCCAATCAGCAGAGTCTCCAACGCGAATTCAAAACTATCGTCGGGCCGAACACGTACGTCCTTCGCTGCTTCCGTGAAGAACTCGGCTGCGGCATGTTCTGACCGCGCGAAGGTATAGAACACCAACCCCAACAGAGTTAGTAGCCCCAACAATGCCAGGACAATAATTAGCGTTGAACCACGACGTTCATACGCCTGCACGGGAGGTGCGCAGGCCTGAGCATGTTTGGCGGCATGTTTCATCAAACTGTCTCCTCGACAAGAACTTGTCGTCTTGAACAACAGAACGTTGCGTCGTGAAAGCCCTACTCTGTCAGAGATTGCGTGATCGAGACCTGACGAACTCGCTCGGTGCCGGGGTCAATGAACCGCAGGGTTACCCTAACAGCATCCAAAGGTCGCAGGTTAGGAACGGCTCGCCAAATCGCGGGGTTCGCACCTGTGTCGGTAACCAAAGCTCCTTCGCGGGCCTGCCACGGCGGTGCCGTTGAACCTGACTCACCTGCTCGAATGCAAACGTAGTAAAAGGCATACCCCATCGGTCGAGTCGGCGAGTGCGACTCCGTTGGAAAGTCCAGTACCCCATCAGAGCTCGCCCCAAGTTCTTCGTCAGAACCGTTCCCGTTTAGATCAATCGTGAATGGGAACACTCGGTCCCCAACCTCGTAGTTAGTCATAGCGCCGAAGGTTCGCCCAGGAGCCCAAATTTCCGGCCTCTTGTTCGCCGGGATTCCCGGATTGTCAGCAGTGTTAAACGCAACGGAACCCGGGGGATAGAACTGCATCGCTCGGTAGGGCGGCAACGATCCCAGACCGGGGTGCCATGTATCGAACGCCGCTCGGTCAGAGCCGGCCGACCCATAGCCGGTATTAATACATCGATCTTGGTGGTAGTCGCCCATCTCGCCACCGAGGTTGAAATCTTCGTGGCCCGGTGCCACAAATCTTTGCAGCCGTTCGTCCCAAATTTCAACGCGGAATTCATGAACGTTGGTCAGCAGTAAATCTTCCGACCTGCGTTGACCGCCTCGAAACGAGGTGATGACTCTGGTTTCACCATCCAGTACATGTGCGACAGCCGGGTCAAACGGGTTTGCTCCGGTGCCGTCCGCAGTACCATCACCGTCGGTATCAAAACCACTGTCCCACTGCGGATACCCAAAGTTCACGCTTGAAGTTTCTTCCTGTAGAAACCGGCCAAAAAACGCAAGCTGCACGTCACCATCATTGTTGATCACGCCGAATTCGCGAGGCTGTCCGGTTACCACATCGTGACCAAAACGGAAGCTTGGTTTCCCAAGCGAGAAAAAAGTCGCTCCGGTTGGTTCGTTTTCCAACGAGTTCAATCCGTGAAATTGGACCCGTTCAAACAATCCGGTATCGGGGTTAAGTGTGCGATGAGCGGAGAAGTCGAAGTCGCTCCAGAACGAGGCAGTCATCCCTGGACTTCGGGGACCAAACGACGTCAGATACTCACCTGTCGCGGTCAGCTGAAACGGATCACTGCCATCAGCGAGTTCAGGTTGCGGCTCAGTTTCTTCGCCGGCCAATTCCAGAGGTTCGCGGATCAGAAGCACACGCCGATACAAATTCCCGCGTCTTAGGAAGTAACTGACCTCAGCAGCGGACGACTGCGACGTGCGATCCGGTTCTACCTGACCGTCATCTGCATCCGGTTGATTCGGACTATCGACCAGACTGGCACTCAGCGCCGTACCTCTGCCGAAGATTGGTGTCTCGTCCCCATTGGTGCGGATAGACGCGGTGTTGATCGTCAGTTGCAGAACATCGTCGGCCCCATTGAACCGATCATTCGTCGAAATGGAAAAGTAACCACGACGACCACCAAAGGGATGGGGAGTCGTATTGGGATCTTCACCTGGCAGAAAGCCAAGCACATCGCGAAAAGAACGCTTACTTATGTCACCACGGAACATCGTATCCATAGCACGAGCGCGCTGATCGTTATTTGCAATCCCACGCTGTAACGAAACTGAACTGGATGCAATGCTGAAGATCTCTCCAAACATCGTCATCATGAGTAGCACGAGTGCAACAGCGACCAGCATCTCAACAAGGGTGAACCCCTGACGAACCTTGGTGCCACTACCTGAAACGGGATTCGACAATCTCATAGCACGTTCTCCGGCAAGCTGAACCGACCCATTGGGAAAACCTCTAGCACGCCTGGCAGAAAGATTGCCGTGCCGTAGTCGAAGACACCATTTCCGTTGGCGTCCTCGGAATCCAGCCGTCCGTTGCCGTTCAAATCCTCGCCGCCATCGAGCACGCCATTGTTGTTTGCATCTTCGTTGGTCAGAGCCTGATCAGCATCGACAGTATCTTCCCCACTCGAACGCCGAACAGGTCCTTCCACAGTCAGCACAGCGTCGTATGCTCCGGGACCAAATTCCTGCACATCTCGAATGCGGTACCACTCAGCATTGTTTGCGTCAAACACATAGCCTCCCTTCTTCATGAAAGGCTCAGGTTCGGCCGCGCGTCCCGGATCTGCAGACTCAACCAGCACAGTGTTGGTCCCCTCACGAAACACCGCCCGATAAGCATGTTCGTTAATGGGGTCCACGCGGCGGTTAAACACCATCACAGCATCCACGGTCGCCGCACCTGCTCCGTCCTTACGCACGGTCAGGAACCACGAGAACTGACGGATCAGATTAATCTCAATGGTAACGTGGCTCACTCGCGTCGCATCGAACGCGGTACCACCGGCAGTCCGAGTGCCCACAAAATAGTTGTTAGGCAGAATCCGGTTATCAATGGTTCCATTTACGTTAAAATCGCCGCCCGCTTCGCCCCAGTGCACCACATTGCCGTCGACCATCGTGACCGGGTAAGCCTGGCTCTCGCGGCCGTTCTCATGGAATAGAGTGATGCGAACGGTGTCCGGGTCTGGAATAATCAACGCGCCCGCCGGCGGTGTAACTCGCACCGGCAGACCAGAGAGGTCCACACTTGGATCCAGAACAATCGACTGGGAGTCGACGGACAGGATATTGTCCGTTTCAAGCGGGTCCCCCCAACGATCGACGGACGAACTCAACGTCGCACCAAGACGTTCGCGATAACTCTCCCATGCTGCGTTCACTGGCTGCGTAAAAGTATCGGCGCGAATGCCACCATCAAACCGCTCTAACGATCGTGCTCCAGGAAAAACTGGCACGCTGACATCAGCTCCCAGGTTGCCAAACGGAAACCCAACCAGAGCTGGACGTTGAGCCACTGCCGTATCGTCGAAAGGTGGTAGCATCTCCGGACGCACCGGGAACTGAGTACCGCTACCATCCTGCTCGTGGATGAAGTAACCCCACGGATCGATGATGTAGTTCGAGCTAAAGTGCTCACTGAAGGTTCTCGGGTTGTCGTTAACGAATCCGCCGCCAGCCTGACGCGGATCACCATTCGGATTGTGCAGACGGTTCGGCATCATCTCGACCAGTGATCGAGCCTGATAGAACAGGATCGTAGCATTCGTCATCTGCGTGCTCTGAACCGATTTCAGCAGCGCCAATGGAAATACAGCCGCTACGAAGCTCACACCGATGCTCATGATAAGCATCGACATCAACACTTCGGTAAGCGTGGCACCGGTTCGTGCTGAACCGTGATTCCGCGAGTGTTTGCGTATCATTGTTTGATTACCTCACCCGTTTCCGCGAATCGATAAGGGTCATCAGCAATCCCATCTGCCCCGCTGTTGCCGCTGAGATCAACAGCGTCCGTCGGATCAATCGGATGCGACGACACGGCGCCGGTTTGTGTAAAGACAGAAACCAAAGCTCGGTCCCCAATTGGCTCAGGCGGCCCTCCCGCCAGCGGTATATCATCCGCAGGCACCAACCCGGGGGCTGTGCCACCAAACGTGTCTGTAAGGTGCTGCTCAAACAAATCTGCGGCACTCAGTTCAGTGACATAAAAGTGAATGATGCCCTTCGACGCCGCTGAACCCACAACACTGCCCCGTGGTGAGAACATGATCTCTCTAAAAACACGATTTTGAGCACTGCTGCTGGTTGGCAGCCATGTCGATGGCACGTCTGAAGACAACAAGTCGATTACGATTCCCTTCGGGAAGAGGACCGGCTCTTCCGGGAGAATAGTTCTTGGTAGTTCCAGACCGTATGTATTGGGATGGTCCCCGGAATACGCCTTTACGGTTCCGGTCCCGCCGGTTCCAACCAGCGGAGTACCCGGGTCGCGATATGGTGGCGAGATAATCATCTTCAATGGGAACAGGTCATCGCCGTTTTCAATTCGCGGATTAGGCGGCGCCGGAGCCTCCCAGACCGATGGGTTGGCGAACCCAATGATTGTGTACCACGAACCAGTCCGGTCATTGGGAATACGAATCCGCTGCCCGTTCGGGAAGAGATTCCGCCGCTGATACAACTCCCACCACAACGTAGCAGCGTTGCCCGCCACAATGTCTGCCCGCCGATCACCGGCGCGGCGCTCAAGCTGGATTCGAGCATTGTTTGACGCACCTGTGTGCAGCTCGGATTCGCCGACAAACACCAGGCTGGTAATTACAGCACCGTCTTCCGGTGGACGCTCGGGATCCTGCAGAAACCGAACCCCACGCAATTCACCAGAATGCAGTGCGCGGTCCCGGGCTCCCAACAGATACGACTGAATCTGACGGGCTCCACCGCCAACCTTCTCTGCACCAAGAGAAAAGTTCACGACGGCCGTGGTCATTGCCAGCAGGATCAACAGGATCGTGATGACGATGATCAACTCGATTAACGTGAAGCCTTTACGCTGCATCCGATTTTCCTGATAAGAGAAGCGAACCTTCATTAGTTACTACCTCCCGCTCGGCGATTCCGATTTGAGATATTGTCTGACAGGATGTCTTCCAACGAAAACACGCTGCCATACTTCGTGACCATCGCGTCATCGTTTAGGACCTGAGCCAGGTTTCCGAGCACAACATCATGTGCACTGGTGTCGTCAACAACGCGGTTCTCATCCGTTATCGTGTTTATGCCGCCAGCATCGTCGTTATCGACAGTCCCGGCTGCACTCCAGTTAAGGTCGTACTTGACCTCCCATGGCTCCCACAGGCCCAGCAGACCGTCACCACCCGCAGACACCACCAGTGGTGTGTGATAAACATCCAGAGAATGAAACGTGCCTTCATTGAACAGGGATCGCAGACCACCCGTTCCGTCACTCGCCCCCGGCAAGACCAGAAACTCGCTGGCAAGAGCGCCGTTGGGATCGTCCGGATCCGTCATCAATGAATCGCGATGCGGCAAAGCACCTGCTGGAAAGTACGCGGGCAGACCACGAATCATCAGGCCAGCGAGTCGACGTTCGCCCGCCGTAATCGCTCGCTCGTTGCGGTCGTGCAAGAATGTGTTAGCGGCCAAAGGCGGTGAATAATTGCCAGCCGAATCAGTCCAGTGGTCACGATCCAGCAATCGTGTGGGCCAACGATAGAACCGCAATGGGTTCCCCCATGCATCAATGAACTCCGGCAACCCATCACCATCAGTGTCAGCAACCTCGGCCGACGTAAATGTATCTGTCCCGACGGGTGGCACACCGAACACAGCCATCTCAGTTAGCATGAAATGTAGCACTTCGGCGCTCTCAGTGGCTCGACTTTCAGGAGTCGCATCGTGCCGTGACCAATCAACAGATGGGTACTGCTGCGTCAGCAGATCGGGCCTGAAAACACTGCCTGCATCGGCTGTCCCGCCTCCTGTGTCGATGAGTTCCGCAAAGCTCTGGGGAAAATTCAACCTGTAAACCCACTTGCGGGCCAGAACCTCATCTACACCTGTGTTGCGTAATGGGTCTACCACCGAATCCGGCGGCAGGCCAACAGCCAATCGCAACTGTCGCTGTAAAGCTTCGCCGGCCTCCGATCGCACGCTGTTACTAAATGCGCGATCGAACGCAGTAACGCGTTCCTCAAGCAGGCCATTGACCTTGGAGACCAGAACCGCAGTCGCGTCTTCACGCGCCTGATCGAACAGGTTGCCCATGACAACCAACGACAGGCTCGCAAGAACGGCAATAACACCGATCACGACCAGCAATTCAATGAGTGAAAATCCGCGACGATTAGACATCATGCGCTCCAGTGGGGGGCCTTGTCCTGTCAACTAGTTGCCCAGTGTCAGGCCTTCATTGAAGTTGGAGATATTGTCGGACTGACCAAGCTCCAGTTGCACGCCGGGCTCGTAAGGAGTTGGAGCCACAAACGGACTACCGTTACCGTAAATCTGATCTTCGCCAGGAGAAATAATCTGATAGGAGCCCTTCCGAATCGCCGCACCCGCCGGCGTCGCGTACGGTCCGCTTAGGTTCCCCATGTCGGCATCAGCCCAAGTGGACCCCGACAACTGATTGAACACATCAAAGCCATCTGGCTCACCAGGAACTTGTGGCTGAAACCCACGACCATCACGAGCAGACAGATACAGGTAAGGAGTCGCTTGCCCTGGCAATGGATCAAGAAATTCGTTCACACCATCGCCATCAACATCGCTTAGCCGCGAAGCATCGAACCCATCAAAGAACGGGCCATCACGATTGCTGGAAACACTGTCGAAAGGATTCGAAGGATTCTTCGAGAACCCTGACAGTGTTCCACCTCCGGCCTGAGCCACGCCACCAAGAAAGAACACAAGACACTCAGCCCCGGAAAGGAAGTAGACGTCGTCGCCATCCCCATCGTTGTTAAGATCACGAGCCAAATTGAAATCGAACTGAGGCCAGATTTGACGCAGAGTCCGACGCGATGCCGGATCCCAGTCAGATGGGTCTTCAGCGATGATCACGAAACTTGGCGGCTCAATGCCGTACCGCGACTTGAATGCAGCGATGCCACCATCCAGCTGAGTCATCTCCGCTTTGACTTGGGTCAACCTTGCAGTTCGACGAACATTATTGATCGCTGGCAGCAGCAGGCCAATCAAAATGGCGATGATGACCATCACCACCAATAGTTCAATTAGCGAGAACGCGGACCGGCTGTGCCTTGTGGCTCGCAAACTGGTTTGTCGATTCAGTCGCTTCATTAGGTCTCACTCCTGTTTGCCGACGACGCACCAGTGAGGCACGCCGCGATTGGGGCTAAACGTTCTTCTTGTTTTCTGTTTGTTATTTGACAGCCGTTGCTTTCGCTCAGGCTGAAGTTTGCAATCAAGCGGGTTGCACTTGATTACTGTTTTCACGGCCAAAGGTGGCCATGCTACGGATGTTGTGTTTTTGAGGCGTCGCGGGATCGGAAACCGACCCCGCGACTTTCGTGCTTCTATGCGAGGTCGTTCAGCAGCTTAATAAGCGGCATGAACAGGGCGATGACGATGAAACCAACGATCAGTCCCAGAACCACAACCATGAGCGGTTCCAGCAGACTAATCAGACTCTCAACCAGCACTTCCACTTCCTCGTCGTACACGTCGGCGATCTTGTAGAGCATGCTGTCCAGGGCACCGGTTTCTTCGCCGACGTCCACCATATTGACCACCATGTCATCAACGATCCGCGCTTCCTTCAGCGGTACGGCAATCGTTTCACCTTCACGAATCGCCGAATAAATATTGTCAAACGCGCGCATAAACACGTGGTTGCCCGACGTGTCTCTGGCGATAATGATGCCCTCCAAAATCGGCACCCCGGATGCGATTAGCGTCCCCAGGGTTCGACACACTCGGGCAACGGTACTCTTCTCAATAATCTTCCCGAGCATTGGGATCTTCAGCGCGATGCGGTCCACGATGTAGGCACCGGTCTTGTTTTTCTTCACAATCTTGATGAACAGCCACAGCGCGATCGGACAAGCAGGAATCAGATACCAGTAGTTTTTGATGAAGTCACTGGTGCCAATTAGCGCTTCGGTAATGGCAGGTAGTTCGGTGTCAAAGTCGTCGAAGATCTTTTTGAACTTCGGAATAATCCAGATCATGATGAAGGACACAATCAACACCGCGACGCTGATCACAGCACACGGGTAGATCATCGCACCCTTCACCTTTCGCTTCAGCGACATTGACTTCTCTTTGAAGTCGGCCAATCGTTGAAGAATGACTTCCAGGGCACCGCCGGCCTCACCGGCTTTCACCATGTTCACGTACAGGTTGTCGAACGCTTTTGGCTGCTTGGCCATGGCTTCCGACAAGGTAGAACCCGATTCAATGTCCTCAATGACATCGCCAAGCGAGTTCTTCAAAGGCCCAGGCTTCGATTGGCCTTCCAAAATTCGAAGGCTTCGCAGAATTGGAAGACCCGCATCCTGTAGCGTCGATAGCTGACGTGTGAATGTTGTGAGCTGCTTCGGACGAACACCACCCAGGGAGAACGTGCGTTTCTTCTTGCTCTTCCCCTTCTTGGCGTCCGCCTTGCCTTTTGCTTTCTTCTTACGGTTTTTCTCCGCAATCTTCGTAACGAAGAAGCCCTTCTCACGAATCATCGTGGTGGCTTCAGCCTCAGTCGGGGCCTCGATGGTGGCTTTCACCTCCGTCCCCGTATTGTCCATGGCTTCGTATTGGAAAACCGGCATCACCGTCTCCGCGTTTAAGACTGGCAGACACATTCCGCCAGCGCCTTACCCAAAAATGAGTCAGGCAATTGGTTCAAGGGAGCAAACTGTATTCCGAAACACCGTCTCGGTACCTAACTACCTATCGCAGTAAGGACTTACGAACCGGTAAAACTCTCAAACAAAGTGTCCACGCCCAAACTACTACAGCAATTTGATACGTGTTTTGACTGGCCCGAAGACGGGCTACTTAGAAGTCGTGAAATCACGTGGCGTCCGGCGGTAGATGAATCGTGGTCATGGGACAGTGGTCCCATTGCTACGTTCCTCGTCACGAGCAAATTGCCCGTGCTACGGTCAGGAAACCAAGTGCTTTCGGTCTCTGGTTACGTGCGCCGTCAGAGTTCGAATTTCGGAGTGACAAGGCAACATGCCCTGATGTTTCTTAGAGCTGAAATGAGCAGTCTGTCTTACAGAGTTTGAGCGGCGTTTCCGGCCAAAACCAAAGTACTACCAACTGTTCAAATTAACTTTGCTTCCCCGAGTTTGAATCCTCACGAAACAACTAGTCGATGTCTTCCATAACGGTTTCTCGAACGACTTCATCAATCGTCGTGACGCCGTCAAATATCAGTTTCAATCCCGCTTCACGCAGAGTGGTCATACCCTGCGATCTGGCGACATTGCGAATGTCATCCGCCGACGCTTCAGTCTCGACCATGTCTCTGATCTCGTCTGTCACGTGCAGCAGTTCATATAGCCCGACTCGCCCCTTGTAGCCCGAGTTGTTACACCGGGCACAACCTTTGCCGTAATAGAAGCTGTACTCACGAGCGGTCTCCAACGGCAGTTGGAGTTCCATAAGCAAGTCGTCACTGGGATCGAACTCAGTACGGCATTCAGAACAAATGCGGCGTACAAGTCGCTGAGCCAGGATCGCTTCCACGGTGGCTGTAATCAGAAACGCCGGCACGCCCATATCTCGCATACGCGTGATCGCGGTCGGCGCGTCGTTGGTGTGCAGTGTGCTGAACACAAGGTGACCGGTCAGCGCACTTTGAACGGCGGTCTCAGCCGTTTCAAAGTCTCGAATTTCGCCGACAAGAATCTTGTCCGGATCGTGCCGCAGGATGGCTCGCAAGACCGTGGCGAAGGTCACGCCGATGTCCGGATTCACGGGTACCTGAATGATGCCTTCGATGTCGTATTCGATTGGGTCTTCGGTTGTGATCAGCTTGGTTTCGATGTCGTTGAGTTCGCTAAGAGCCGAATACAACGTTGTCGTTTTTCCGGAACCCGTCGGGCCGGTCACCAACACAATCCCGTTGGGAATCTTAATGTAACGACGGAACCGGCTAAGCGTGGTAGCATCCATGCCGATCTTGTTGAGGTCCAACTGAACCACGGTTCGGTCCAGCACTCGCATGACGACCGCTTCACCAAACAGTGTTGGCAAAACGCTGACGCGAAGGTCGACAGGGTTACCGCCGACGTTGAGTTCAATACGACCGTCCTGTGGTAGTCGGCGTTCGGCAATGTCGAGTTCCGACATCACTTTCACTCGAGACACAATCGCGTTCGCAAGGTGACGAGGAGGCGGAACCATCTCGTACAGAACACCATCCGCACGCACGCGAATTTTGAACTCGTCTTCAAACGGTTCCAGGTGAATGTCACTGGCCTGATCTTTGATCGCCAGCAGCATGACCATGTTTAGCAGCTTACGAATAGGAGCCGCATCAGAGAGTTCTTCTTCTGAAGCCAGGTCGTAGCCGGCGGCTTTCATTGCGTCTTCGTCATCGCCACCCATGGCGTCGATAACGTCTTCGATACTGTCTTCTTTGTCGGCGTAGTACTGCCGAATGGCTCCGTCGATATCGTGCGGATTCGAGACGGCTCCGCGGACTTCATGGCCCAGGAAGTTACGCAAGTCATCCAGAGCGCCGACGTTTTGCGGGTCGGCCATGGCGACGGTCAGAACGTCACCCTTCAGTGAGACCGGCATGATTTTGTAGATCTCGGCCATGGTCTCTGGCACGAGTTCCAACACCTTCGCGGGGATGTTGGTTTCCGGCAGATTGACAACGGGCATGCCCCATTGTTCGGCCAGTGCTTCGGTAACCTGAGCGTTGGTGACCAGGCCCATGCGGACCGCGACCTGGCCGATAATCTCACCGTGGCTCTGTTTCTGTTCTTCAAGAACATCCCAGAGCTGATCTTCGGTAAGATAGCCGAGGTCGACAAGAATTTGTCCCAGTTTACGTTGGGCCATGCTGGTTACTCAGTACTGCAGTTGGTTTCAAAAACTCTGACGCACCTCCGTGTGCTGACGATTTCTCTTCCTGAACTCCTGTGGCGACATGCGACCGGACAACCCGGCGGCATGGTGCCAGTCAATCTTCGAAATCGTCGTCGTCATCTTCGTCATCGTCGAAGATGCCTCGCTTGGCGCGTTCAATGCGGGAGGCGAGTTCTCCCGGGTTATTGGCTTTGGTGATAACGTCTGCTTCTTCGCACAGGCCGTTCTTCCAAAGATTGAACAACGAATCGTCCAGAAGAATCATGCCGTACTTACGCCCGGTCTGAATCGCCGATGTAATTCGGAAAGTCTTACCTTCGCGGATCAGGTTTGAGATCGCCGGTGTGACCACCAACATCTCATAGGCGGCAACCAGCCCCTTCGGCTTCCGCGGCAGAAGTGCCTGCGAAAGAATACCGATGATTGATGACGCCAACTGTGTTCGAATCTGTTCCTGTTGGTTTGTTGGGAACACGTCGATGACTCGGTCGACGGTACCCTGAGCACCCGTGGTGTGCAGTGTTCCGAAAACGACGTGACCAGTTTCCGCCGCGGTAATCGCAGACGAAATTGTTTCGAGGTCTCGCATTTCACCGACCAAGATGCAGTCGGGGTCCATTCGCAGAGCACGCCGGAGTGCTTCGGGGAAGTTTGGAACGTCAACACCAACTTCACGTTGGTTCACGGTCGACTTGTGGTGGTCGTGGTAGTACTCGATCGGGTCTTCGAGTGTGATGATGTGGTGATCGAGGTTGCGGTTCATCCAGTTAATCATGCTGGCCAAGCTGGTGGTCTTGCCGGAGCCGGTAGGACCGGTCACCAACAGTAAGCCACGAGGCCGCTTGATTAGTTCGCCAATGACGGGCGGCAGCCCAAGCTGTTCGAACGTCAGGAACTCGTTCGGAATTCGCCGCAGCACCATTCCGATGAAACCACGTTGCTTGAACACCGCGACACGGAACCGAGCCTTTTCGCCATAAGCAAAACCAAAGTCGGTTCCACCTTGCTCCTGAAGCTCCTGCTGATTTCGCTCCGGCGTGATGCTCTTCATCAACGACGTCGTGTCTTCGGCTTCGAGATCCTTGGTGTCCAGCTTGACCATGTGACCTCCAGCGCGGAGGACAGGCGGCTGGCCTACAGCGATGTGTAGGTCACTGGCCTTTTCTTTGACCACGGTCTCAAGCAATTTGTCAATTTGAAACGACGGCATTCACGTTTCCCGATCTGCTACCAGGACGCACGACATCGCGTGGCCCAAATGAGATGTGCTGGTAAGGCGTAGCAGATGGCCCGACTGGGCCGAGTGGAATTGAGTGACTTCCCTGCACGCCTATCCTTCGCGTCAATCAGCCAGTCCGGCAAATTGCCGCCAAGGATTTGATGAATCACGTATTTGCTGCAGTTGCGACTAGCTAGACGCAAATCGCAATCAGTGTCCTCCCTTGGACAACTTGTACACTTCTTTCAGTGAGGTAAGGCCCTGGCTCGCCTTGACGGTCGCATCCTGAACGATTGTTCTCATTCCGAACAATCTGGCCTGTCGGCGGAGGTTGGTTGTTGGTTCGCTTTGGAACGTCATTTCTCGAAGCGTTGAGTTCATCGTCATCAGTTCGAACACTGCACGGCGGCCTTTGTAGCCTGTGTGCTGGCAGGCATTGCAGCCCTTGCCCTGCACCCAGTCGCCGGCCGCCAGTTCTTCAGGAGTGATTTCGAACAGATCAACCTCCTCTTGAGTTGGCTTGTAAGTCTCTTTGCATTTGGGGCAAACGACCCGCACCAATCGCTGAGCCATGACTGCCATGATGGAGCAGGCGACGAGGAAAGGCTGAACACCCATATCGATAAGGCGTGTAATGGCTCCGGGCGCATCGTTCGTGTGAAGTGTACTGAAAACTAAGTGTCCAGTCAAAGAGGCCTGAATTGCCATGTCGGCGGTCTCATTGTCTCGGATTTCACCCACAAGGATGACATTCGGTGCCTGACGCAACATGGCCTTAATAATCTTCCCGAAGTTCAAACCGATCGAGTGTTTCACCTCAACCTGATTGATACCAGGTAGGTAGTACTCCACCGGGTCTTCAGCGGTAATGATCTTCCGGTCAGGTCGGTTCAGCTCACCTAGTGCACTGTACAAAGTGGTAGTCTTTCCGGAGCCAGTTGGACCTGTCACCAAAAAGATACCGTTCGGCCGCCGGATGATGTTTTGGAACGTCCGGTAGTTGTCTTCGCTGAAACCGAGGTTTCGGATACCCACCTTAATGTTGTCTCGGTCCAGAATACGCATGACCACCGCCTGTCCATGGTTGGACGGGATGATGCTCACTCGCAGGTCGAACTCTTTGTTCCCCGATCGAGTCTTAATTCGACCGTCTTGGCACCGGCGTTTCTCAGAGATGTCCATCGTGGCCATAATCTTGACACGAGAGACCATGGCTGACAGCAACCGGCGTGGTGGGCTGTCGCGTTCGACCAGCACACCATCAATTCGGTAGCGGATCCGAACACGTTCTTCGAATGGCTCAATGTGAATATCACTGGCACGCATGTTCATTGCTTCGGTGATAATCAGGTTCACCAAGCGAATGATAGGTGCGTCGTCGTCTTCGCCTTCGACGGCCGCCGCCTTGGTGGCTTCCAGTTCAGTGAAGTCGATGGACGTCTCAGTGAACTCAGCCAGCATTGAGTCGACTGACTCAGTTTCCGTTTGGCCATAGTGCCGGTTAATCGCACCCTGAATGGACTCCAGCGGAGCCATCACAACACGAATGTCTTTGTTCAGGACAAACCGAAGCTTGTCCAGCACTTCAATGTTGTTGGGGTTGTGCATCGCCACCACGACGGTGTCTCCGTCCAACTGGGTGGGGATGACGATGTTCTCCCGAGCCATGGACTCGGTGACCATCTCGATAACCGCCTGCGGGATCTGGACGTTTTCCAGTTCAACCGTTTCATAGCCGAGATCGGTGGCCTGAATGCGAACCAGGTCGGCCCCGGACACATAGGTCAGCTTCACCAAAGCATCTTCAGGGGTGATACCCAGATTGGAGGCCATTCCGTAGGCTTCTTCCAACTGGTCAGAGCTGATCGTGCCGTCATCAACGAACCGTTGCAGCCAGTCTGCCATTTCTTAATCTCCCTGGGACACGCCATAGAATGGCGCGGTGGACGTATATCGCGACGTTACGGGTGACGCGTCAAAGTACTGCGCCCCGAGAATTCAGGACGCCTTGGCTTCAAGTCAGGCAAACGCTGGCAGGAAGCAGACATTCAAACTGGGTTACATACACGCTTCAGGGTTGAACCCGCAAAGACCGCTGGGACTCAGCACCTGTTCACTTCGAATTGAAGGGACGTCATGAAGCAAGTCGTGTATGGAATTGAAGATAGGACATCTTTAATGGTGCCTACTCAGGCACGAGATGTCAATAATTTGGTGGAACCAGGCTGGATCTAACGGCTGAAATCCGGCGAGGGAGACCAGAGCAGATTTCATCGTCAATGTCTTCGACAGCTGGTGCGTTATTGCTTGTCGGCTCAACTTAGCGGGAGAACCCGAACACGGTTGCCCATCGGACGGGTTGCCCTAGCCGGAACCGCCCGACCCAAACCAGCTTCGCGCGCGGATTGGTGGTTAAACTCAGAGAATGCAAACGGTTAGCGGGCCGATGGTGAATCAACCAATTTGACGCTTGTTTGGCGTTCCATGGTCACCTACGTTACCTTTTCGGAACGCCTGACCCAGTCGCTACGGCTGCGCGCCGAGCTTATTCGCATCGAGCTCTAGAGGCTCACTTTCCTTTCCGGACTCCAAAAGATGGCTACAACAGAAACGCTCCCGTACAAGGTTAAGGATATCTCTCTGGCTGAATTCGGCCGCAAAGAGATCCAACTCGCCGAAAACGAAATGCCAGGGCTGATGGCTCTGCGAGAAAAATACGGCAAGACCAAACCACTGACAGGCGCACGGATCGCTGGCTGCCTGCACATGACCATCCAGACCGCAGTCCTGATTGAGACTCTGGTTGAACTTGGTGCAGAGGTTACCTGGAGTAGCTGCAACATCTTCAGTACTCAGGATCACGCCGCCGCGGCAATTGCTGCAGCCGGTATCCCTGTGTTCGCATGGAAGGGAATGACTGACGAGGAATTCGACTGGTGCATCGAACAGACTTTGCACTTTCCGTCAGGCCAGCCACTGAACCTGATCCTGGACGACGGCGGCGACCTCACCGCAATGGTTCATGACAAGTACCCTGAACTCCTGACAGACATTCACGGCATCAGCGAAGAAACAACTGCCGGAATTCACCGACTGGACGTGCTTGTCAAAGAAGGCAAGCTGAAGGTTCCATCAATCAACGTCAACGACAGCGCAACGAAAAGCAAGTTCGACAACTTGTACGGTTGCCGCGAGTCACTGGCTGACGGCGTCAAGCGAGCCACCGACGTTATGTTGGCCGGCAAGGTTGCGGTTGTCTGTGGCTACGGCGACGTTGGTAAAGGTTGTGCTCACAGCCTCAAGAGCTATGGCTGCCGCGTCATCGTGACTGAAATCGATCCCATCAACGCTCTTCAGGCAGCGATGGAAGGCTTCGAAGTTACAACCATGGAGAACGCCGCTAAGGAAGGTCGATTGTTTGTCACCACGACAGGCAACAAGGACATCATCCTCGGCAAGCACATGGTTGAGATGCCAAACGATGCGATCCTCTGCAACATTGGCCACTTCGATACCGAAATCGATATCGCATGGCTGGAACAGCAGGTCGCTGACGGCAAAGCCACATGTGACGAAATCAAAGCAGCCGACATTGGTGGCGTTGATCGCTACACATTCAACGACACTGGCCGCAGCGTCATCACGCTGGCAAAGGGCCGCCTGGTCAACCTCGGTTGCGCGACCGGCCACCCAAGCTTCGTCATGAGCACCTCGTTCACCAACCAGGTTCTTGCTCAGATGGAACTCTGGGAGAACCGCGAGAACGACAAGTACAAGGTCGAAGTTGTTCGCCTGCCGAAAGAACTGGACGAAGAAGTCGCTCGCCTCCACCTCGAAAAGATCGGCGTGGAACTAACGACTCTCAGCCAGGAACAAGCCGACTACATCGGCGTCCCGGTCAACGGCCCATACAAGCCAGACCACTACCGCTACTAAGGCAACTTCCAGTTGCATCGGGATTCCGGTGGTTGGGTGACTGAAGTTGTTGCCTGTATCTCCGGTTGAACACGTTTGAGATCAGGAGCCCGGTTCGTTTTTGGCGAGCCGGGCTTTTTTGTTTGGTCAAATCCGAAATCTAAGATCTCAAATCTGAAGTCAAAGATCTAAATCACGACTGCCAAAACCCCACATACCACTCAACAACGGTATTAACCGTCTCGAACTCACTGCACAGGCCTGCCAGCGGCAGATACACGCGCTGAAGTATGGGTCTCTCGCCAAGTTGGATCGCCGCCTGCCATTCGGAATACAGCGGACCCACAGAAAGCACGTACAGAATGAAGAGAATCAGGAACCAGCAGTACGCCTGCATTACGAAGTCGTAGCACGCTCGCCAGCCTGTTAGCGGTTCCGCTTCTACCTGTACCGGAGTCGCAGCCTGAATGTCGGTCTGATTGTCTGAGGGTTGATTCATCTGGCTTGCCTATCGCGCCTGCCGAGACTTTGTGAACTCTTGGACCACCGTGCCTGAATACCAATATCCGGACTCGCCCCGACCCGGTCAATCTTGCCGGTGAAGAAACTCGATCCACGGACCGCTATTTCATTCCATCGAGCCAAAGCCACCAGCCGTAAGATGCACGCCTGTCATAAACCCGTCATCCGCCGTGCGAAGCCATGAGACAAACGCACAATACGCATACCCAACACATTCGGATCTTGCTTGGGATGCCAGGTAAGAGCTAGCTAAACCAAACCACTACTCACGGCTGAAAACCAGGCCCGTGTCGTACTGCTGGAACCCCGCCGCTTCCAACAACTGCGTTCGAGCAACATCGGTTTCAGCGGCAGACGCATCCACGATCGTGATGAGTTGCTCCCGGAGGTACTTTGACATCTCCAGTAGCAGAGACAGTTCGTAGTCGTTTCCGGTGTGTTTGTCTGGAATGCGAATCTCGCCGAGCCCTGCGGCGCGCTGGCCCCATTTGGGAATGTACAGATCCAGACCAAAGATGTCGCAGCTGGCGAATGCCAACCGTGATGACTTCTCAACAAGACTAAACTGAACCGAGTCCATGCGGCCGAACCGAGTCATCCACCACCAGGTGGCGTCGCCGGCTGGGTCGGCCGCGTCCAGTTGTGTCTTTCGTCGATTCGCAACCAGCTTCATGTTGACCGGATCGCGTGACGAACCAGCAAGGTCTTTCTGGTAGCAGCGGTAAGCTTGTGACTGCTTCCACCCCGTCGCGGCTGCGAACGCTTCAACGGTTCCATCTTCCTGGCGAAATCCACAAGGTTGAGCGCCCCCATACAGGCCAACGTAGAACCCATTCGTTGTGTCACTGGGACCGAACTCGACCGAAGACACCCCGCAGTCAGAAAGATACTTCGACGCGCGATTTGTGAGTTCTGTTCCGATCCGCTGCCGACGGTAATCAGGATGCACTAACAAAGCGACAATCCCGCCAGCCGATGCTCCCAGTGCTGTGTGTTCCTCGTTCACAGCTGGCATTGCGTGCACGAACCCGACGACGCGATCTTCATCACAGGCCACGATTAGTCCGTTCTTATCGAAGAACGGCTGGGCGAAGACGAAGAACTCGAATGCGTCAACAGTCAGGCCACCAGCGGCACCTTGTCCGAGTTCGGACTGCGCCCACAGCTCGGCTATCCGCGGCGGATCCACATTGTGGAAAGATCGATATGTAATCACCGAGCGTTGCTCGCAAAGGTCCCGAGTTCACGGTTGTCAGGCTTCGACTTTATCCACCGTCACCAGGTCTGGCAACCAGCACGAGTCGCTCGTACCATGGAGACAATCGCTACTCGGACAGAACCATGACAGCCAGCAGTTTTACAGACGACGAGATTATTGCATTTCTGGACGAGATGCTTCCGCCCGAACGCATGACTGCGTTCGAAACCGCACTGCGTGAATCGGAAGAGCTCCAGCAGCGATTTGCCAGCGTGTCGCGGCGGCGAGATCAGGGAGCACACACGGTTGGTGAAGTCTGGCGGCGCCGAAGGCTAAGCTGTCCGACACGAACCGAACTCGGGAGCTTCCTCCTGGGAACGCTCACCGACGACAAACAGCGGTACATGGACTTCCATCTTCGCACGATCGGCTGCCGATACTGCGTCGCCAACCTGGCAGACCTCGAGGGAGAACTGAACTCGGCCGACGAAACTCCACGCCGGCGAAAGAAGTTCTTCGAATCGTCAGCCGGACTGCTCAACAGAGACCAATAGTCTGCTCTTCCTGACTGCCGTCTGGTGAGATCCGTGCCCACAGTCGACTCCGGCCCGAACCACAGCTAATCTGCTCGATTCCCTGCATGAACAACCGGGCAACCGGAGAAAACAATCGATGTCTGAATGGTCGCCATCTTCATGGCGCGAACGCACTGCAGTTCAACAACCTGTTTACGACGATCAGCAGGAACTCGACGAGGTTCTGCAAAACGTCGCACTGTTGCCGCCACTGGTAACCAGTTGGGAAGTCGAACGGCTTAAAGATCAGCTCGGCGCCGCAGCTAACGGAGAAGCGTTCCTGCTGCAGGGCGGCGACTGCGCTGAGAACCTTGACGAGTGCGAAAACGATGCGCTGGTTCGCAAACTGAAAATCATGCTGCAGATGAGCCTCGTGCTGGTTCACGGTTCACGCAAGCCGGTTGTTCGCGTGGGTCGCATTGCCGGCCAGTACGCCAAGCCGCGTTCAAAAGATACAGAAACCCGCGACGGCGAAACTCTTCCCGTGTACCGGGGCGACCTGGTCAACCGAAGTGGGTTCACTCAGGCCGAACGCCGACCAGATCCACAACGACTACTGCGCGGTTACGAACGCGCAGGGCTGACGCTGAACTTTATTCGAGCTCTCATCGACGGTGGCTTTGCGGACTTGCACCACCCGGAGAATTGGGACCTCGGTTTTGGTTCCGAATCGCAGCAGGCTCGCGAGTATCACAAAGCGGTTCACGAAATCAGTGAGTCCGTCCAGTTCATGCTGGCTCTCAGTGGACGCTCGGGCGAAGAACTCCGCCGCGTTGATTTCTTTACATCGCACGAAGGCCTGCACCTTTCATACGAACAAGCGCAAACCCGGACGGTTCCGCGGCGCGACGGATGGTACAATCTCAGCACACACTACCCATGGATTGGTGACCGCACGCGAGATCCGGGTGGAGCCCATGTCGAATATTTCCGCGGCATTCGAAACCCGATCGGAATGAAGGTCGGCCCTGGCGCGGATCTCGGCGAAATCGTTGATGTCATCAAGGTTCTGAACCCGGACAACGAACCCGGACGTCTGACGCTCATCCACCGTTTCGGTCAGGACAAGATCGACGACAAACTGCCGGCTCTCATTGAAGCCGTTCGCAAGTCGGGACAACAAGTTGTATGGTGTGCCGACCCAATGCACGGCAACACGTTTGCGACCGACGACGGAACCAAAACTCGCCGTCTGGACGATATCCTTAGCGAACTGACCAGCGCGTTTCGCATCCACCGCGAACTGGATTCACATTTGGGCGGTGCGCACCTGGAACTCACGGGTGACAACGTGACTGAGTGCATTGGTGGCACCAGTGGCTTAACCGAAGCCGATCTGAAAGTCGCCTACAAGAGCCAGGTCGATCCGCGACTAAACTACGAACAAGCAATCGAGACCGCGTTCCTGCTGGCAAAAGAGATCTCAAAGTAATCGCGACGCGACATGCGCTCATCCCTAACCGTGCGCATAGAAAAAGGCAAAGCCCAAAAACGAGCTTCGCCTTCGTTGTTCTCATCAACCAGCAAGCCACAAATCGCAAGCCGCAAAACGCAGCTCATCTCAACCGGCCCAGCGAGCAGCAACTCAAGTCACCTGCCTACCGGCACCCCGATGCAACGGGACGTTGCCCCTATAGGGCGTCGAGGATGAAGTGGTGGCCGCTGTGGTATGGCTTCGACGTTGGGTAGAAGTTGTACCAGTGCTTGTTGTACACGGGGATCCGTGAGGCCTGACCGTACTTGTAGTACAAGTGGTTGTACTGAACCGGCCGCTGGTATGTGTGCGGGTAGTACACGTACGGGTAATAGTTGAACCGGTTCCAGTCAGAGACCTGAGCCCGACCGGCTTGTGCCTGGACTTGTTCAACACTTGGGCCGGCAAGCGCGAACGCTGCCACAGTCAAAAGAGCAGCCAGAACGACTCGTGATTTCATTGGTTTTACCCCTGAATTGTTTCGGTGGGACGAACCGCGCTGCGCAGGCAGACCGACGGCCTAGCTTGTACATCGGCCGATTTCCGCCGGCACATCAGGAGAATTCGCTACAAGCGGAATAAACGTCAAACTTTACCACGGTCTTGTGGATCCTCGTCCGCAGGCTGGATCTTTGGAGCGTCCTTTGTGAAGTGCTCTCGCTTTGAAGCGACTTCCAAGACGGCAAAGTCCTCGCCAATCAGCAGGTTCGTGAGTTGGCGAACGCGAACGTATTGAGTCTCGCCGTCGATCGTGAATGCTGCGACATCACCAAGCTTCAGTGACTTATCAAGCACAACATTCGAGCCATTGGTGATTGAGATGAGAACCTGACCTGCTGTGATGTCATCGATGCTGATTCGCAGATTGGTGCCCGGAACCAACTTCGACTTACGCTGCTTGATTGTGAGTTCAGTTGCTTTGCCTGTTGTCGACTGAACTGGTTCTGGTTCCGTCGCGACATTCCCCCCCGCTTGCAGCTTCTGCGCGAATACCTGCAGGCGTCCCCTTTGGCCGGCTCGAACTTGCTCAGTCGGAGTCTCAAGTACCGCGAGAACATCAACAGCCTGTGACACACTACTCACCAGCGACCCAACGTAGCGAATAGACCCGATAGCTTCAGGGAACCCCTCCTGCGATGGCAAGAACTTCACCCGCATCCCCTTCTCAACTTTCGAGAGATCTGCAAGTGGGACACTGAAGACACAACTAAGCTGTTTCAGATTCGAAACCCTAAAAATTTCCTGGCCCGGCTTGGCCGCGCTCCCCGACTCAGCGGCAACGGTTACGGTGCCGCCGGTAGTGGCAATCAGTCGCCCCAGTTTCAGAATCTCCTGCATTTCTTTCAGTTCGGACGTCAGAAGTTCGCGGTTCACTTGGGCCTTCTCTACGTCCAGTTCCGTCTTCTTCCATTCCAGCTGCAGATTCATGAGCTCCGCATCTGAGAAGGCCTTTCGCTTTGCGAGTGCTGCACGGTATCGCTGTTTAGCGGCTGCATTCGAAGCTTTCGCGTACCGCACTTCGATATCGCTTTCGCTTTGTTTCAGAAGCCTGTTTACCGCAGCCTTTTCAGTAGTCATGCGTAGCTGCCCCAAGACTTCGCCACGTTTAACTCGATCTCCGACCTTGACGAAACTATCAAA
Source organism: uncultured Planctomycetaceae bacterium (assembly GCA_964485095.1). Classification (GTDB taxonomy): domain Bacteria; phylum Planctomycetota; class Planctomycetia; order Planctomycetales; family Planctomycetaceae; genus CAYNWT01. The sequence continues at coordinate 44,094 of CAZAIB010000011.1, read as the reverse complement.
AACTCCCGCTCGCTCAGTGCTCACGATGCCATTCTTGATAAGTTCCAGCCGCAGTTGGTCGGTCTCGAGAACAGGCGTTTGGTCTTGCTGTTGGCCCATGACGGTGGATCGGTCATTTGACGACTGTGTTTCCTCTGATAATTCCTCAGCGGCTACTGCCGCTTCTGGTTCCGCCTGCTTTGAAGCGTCGGTGGAATTCTTCTCTTGAACCGGGGCAAACACGGTTCCGTAGGTGACAGCACCCATCAACCCAAGCGCGGTGAGGCTTAGCAGCAACGTCCGAAATTGAATTCGCATTGTCTCTTCCTTTCCAAGCAATCGGGCCACTCGCGTCACCAAAGCGTGGCGGGTGGATGAACATGTCACATGGTCTGCGGCAAGGCTTCGTCGGTTCGATTGTTCAGTCGCAAGCCGAACCAAAGCGCGAGCGTATTCAGCGGGGCGGTCGGTGGCTTCGGCAACGAAACGGTCGCAGCAGATTTCGCGTTCAGCTCGAACCCAGGCCGACGCGATCCAAACAGCTGGCTGATAAAAACAAGCAGCCTCGACAACACGCTGCACAAGATTGACCAGGTTGTCCCGTCGGCGGGCGTGAGCCAACTCGTGCAACACGACGAACCGTACGGTATCAGGAGTCCAACCCGTCGCAGTGCACGGCAACAGGATGATGGGCCGGATAATTCCCAGCAGAATCGGGCTGCCAATTGCATCACAAAGTCGCACCGTGACCCGCGAACCCGTGATGCTGTCCAGCACTTCATCAACAATGCGCTGCAGTGGGGCATCCAGTGCGATGGATTGAAATCGCAGTCGGACAGAACCAACCAGCCCCAGCGCCAGAAAGCACGCTGTCAGAGTCGAGCCTGCCAGCCACACGATGGGCAGCGCCATCACGTGTGACCAGGCAGGCCGACTCGGGGACACATTGTTAGTGGGAATTTCGTCCGCGACGAATAGCGGTGGTGTATCCAGAATAGAATGTGAAGCAATCGTGGAAAGCTCCGTCGCAATCTCGGTTGAGAGCTCGCCCGGTGTTTCGATCGCAGTTGTTTGAGCATCCGGGACATAGCGAACGCCGGCCATAGTGCGAAGCGGTTGTTCGGTCGGGGCTGAAGTGACACTCAGCCAGCAAGCCCCCACCAACGGCGCAAAGGCAACGGTGGTCAACATGCCCAATGCGACAACCGAGCGAACGCTGTCGCGTAGCCTTCGTGTCAGAACCTTCGCGAACCACACCACTGGCAGGAACGCCAGGCCCAGTAAGAACGAGTAAACAAGAAACCAGCCGGCTTGTTCGAGGATCTTCGGATCAATGAGCCACATGTTTATGCCTCCTCGTCTTCGAGCAGTCTTTTGAGCGTTTCGCGATCGTCGTCAGACAGCTTGCGTTCGCTAAGAATGTGAGCCACCAGTTTCTGAGTGGAGCCCTCAAACACGCGATCAATAAGCTTCCCCACCATCCCTCGCGCGGCCTTCTTGCGAGTCACCGCAGCGGCCCAAAGCGAACCGCGCTGCCCCTTTGCATCCTTGCGACGCACCAAGCCCTTCGCGTCCATCACTTTCAGCATCGTGGACACCGTGGTCGTGGCAACTTCGCGGTTCTCTCTCATCGCTTCACAAATGGAACCCAACGAACACGGTCCGTGGTCCCAAAGAACCTGCAGGATTTCCAATTCCGTGTCAGTTGGATGTTTCGATTGCTGTCTGGCCATGCGTTTCTCCTGGTCTACTAATACTAACGAATTAGTATGTCGTCAAGCGCAAGTGTCATCAATTCACGAGTAACGACCACGCATCGAGGCACCGAACGTCAACTGATGAAGTAGAAGCTGCTGCCACCACAAAACTTCAAACTTCGAAATTCCTTGTTCGACATTCGACATTCGCCCCCCTGTCGCCTCTCCCGCTTGCGGGAGAGGTCGCGGTCTCAGCCGCGGGAGAGGGCTTAGCCGGGTAAAGATTAGTTGTCCTCGCCTTTGGTCATTGAACCCGCGCGGTCCCCTCTCGCGGGCTTACAGCCCGACCTCTCCCCTAAAAAGGGGAGAGGTGACATGTGTGGTGATCTTTCTGTAAGCGGACGTCGTCAGAGATCACTCGACAAGATGAAGCTCGGAGAGCCGTAGCGACCGCGGTTCTGCCAGGGTATTCTCAGGTCGTCACCGATCGACTAAGGAACCTTCCATGCCACGGTCTTTAACTCTGTTCGCCACGCTTGCTTCTGTCGTTCTACTGAGTCCTTTGAACTCGCTCGCTCAAGACGGCGACGATCTTGGGAGTCGGCGTAAGGCGTTTACAGCGGCATGGCTGGCCAGAGATTCGGACGCCGTTACCTCGTTTCTCACTTCGGATGCGAGTGTGTTGCCCGAGACCGGCGGCGACTTGTCGAACGCTGGTGGAGCCCTGTCGCGCATCAATCGATACTTCAAGGACACAACTAGTTCTGAAACGATGGTCGATCACAAAGTCGTTCGGCATGGGGATACGGCGATCGTCACCGTAGTTGCTCGTGTCGATCACAAAGGGAAACAGAAAACCACCTCGGCTCCGCAACGGCAGACTCAGGTATGGGTCAGGGCAGGAGGTGTTTGGAAGCTCGCCCACATGCACGTCTCGGCATACACGAACTTCGCGACGTCAATCGCGGCGTTTCAAAGGGCCGACAAAGCCGCGATGCCCAAACCTGGTGGCGTTGTGTTCGTGGGTAGTTCAAGCATTCTGCTGTGGAAGACGCTTCAGGAGGACTTCCCGAATGCCAATGCGGTTCACCGCGGCTTTGGTGGTTCGCAACTGGTCGATAGCATTATGTACGCCCATCGCATTATCACGCCGTACAAACCGAGCAAGGTTGTGGTCTACGCGGGCGACAATGATGTGAACGCGGGGAAGGACGCGAGGCGAGTTCTCCAGGACTTTAAGACGCTGGTCGAGTCCATACACAGCCGCGTTCCGAATGCGAAGATCGGCTTCATTGCCATCAAGCCCAGTCGCAGCCGTTGGAAAATCTGGCCGGAGATGGACAAGGCCAACAAGCTGGTGGCCGAGTTCGCTGCGACTGACCCCAGGCTTACGTACTTTGACATCGCAACTCCGATGCTGGGCGAGAACGGTACGAAGCCGGCAGCAGATTGGTTCGTCAGTGATGGACTGCACATGAAGCCCAAGGGGTACGCGCTGTGGACCAGCATCATCAAACCCTGGGTTGATGCGGATTGAATAGAGCTGGAGACGACTTCTCGCTGGAGCGGCATCCTGGCGGCTCAAACAAGCCTTGTATCAATGGGTTTCAATGACGCAGGATGTCATGGTCCATCCTCATCGGCGTCCGTTAGCCTGTGGACTCATTCCACTGACCAGGTCCGCACATGTTTACTCGCTTGATAGCGGTTGCGATCGCACTCGCAGCTATCTCCGTCCCGGCGTACGCCCAGGAGGAGAACGCCGCCAGCGGCGCCGAAGGTGCTTCGGACAGTGAGCCGGTTTCGATATTTGGACTCGATTCGGTCACTGAAATCCGTATCGAAATCTCAGCTTCAGAGTGGCAGAAGCTACAGCCACCTGCGGATACCGATTGGGACATCAAACGTGCGTTGGATGCCGTTATCTCGGACGCGATACAGGGTAGGAACTTCAAGAGCGACCGTTCGTCGCGACCTGGCCTGGCTGGCTACGCGGGTATTGATCATCAGTATGGGCAGGCTGACATCCGGATTGGTGATGAAACCGTTGCTAACGTGGGCGTGCGGTACAAAGGGAACGGGACATTTCTCACCGGGTACGTGGAGGGAAAGTGTTCGTTCAAAATCGACTTCAACGAGTATGAGAAGGGTGGCGAATTTCGCGGCCTGAAGAAGTTCAATCTGAACAACAACATCAGTGACCCCTCGTACCTGCGTGAAGCTTTGTCGTACGAGCTGTTCCGCGAAGCAGGCATCGCTGCCCCGCGTGTAGGGTGGGCTCACGTGAATGTGATTGTTGGCGATGACGAACCGACGCAACTGGGGTTCTATTCGATTATCGAACAGGTTGATAAACGCTTTCTTAAGCGTCACTACGGTTCATCGAAAGGGCTGCTGCTGAAGCCCAGCACGTTTGGGACCTTCCGCTATTTTGGCGAAGACTGGACCCCATACGAAGACGCTTACAACCCGAAAACAACGGCGACCGACCAGCAAAAGAAGCGTTTGATTGAGTTCGCCAGGTTGGTTCAGAAGGGAACCGATGAAGAATTTGCGAGCCGTGTTGAGGAGTTCCTGGACATGGATCAGTTCCTGACTTTCCTGTCGATGAACGTGTTGCTGTCCAACATGGATAGCTTCCTTGGCGGGTCTCAAAACTACTACGCGTACCTGAATCCCAAATCAAACCGGTTCGAACTCCTACCGTGGGATCTGGATCATTCTTTCGGCGCGTTTCCGTTGATGGGGACTCCCGAATCGCGACGGGATATGAGTATTGATCGCCCGGGGGCACAGAGCAGCAACAACCGGGTGTTGGAACGCGTGTTGGCGAACGACGGTTTCCGTGACGCCTACCATCGGAAACTGGATTCGCTGTTGGACACGGTTTTTGACGAACAAAAACTGCAGGCGCAAATCGAAGTCGCCGGCGATTTTGTGCGACCGTTGATTCATGAGAGCGAACAGGGCAAGTTTGATCTGGTGCTCGGTGAGGCTCCGACGTGGGGCGAGCCGCATGTGCTGAAGTACTTCGTCACGAAGCGAACGGAATCGGTTCGAGACCAGCTTTCCGGAAAATCAACCGGGCAAACACACAGCTACGGTAACGGCGGCCTACCCGGACTCTGGATTGGAATCGGTATGGCATTCCTGATCGCGCTTGGAGCCAACGGCCTCGCGTGGCTGTTCGGTTTGTTTGCCGGATTCAAGGGAGGCAACGGGTGGGGTATTGCGAATATGTTTCTGTACCCGCTGTCGCCGATGGTGTTCGGATTCGCGGTACGACGCGACCTGGGACTGCGTTCCGCAATCGCTGCGACTGTGGCCCTGGGTTTGATGATCGCAGTTTTGGCTTGGGCGGTGGTGTCGATGTGATTTCCGGGAGGCAGCTACTCTCTCGACTGGAACGTTCTCCACTCATTCTGCCATGCCGAGCATTCTCGAACATTCACAGACAAACGCGCAGGTTCCGATAAGGCCTAACCAACCTAAGGCGTACAAGGGATACAGGATCTTTTTGGGAAGGCGTTGCATATTCAGACCGATCCCCCAGACTCTGCACCTGGCTACTTAGTCTCCTTCGCAGCCGACTGTTCTGCTTGCTCGTAGAGAACCGCCAGTGGAACCAATAGCTGTTCCAGTTCTGCGTAGTAGTCTTCTTCGCGGTACTCGCTGCGATTTTCACGAAGGCGGATGACAGCCATTTCCAGATCGTCGCGCTCGGCGACAAGTCGGGCTGGCATGCTGCGTTCCAGTTTGCCGCGGACCAAGTGCCACTGATGTGCGCGGAAGCCGTCCAGTGCTCCACCCTTTGATCTAGCGACAGGGCGCACTCCCACGAATGCGTCGAACCGGGTACCGCGTTCGTCGCCGTTGTCGTCGATCAGCGCGTGTTCGGTGGCCAGTCGACCGTTCTCTTTGTAAAAGTCCTGCGTGCGACGAGCCGCAACCAGCCAGGCTTCCAACAAAGACGTCTGGCCGTCTTTGTCGAGATCGATGGACGCGTCGGCAATGACTTTTGCCAGGTATTCTCCGAACCGTGCATAGTTGTGTTCGAGCCCGCTTTTTGTGGCGGTCACGACAACTCGGTTCTTGCCCGAGAGTCGGTTGATGAAGGGAGCACTAGCCGACGCACAGTTGACGATGGCGACTTTGCGATCCTTGCCAAGCCATTCATTGAGTTCTTTTCCGGCCACGTCAGGTCCACGCAGATTGAACTTGGCTGACCGGTCATCGAACGTGCCGTGCCCAAGCAACACGATCCACAGCGGGGTGGTGACCGGCGCCGCTTCGATTGTCGCCTTCATCAGGTCGCGATCAGTTTTCGTTCCGCCCTTACCTTCCAGTCGAACAACTTTCGCCTGACCAAGCTTCCCGGCCGCTTCCCACAGATTGCCCCACTCCGTGAAGCTCTTACCAAACTCTTCCGTCCCCGGCGCGCCGATGGCGACGATGACGACTGGAGGCGTCTGAGTCGCGGCAGCTTTGGTGACAGCCGGTGCAGGTGCGTCCTGAATGAACAGGCTGGCCAAGATGATTGCTGTGGTGGTGATCATGGAAGTCCCTTCAGACGTCGGAGTCCCCATTCGCTGACAAGGCAACCGATGGCCAGCAGGAACACCCAGCTTTGGTGCCACAGCGGCCACGTCCATTGTTCGGTGACAGGCACATCCTTGGTTGAGAGATCCCGCACGAACTCGTCCAGTCCGTTCAGTGGAACCATCTCGCCGCCGGTTTGTTTTGCGAGTTCGGTCATGAGATCCGTGTTGGGTGCGACGGATGCGAATTCCTGTCGAGCCGGATCGCTGGCCCAGCCAGTCAGAACCAGCCCCAGGTCGGTCCCATCCGGACCGGTTGTGGTCACTGACGCTCGAAACGCGCCGGAGTCTCTGGGGACGTAAACGGTTTCGTACAGACCAGCTTCGTTGCCAGCTTCGGCTTCCAGTTCGATGGTCTCATCTTCCGGCGTGGTGATGGACACCTTGACCACCGCGTTCTCGATGGCTTCATATGTTTCGTCTCGAACACGAACCGCCAGCTTCACGGCCGATGGAGCGATTTCGGGAGCCCGATCGACGTCGCAGTTAACTCGTTGCGGAACATCGACCACCAGCCAACGAAGTATTTGTCGCCACGCCTTAGCCTGGTCGCTTTCGTCAGTTTCTGACTCAACACCAACCGGCCTATCCTCACGAAGACGCCACCGCCACAGGTCGCCGATCGTGATGGCTGCGGTTTTTCCTTTGCCGAAACTCTGAGTCACAATGGCCGGAATTTCGGTCTCGCCAACACCGACGCTGGCCAAAACCATGGCACCGGGCTTGATTGTCGAAACGCGGTTAACGGTGCGGAAACGCGGCAGTTCTTTAAGACGTTCCTGTTCAGCGTTCCAGTCTTCGCGAAGCCGCATCCATGGTTGCAGTCGGCCTTCGCGGGTCAGATCCATTTTGAACCGAGCATCGGCTGCGATTTCCATCGGCCGATCCAGGTACACTGGAAGCATGCGGCCAATCGGAGTCCGATCGTAGCCGCCATTGCGAAACGATTCCTGGCCGCCCAGCATCAACAGGCCGCCGCCACGCTGGGAAACATACTGGTCCAGCAGGTCCTGTTGATCGGCAGTGAAGAACTTCGCTTCCAGGTCATCGATGATGACTGCGTCGAATGAGAACAGTTCTTCCGCAGATTTTGGGAACCCGTCGCGGAGTTCTGATTCGTCTTTGGTATTCAGCCGAATGATAACCGGCTGATCGTATTCTTCCGTCTCTTCGTCGCCTTCGCCCTTAAAACCGCGATACAAAGAGTTGCTGCTTTCACCTTCTCGCCCACGGAAATCGAATTTCGCTTCACGTTTGGCGACTCGGATCATGCCAACCAAGTCCAGTTGATCATCGCCTTCCACCGCGCGGCGGAGGAATTTGAATTCCCAGTTTGGTCGGCCGGAGATGTAAAGGATGCGGCGTTTGCGGTGGTCACGGTTGATGCAAATGAGCTGTTCATTGTTGTCGTACGTGGCTTCTTCAGAGCTTTCCTCACCAGTCGCCTGGAGTTCGTAAAAAGCGACGCCAATCTTGGTCGGTCGCACTTCAAATCGAAACCCAAATGTGTCCTCGTCGTCGCCACCGGCTGGCTGCGACTTTGTGCCCACGATGTCGGCGGACTCGTTGATCAGTTCTGCAGTGACGACTCCATGGTTTGGTGTCATCGACCGCGCGGCTGCGGTGATTGTGACCGGAGCGTCTTCGAACGGAGTTTCTCGAACCGCAACGCTATCGATTCTGAGGTCTTTCAAACCTTGCGGGTCGCCCACGACCACAGGGAACACCGGCGGCAGTCCTTCAGTCGCGATTCGACCTTCCTTCAGGTCCGTCAGGTTGCCGTCGGAAACGACCAGGATCCCGGCCAGTGGTCGGTCCTTGTATCGATCGCCGATTGACTGCAAAGCCGTGTTGAGCGCCGATGCGGTTCCGTCGAACTCCAAAGCGTCATAGTCGCTGACGCGCGTTAAGCGCGAACCGACGACGTAGCGGCGAACGTCGAAATCCTGTTGCAGTCGAACATGCCAGGCGTCGGGCGAAATGGAATCTTCTTTAAGTGCCGTGGCAATGGTGTTGCCCCGCGAGTCCGGTTCGCCATTGTCTTTGACTGTCAGACTGCGACTGTTATCAACCAGGATAACAAACTGGTTCGCACCAGGACGCGCGCGGGTGCTGCTCCAGAGTGGTTCCAGCAGGCATCCCAGCAGCAGAAGCAGGCCAATGACTTTGACCAGCCCTGCCAGGCCGATGCCGGCTTTGGTGCGTTTGTAGCTGTAGATGACCAGCACGACTGCCACCGCGGCGATGATGCCGATTGGCAGGAGCCATGCTTTTTCACCAAGTACCAGAGATGCCAGTGTCATTCGCCTGCCTTCGCTTTTGATCTTCGTGGCGGCTTCTGCTGGCGGCCTTCCGTGCTTCCCAGTTGTTCGTAGTACCGTCGCACCATTTCTGCGTATCGATTTGGAACCGGATCGCGGTCGATCGGAACCAGTGAGTCTTTGGATTCACGTTTGGCGATTTCTTCGTCGATCCGTTGCTGGAGTTCGACCATTGGCTGAAGGATGTCTTTTCGAACGAGGTCCCACTGCGGTTTTTTCGAATGTCGTTTCAGGTCCACGCGAACTCCGCGGGCTCGGTCACGAACTCGAGCCACGTCGGCCCGTAGTTCCGGGTCGTCCAGCATCTCTTCAACGTCACGCAATCGATCGGTCCAGTCACGGTACTCGTCGCCCGTTAGTGGAGCGTACTGTGGTTGACCGCCGCCACCACCGCCGTTTGTTTCGCGGCCGATATTGCGGAGCCCACCACGTCGCTGCTGACCGTCTCGCTGGCCGCGCTGCTGTCCTTCTCGCGGTTCGCCGTCACGCGGTTCGCCGTCACGCGGTTCACCCTCGCGTGGTTCACCATCACGAGGTTCCCGTTGACCTTCACGTTGTTGACCCTCGCGCGGTTCACCATCTTGTCGTTGACCCCGGCCTCCCTGGCCCTGCTGCTGGCCGCGACCGTTTTGCTGGCCTTCCTGTTGTTGCTGACCTTCGCGAGGTTGCCCCTCACGTTGTTGGCCTTCTTGTTGTTCGCCCTGCTGCCGCTGGCCGTTTTGGCCCTGGCCCGGTTGCTGTCCTTGCTGCTGCCCCTCGCGTGGTTCTCCTTCGCGAGGTTGTTGCTCGCGGTCCTGACCCTGGCCCTGACCAGGCTGTTGGCCCTCGCGTTGTCCTTCACGGTCTTGCTGTCGGCCGTTCCTTTGTTGGCCTTCGCGTTGCTGGCCTTCACGGTCACCACGTTGCTGCTGGCCTTCACGCCTCTGACGTTCGCCCTGACGACCGTTTTGCTCATCGTCACGAGGCTCCCCGTCACGCGGTTCGCCATCACGTTGCTGACGTTCGCCGTCTTGTCGATTTTGTTGTCCGCGTTGGCCGTTGCGTTCGCGGTTTCCTTCCTGATCTCTTGCCTGATTTGGATCGTTGCGGGCGAGTTCGTCGCCAAGCTGATCGCGAAGACGATCCATTTCCTGTTGGGCTCGACGGAGTCCATCCAGTTCGTTGCCAAGAACCGTATCGGCCGACTTTTCGATTCCCTCACGAAGCTTCTCGATACCTTTGAGTGCTTCTTTGTCTGCTTCGCGAGCCTGATCCATGAACCCGCGGCTCACAAGAAACTTCTCTGCCTCGAGATCCTTCTCAGGCGGTTTGTCTTTCAGTTCGCGAGCCGCATCGTACAACGTGCGAGCGAGAAGCGGTTCGGTATCTTCCGACTGCTTCACAATCTCACGCATTGTTTCGGACAGGTCTTCAACTCGTTCAGCCTGTTGCTGCAGTTTTTCTTCCAGTTCTTTTCGCTGTTCGGCATACCGCAGCGATTTGCTGTCCTGGTTGTCGGCAAGTTGCTTGCCGATGTCCTTCTGTTGCTGTTCGACATCGCGAGCTTCCTGACGCATTTGTCGCATCACATCTTCGAACTCGCTCGCCGTTTCTTTGCGGAAGTCGTCTCGCAGTTCTTTGAGTTCCCGCTCCGTGCGAGTACCTTCGCTGATGGCGCGAGAGAGTTGGTTTTCCTTGAGCGCTTCGGAAGTCTTAAGTGCATTCTCTCGAGCCTGCTGAGCCTGCTGTTGCATCTCGGCGGACTGATCCAGATTCTCCTGCTGCTGATCAATGTCCTCAGCGGTCTCATCGATATCGCGCAACATTTGTTGCTGTTCGTCGCGGAGCCGCTTGAGTTGGCGTTCGATCTCTTCGCGTTCTTCTTCAGACTTTGCCTGTCGCAGTTCGCTTTCCAGTTGCTTGAGCTTCTCGTTGATCGCTTCCTGTCGACGAGCCAGTTCGCGAAGTCGGTTCAGCGTCCGCAGCTGTTCCTGATCGACGGTCGCTTGCTGCTCCTGTTGTTGCTGAGCCTGCGACTGCTGTTCGTAGCGGTTTTGTTTGTTGTCGAGTTCCAACTGATTCAGCTGCTGCTGTTGTCGGTTGTTGCCCTGCTGTCCTTGCTGGCCCTGTTGTTGCTGCTGCTGTTGCTGACGTTGAACGTCGAATTCTTTGGCTCGCAGTTGCAGCAAACGCTGATACGCACGCTGTTCCATTTGGAGCGCGTCTTTCAACGTTTCGGGGGTCGGCGTGTCTTCGAAGGCGTTTAGTTTTTCGACAGCGGAAGCCATGTCGCGGTCCAGGTCGGCCGCGATAGCCTGCATGTCCGGGTCTTCCATTTCGCCCGCGAGTTCCTGAACCTGCTGCCGCGCCGTTTCCTGTGAATCTGAGAGAACCGTGGCGTCGGCTTTGGCCTTAGTCAGACCTTCGGCTTCAGCCATGTCCAGGCTGGGCCGCCGCGCGAGGTTCCAGGTGGCGGTCATGATTTGCTTTTGCAACTGCCCGACTTGTCCGAGCTTCTGAGCTTGCTGTCCTTGTTGGCCCTGCTGTTGTCCCTGTTGATCCTGCTGGCGCTGTTGCTGTTGACCGCCACCAGCTTGCTGTTGGCCCTGGCGGAAAATCTGTTCGAACTGACGGACTTCCGCGAAGTACATATCGCTAAGTGTGCGGCGGACTGCACCGTCGGGACCGCGATCGTCTGCGAAGAAGTAGTACGAGACCAGCTGGTCTGGTTCTGCCTTGAGTTGTTCCAACGAAATCTCGTGGGTAGCCGTGTGCTTAATTTTTGGTTCGGCCGCTTCGCCAAGCTTGACGGTTTGTTCGTCCTGACCAACCAGTGAGTAAATCACGCCAAAGCTATCGAGGCCGTAGTCGTCTGAGACTTTGGCTTCGACCATCATTTCTTCAAGCGGCGAGACAGGGCGGTCTTTGCCCGGGAACGCCAGTTTGAGATCCGGACGTCGATTCTCAACCACAGACATCCTGATGTCTGGTGGGAACTTATTTTCGCGTCCGTCCGCATCTTTCAGGTGCAGCGTAAACTTCTGAGACTTGTTGGCCTTCAACGTCGCGCCCTGGACAGCGGCGCCGTCGATGGCAGCAAGCTGTGTGACGGTTCCGTCTTCTGCACGGAGTTCTGCGGAGGCGACGTCTTTGTTCAGGCGGAACAGCCACTGCACAGTCGAGCCCTGGACCACGCTGACTCGGCGTGTGTCCTGGACAATTTTCTTCTCGATATTGGTGTAGTTCGGATATGTGATGTGGGCGTCGGCCTGTTCAAGAGCGGGCACAGTGAAAACGCTGACTTTGAATTCCGGCGTCAGTTCGTCGTCGTATTGGATTTGGTAAGTACCACTGTCAGAGATAGATGGAACTCGTGCGAGGAACAAATTGCTGTCGACGCCGGGAGCCATTTGGAATCGCTGCGTGTCGCCTTCGCCGGTCTTCAAGTCCAGATTGGCTTCGGAAGGAAGCTGGCCTTCGAACCGGGCCATAACCAGCAGACTGGTTCCGCGTTCGAGTTCCGTGTCGCCGGGTTCGACGATGATGCCGTAGATGGTTCCGTCGGCGGTCTTCACTGGAACCGGCGCTGGCGGTCCCAGTAGTGCGTTGGCCGGACGTTCGAACGCGAAGATGGTGCATGTCAAAAACAGAACCAGACTGGTAATGCCAGCCAGCATCCACCCTTTCAGACGTCCGTTGGGAACCACGTCCTGCCACGAACTATACGTGCTGTGTGAAACAGCCTTGTCGATAACGCGCGTCTGCAGATACCGCAGTTGGCCGCCCGGTTCTTCGGGCTGTTGTTCCATCGCGGCTAGTAACGCGTCGTTGAGGCCGGGGTGCGTGGATTCGATTTGCCGAGCGGTCTCGAGGGACGGCTGGCGACGGAGTGTGAATGCCTGAAAGATGAACGAGAGAAGCACACCGCCTGCAAGCACGCCGATAATCATGTTGCTGCTGATGTCGGCTCCAAACCATCGCCTGGCCGCGATGAGAACACAGGCCAGTATCGCCAGTCCGAACCAACAAGCGGTTCTCCAGCGCCAAGCGCGGAGACGGAGTACGCGGTCGCCAACCTGATCAACAGCTCGAAGTAGTCGTTGCTGAGTCATGCGGTTCCTCCTTGCAGCGAAGTCGCTTCGCTGGTTGATTGTTTTGAAGCAATGCGGCCCGCCAGCCATGTTTCGATAAACAGAAGGGCAATGGCGGCAACTACCAGCCAGCGCCAAAGCTTTTGCTGTTTTTCCAGTTCCTGAATCTTTAGCTGCCGCTCTCGGGCTTCGGCCGCCGCGATGTTAGCAGGATCGGACTGGTTGATATCCATCATTTTGACGCCGAGGCTTTCCAGCTGTTCAAGCGGCATCACACTAGTATCGGTTTCGTCAGGATTGACATTCACTGCAAATCGAGCCGAACCGTCGCCGGTGTCGAGTTCGTACACGCCGGGGTCCGATGTTTCCGTGAATAGCTGGTCGTCGTCTTTCAGTTCGACAACGTCGCCGCCCGGTTTGGTGACCGCGAACCGTTTGGTTTGTCCGGGCGACCGGAACGGTTCGAGCCTGAGTTCGTCGCCGATTTGCATACGGGGCAACGACATGGGACCGCTCTCGGCTTGTTCCAGAATTCCATTCATGAGCGGAACAAACTTTGTGGACAAAGCCAACTGGCTATCTGATGGTTGCCAGCCCACCGCGAAGACCAGCAGTCGGCCGCGACCGAGTGACTTTTCAATGATGGCGGGGTCGCCGTCGTCGAAGCGGGCCAGAATGCGAGCCTCACCCAGTGCGGCGGTTGGCAGCGTGCGGTGTTTCCAAAAATGAATGCGAGTGAAATCGGCAAACTGAGCGTCCGCGAACGGAGCGAACACGGGGTGCTTGTAGTCGATCTGTTCGACCAGTGTGTACTCTTTGGTATCGGCTTCGACAGCCGCGAATTCCTGATCGTCGCTTAGCAGCGGCGCGACTGTGGCGACACCATCGACAGTCTTGGCGACGTACAGCACGGTACCGCCGTCCTGCATGTACTTGCGAAGTTCCGGCAGGCGTTTGCCTTCAACCTGGTTCGCAACAACCACCATCGAAATGGTTGGATCGATTGGCGTATCGACGTCGTTGATCTGCGGCGGGATCATGCGAACCGTTCGCGACGGCGTCTCCGGAAACGCGCGGGTTAGATAGAACCGCAACGATTCGGGGTCGTTTTCTTCTTCCTTGCCCAAATACAGAACCGACAATTCAGCAGCGTCCAGCCGATCCAGATAAAGCTTGTTGTCGAACTCGTGCGCGTCGCCGGCAAGCACCAGTTGTGACGAACCGATACCCGTAGGCGGCTCGAACGATACAATACGGCTGCGCCCTGGCGCGACGTAAACTGGTCGGGGTTCCTTCAGTGACTTGCCGTCGTTGTCCGTCCACTTGATTGTGAACTCCTCCGAATCTGAATCCGGAGCGTTGCTGACGCGGACTCGAACCAGATCGACATCGACGTCCGACTGAGCCATGAGTTCCAGGCCGGCGTTTGTGGTTCCTGCTGTGGCAACCTGTTGGACGGCGAGTTCAATCGTGTCCGGCCATTCGTAATTTTGCAACGACTCAATCGCGCTGCCCTGCTGGATGTCAGAGATCAACAGAACCGTGCTGGTTGCTTTGGTTTCTGACTTGTCGTCGCCTTCCATTTCCAGCGATTCAATATCGTCCGCCGCAAGAACCAGGGCTGCTCCCAGGTTGGTTGAACCCCAGCCTGGTGTGATCTTCTCAAGTCGTTGGACCAGAACATCGCGACGAGCCGATGGTTCCAGTTCTTTCCATTCCTGGAAAGTCATGATGGCTTCTGTGCGATTGTCGAACGCGTAAAGCGCCATTTGATCGGCGTCGGTCGCTGCCGCGAACGCATCGACCACACGGACCTGAGCGTCTTCCCACAACCCGGCCCGTTGCATGCTGGCGCTGCGGTCCAGTAGCACGGCAATTTGCCTTTCCTGTGCAGCTTCAGTGACGTTGGTTTCGACGGAACGCAGGAACGGTCTGGCGAATGCCAGCGCCAGCAGCGTCAGCGCGAGGGCTCGAAGCAGCAGTAACGGCCACTGATCAATGCGGCTGCGCTTGGTGATGCGAGGCGGCGATGGCTGCAGGAACATGAGCGTGCTAAACGGCACTTTGCCGCTTGGTGTCCGCCGAATCATGTGGAACAAAATCGGTGCGGCAACCGCGGCGATGCCAGCGATGAACCAGCCTGAGAGGAACCCCATTATCTGGACCCTCCTCTGGCTTTGTTCGACATGCGCTGACGTAAGAATTCGCCCAGCACGTGTTCCAGCGGATCAGCTGTGGAGATACGCCGAAACGGAATGCCCAGCCGACTGCATGTCGTGTCAATCTGGTCCAGGTGAGCCTGGAGTTTTTCCATGTAGCTTTCGCGAACCGATTCAGGATCGACGTAGATTTCCTGGCCGGATTCGACATCCTCAAACAACGCCGGTTTGTCAAACGGGAAGTCCAGTTCTTCCAGATCCAGCACCTGAAAGACAACCACTTCATGTCCGCGCGTTCTGAGAAACGTCAGGTGATCAGCGAACTGATCCAGCGGCGCGAGGAGGTCGGAAATCAAAACCACCATGCCGCGTTTGTTTAATCGTTCAGCAGCCTGACCCAACGGATGCTGCAGGTTGGTGGAACGACCGTCCGGTTTGCGTTCCAGTGCGACCATGATTCGTCTTAGATGACCGGGGCGGAATCGAGCCGGAATGTATTCGCGAACCGATTCGTCAAACGTCAACAAGCCGGTCGCGTCGCGCTGGTTCGACAGGAAGAACGACAACGTCGCCGCCAGCGTTCGAGCGTAGTCCGCTTTGGAATATGTGCCGGATCCGAAGTCCATCGACTTGCTTAAATCGACAAGCAAATGGCAACGCAGATTCGTTTCATCCTCAAACAGCTTGATGTAATGCCGGTCAGACCGCGCGAATAGCTTCCAATCGAGATACCGCGGATCGTCGCCGGGCGAATACTGACGGTACTCAGTGAACTCAACAGAGAACCCGTGCTTTGGGCTGCGGTTCAAACCGTTCTGAAACCCCTCCACAACAATCTTCGCGCGGAGTTCAAGCGACTTGATCCGCATCAGTGTTTCGGGATCAATCAATTCGCGCTTGGCGGATTTGGTTGATGGAGTTGTCGGAGTGTCGGTGCTCAAAGGTAGGCTTTAGGTTGGCGGGACTTGGTGTAGTGCACTCGTGGTTGCAGAACTAGCTGATCGGATACTTCACGTCTTCCAGCAGTCGCGTGATGACGTCTTCAATGGAAACGCCATCCGCTTCGGCTCGGTAGTTGACCAGAACACGGTGTCGTAGAACCGGATGTGCTAGCGACTTGATGTCGTCCGCAGTGACATGACTTCGGCCATGTAGCAGGACTCGCGCTTTTGCTCCCAGAACCATGAACTGAGCGGCTCGCAAGCCAGCTCCCCATGTAATCCAGTCGTTGACCCAGGCGGCGGTGCCTTCCTGTCCCGGTCGTGATGCGGTCGCAATGCGGACGGCGTAGCGAACCACGTCTTCAGCGACAGGGACGCCGCGAACGACGGCCTGGAAGGTCAGTACGTCTTCGGCTGAAAACAAGGCGTTAATCGGTTCTGGCCGCTGAGCGGTTGTGCTGGCCACGACGGCGACTTCATCGTCTTCGGGCAGGTAATCAATCAGAACGTTAAACATGAACCGGTCCAACTGCGCTTCGGGCAGCGGGTAGGTTCCTTCCATCTCAATCGGGTTTTGCGTGGCGAGGACGAAGAATGGTTCGTCCAGCTTGTAGCGTTGGCCGGCGGCAGTCACCTGGTGTTCCTGCATCGCTTCCAACAACGCGGCCTGTGTCTTGGGCGGTGTTCGGTTGATTTCGTCAGCCAGCAACACGTTGGCAAAGACCGGCCCACGCACGAAGCTCATCTTGCGACGCCCGTCGCCGTCGTCTTCAAGGATTTCCGTACCGGTGATGTCTGCCGGCATGAGGTCAGGCGTGAACTGGATGCGATTGAAGTTCAGGTCGAACAATTCTGCGATGGAATTTACAAGCAGAGTTTTCGCGAGCCCGGGCGCTCCGGTGATGAGGCAGTGGCTACCGGCCAACAGCGAAATCAGAAGTTGCTCGATGACATCCTTCTGGCCAATGATGACCTTTGAGAGTTCGGCATCAATCTTCGCGCGGCTTTCTTTCAGCATCTCAACGGCGCGACGTTCGGTTTCCAGTGCGTTGGGTGTTGTATCCGTGGTTGTCATATTGAGGTGATTCAGAGAGGTAGAGTTGAAGAGGTCGAAGGGTGAAAGAGGTTGAAGAGTGACTTGCTCTTCGTCTTTCAGCTGAGGTCAGTGGGTCATGGCGTACACGATGATGTTGATGCCCATTGGGTAGGCTTGTTTTTCTGAGTATTCGTGGAAGAACCACTCGTACATGCCTTCACGTTCCCATCCATCGCCAAGGTCCGTGTTGTGGCAGAAGATGGCCATGAGTCGGTTGTTGTCGTCAAACAATCCCCGGTAGTGCACTTCGCGGGAACCAGCGTGGCGGTTCTCCCAACTCACGTTGGTGCCGCCTGGCCCCATGCCACGGCCGTATTCTCCGGTTTGAACATTTGGAACCTGCGGTTTCTTTTGCAGGTCGTAGACGGTGTGAAAAATCGGGTGATCAATAGAAAGGTCGACAATTTTCCGATCAGGAAACGCACCGTAGATCGCTTCCGCAAATGAATCCCACTGATCACTGCCCCAGAAGTCGTCGGCCATCAGGAACCCACCATTCAGCAAGTACTGGCGGAGGCAAACCTCTTCCTGCCCTGAGAGAATCAGGCCGCCGGGTTCGCACATGTAGATGAATGGATAGTTGAAAATTTCGGGGTCCGTCAGATCGTGAATGACCCCATCCGGATCGACCTTCAGAGACGTCAGTTGTTGTAGCCGGAACGAAAAATTCAAATCGCTGTCCGGATAGTCGGTCCTCCAACCGAACCGAGAAGTTGAATCAAAGCGGACTCGGCAAAACGTAAACACGTCCTGCTTGTACGTGAGATCGTTTTCCCAGGTAGGCACACCGTTGCGAGGATCCCTGCTGCGACCCCAGCCACGCTGCCAACCGCGCTGAGCGGACGAGTGCCCCGCAAACGTGAGCGTAATGGTCGCCCCCACCAGCAGAAGAACAACGATACGAATCGGCGAGAGTCCGAGAGTGCTTTTGGCTACCATCATTGCCCTCCCTGTTTTGGTTCTTCTGACCTCGCCGGCAAACCAGCGGGCTCAGTAGTTTGCTTGCCGGAAATGATTTTCAGCAGCAGCTTGTGTGCGTCGCGATAACGGGGTGCTTCTTCCAGAGCTTGTAGGACATGGCGTTTGGCAGCCGGGTCTTGTTTGTCAAACAAATGTGTGGCCAGGCTGTAGTGGGCGAGCGCCGGATCTTCGGGCCCCAGAACGATTAATGCTCGCCAGGCTTCAATGGCTTTGTCGGGTTGTTTCACGACCGCAGCCGCCTGGGCTCTTAGTTTCCATGGAGCCTTCATCAGTGGGTTTACTGCGAACAGTTTTTCGGTGGTCGCCATGACGCCGTCGAAATTCTTCTGTTCGGAATAGAGTTCGATAAGGCGTTCGTAGCTGCTGACCGCGTCGGCCGCGATGCCAACGTAGTTTTCAAGCGTTTGTTGTTCGAGTTCCGTCTTGTCTTGTTCGCGGTAGACGAAAGCCAGCAACTCGTGTGCGTTGGAACCGCTGACGTCGTTGGGATAAATCTCAAGCAGGTGCTTTAGTGCCTCTTCGGCTTCGTTCCACTGCTTCGCCTCAATCAGCATCGCCGCGCCGGCTCTGAGACCGATGTAGTTGTTTGGATTCTCTTTGACGAAGCTTGCCAGTTGAGCCGGGTTCCGCAGAACTTCGGTCTCAGGTGCGTCCCAATCGACAGTCGGAGCCAATTCGTTGGCGCGTTTTGTTGCGAACTTGACGAAGCCTTCTTCAAGGTCGTCTATTCCGCTGGTGCGGCGGTTCAGCGCTTCGTTGATAAGGACGCCGTTGCCAAGGTCGCCCAGGATTTCCTTGATCGCTTCGATGCCGTGTTCCTGAACGATGTATTCCACAACCAGTGACGACTGGAAGTACGCGAACTGCACGTGCATTGGCGATGGAGCATTAATGAACGCTTTGGAAAGCTCGGCGACCTTTTGCATTTGGCCATCAAGTATCCACTCGCGGTACTGTGGCAGCATGGCCATGCCCCACGTGGGGTTTTCTTTGGTTTCTTCGAAGACGGAGATGCCTTCGCTTAGCCATCGCGGCATCTTGTTCTTGGTCATCGACAGGGTGACGACGTGACAGAACTCGTGCCACAACACAGCTTCCCAGTTGTTGGGGCTATCCAGCTGTGATGCGGGGCTATTGGCGGTAATCACTTTGCCAAAGCACACGCCCAGGAAACCTGAAACGGCAGGAACACCAAAGGTTCGAACCGCAAAGTCGTTTTCAGTCGGGAAGATCTCAACGGTGATCTTGTCACGTAAATCGATTTCGTATTTTTCGGTCAGCTTCGTGCGAGCGCGTTCCAGAAGTCGGATGACTCGATCGCCATAAATGCCGGCTTCGCGAGCCGACATGCGCAAGATGAAGTGATCGTTTTCGATGGTGCGGAACTTCGCCATGTGGTCGCGAAGGTTCAACAGGTTGAATGTTGTTGTGTCGTAGCCGTCGGCTTCATGAGCCGCTTCGGCCAGTTTCCAGCCAGCTTCTTCCTGCCCCAGTCGCAGCAGATCCTGGCTAAGCTGAATTTGTGCGGGAAGAAAATTGGAATCGAACTTCAACGCCTGTCGCTGATAAGCCGCGCCTTCTTTGAACCGGTACGCTCGCGAAAGTTTGGCTCCGATCCAATGATCGACGGACGGATTGTCTTTCCACGCACCCAGGCCCTTTTCGCGACATTCCTTTTCACGTTTGTAGTCGCTTTTCAGGTGGGCAATCACCGCGCGAAGCGCCCAGGCTTTGGGTGATTGTGGATTAACCTTCAGTGCGATCTGGATGTTCTTTTCGGCGGGTTCGAATTGTTCTGAACTGATCAGTCGATCCGTTTGCAGCAGAATGGTTGGTACATGCTTTGGGTTAAGCTTCAGAATTTGACTGAATAGCTCGCCACTGCGTGTCGCGTTCGATTCCGTCAGCGATCGCGCGAGTCCGAACAGGACTTCGACGTTCTCGGGGAACCGTTTGGCAGCGGCGGTGAATAGTTCGGCGGCCAGTTGTTTGTCGTTCTTGTCGAGAGCCATCTCACCGGCGGCGATGTAGCCGTCGGGTTCGTTCGGCGCGTTCTTCTTGGCTCGATCAAAGAAGTTCTCCAGGATGATGCGCGGGTCGGCTCCAACAAGAAGAGCCACGTTGCCCAGGGTCACCAGGTCTTCGGCATCAGCGTATCGCCACTGCTGCGTTTCGAACAGACGGTCAATCTCTTTGATCATGTCCGCTGCGCGAGCGTTGTTGCCTGCGTGAAGGAAGGCGTCGTAGCCCAGCCATCGCAGACCGATGCTCCACGAGTACTTCTTAATACCGGCGTCGATAGTTGCGGTAGCTTCGGTGTACTTGCCGCGTGCGAATTCCGCTTGCGCTTTGACGATGTAGTAACCTTCACCGTAGACCTTGCCAGCCTGTGCGCCGGCGGCGGTGATACATTCGTCGTACTTGCCTGTGTTAAGAAGTTCACGCAGACCTTTGAGGTCGAGCCGTTTGGGTGAGTCAACTATGGACGGCGCTTCTGGTTTGTCATCCTGAGCGGAAGCGGGAACCGGGTGGCTGACCAGGAAGCAGGACAGCAGCACAACGGAAGCGCAAGCCTTGAGTAAGCAGTGGCTGCGTTTGGCCATTCCGTTCCTTTCAGAGTCCGGCGCATATTCATCTGTTAGCGTTGATGAATACTGTTCCCCCAGCGTTCGCCGAGATTCAGGCTAAGATTCGCCCGAATCTGTTTCAAACCATGCAGCGATGGCTGGGTTTCGGTGAAATCATTGCTCCTTTAGACATTTGCGCCGACTTCACCCATCCTCAGTATTATCTGTTGCCCCTACCGTCCGCAACGCGCTTGACCGTATCCGGTTCAATTCGTGATGAGCTGATCCAATCGGCGGCTTCCATCGTATAGAATTGTACTTCCGCTGAAGCTTTCCTGATCGCGACTGATTTGCATGGCCCGTTGGCTCTCTCGAATTGACCCCCGACGCAAGAAGTCGAAGAAGCGGTCGTCCCTGCCACAGCAGTACGAAGTACTGTGTCGTTGTGGTGAACGCACAATTGGGCTGCGGATATCGCGTTATCAGCAGGTCATTTGCAAACAATGCGGTGAACCATTGTTCGTGCTTCCCGCAAACGTCTATCCGGGCCCGCCACCCCCGGAGCCAAAGTTGGTTCCCGAACCGGAACCTGAGCCGGAAGCGGATGAGCTGGCATTGGCAGAAGCCGCTGCCGACGAACCAACACGATCGGCCAACGAACCCGCGCCTGAACCACCTGTCGCTGAAGGAGATCTGCTGGGTGGGCTGGTCAACGAATCGAAGTCGCTCACTCGCAAAGGACAACAAGAGGAACTGGAACGCCGGCAGCTTGCCGAAGAACGCGAAAAGCGAAAGGCGCAACTTAAAAAGAAGAAGGCCAACGAGAAAGCGAAAGCCAGGAAGGCTCGCGACGAGAACCCACTGACCGCGCGCGAACCGATTCGGCAGCGACTGCGGCGGGTGTTCTCTCCGTTCCGACTGGTTGTGGCATCTGTGATTGCAATCATTATCGCGACCGCGGCATGGCAGATTCATAGTCGCAATGTCGAAAGCGGCCGCCTGCGGTTCGACACCGCGCGAAAGAAAGCGATGACGCTCCTGGAGGAAAAGGACTTCGCCGCGGCAGAACCGCTGCTTGTTGAAGCCGCGCAGGCTGCCGATTTGATTGACCGGCAGGATACGTCCGCCAACAAAGTCCGGCGCCTCGCGCTGGAAACCAATGTCTTGAACAACCTAGCGGTGACGTCCGTTTATGAAGCCTTGAATGCGGCCACTGTGGCGTCGGAGGATAACATGACCAGCGTGCTGACAACGCAGCTTGGTGATCGCTGGCTTGTTCTTGATACGCACGTCACCCCGAAGCGTTCAACGGAAGACGGCATTCGGTATGCGGTTGAGATGCCGTTGTTGGTCAACGGCGTGCTTGTTGAAGCGACCGTTGTCACCGAAGAATTCAGCCGGTTGGGTTTGAAGAAAGCGGGCATGCCGATTGCGTTCGCAGCGAGGATCGAATCCTGCGAGCTGAAGAAGAAAAAAGGAGAACCGAACCGTCTGGTTATTCAGTTCGCGAGCGATTCTGTTCGGCTGTGGGCGAATCAGATGACATACGATGCACTGGGCTTCTCTGAGTCAGAGTTGCCAGAACACTTGGCGGAACAAGCATCATCGTTGGGAGTATCGAAATGAGAACCGGTCTCTTGTTGTTGCTCGCGATGCTGTCCAACGGTTTGCCGGCGTCCATTCACGCGGCTGATGTGATTCACGTCCAGCAGCTGAACGCCATAAAAGATCAGTGGAAGATCATGGCGGGCGATGAAAGGCGAGTGAGCCTTGAAGGCCGGTTCGCCGGTCGCGCGGGGCGTTTATTACGGCTACTTAACAGCGACCTGGTGTTCCGCGTTGAAGAAGGTGTGCGTCTGCCGAAGCTGAAGAGCGGTCGCAATGTCGAAGTGATCGGTTACCTGCGGAACCGCGACAACAAGATCGACTTTGTGGTTCAGCGGATTGCTGATGCTGGGACCGATTTGGATCGGCTGACCAGAGATCGCAAGGCGTTGCCGTTGAACGACGCGAAGGCGTGGTACGGCCTGGCTGCCTGGGCGGAGAAGCGAGCGGCGTTCTACGACGACGTCGAACTGCTTAATGAAAGCCAATCGATGGTGGTTGCGGCGTTTCAGATCGAACGCAGAGCGATAAAGAAGGGTGACGGAAAGTCGTTGCGAGCCCTGGCAGATCGCGTCGAAAAACTCGGTCTGGAAACGTCGCTGCGGGCTCAGATGGTTCACGAGTCGTTGTTATGGCAGTGGCAAGCGCTGACGTTGGATCGAAAAATCTCAACGAAAGAACGGCAGGAGTTTCTCAAGGTTCTGGAGAAGGAACTCCCACGTTGCAAACAGCCAATTCGACTCGCCAATCCAAACCTTGTCCGCGAGTACAAAAAGAATGCCAAGAAGACCTACGATTCCGCAACGCTGTCTAACCAACTACTGCTGCACCGCTACTTCTACCGCGAAGTTCTGAAGCCGCTGCTGCTTGCGAATGCAAAAGCGGATGGCAGCAATGGCCGTCTGATCGCCAAAGAACTCCGCAGTCGAATTCCGGAAGAAGCCGAACTGGCGGCTGAGTACGACGCGGCTGAACTTCAGTTTCGGATTCGTAGTGTGGAGTCGATGACGCGGTCAGAGATGCTTGATTTGGTGGATCAGTTGGAACGCACCAATCAGCGGAAGCTCGCTGACGACACGAAACGACGCTGGGTCATTTCATCAGAAAAGCGACTGGTCACGCGTGGTCCGGCCGGTCTGGTTCAGGCTGCCAACGAATACGACGCGCTGCTTGGTGATAAGAACAAAGCCATCCGATTGCTGAAGCAGGCGTGGCAGGAGAGTTCAGAGAAGGCCGAGATTGAAGAACGTCTGAAGCGGTACGATCTCTATCGTGGCAAGGACGCGTGGCTCTCAAAAGAACAAGTTGATGCACTGCCGGAAAACCAAATGGATCAGGCACTGCGGGAAGGTCGAGTCATCAAAGGTATGACGGTCGATCAGGTTCGCAAGACGTTGGGTGAACCTGACAGAGTGAGCCGGTTCGCAAGCCAGCGGCGCGTGCAAATTGTGTGGTCGTTTATTGATGCATCATCAAGTCGGGTTTCGGTTGTGTTCGAACGCCGAGTCAGTGACGCGAAGACTAAGGACCCGAAGGTGATTTCGGTAACGACGTTGCCGTCGAAGTAGGCTCGTCCGCCGTGGCGGTGTGTTCTGACCGCGGCAGGAGGATACGAATGGTTGTGCCGTTACCGACCTGACTTCGAACTCGAATCAGGCCGTCATGCCGATTGACGTGTCCATAGACGACAGCCAGTCCCAGCCCGCGGCCGCGTTCGGGGTGTGAAGACTGGAGCGGTTCGAACATACGGGGGATGTCTGCTGCTTCGATTCCGGGCCCGTTGTCGCGAACTTCAATGGCGACGTAGTTACCGCTGGGGACAGCCTTGCCCAAGAGGTACGGGTCGCTGGTGGAGTCCTGGATGTGTTCTTCCGTAATCGAAACCTGGACCACGCCTTCTGTGTCGCCCATCGCTTCGTTGGCGTTGTGAACCAGGTTCAGCACGATCTGTTCAACCTGAGTACTATCGACGTTGGCGATGGCCGGTTCACTGGAAGGAGTGAACCTGATGTCTGCGTGCATGAGTCCCGACTGGACCAGGGAGACGATTGGTTCCACAATCTGATTGAGATCGAGAGGCCGTTTCTCAGACAGTTGACGTCCCGCATAGGCCAGCATTTTCCGGCTTAGACCGGATGCCGTTTCGGCTGCCTTAAGAATTCCGTCCAGGCACTTCTGACTCTCCGGCGTTTGTTCGTGAAACATCTGCAGGACTTCAGCGTTGCAGACAACACCGACCAGCAGATTGTTGAAGTCGTGCGCGATGCCGCCGGCCAGTGAGCCGAGGCTTTCCATGCGGTCGGCTTGAGCCAACCGGGCGGTGAGTTCGTCCTGATGCTGCTGGCTGCGATCGTTCGATTCGACCTGTTCCTCAAGTTGCAGATTGGCGCGGCGCAGTCGGCGGTGGCTGAGGTACAGTCCAACGGAAAGAACGCTGACTAATAACAGGCCCGCCAGTGTCAGTCCCTGGTACCGTTGCTTCCGGGCCAGTTCGAGATCGTGTTGTTCTGTGAGCCGTAAGTTTTCCGCTCTCAGCCGATCCGCGCGTTCCGCCAGCCCCGGTGTCTGCCGGGGTTGTTTTGCCTCGACAATGCGGGCGTCACCTGCCTGCTGGACGTTGATTCCGAACGCGACCGCAGTGGCGTTGAGGAGGAGACAGGTTATACACAGAAAGCGTGACATCACTTCGTCCACAGAGTGCGAACCCGATTGTGATCTAATCGGGCGTGTGGCCGGAAGTGTGAACCGGGTTTCAGAAGATAGTTTCCGAAACCCGCCGATGGACTCAACTGGCCTATTCGATGCTGCCAGCCAGTGAGGTACCCGCGACGCGACGAACCTGGCTTTGTGCGTTCTGAAGTGCGTTTGCACCAGCCTGTCGGATGTTGCCCATTGAACCCAGTTGGGCCAGTGCGGTTTTCACACCCGGCAGGTCCGGGTTCCGTTTCATCGCGCGGCTTAGATAGTCCTGGGCACCGGCGAAGTCTTTTTTCTCGGCTAGCAGCTGACCGATCGTGGCGTACGCTGATGCCTGACCCTCGACCTTGGTGAAGTGTTCAACCGCTTCGGCTGCGCGACCACTCTTGACCAATGCGACTCCCATTTGATGTCGCAGATCTCGGTTCTCAGGATCTCGCTGTATCGCTGCGGGAAGCAGTTCGAACGCCTGCTTCGGCCGATCTGTTTCGTTGTAGAACTCAGCAACAGCAGCCAACGCTTTCCCGTCTGCCGGGAACTTTGCCGCGACTGTCTGATACATTCGTTCGGCGTCTTGAATGCGGTCGGCTTTGTAGTCAACGCGGGCCAGACCCAGCATGGCGTCCAGGCTGTTGGGGTTATCGGTCAGAAGTGTTGTGTAAGTCTGCCGAGCAATTTCCATTGCCTGCGGATTCTTCTGTACCTCGGAGACCGCTTCCTGATACTGCGCCATGGCAGTCATCAGTTTTTCCGGGTTCTTCAAATTAGCCTTCGCGTCTACGTACTCTTTAGAGATCGGTTGAGCGCTGGGCTTTTTGAACCAGCTACCACCTTCGCGGCTGGTAACCCGAGGATCCAGCTGCTGAGCGGCAGCTTGCACGATTCCGGACGCGCTGCTGCCCGCAGCAGCATCGTTTCGGGCGAACCGTTCGGATTGGCACCCTGTGAGAACTCCAACTCCACACGCCAGAACCATTACGCTACTGAATCGGATCATCGGGCGCACCTCCATGTGCGTTGAACTCAAGACTCGGGAGGTCCCCGTCTGTCTTATTCCATGTCGCAGAAGAACCGTTCGGTTGCTTCGGCGATGAGTTCAGGACATACGGTGACCGGCTGTCCCTTAAATCGACAAATGGATTCCAGAATCTCCAGTAAATCTCGCGGGTCGCTCGACCTGGGAGGTTTACCCCGGTTGTAGAAGTTATCGAAGAGATAATCCACGGTCGGTTCGTCGTACTCGAAACCCATCGATTCACACGTCATCCGGAAGATTTCGGTGTAAACGCCCCGTGATGGAGAATCGATACGGATCTTGTGACGGATGCGTCGCAGGAACGCTTCGTCGACCAATTCCAGCGGATCGATGTTTGTGGAGAAGATTGTCAGCTGTTCGAACGGCACTTCGATCTTCTTGCCGGTCGCGAGTGTCAGAAAGTCAGCGCGTTCTTCAAGCGGTAGAATCCACCGGTTTAGCAAGTCGCGAGGACTGACTAGCTGTCGCCCGAAGTCATCGATAAGGAACACACCGCCGTTGGCTTTGATGTGCAGTGGAGCCGTGTAGAAGTTGCTGGTTTTGCTGTACTTCAAATCCAGCATTTCAAGAGTAAGCTCACCCCCGGTCGTAACAACGGGGCGTCGAACGCGGCGCCAGCGCCGATCAATCGTCTCGTTGATGATGTCCTCGCTGTGGCCGTCAGTAGAGAACACTTCAGTGTCGTCCGTTGTCTGATGGATGGTTGGGTCCAGCAGGGTGACCACAGCGTTTTCCGTTTGAATGGCGTACGGCACATAAATGTCGCCGCCGAATTCGTTCAGAAACCGTCCCAGTGCCTTCGCGACGATGGTCTTGCCGTTACCTGGCGGGCCGTAGATAAAGATGGACTTTCCGCTGCACACGGCTGGCCCGAGTTCTGCCAGCATTCCGTCGCGGACAATCATGTTTTCCATCGCCTGTCGAAGTGCGGATGGCGAACAATCGATCGTGGAGACGGTCTGGAGAAGGCACTGTTTACTGTACTGTTCCAAGCTTACCGGAGCGGGTCCGACGTACCGGCATTTTTCGAACGCTTCGCGCGATCGTCGCGTCCCCAAGTCTGTCAGATTGAAGCAGTAAGATGCCGAGCCAATGACATCGCCGGACGAAACCTCAATCGCCTTCTGACTTTTGAGGATCCGCAGCGCTTCGTCGACGATCGGGAACGGAAGCCTGATATGTCGAGCGATATCCACACCCAGCAGGCTTCCGTGCAGGTAGATCTCTTTCAAAGCAAGTTCACTGACCTGCATCAGGGTCAGGCCGCACTGACCAAGTGTCTGCGGACTCCGCGGGGCCGCAATGTCCGGAACGCCGTCCGAACCGTTCTGTGCTGAACTCTCCTCCGCTGTTACCACGCGGGCTTCTGACGCAGACTCGTTGGGTTCAGGTGTATCTTCCTGTTCCTTGCCCTCATCCGCCTGCTGGTCGAACAAGTCCAGGAAGAGCTCCCGACGTTCGGCTTCCGTCTGCGATCCCGCTGCCGATTGATCGCCGGGTTTTCTTGGTTCGGAAGTGCCCTCGTCCATCGTCTTCCACGCCCTAACAAGATGCACACGGAGCCCGGTTGGGCTCCGTGGTAAAACCCGATTCCTTACGGTCCGCCTGGTGAGGCAGCAGCACCGCCGCCTCCGCCGCCACCAGCAGCACCACCGCCACCGCCTCCGGCTCCACCAACGACCGGTGCAGGCAGGGCCTGAGCTTCCAGATCCTGCATGGCTTTGATTTGAGATGCCGGTCGACTTGCTGGCAGGGCTCGACGCCATTCAACAGATGGAGCACCTTCGCCGAACGAGAGTTCATCAACAGCCTGCTGAACGCTGGCCATTCGGACCTGGTTCAGATGCATGTCAGAGGACTGGTACAGATAAACGCCGCGATACTCAGGCGGAGCCGCGTTGAGAATCCAACTGAGATGGCTTCTACCTGGTCCATTGATCTGGTTCGTGTCAGGATCGAAGTGGTACTCATGCAAAGTTGACTGCTCCGCCCAGCCATTCACAGCTTGCTGGTCGAACAAGGCTTCGACGTACTGGCGGTCCTGGCAGACATACGGATATGGCCACGATGTAGCCGCATGGTAGATGTGGGTGAGTGGTTGCTTGGGAGCATTTGGTCGTGGCTGTATTGGCCAGACCTTGCCCTTTTTCACGCGGCGACGCTCACCAACAGGCAGTTGAGCTTTCTCAGCCCACCAGGCGTCGCTGCCCCGTTCGTACCTGCTGGTCTTGTCTCGGAAAACCGGACTACCAACGCAGCCGGAAAATATTGTTGCGCACGTCGCGGCAATACAGATACCACGCAATGTAAGAAGGCTTCGCATCCCTGTCCCCCTGCTGTGACGTCCATGTCACAGGCCCCTCAGGCCCGGTTCCGTCAAAATCAGACGGTGTGGTTCGGCCTGGACAAACCACAAGTATTCGCCGCCAGAGCGCAATTGCGGTCTGCCTATGGCTGGATATCGGCACTCAGGAGTGCGGTCATAACGGAAAAACCGCGAACACGGATTTCACCGATCAAACTAACAGTAGCGCAGAGGGTTCAAGGATCGGCGGTCTTCGCCGAAGTCATCATCTCAGCAACGTCTTTGTTACTGCGTCGACGCCAAATGAACCCATCCAGGATGTAATGCGTCGCCTGAGGAACCGCAAGTAGCGGAACCAGCCATACATGCCACGATTCGTTGTGCCACGCGCTGCCGAACAGCCACGATCGTTCCTGCCAGATCGCTCGATCCCAAACCAGTTCTTCCGCGTACGCCAGCAACCACAGCAAAGCGAGGAACCGCAGCACGCGTCCGCCCACCGATGGCGCTCGTCCCACCCATTGTTCTTTGCGCTGCGTCCAGTAGACCAGCACCATGTAAGGAACACCGTGGATGATCACGTTGGTCACCGTGAACGCGTAGTCCGAGTTCAAAGTCACGATGCCGACGTACCAACACGCGGCAGTCGTGAAAACAACCAGATCCTTGCCCGGGTTCCACTGCCCAAGCCGAACTCCACGATAAAGCGCCCGCACGATGTACGCTGCCATCGCAATCCAATACAGCGGCCGGCAAACGCGTTCCAACCAAATCGGTAGCGCAACAAAGTCGGTCCCGATGAACCAATAGAACCGACGCGGCAGATGCGCGTGCCAGTGAATGAGCGGATAGACCGTGGCCAGGTAGATGGCGGCCGT
Organism: uncultured Planctomycetaceae bacterium; assembly: GCA_964485095.1. Taxonomy (GTDB): domain Bacteria; phylum Planctomycetota; class Planctomycetia; order Planctomycetales; family Planctomycetaceae; genus CAYNWT01. The sequence goes on along the minus strand of CAZAIB010000011.1, from coordinate 15,164 downwards.
ATCCACCCACTTCCCAAACCGATCGTGTTCCTTCCCTCTGGCTCGATAAAGTGCCACCCAACCGTACTGCTGCCGCACGAAGTGGAACACAGCCAGATAGGCCAGCAATCGCCAGAAGACGAGCCGACTTTCTGAGTAAATCGCGGCACCAATCAGGAAGCTCAGCAGCGGCGCCAGCACGTACAGCCACGGGCGTCGCCTGAGTTCGACGTTATCGAAATAGACGCGGAACCCGGTCGAATACACATGCGCCACATCGACCAGCAGGATGGCCGTGATCCAGGTCCACTCAGGCGTGTCACCGTTAATCCAACCGAACTGAAAGCCAATCGCAACCAGAACCAGCGAGACGACAGCGCTGCCGGTAAACGTCAACAGATCCACCGGCGCGCTGAATAACCACGGCAGTCCGCTGCTGGTTTTGCCCGTAGTTGTTGCGATCGTCTGGTGCCCTAAGAAGCTTCATTGCTCCGGAAGCCAGAGCCTGTGAGGAACGCACATCATAGCCTGCCCGAGTCAGCAGGGGATTGACTCTGGGGCCTCTAATTGTCTTACCGCCTGATGCTGCGTCTTTTGGCAGATTCAACCGGTCTGCAACGTCCAGATACGTCTGGCTCCTTCTTCGGCACCCTGGTCGGGCCTTTCGGTGATGGGGGAACACATGTTTCACTGATCAGGTAATAGTGGCCAACCAATTCCGAGGTAATTCCGATGCGCAATTCACGACGAAAATCTGGTTTGGTTCCGGCAGGTATGGAAGCTCTGGAACAACGCGTTCTTCTAAGCGGTATTAGTCTGAACTCGAACGGCGAACTGGTTGTTATGGGTTCTTCTGGTGCGGACCAGGTCGACATCGACACTGTGGATTCGGAGGTTCGGGTCAATTTGAATGGCGATGTCGAGCGATTCGAATCAAGTGACGTGTCCAGGATCGTCGTACAGGCTTTCGCCGGAGACGATCGAATTAGAAGCATCGGCGTTTCGCAGGTTGTGGAGGTCTTCGCAGGATCAGGCAACGACACAATCGTCGGCGGGCTTGGCGACGATCTGATCACGGCCGGTAATGGCGACGACGTCGTGCGCGGTACGATGGGCAACGATACTATCAGTGGCGGAAACGGAAACGATCTGCTGCTTGGTCAGGCCGGCGATGACTTTGTCAGGGGCTCTGAAGGGGACGACACTCTGCTGGGCGGGGCTGGCCTGGACATCCTGGAAGGCGGAGGTGGTGAGGATTCGATCGGCGGTGGAGGTGGCCGGGACTCGCTGAATGGAAGTGGCGGGAGTGATGTGTTGAATGGTGGATCCGGAAACGATCTCATCGACACGGGACCGAGAGGAAGATCCATAGTTGGTACAGAGATATCAGACACAGCCTTCGGTGGTAACGGCACCGACACGATTCTTGGTTCTAATGGAAACGATGAACTTCGTGGCGAATCCGGAAACGATTTCATTGACGGCGCTCAGGGAAACGACACGATCTTCGGCGGAGCAGGTAGCGATACGTTACTGGGTGACGTTGGTGGTGATTCAATCGTTGGCGGCAACGGTGACGACCTTCTTCTGGGCGATCAAGGCGGTGACGTGATCAGAGGTGGGCTCGGTCGTGATGTGATCTTTGCTGGAGCCGGCCGAGACCAGTTGCTGGCCGGAGGGGGCGACGACTTGCTGGTGACTGGCACGATTACGGTTCCAGTCACCCTCGCACTTGGCATAGATGTCCAGCGTGAGTGGCTTTCTGACAACAGCTACGATCAGCGGGTTGTGAATATTCGCAATGGAGCAGGGCGTTCCAGCAACCGTTTGAACGACGACCATCTTGTCGGTCTGAACCGCAATGGCCGAAACGTATTTACCGACGGCGATACCAATGAAGTCACTGGCGGGACAGGTCTGGACTTCTTCTATTCCGACTTGGACAACGACATAACCGATCGTGAGGACGACGAGAGACTTGATCGCATTTAGCCGACGGGTTTCGCAATCAACGCACAGCCATCGGCCTAAAAAAACCGGAACCAGGAAGGCCCTCTGGCGACATTGGCTGTCGAATGTGTCCACCACGGTCGCTTCGCGAAAGCCTACTGGACGGGCTCTGCGTCCCTTTTGGCAGATTCAACCGGTCTGCAACGTCCGGCTGCGTCTGGTTCCATGTTTGGCGATCCGATCGGGTCTTTTGGTGTCGAGTGAACGCATGGCTCGCTGATTAGTTAAGTGTGGCTAACCGATTCCGAGGTAATTCCGATGCGCAATTCGAGACGAAAATCTGGTTTGGTTCCGGCAGGAATGGAAGCTCTGGAACAACGCGTTCTTCTAAGCAGCATTAGTCTGAACTCGAACAATGAACTGATCGTCAGGGGTTCGTCAGCTGCCGACGACATCGACATCGACACCGTGGATTCGGAGGTTCGGGTCAATTTGAATGGCGATGTCGAGCGATTCGAATCAAGTGACGTGTCCAGGATCGTCGTACAGGCTTTCGCCGGAGACGATCGAATTAGAAGCATCGGCGTTTCGCAGGTTGTGGAGGTCTTCGCAGGATCAGGCAACGACACAATCGTCGGCGGGCTTGGCGACGATCTGATCACGGCCGGTAATGGCAACGATGTCGTGCGCGGTACGATGGGCAACGATATCATCAGTGGCGGAAACGGAGACGACCTGCTGCTTGGGCAGGACGGCGATGACTTTGTCACGGGCGATGGCGGGAACGACACTCTGCTGGGCGAGGCTGGCGGAGACATCCTGGTGGGCGGCAGTGGTAATGATTCGATCGATGGTGGAGCCGGTCGCGATTCGCTGACGGGAGTTGGGGGAAGTGACTTGCTGATTGGCGGATCCGGAAACGATTCCATCGCCACAGGGCCGGTACGAGGATCGGTCGTTGGTTCAGACACAGCTTTTGGTGGTGGCGGCAACGACACGATCATCGGGTCAACTGGCAGCGATGAGCTTCGCGGTGAAGCTGGAAACGACTTCGTTGACGGCGGACTGGGAAACGACACGATTTTCGGCGGGGCAGATAACGACACATTGCTGGGTGCCGTTGGCGGTGATTCAGTCGTCGGCGGGAACGGTGACGACCTTCTTCTGGGCGATCGAGGGGCTGACACGATCAGAGGCGGGCTTGGTCGCGATGTGATCTTTGCCGGCGCAGGCCGAGACCAGATATTCGCTGGAGGAGGCGATGACTTGCTGGTGACCGGTCCGATTGCAGTTTCGGTTTCCGACGTTCTTACGCTTGGCAGAGATGTGCGGCGCGAGTGGCGTTCTGACAATAGCTACGATCAGCGGGTTGTGAATATTCGCAATGGAGCCGGGCGTTCCAGCAATCGTTTGAACGACGACTATCTTGTCGGCCTGAACCGGGACGGCCAAAACGTATTCGCTGACGACGCTCCGGATGAAGTCATTGGCGGTACGGGTCTGGACTTCTTCTATTCCGACCTGGACAACGACACAACCGATCGTGAGGACGACGAGAGACTTGATCGCATTTAGTTGGCGGGTTTCTCAACCATAAACGTCCAGGGCCACCGTTCTTTTCGCTCTGACCGAGCCGCATGGTGGCCCGGCAACGGCAGTGTTAAACTGCAAAGATGACACACAGACTCTTGCTGCTTCTTGTTTGCCTGCAATTGCCCGCCACGGCTGACGACTGGCCACAGTGGCTGGGCCCCACGCGCGACGGTGTTTGGCGCGAAGATGGCATTGTTGATTCGTTTCCATCGGATGGGCCGAAGCTGCGCTGGAAGACGCCCATCGGCGGTGGCTACTCGGGCCCCGCAGTCGCCAACGGTCGCGTGTTCGTTGCCGACTGGGTTCCAACGAAAACTGATGGTGACGCGAAGTACCTGCACGAGGGAGAAGTGCCCAGGAACACGAACTTTGTTCGCAAGCTGCTGCCGGGCACCGAACGGGTTCATTGTCTCAGTGCAGAAACCGGTGATGTGCTTTGGACGCACGAGTACAACTGCCCGTACTCGTCCGCATCCACGTACGCGATCGGTCCGCGAGCCACTCCAACGGTCGATGGCGATTACGTCTACACCGTCGGTTCGGAGGGGAACCTGTTCTGTCTGAGTATCTCGACCGGCGAGGTGGTTTGGTCAAAAGATTACAAAAAGGACTACGAAGTACCGGTGCCAACGTGGGGCTTCGCATCACCACCTTTGGTGGATGGCGACAAGCTGATTTGCATTGTTGGAGGGCAGGACACCACCTGCGTTACGTTCGATAAACGGACCGGCAAAGAACTGTGGCGTTCGCTCTCATCAAAAGAACCCGGCTACAGTGCGCCGGTGATTCGTGACGTTGCGGGACACCGACAACTGATCGTGTGGGATAGCGACGCGGTTCACGGTCTGAATCCGGAAGACGGGAAGCAACTGTGGTCCGTCCCGTTTGCATCGACCTACGCCATGTCTGTCGCCACGCCACAGGTGTCTGGTGATTCGCTGTTCGTCATGTGCTTCAATGGCAAGTGTGGCCTGGTGAAGGTTGCTGAAGATGGACTCAGCGCGAAGCTGGCCTGGAACGGTTCGCGGCGAACCGGAATAGACGGCGTTCACAACACTGCACAACTGGTGGACGGTCACATTTACGGATGCGCCAACGGCGGCCGCTACGTGTGCGCGAAAATTGAAAACGGTGAACGCGTTTGGGCGTCGTTCGAACCGGCGTCTGCGAAGCGGCCGATCTCATGGGGCAACGTCTTCACCATTCGTCACAAAGACCGCTACTTCCTCGCAAACGACAAAGGCGAACTCATCATCGCGCAGATGAGTCCCGATGGTTACCAGGAAGTCAGCAAGGCAAAGCTAATCGAACCGACTCACCAGGTTGGTTCGCGAAAATTGGTGTGGTCGCACCCGGCGTTTGCGAACCGCAGCGTGTACCTGCGGAACGACAAAGAACTGCGAGTCTATTCGCTGGCGAAGTAAGCATTTACCCGGCAAGACACGGGGCAGGAAACCTCGCGACGCTAACTCAGTAGCTCAGTAGCGAGTCGAACTCGGTTCCCAGACCGGTAAGTACTTCTTCACCCGCGCGGAGGCCGTGGAACCAGGCTTCTTCCATCAACGCGACTGCACTGAGGTCGGTGTTGGCGAAGTGGATTCGTCCGGCGGGCAAGGACGCATTCACGCGTGATGGGTTGAATACAAACCCGGGGCGTGGGCGGACCATGGCGTGTCCCCAGCGCATGATGTCGATGCGTTCGACCAACGGCCGGATGTCGGTGTGTTGCTGATGCAGATCGGTGAGGATGACATCGGCCCATTCGGCCCAGTCCATGTTTAGCAGCAGTTCACGGCGTTCTGAAACGTTCTCGTCGCAGAAGGGGTAGTAGTACGTGAGCACTGTTGGTCCGTAGTCGAGGCCGCGTTGGTGGGTTGCGACGACGTAGCCCAATGAACGGCTGCCGTAGGCCACGTTGTCCCAGGCCAGTGGGAACCCGTTCTTTTCAGGTCGCCCGGAGAGGTGAATATTGGCGACCATCCATGATCCATATTGAAACCCTTTGCCTCGCCATGGTTGCTGTTCGCGAAGCCCGTCGATGAGATATGGAGCCACAAACTGCGGCGCGGCGAAGATGACACGATCGGCCTCGTACAATTCAATCGCGTCGTTTGCTGAGTTCAGGGCGGTGACGCGAACTTTTCCGGTGGTTGGGTCTTCTATGCGACAGACCATGCGTCCCAGCTGCATGCGCTGCTGCATCTGGTCGGTCAGATGTTTCACGATGGCTCCGTTGCCTTCGGGCCATGTGATAAACGGTTGAGCTCGCTGGTTTGGTGCGGGGATGCGGGAGACGAAATAAAACAAACCGGCCCACGCACTGGTCTGATCGGCCGTCATGCCATAGTCGTCTCGACAGGCGTAGTCGATGTACCACTTCAGCCGTTCGGAGTCCCAGCCTTTTCGGCGCACCCAATCGGCGAACGACGTGGAGTCCAGTTTTCGCAGTTCGGGAGTGTCAGCACAGTTGGCAGATGGGATTGTGAAGTATCGCTGCCCCTTGTCGTCGCGTTCGCCCGCAAGCCGGTTCATCTCCGCACGGAACTCGGCCAGTTGTTTCAGGTCGGCCTCTGTGGCTCCATCGTGTGGGTATAAGCCTTCGAACCACTGGCCATTTTGGAACACGCGTTCCTGGGGGTCTCGACACAAAAACTGTTCGGCGATGGTCGGGTTGCCGAACTCGTCGGTTCCTTCCACCAGTCCCATCTCGTCAAACAATGTGATGAGCCCCGGGTTTTCTTTCGTCGGAACCGGCACGTAGTGCGCGCCCCACGGATAGGCAATCAGGTCGGAGGCTCCACTGTGTGCGGTTCCGCCCGGATGCTGTTCCAGTTCCAGCACGACAAAGTCAGTAATGCCCTCGCGCTGCAGTCGCCAGGCCGCGGCCAGTCCGGCCATGCCACCGCCAACAATGACGGCTTTGTGCTTGTGCGTTGCTGCAACGTTTGAAAGATCGATCCCATCCCGTAGCCGGTGACCAAGACTGTAGTCCGGCGAGAGTAATTCACCCTTTGATGGGATCGACTGCGTTTGGCATCCCAGAGCGGCAACGATCGGCGCGCCGAGCATTGCGGTTAGGAGTTCGCGGCGAGTCAATCCGGACGGCATGATTACTGACCGTGTCGTTTTGGATGAAACAGCTTGCTGCCCAGCACCGCGCTGTGTCGGCGGCTGACAAGTCGGTTGCTCATCGCGACGAAGTAATTCACCCAACCGGGAATCGAATACAGTCGGCGTTTTGTCAGCGACTTCAGGGCATTGGCAACAACATACTGCAGGCTTTTGGTTCCGAACGCCACCGAACTTGGCAAGTGGGCTTCGTCGAAGAACTCTGTCTTTGTGAAGCCCGGACACAACGCGTACACGGTGACGCCTTTCTTGCGCGTCTCTGCCCACAGGCCTTCAGAGAAGTGCAACACGAACGCTTTTGTTGACGAGTACAAAGACATGAACGGAACTGCCTGAAACGCGGACGTTGATGCAACGTTAATGATGCCGCCCCGCTTCCGCTGTAGCATGTCCGGCAGGTACGCATGCGTGAGTTCAACAACGCGTTGGATATTAAGCTGCACCATGTTAGTCGCGCGATCGATGTCCATGTCGGTGAACTGACCGTAGTGACCAAACCCGGCATTGTTGACCAGGACGCCGATCTCCAGATCCTTGGTTTGCGATCGCAAATTCCCCGTGGCACCGGGTTTCAGCAGGTCCATAGCGATCACGCGCGATTCGGTGTTGTGTGCTGTTCGCAATTCGTCGGCAAGCGCGTTCAAACGTTCTTCGCGTCGAGCGACAAGAACCAGACGTGCTCCCGACGCTGCCAGTTGGCGAGCAAATTCAGCGCCGATGCCTGACGACGCGCCGGTGACCAAACACCATTTCTCGCGGAACTCAGACATGTGATGACGTCCTGTCGAACCCCAGGTGCTTTGTTGCTACCCGGCTGATGGAAACGCGGATGCGTTCAGTGTTCGTGACCGTGGTCATGATCATGATTGTGGGGCTCCGATTGTTCAACGCTGGCTCCACCGTGTTGGTGCGATGGTTCGAGGTATCGGATTCCGTATGCCAGCGCCAATCCGCCAAGCAGGAGTCCCGTAAGCTTCAATCGATTGTGCGAATGGAACTCCATCTCCGGCAGCAAATCGCCCAGCGAAATGCAAAGGAAAACGCCTGCTGAGAATGTTAAGGCGCAGCCAATTAGCATTGCCTGGTTCCCCGAAATTCGCGAGAGCCCGAACACAAACAGTAGTGCTCCCAGCGGGCACATCATTGCGAACGCGGCGTTCACCAGGTTCATCGCGGCTGCCGACCAACCGCCGGATTTCATGAGCGTTGTGATGGACACGGCATCTAACGGTTTATGTAAAGCGATCGCGACAAAGGTTCCCAGTCCGAACAGTCCCCATCCGCCGGCGTGTGCTGAGTCTGCCTGAATGCTGGCACCCAGTGCGAGACCGTCAATCATTGTGTGCAGCGACAGGCCAAGAAAGACTCCCATCCAACTGAGTTCGTGAGAACCGCTGCCGTGATGATGGTGTCCGTGGCTGTGCCCGCTGTCGTGATCGTGGCCATGAACCTTGTCGCAGTCGTGGTCATGTTCGGGATCAGGAACGTCGTGCGAATGGAAATGGAACATGCGGATTAGCAAGAACATGGTCACTACACCGACGACCATCCACCAGATTCCGTAATCGATCGCGCCTTTGACGGCTCCGGCTCGTTCGGCTTCCTGCAGTTCCATCAGACCGTGCGGCAGTAAATGGAACAATCCGATTCCCAACATCAGGCCGCCAACGACGCTCATCAGCATTTGCATGCGCGTGTGCGTGAGGCGGATGAGCGTGGGCAACCAGCCGCCGAGCATGGAGGCAAAAATGATCAGCAACGAATAGCCGGCCAACACCCACATCGCGGCTGACGAACTGTCAGTCTCGCCATGATCGTGATCATGCTCAGCGTCCTGAACCGGGCTCAGCGTTGCGGCTGGCCCGGCGGGCGCAGCTATCGCCTGGTTACCGCTGGAGAAGCCGACGGCAATGAAGATTAACAGACAAAAAACAGGCCAAAATCGCATGAATTAGCCGTAGCCAGGGTAGTGGAGAACACGGCAGTTTAACGCGTTGTCGGCCAAACACGAGTGTTCCGGCACCGAAGTCAAAATGTCTGAACCACGCAGCGCCAGTTCGGGACTGTGCTGGAAGTTTTGGAATCTGCAGAAATGCACCAATATCGCCCGCCGCCTGGCGAACACCCTCCGCCGCCCTTCCTTTTTCGTAGGTACCCGGATGCATCCATTCTTCTTCGCACAGAGCAGCCACGTGAATCTACTGGACCGCATTCTGGACCCGCCGATCCTGATCTTCCTGATCCCGATCGTTGCGATTATTTCGGGGTGCGTGATTGCCGTCACCAAGACGATTGTTCGGCATCGTGAACGACTGGTGATGATCGAGAACGGATTCGATCCGGACGGGAACGCCAACGCCGCTGAGCGAACCTGTTAACGGCACCTGTCTGGGCGAGCCTCGCGAATACGTAGCGGGCTCAATCGATGCAGTCGGAAGTTGCCCGGGCCGGACGGGACCTAGGCGCAGATCGAGAAGCCCGGCGCATCTGAGTGGGCGACTGGTTCTTAGAAGGGCAGGTCTTCTTCGGCGACGTCTTCTGTACCACCCTTTGGTGCCTTCTTCTTTGCAGCGGCTTTTTTGGTGACCTTTTTCTTAGTCGCTTTTTTCTTCTTGGTGGCCTTCTTTTTCTTCGCCGCCTTCTTCTTTGGAGCGTCGTCTGTTTCGTCCGTCTCTTCGGCGTCGCCAGCTGCGCCCTTCTTCTTTTTCTTGGTGGCTTTCTTTTTGCGCTCCTGGAATTCGAACTCCAGTTTGCCCTTCTCGCGATCAAGTTTCAGGAACGCGGCAAACGGGCGGCCGCGCTTTGAGATGAAACCCTGGATGAGTTCTGTCTTGCCTTCGACGAAGAGTTTGATGGCCTGCTCAGAGGGGATCTCGTTCTTCAGGATCATCTTGCTGATGCGGACGCCGCGTTCGTCTTTTTTGGTCGCCATGCCGGGACACAAGTAGGCACCGGCGGTTTCGTAGACCTTTACGAGCTCTTCCGAATCGTCAAGGATCTTGGCTTCGCAAAGCAGTTGGTCGTCGCTGAGATTCTTGAGTTCGTCTTCGCGTTCGGCGTCGCCTTCGAAGATGAATCCGACCTTCCAGGCCTTCTTTGGTTTCTCAAGTTTCAACTCGGCCGTGAACGGTTGGCCGAACCGGTTCTTGAATGTCTCAATCGGGCCGACAAGCTTGTTGTTAATCAGTTCCTTCGCCTGCGATTCGCTTAATTCGTGGCTGGCGTGGTACTTCTTCAGCTTGAACTTGCACTCAGGGTCTTTGCATTCGAACAAGCCATCGGTCTGTTTGAACACGGTGGCTTCGCACTCAGGGCAGACCGCTTCAATGTCCGGGTAGACCTGATTCACCAGTTCTTCGGTGAAGTCTTTTGTCTGTTGGACAATTTCTTTGGTGAGGACTTTGATCTCGTCCATGAACTGAGTTCGATTCAGCCGGCCGGCTTCCATCTCCTTCAGTTTGTATTCCCATTCGCCCGTCATTTCGGGCTTGCCAAGACCATCGATACCGATGACGTCCAGCAAGTCGACCAGCGCGATGCCTTTGTTTGAGACGACTAGTTCGCGGTAGTTTTGTTCGTGTCGGAACAGGTACTTCTGGCGAATCAAACCTTCAATAATGTTCGCTCGGGTCGCCGGAGTTCCCAAACCGCGTTCGCTCATGGCGTCGCGGAGTTCTTCGTCTTCGACTCGCTTTCCGGCTGTTTCCATCGCTGACAGCAATGTGGCGTCTGTGTACCTGGCAGGTGGCCGGGTTTCCTTTTCCTGCATCTCGACCGTCTTGGTCTTTGCCGCTTCACCGGCATCGACCGCGGTTAGTTCGCCCTTGTCGCCCGCGACACCTGGTTTGCGTCCGTAGACTTCCAGGTAGCCAGGAACGATGAGGACCTTACCGTCAGTGCGGAACGTGTCTTCGCCAATCCGCGTGGTACGGCGCGTGACTTCGAATTCGGCGGGTGGATAGAAGATGCCGAGGAACCGTTTTAGGACGAGTTCGTAAAGCTTCTTCGCATCAGAATCCAACTTCGGCGGCGGCAGCTTGCCTGTCGGGATGATGGCAAAGTGGTCGCTGACTTTGGACGTATCGAACACGCGTTTGGTCGGAGTGATTCGGTCGTTGTCGTTGATCCACTTGCTGTACTTCGCGAAGTCTGGATCGAACGCAGCGTTGCCCTTGGACTTGGCGAATCCGCGGATGGTCTTCTTCACTTCTGCCACGTAATCTTCGGGCAGGTACCGCGAATCCGTACGGGGATAAGTCAGAACCTTATGCCGGTCGTACAACGCCTGGGCCAGCTGCAAAGTCTTGCGAGCGCTAAAGCCGGACTCGCGTTGCAGAGTTGTCAGGTCGAACAAGCGTTCGGGCGATTGCTTGGTCGGCTTCTTGGTTTCTTCGATGACCGCTTCTTTACCTTCGCAACGTGCGACGATGGCTTCGGCCTGTTCCTTCGACCAAATCCGTTCGGCCTTTTTCTGGTTGTCTTCTTCGTCCTTCTTAAAATTCTCGTCGTACCATCGGCCGTGGTATTCACCCTTGGCGACATCGAAGTCGGCGTGGATTTCGTAATAGGTTCGAGAGACAAAGGCTCGAATCAGTTTTTCGCGTTCGGCCAGGATAACCAGGGTTGGCGTTTGAACTCGGCCAGCCGTGGTGACATTGAACCCACCGTGTCGTGAATTGAAGGCGGTCAGAGCCCGAGTTCCGTTCAGGCCGATCAGCCAGTCACTTTCTGATCGGCACATGGCAGCATCGGTCAGATTCTGCATGTCGGCGTCGCTGCGGAGTTCTTCCCATGCCTGCGTGATGGCTCCGTCCGTCATGGACTGCATCCACATGCGTTTGACGGTCAAGTGTTCCAGCCCGGCCAGTTTCAGGACGTAGCGGAAGATCAGTTCTCCCTCACGCCCGGCGTCACATGCGTTTACGACGGTCGTGATGCCCTTTTTCTTGAGCAATCGGACCAGCAGGTTGTATCGCGTCTCGTTGCGTTCGATCGGCTGGAGCTCGAATTCCGTCGGAATTACGGGCAAATGCTTCATGCTCCAGGGCAATTTCTTGCCCTCAGCGGTCAACGGCATCTTCAATTCGACCAGGTGACCAACAGCCGAGGAGATGTATCCGTTCTCGTTTTCAAAGTAGTCCTTTTTCCGGGTGAACTTACCAAACTCGGGTAGTTTCCCCAGAACGCGGGCCAGGTCGGTCGCCACGCTGGGCTTTTCCGCGATGATCAGGGTCTTCGACATGCCGTCCCAGGCTCTCAGTTCGTAAAAGTGAGCGTCAAATGGTGCTCACAGCCCAATGCTCCCGGTGTTGGGAAACGCAGGTACCGTTGATCTTGCTCGTATTACGGCCCCGGCTAAAATGCCACGCTTGGCTGTAAAGCCGGTTCATCAAAGAAGTAGCGGATTCAACGGCGCTTAGCGTTCTAGTTTCCGTGTCGGTCGCAAGTCTGTGGCCACCGAAGTCGGAATGGGATAAACATCATTCTGGCTGCTGTCAAGCGACGGGGAACGTTCAGCCTGAGCCTGACCCGTTACAAAAGGACTACAAATGGCATCTCCGTTCTCAATATTCCGCAAGCACCAGAAGTCTTTGATGGTGGTCCTGGTCATCGGCTCGATGATCGCGTTTACGGGTGAGAGCCTGTTTACATCCGGCCAACAAAGCTGGCCTCTACTAGGAGCGATGCTGGGAACCGCAATCGCTTTGATCGCCGGATTCCAGTTCGGACGCCCCATGCCTTACGCAATCGGCGGATTGCTGATTGGTGGCCTGCTGGGCTTCCTTGGCCCATCGATTGTGGGCAAAAGCGGTATGCAAACCAGCCTCGGTACATTCGATGAAGAACGGTACTCCGATCTCATTGCCAAACGGTCCGTCGCCAACGATTTTGTCGGCGCGGTGCGGCAGCGGGCGTACGGCATGAACTTTGGAGGGAACCCGTTCCAACTGGTTCAGGGCAACATCCAGCGAGATGTCATGCTTGGCGAAGCACTGCGTGCTGAAGCTGATGAAATGGGCATCTACATTGACGACAATGCCGTAAACGATTTCATCGACAACCAAACCGGCGGGAAGCTGTCGAAAGATGACTTCGTTGAAGTTCGCAAGATGGTCAGGATCAACAATCTGCCAATCAGCGAAAACGATCTCTACAACCTGCTTCGCGACGAAATTAAAGCCAAGGTGGCTCTGGAAACACTGGTCCCATTCCGTCCTATGGACGCGATCACTCCTGATTCATACTGGGATCTTTACCAGCGAATGAACGTCAGACAACAGGTCTCGTTCGCTCAGGTGGATGTTGACAACTTCCTGGACGAAGTTGGCGAACCTAGCGACGCCGAAGTCACCGCGATGTTTGAAAAGTATCAGGACAAGTTCCCGAATCTCGAACCCGGTTCGCCTGGGTTCTATCAGGAACGCCGCATGAAGATCGCCTACGTTGAAGTTGACTTCCCGGCGATCGAGGCGGGAATTGCGGAATCAACCGACGAAGAAATTCAAAAATACTACGACGACAACAAGGATATCCAGTTCAAGAAAACCGTTGTTCCGGAAGACCCGGAAGACGACTTGTTCAGTGAAGAAACGCTAGAGAAGCTGGAAAAGCTTGAAAAGGAAGCGTTCCCTGACGAGGTCCCGGGTGCGGTCGAAGGTGAAATACCTGGCGCTCCAGAAGCTGGTGAGACACCCGAGGCGGTTAAGCCCGAAAGTGAAGCTGGTGCAGAAGCAGCTGCGAACAGCGATGGCGATGGCGGTGACGGCGGCTGTGATCCGGTCCAGGACGAAGATCCTGAAACGGTTGAGGCTGTGGAAACGCCCGCCCAGGAACCTGCTCAGGCCACAACCCCGCCTCCAGCCGACCCAGCACAGGCAGAAGGTGCTGCACCTTCTCCTCTCACGCTGCAAATTCCTGAATCACCAAGCGAACCGGCCGGTGCGGACCCCTTCCAGGAACCACCTGTTGAGTACATGCCACTGGACGCGGAACTGCGTTCGAAAATCGCAGACTCTGTACGACTGGAAAAGGCTTACGAAGAAGTCAACAAACGCATCTCGGCGGCGTTTGAAGAAATGAAACGCCTGTCCGGAAAACGCGACGAACGCTTCCTTCCGGGAGCAAAGGGCGACCAAATTACGGATGTCCAAATCTGTCGAGAACTAAAAAAATTCGCTGACGCAAACGGTCTGGCCTACGCGGAAACGCCATTGGCGACTGGCCGAGAACTATTGGACCGCCAGGAGTACCCGATTGGCTCAGCCACCCAGCCATCCACACAGTTCGGTACGCGTCAGCCTAACGTTGTGCAAATGCTGTTTGGTGGTGGAGGCGGAGCTGCGTTGTTCCTCCCATCACGCGCCGAACTGGCCGCGTTTGAATTCGATGGAACCACAAACCAGTATGCATACTGGGTCATCGGTGACGTTCCTCCACACATGCCAACACTAGACGAAGATGGCATGCGTGAACGAGTTGTCAAAGCCTGGAAACGCCAACAGGCTCGACCGGTAGCCAAAGAACGAGCCGAAGCGATTGCCGCAAAGGTCAGAACCGAACTGGCCGAAGAAGTCGGCATGTCGGACATCCTCAAAGACGTCACACAAAGCGGCAACGATGACACAGCCAAGTTGGTCGTCACCGAAAGCCTGCCGCTTAGCTGGATGCGAACTTCATCGGCTCCCAACCCAATGGGTATGAGAACCGAGCAAGCTACGCTGACTCAAATTGAAGGCGTCACTGCCATCAACGACGATTTCATGAAGTACATCTTCACGGAATTGGAACCCAATGAAGTCGGTGTCGCTGCCAACGGTGACCTGTCGGCTTACTACGTCGTCCAACCACTCAACCGGTTCCCAACCGACGACGCAGACATAGAAGCCGCCATGGAAGGGTTTCTCAAAACCAACCACTTCGATCTCTTCAGTTCAGCAATGCCAGGACTTATCCAACAACAGTTCGGACAAGAAAACAACGCATGGCTCCGCAAGCTCGAAGCCAAGTACAACTTCAACTTCGGCCTCGGCATCTAACGAACGTTCCGTTCGATCGGTATCCGGTTGGTGGGTGGTGCTCAGGTTGGCGAGTGCCCACCCGGTTGGATGTGTGAAGTGTTGGAGGCCCGGCTGGTTGGCCGAGTGACGGAAAAGGCGAGCGGTGGGCGTGAGCCCTCCGATCACACCGTGCACGTCACCTCGCCCCCTTTTGGGGGAGAGGTCGCGGTCTCAGCCGCGGGAGAGGGGGCCGCGCACCCTCGATCAATCATGCGACTCAAACTCACGAACAACGCCCCGGATCGCGCACCCTCCCACACTCAACCGGATTAGCCCCCACCAACCTCACCCGCGCCTCCAACCGGATACCGGTGAAGCGGAACGCTTCCGAAGACGACCAGGTCGGCTTCGGCTAGCGGGGTTG
Organism: uncultured Planctomycetaceae bacterium; assembly: GCA_964485095.1. GTDB lineage: Bacteria > Planctomycetota > Planctomycetia > Planctomycetales > Planctomycetaceae > CAYNWT01. The sequence continues at coordinate 92 of CAZAIB010000011.1, read as the reverse complement.
TGGTTCCTTCTTGGTTCTTCCATTCGACTTGAGTCTTCATCGCGTTTAGGTGGACGATGAGTTCTGCGGAGCCGTAATCCGTTTCGCATTCG
>CAZAIB010000010.1:0-92715 GCA_964485095.1 uncultured Planctomycetaceae bacterium | reverse complement strand
GAGGATCGCAGACCGACGAAACCGAGAAAGCGGTCGCGACAAATATGCGACCGATAGGGGTCGACCAGTCTCATCACGCGAGTCTCAATACGGCCCGGCGATTGATTGGTAATCGCCGCCACCAACGTGAATGAGCCGCGGAGTGGTGGCAGGCGGAATCATCAACGGACCGGCTTACGAAGTCCGTCGGCACAGCCTGCGATGCTCGCCGACTCAGCTTGTTAGTCCCGGAGGGACGACGCGAAGCGAAAGTAGCGTCGGACGATAGTCCGACGAACATGGCGTCCATCATGTGTTGAAGCTGCGGAGCTGCGACCGCAGGAAAAGAGCTCAGTCTGGATCGTTCCTTCGGTCGCTGCTTCGCAGCTTTGTCTTCCGCCCGGTCGGTACTCGTGCGGCTTGCGCCACACGCTACGGTCGCTGCGCGTCGTCCCTTCGGGACTTTTGAGTCCGGAGGCGCCCGGGTGATTATTGCGTGACCTAAGGTGATTCTCTTCGTTGCGTCAGCGTACGAAGTCCGTCAGGCACAGCCTGACCTACAGCAACTTTATCTGTAGACAGCATTACATCTCGTAGAACGTACTTGACGAATCCTTAGAGGGAAGATCCTTGTTGCCGATTAGTTGTCGCAAGTTGATCTCAATCGTGTGAGAAATCGTGAGCATTGCCGTATCGGTCGGTCGGTTCTCAAAAGGGTCCTGCATCTGCAGTGCCGTTCGCAGCAACATGAAGAAAGGGATGCTGATCGCGACGAGGACCATCCATTCGAAAATGGCTTCAAGATCCGCCAGTGCTACAGCCAGCGAAAAGATGAACACGTAAATGAACACTCGCAGGAACAAGCGGTAGGTCTTTGGAAAAACGGTGGTCTTGATGCGTTCCGCCTTACCCATGGATGCGACCAATCGCACCAGAGTGGAATCCAACTGCACCTGCTGAAAGTCATTGATAACCGCGTCAGCATGCAGCTTGCGAATATCGTCACTACTCATGTCGGCCATCTTAAGCGGCATGTTGGCGTGCGTTTCAATTTCTGCAATCTCGTGTTCGGAAAGAAGACGTCTGAGTTCCGGAGACGTTCCTAACTTTCGCAGCGAATTGGAAAGTTGGTAGCACCATGCCACCTGACGCATGGCAATCTGACTGACGGTATCCGTGGCATCCGATTTAGGGCCGGCGAAGGCCCGTAACTGCATAACCAGGGATCGACTGTCGTTCACGATCGCTCCCCAGATTTTTCTCGCTTCCCACCAGCGGTCATACGATTGCGCCAACTTGAACGACAGCACCAGAGAAATTGCCGTACCGAGGAACGCGGGAATCGCAACCGGAATCTGAAAAGGCTCGAGGACATTTCTTGGAACGGAATGCTCGAGAGCAATTAAGACACCAGCGAAAACCAACGTGACAGCAACGTCGGGCTGAATCTGCCGGAAGATGTATGAAACGGGGATACGCTTTTCGATCAGCATTGGTTTCTCGACTTATCCGGGATGTACCTTGGTGAGTCTTGTCGCTGGCAAAAACACACATATGCCTCTGTGTCTTCGGCAAGCCGGGTATCGAGGCTTCTCGAACGTTCTCGAACCCGTGATGCAGTGCGACAGGAGGCCACGAACAATCGCAGCTTACTCGATAGCTCCTGTGCCTTCGACACACCGGTTCAAGAACCGGCGTACCTTGCTGTCGAGGACCCACAGGTAGAGGAACGTCGCTGAGCAATCACACATGGGCAAGCCAACAGTCTTTGCAGGTCAGGCTTTGCCTGACGAACTGAATCACGTGCACGCTGCGTCAGGCACAGCCTGACCTACGTTTGCTGATCCGGGGTAAACCTCCCCAAAGCAATCTCGGCAATCCGTTCTACAAGTTGATCGAACGTTCGAATTTCGTCCGATTTATAGATGATGTTCGAGTCGTGCTGCCCATACGATACACCAAGCCTCCGCCAAACCTCACCTTCACCAACCATGGCAGCGGTGTAGATGCGGTTCTCGTATTCGACAACAAGAATCCCCGTGTCGTCCGTGCCAATCAAAAGCGATTCGTAAAGCGGAAACGGTGACAGGGTGCCCTTCAAATCAGGCTCGTCTTCCTCCCAATCTTCAACTTCGTACTCAAGAGCTTCTACGAGATCCTCGTCGAGATCCGAAACAGTTTGGCTACCGTTCAAGCCTCGCAATACAGTTGGTGCCGGTCGAAGCGACCCCAGTTCGCTCAGAAAGAGTGAAAGCGAGTCACTTGCCTGGTCCGGTAGCGTCTCGGGTGTTGGGTGGACGTAGAACTCCATTCTTTGATTGGTGGAACAGAACGACTCGATTCCGTGCTGGAAGCGAATAGTCCGGGTCTGGGTCATCGTAGGGTGCAAAGTCGATGGACAGTGCAAGACAAGACTTGAGGAACTCAGCCATCATGGGGAAGGCAGCTTTGAAGTCGCTACTTAGTGTCAGTTCATGAGCTTCCCAGGCTGTGACTTCGCCAAATAGCTTTTCGATGGCAGCCCGGATTTCATCAGAGATTTCCATGTACGTTCGTGCCGTTGGTACACAAAAAAAAGCCCGAGCAAGAATGCTCGGGCTTTCGGATTGCTTACTCAAATTCAGTCCCAGCTAAGGCTTCCGCCTGACTGGTATTCAGTTACTCGCGTTTCGAAGAAGTTCTTCTCTTTCGCGAGGTCAACGGTTTCGCTCATCCATGGGAATGGGTTTGGGCTGTTGTACTGGACTGGCAGGCCGATGCGTTCCAGGCGACGGTCGGCCATGTGCTGGACGTAGTCGCGGAACAGGCCGGCGTTCAGGCCCATGATGCCGCGGGGCAGGCAGTCGGCGGCGTAGTCGATTTCCAGTTCGACAGAGTGGCGAATGCGTTCGACCATCTGGGCCTGGAATTCTTCAGTCCACAGTTCAGGGTTCTCGGCCTTGATGCCGTTGATGAGGTCCAGGCCGAAGTTCATGTGGGTGACTTCGTCGCGAAGGATGTACTGGAACTGTTCGCCAATACCCTTCATCAAATTGCGGCGGTGCAGTGACAGAATCATTGCAAAGCCGCTGTAGAAGAAGATGCCTTCCATGATGACGTAGAAACCGATCAGGTTCTTCAGGAATGCCTGAGCACCTTCGAAGGTTTCGGTCGTGAAGTCAGGGTCCATGATTTCGCGAGTGAGTTCCATTTCGAACTCGTCCTTCTTCGCGATGGATGGAACCTCGTTGTACATGTTGAAGATCTCGCCTTCGTCCAGGCCGAGACTTTCAACAACGTAGTGGAAGGTGTGCGTGTGCAGCGCTTCTTCGAACGCCTGACGCAGCAGGTACTGACGGCATTCCGGATTCGTGACGTGCTTGAACACGGCCAGAACCAAGTTGTTGCCGACAAGTGATTCGGCAGTGGCGAAGAAACCAAGGTTACGCAGGATGACCAGACGTTCGTCTTCGGTCAGCTGATCGCTTTTCCAGATTTCGACGTCCTTGTTCATCGGAACTTCGGTCGGCATCCAGTGGTTGGCACACCCGTTGAGGTAGTGTTCCCAGGCCCATTCGTACTTGATGGGCATCAGCTGGTTGACATCAACTTTGGCGCAGTTGATGAGTCGCTTCTCGTCAGCTCGGGCGCGAGCTTGTGATCCGGCGAGCTTTGGTTCCGTTGTTGCAGCGGTGGTGGTCATCATGACTCCTGCTTCATTAGTCTTTAGTGAAGAGGGCTAACTCTATCGCCTGCTTTTCCGGTCGTGAACGAGCTTGGAGGGCTGTAAATCGGCTTTTCTGAACTACCAATTTAGTCGGCCATTTGGCCTTGCAGGCATGAGTAAACCCCAAGGTGTAGTGGTTCGCGTCCCGGGTAAGCACTATATGCCCATTTTAGGCCGATCTGTCAAATGGCCACAAATTCCGCAGTCAGAGTTCTGTCAAGGCTCTCTGACAAGTGGTTTTTTGCCGCGGCGTTGCACTGAGATTCCAGGATCTTTTTTCGATTGTGTGAACGTTTTGCGGACTGCGTAAACACGCTCGCGACATTGCTGCGGCTGGATTGTGGGACTCACAGCTGACGGTACACTGGCATGTTCGAAACGCATTTCAATTCGCCGCGGCAGTGGCAAACACATACTCGCAACGAGCCGACCCGATGAGCTACTTCTCTGACATCCCTTCGATCGACTACGAAGGTCCGAACAGCAAGAACCCGCTGTCGTTTAAGCACTACAATAAAGAGGAAATCGTCGAAGGCCGTTCGATGGCGGACTGGCTGCGGTTTAGCGTTTGCTACTGGCATACGTTTCGAGCAAATGGAGCCGACCCGTTTGGTGCTCCCACGATGAACCGGCCGTGGGATGACGGAACCGATTCACTGGACAACGCGAAGAAACGCGTGGCGGTTGCGTTCGAGTTCATTCAGAAACTGGGCGTGGACTATTACTGCTTCCACGACCGGGATGTGGCTCCGGAAGGTCCGACTCTGAAAGAGGCGAACGCCAACCTGGACGCGATTGCGGCTGAACTGAAGGCTCAACAGGACAGCACCGGCATCAAATTGTTGTGGGGAACGGCGAACCTGTTCTCGCACCCGCGTTACATGCACGGAGCCGCTACCAGCTGCAACGCGGATGTATACGCGTACGCGGCGGCTCAGGTTCGCAAGGCAATTGAAGTGACGCACGCGCTGGGTGGCGAGAACTACGTCTTCTGGGGCGGTCGAGAAGGCTACATGAATCTGTACAACACAGACATGAAGCGGGAACTGGATCACCTGGCGAAGTTCATGCATATGGCTCATGACTACGCGAAGTCGATTGGCTTTGATGGTCAGTTCCTGTTCGAACCGAAACCGAAAGAACCGACGAAGCACCAGTACGATTACGATGCTGCAGCCTGCATGAACTTCATCCGTCAGAACGGGCTGGAAGGCATCGTGAAGCTTAACATCGAGACCAACCATGCCACGCTGGCGGGGCATACGATGATGCACGAATTGGAGTACGCTTCGATTCAGGGTTCGCTGGGTTCTATCGATGCGAACACGGGTGATTTGTTGCTGGGCTGGGATACCGACCAGTTCCCGACGGACCTTTATCTGACGACCCAAACGATGCTGGTCATCATGAAGCAGGGTGGGTTGGCTCCTGGTGGAACCAACTTCGACGCGAAGGTTCGTCGCGAGAGCTTTGATCCTGTCGATCTGTTTCACGCTCACATTGGCGGCATGGACGCGTTCGCTCGCGGTTTGAAGATTGCGGCTGCAATCCGAGCCGACAATGCATTGTCGGACATCGTGAAGAATCGCTACTCAAGCTTCGACAGTGGCATTGGAGCCAAAATTGAAAGCGGCGACTGCACGTTCGCTGATCTGGACGCTTACATGCTTGAGAAGGGCGAAGCGGACGCGAATCAAAGCGGACGACAGGAGATGATTGAGAATCTCATCAACACGTATCTGTAAGACGGTTCTGATTGGAATCTAATTTGAAAGGGCCTGCCGATAATCGGTGGGCTCTTTTTGTTCCCGACACCTCGCGACTGCCGCGAAACCAACTGTCGCGGCCCCGTCGCTCGTTCTGTCTTAGGAATGGGCGGGCGATCTGTCTAACCAGCAGGTCTTACCCGGAAAACTCGCGACCCGCTTTATTTGTTTGATGTTGCGAACACTTCCTGTGAGCTATTTCACGCGCAGATCCTTTCCGGGATAGAGACCCGCCACACGTTCTCAATACCCGTTGGACATTGCCGCCAACTCCTTCGTATCGTGGGTATCTTAATTCACATCCATCCAGCCTCGTTTATCTGCCTGCCGTTCGGCCAAAGGTGACTCATGTTGACCAATCGAAACCTGTTCCGTCGCTTTGTCGTCAGTCGCTCGCAAAAGCCGCGCCGGCGAACGCAAACCAAACGCACGGCCGCTGCGGAGTCGCTTGAGGATCGAGCATTGCTGTCGACTGTGACTCTGGACGCTGGAACGTTGCTGTTCGAAGCGGACAACAACAGTACCGACAACGTCGAGATCCGAGCGACTGGTGATTCGACTCTGGAAATCGTGGTCGGGAACGGAGACACGATTGATCTGGGAGACGGAACCGATTCCGGTTTCGAGCGTTCCGACGGCGACACGGTTCTGACTGTGACGCTGGGAACCGGCGAAGCTGAGGTTAGTCGTATCGAAGTACTGACGGGTAACCGAGCAGACACGGTTGTGGTCGAATCGGTTCCACAGTCTCTTCCAGTGATGGTTGATGGTGGCGGCGGAACCGACTCACTGTCTGCGGCGAGTTTTGCTTCGTCCATCGATCTGGTGGGTGGCGAAGGCAACGACACCCTGATCGGCGGGCAGGGGGATGACAACCTTAGCGGCGGTGGTGGCCGCGACGTTTTGGTCGGTGGGCCGGGTTCGGACACGCTGGATGGCGGAACCGGTGCTGACCAGCTGACCGGTGGTGGCTTGATTAACGTCACAGTCACAAACCTGCAGGAAGCCGACGGCGGGCTGCTAACTCCAGTGGTTCTGACCACGACAAACGGGACGTACGACTTCTTCAACGTAGGTGAAGCAGCTTCGGAAAACCTTGAACGTTTGGCAGAAGACGGCACCACCGAGCCACGTATCGCCGCGGCACTTAGCAGTGGTGGCGTGAACGAAGCAATCGCGACGACCGATGGACCTTTTGGTCCTGGTGAGTCGCGAACCGCGATCCTGCGTGCGGATGTCACGAACGATCTGACGCAGTTCTTCGGTTTTGCGACAATGTTTATTCCGAGCAACGACGCGTTCATTGGCAATGATAATCCTTCAGCGTTTGATCTGTTCGATGCGAATGGCAATTTCATTGAACGCGTCGGCGCGACTGCGATCACCGTGACTGGTGACAACGTCTATGATGCCGGAACCGAAGTGAACGATGAAATTCCTGAGAACACAGCGGCTCTGGCTCAGTCAGTGCCTGATACCGGTGTGACCGAGAACGGCGTGATCAGGCAGCACCCGGGCTTCGAGGGTTCCGAACGACTCGGTGGCGACATCGGGAACATCCTCGCGGCTCATCCCAACGCGGACTTCACACTGGCCAACTCGGAAATCGCTCGCATCGAACTGACACAAGATGACGGCGACGATGTGCTGCTGGGCGGAGCTGGTGCCGACACCCTGGATGGCGGTGACGGAGCCGACAGTCTGCTGGGCGGCTTCGGCCCCGATGTTCTTAACGGTGGCGCGGGCGACGATTATCTCAACGGGAACGGTCAGATTCGGGTAACCGTCACCAACTTGCAGGAAACAGACGGCGGATTGATTACACCCGCGTTTCTGGCAACCACAGACGGCGATTACGATTTCTTTGACGTGGGCTCTGCCTCATCAGTCAGTCTTGAACGTTTGGCCGAAGACGGAACCACTGGCCCGCGTATCGATGCGGCTTTGGCCAGCGGTGGCGTTCACGAAGCAGTCGCGACAACTGGCGGCCCTATCGCCCCGGGTGGATCACGCGAAGTGTTTTTGACTGCCACTCCAGGCAACAACCTGACGCAGTACCTCAGCTTCGCCAGCATGTTTATTCCCAGCAACGATGCGTTCTTTGGGAACGACGATCCGATGGCACTTGATCTGTTTGACGATGACGGCAACGTGATCACTCGCCGCGGCGACTCAGGATTCTTTATCACCGGCGACAACATCTATGACGCCGGTACTGAGGTCAACGACGAGATCCCTGAGAACACGGCGGCTCTGGCTCAATCGGTACCCGACACCGGTGTGACCGAAAACGGTGTGATCAGGCAGCACCCCGGTTTCATCGGTTCGGACCGAGAAGGTGGCGACACCATTGGCAACATTCTGGCAGCTCATCCGGACGCTGACTTTACTGCTGGTGATGTGCTGGTGGCTCGCATCGAGGTCGATGAAGGACTGGATTCAAACGATGTTATTACCGGCGGCGACGGCAACGACACGATTAACGGTGCTCGTGGAGACGACACGCTGATTGGTGGCGAAGGTGACGACGGGATCACCGGTTCCTTCGGTGCTGATGTGGTGTTTGGTAATGACGGTGCCGATACGCTAAGCGGCGGTCTGGGCGGCGATAATCTGGACGGTGGGCGAGGCAGCGACGAACTCTCCGGCCACGATGGCAACGACTTGCTGATTGGTGGAGCTGGATCTGACACACTTCTGGGTGGCGACGGTCGCGACCAACTGGACGGTGGCGGCACCATCACAGTGACCGTGACGAATCTCCAGGAAACTGACGGCGGCTTGCTGACACCGTTCTTCCTGACAACTGGCAACGGCGCGTACGACTTCTTCGACGTCGGTAGCGCCGCGTCTGAAAGTCTTGAGCGATTGGCTGAAGATGGAACCACGGGACCACGCATCGAAGCCGCACTCGCAAGTGGTGGAGTAAACGAGGCTGTGGCCACTGACGGCGGACCGATTGCTCCTGGCGAATCTCGCAGTGTTGAGCTGTCTGCCAGCGTTGTGAACGAACTGACGCAGTACTTCAGCTTCGCCAGCATGTTCATTCCGAGCAACGACGCGTTCATCGGGAACGACGATCCGATGGCCATCGACCTGTTCGATTCCACCGGCGATCTGATTGTTCGCGAAGGAGTGTCAGCCATTGTGATCACGGGTGACGAAGTCCTGGACTCGGGCACGGAAGTTAACGATGAGATTCCTGAGAACACCGCAGCTCTCGCACAGTCTTCACCGAACACGGGTGTCACTGAGAACGGTGTTATCACACAGCACCCAGGTTTGATCGGTTCTGTCCGAGCTGGTGGCGGAGACGCGGGGGCAGTTTTGACGGCTCATCCCAACGCGGACTTCACGGATGGAAATCCGGATGTTGCCCGAATTGAAATCACCGAAGACGACGGTGATGACGTGCTGCACGGTGGAGCTGGTCCGGACAGTCTGACTGGCGGAGCGGGCAACGACACGTTGCTGGGCGGCTTTGGTCGAGACTTCCTGGCTGGTGGTGCTGGAGATGACTATCTCAACGGTGGTGGCCAGGTTACGGTCACGATTACCAACCTGCAGGAAGACGATGGTGGCTTGCTGACGCCGACTGTCTTCACAACCACTGATGGCGTCTACGACATCTTCGATGTCGGGAGTGCAGCCTCATCGAACCTTGAACGGCTGGCCGAAGACGGAACCACTGGCCCTCGCATCGCTGCCGCTCTTGCCAGTGGCGGAGTCAACGAAGCGATTGCCACGACCGGTGGACCGATTGGTCCGGGCCAGAGCCGATCGATTGTTCTGGATGCAACTGCCGACAATAACCTGACGCAGTTCCTTAGCTTCACGTCGATGTTTATTCCAAGCAACGACGCATTCATCGGCAACGACGATCCCGCTGCGATTGATCTGTTCGGTGCCAACGGGCAGCTTATTACTCGAACCGGCGACGGTGCGATTATCGTCACTGGCGATGACGTTTATGATTCCGGAACCGAAGTGAACGACGAGATTCCGGAGAACACAGCGGCTCTTGCCCAATCTGTGCCCGACACCGGCGTGACAGAAGACGAAGTGATTAGGCAGCACCCAGGGTTCGAAGGTTCTGACCGACTCGGTGGTGACATCGGGAACATCCTGGAGGCGCATCCAAACGCGGACTTCACATTGGCCAACGCTTTAGTGGCTCGCATTGAAATCGAAGACTCGCGCGACGGCAACGACCAGTTGCGCGGCGGTGCTGGTAACGACACGATTCAGGGAGCTGGCGGGAACGACCGAACATTCATCGATGGCAATGATGGCGAAGATGTGTTGCAGCAAGGTTCAGGGGCAGACCGAACTTTGATTTCGACGGGCGATGCCGCAGTCGATGTCAACCTGTCCGCAAGCGGAGATCAAACGCTGATCGAGGTCACTGGCGGTTCGACATTTTCGGTTACCTCGCCAGCAGGAATTATTGACATCCGAACCGGATTTGGAGACGACGACGTCACCATTGAATCACTGGCCGGAACCAACGTTGAGACTGTTCTGGTTCGAGCCAGTAACGGAAATGACAATATCGATGCGTCGGCTGCTGAAGCCTCCGTCTTCGCCAATGGCGGTTCCGGCGATGACACCTTGGTCGGCGGTTCTGCGGACGACACCCTGCGAGGTGCCAGCGGCCGTGACGATCTGACCGGCAGCGGCGGATCTGACATTGTGGATGGCGGCCGCGGGGCCGACGAAGTCGTTGGTGGTGCAGATCGCGACTTCGTGATCGGTGGCCGGGGTGCTGACAATGTGTTCGGCAACGGAGGCAGTGACCTTATCGTGAGCGGTTCGGTTCTTCTCCGAACCGTTGACCTGGAGTCGATTCTGTCCGAATGGCGGTCTAGCCGCGACTACGAAGAACGTGTCGATAACATCGTCGACGGTTCCGGCGGTGGTGTCCGTGAGAACGAGGAAATTTTCCTCACCATCGGTGGCGATTCCGAAACCGTGCTTGCCGATTCGTTTGAAGACGTTTCCACCGGCGGCGACGCTCTGGACGTATTCTTCTCAAGCGTCAGCAACGACATCGCTGACAACGACATCGACGAAGAGTTGTTCGATCTTGGCTAAGCGGGCCAACCAGGCGATTGAGACGGAGCGTTCGCGACAAGGTCGCGGACGCTTCGGATGCAGCAAGGCACGTTGCTCGCCTACCCTCCAAAGTCTGTCCTGTCGATCTGGTTCCTGTTTGGTTGCTGGTCTACATTGAATGTCGGTCAGCCACGAGTGAAACGCCGGACCGGTGTCGAATCTGAGATCCGCATCACGCCCGCCGTCCGGTGATGCCAAACATTATGCTGGGGCTCGCCTCAGTTCTCGGAGTCACCAATGTTTCTGGATTCGAACGACTTTCCGATCGCCAAACTGCTTGAGAACAACTGGGAAGTGATCCGAGACGAATACCTCGCATTGCCCACCAATGCATTCGATCCGTGGATACAGCGCAGTATGCATGGCGAAGGCTGGAGCGTATACGGGTTAGTTGCGGCTGGACGTCTGATTCCTGGCGGCTGCGGTCACTGCCCCCGAACTGCCGAAATCCTGTCGCAAATTGATGGCGTCGGCTTGGCTGGCTTTTCTCGAATGGCACCGGGGACGCACATCGCACCTCATTCCGGTTGGGCGGAAAATGAATTTCGACTGCATCTAGGATTGGTTGTACCTGATCGCTGCCGTCTTCGTGTCGCAAATGAAACGCGTCCCTGGCAGGAGGGCAAATGCCTTATCTTCGACGATACGGTCGAACATGAGGCATGGAATGACTCTTCTTCGATTCGTGGCAACCTGATGGTCGACTTTCTTCGTCCTGGGATGACTGAGTTTTCGACACAAGTTCCAGACGACGTCCGCGAATATGCAGAGCGGTTATTGAATCAAAACCATCCGAGCGATAACTGACATCCAATCGGCAGAGAACACCGCGCCGCGGCAATTTTCAATTGTAAGTCACTGGTCCGCGTGTAGTCGTTATGGGGCAAGCAGGTAAGCCATGAATGTGACGTGGATTCTCGAACCAGACATGTTCACGCCCTACGCTGACGCTCTGATTTCCGAGGTTAAGTCGCAGGGTCACATTGTCCGCACCGTCCCGGCGTTCTACGCCAGTCTCGACTGGGGTGATACCAGCCGCTACTACATCGACTTTGCACCTGAAGACAGCTGCGTTGTCTGTCATGCGTCTTTCCAATTTGCCTCATTGGTCGCTGAAGACGAGATCTGGGTTCCGGGAACCTACGGCATCTGTGAAGCTATCGATTGCTCAAACTACTTTCCGCATTTCGACGACTGCCTTCTCAACCGAGACTACGAACTGGTTACAGTCGACCAACTCGCCAACAACGCAGACGCTTTGGTTAAATCGTACGGCTCAGAAGATCGCATCTTTGTTCGGCCAGATTCTGGCGGCAAGACCTTCACCGGTAGACTTTTTGCGCGACATGAACTGACCGCGAAATCACTGCGTTCAACTGGTGCACAGGCACGGTCTCAGCTTTTGGTCAGCAGCCCTAAATCGATCGAGCGCGAATGGCGATTCATTATTGCCGATCACAAGGTGGTTGCCGCAAGCCAGTACAAGCAAGCAAACGAAGTTCGAATGTCCAATGACATCCCGAATGTCGTGATGGACTTCGCCGTCAAGCTCGCGTCACGTGACTTTCAACCGGACAGAGTTTGGGTGCTCGATATCTGCCAGACGCCTGCTGGCGAAATGTGTGTTGTTGAGATAAACGGTTTCAGCAGCTCCATATGGTATTCGAGTGATCTAAAGGCCATTGTCGCAGCAGTTTCCGAAGTGGCCATTGATGATTGGCAGCAGGGTATGGCCGCGCACCAGGTAAATGACTGACGGATCGTCACCCAGCCAACAAGGGGGCGGTGAGTGTACGTTTTTCGGTTTGAGGATCCGTGCTTTGTAGCGGCCGATGGCAGTAGGAGGCGGAAGGGTGAAGCTGCCGGTACGCAATACGTCAGCAGTTCAAAACGTCGGTCACTTCCACTCAGTAACCACCTTGCGTTCCTTCACTGGCCACCAGCCTTCAATCTTCTTCGCTAATCGAGCAACAACCTCAGGGTTGTCAGCGGCAAGGTTTTTTGTCTCGTGAGGATCGGCGAACAGGTCGTACAGTTGTGGGCGTTTTTCGGTTCTGGGATGCGATGTCTTGTAGCGACCGATCTCGCCGTCGTAGGTCAGCAGTAGTTTCCATTTGTCTTCCACGACCCAGCGGTACAACAGCGATGCTTCCGGGTTCTCCAGATCTCGAATGTCGTGAGCACACCCTTCCCCAAACACTTCTTTGCGCGGGGTTGGCTGGCCATTCTTCAGGATGTCCAGCAGGTTGATTCCCGGAAGGTTCTTTGGGATGTCTGCACCACCGGCGGCCAGCATGGTCGGAACCAGATCAACGCTGCTGCAAAGTTGTTGGCCTCGATCGCCGGGCTTAACAACACCCGGCCAACAGAACATCGTCGGCTGGCGGACTCCGCCCTCGTTGGCGCTTTGTTTTGAACGCGGTGCGTACTTGCGACTGTCTTCAGACTGAATCCAGCCGTTGTCGCTGATGTAGACGAACAGCGTGTTGTCGGTTTGGCCTTTCTTGTCCACGTAGTCGACAAGCTGTCCGCAGGTTTCGTCGAACCACTCACACATTGCGTAGTACTTGGCAACGTGAATGGATTCGACTTTGTCTCGGTATTTCTTCAGCAATCGTTCGGGCGGATTATGTGGCGAGTGTGGCAGGAACGGGGCGTACCACACGAAGAACGGTTTGTCGGCTTCGACAGATTCATCAATGAAATCGAACACCGGCTGCATTCCCTGACGGCCAATCTTCAAGCCATCATCGCCGTGGCGTCCTCCCTTTTGAGGGAACCCGCGAGTCATCCCGTGCGTGAACCCGGCGCGTTTGTAGTTGCCTTCCCACCACTTGCCGCTTTGGTGACTGAGATAGCCTTGTTGTCCGAGTAGCTTCGGAACCGTTGGATGTCGGTCGATGTGAGAAATCAACTGGGCGCGCAGGTCGGCGTATTTCTTCGCTTGCTTAGTTGGGTGAGCAAGCACGTGCGAGGGATCGTTGCCGGAGACCTTGTGCTGATGCGTGTACAGTCCCGTAATCAACGTCATGAGCGACGGACGACACAGGGCCGTCGGCACGTAGCCCCGAGAAAACACCGCGCTGCGAGCGGCCAGTTTGTCGATGTTGGGTGTCTTGATCGTCTCGTGACCCATGAAGCTGTAGTCGGTCCACGATTGGTCGTCTGACAGAATCAAAACGATGTTCGGCTTATCGCTCGCATGCGTGCGAGAAGCCGAAATGAGAACGATCGAAAGTAGAACCAACTTGTGACGGACAGTCATGGGTGTTGCTCTGAGAGTTTCGTAGAGGTTCATCTACTGATCAATAGGCAGGCAGTAGATTGATGTACTTGATAGATTGAGACAGGCGGCTATTTGCGCTTGGCAGCTTCTTCGGCCTGCTTCCGTTTCTTGTTCAGGAATTGGTACATGTTGAACCGTTCCGGGAACGCAACTTCGTGTTTCTTCGCCCACGTTTCCCACATCGCGACCATCTTGTCGCGTTGAGCAGATTCTGATTTCGCCAGGTTATTCATCTCAGTGCGATCTTTGGCGATATCAAACAGTTCCCACGGTTTCTTGTACTCGCGAACCAGCTTCCAATCGCCCCAGCGCACGGCGGCGTTACCTTCGTGTTCCCAGTAGATTGGTTCTGAGTGAACCGGTTCGGCGCTGCCGCCCAGCAGCCCGGCCATCGACTTGCCGGCCGTTGTGGGAATGTTGTCCGGATAGTTGGCTCCAGCCAGTTCCATACAAGTCGGCATGAAGTCCGCCAGGTACGCGTGTTGTCGAGCAAACCTGCCTCGCATGCTGGCGGGGATTCCCGCTGGCCAATGAGCGATCATTGGCGTTGCGGCTCCGCCTTCATGGACGAAGTGCTTGTAAAGTCTGAACGGTGTGTTCGACGCGTTGGCCCAGGCAAGTCCCTGACGAACACCGGCTGTTCCGGCGGGGGGATTGCGAACCCATTCCTCGTTGCCCTGGCCAAGAATCCCGCCTTCCTGGCAGGCTCCATTATCCGACAGAAAGAAGATAACGGTGTTGTCCAGCTGGCCGCTCTCTTCAAGATAGCCGGTCAACCTGCCAACACTTTGATCGATCCCATCAATGCAGCCGGCGTAAGCCGCCATGATGGAATCAAGGTCTTCGCGTTTTTTGTCCGATAGCGACGACCACTTCGGGCCAACATGCGGAGCCGGAACGATGTCTTCCTCAAACAGCCCCAGTTCCTTCTGCCTCGCCAATCGGGTCTTCATCAACGCTTCCCAGCCATCAACATACTTGCCTTTGTACTTCTGGTAGTCCTTCCACTTTGCGTTCAGTGGCCAGTGTGGAGCGTTGTGCGCGAGGTACAGGAAGAACGGTTTGTCGGGGTCGGCTTTCTTCGCTTCCGAGATGAACTCAATCCCTTTGTCGGTAAATGCGTCCGTGCTGTAGAAGTCGTCGCCAACTTCCACCGGCTGGTTCCCGTCGGTGATTCCACGGTTGCCTTCCGGTTTGAAGTAATTGAACGCACCGGACATTCCGCCGTAGAACTTTTCGAACCCGCGTTGTTGTGGCCAGCATGATTTTTTGTGGTAACCCAGATGCCACTTGCCCGTCATCAACGTGCTGTAATCGGCCGTCCTGAGAACCTCGGCCAGCGTCGTGCAATTCTCGTTGAGATAACCCTGGTAGGCTCCTTCGAACCCTAAAGGCTGTTCGGGTGGTTCGGTCATGTGCCCGATCCCGGCCTGATGCGGATGCAACCCCGTCATCAGCGCCGCTCGAGTCGGGCAGCAGCGGCCGTAGTTGTAAAACTGAGTGAACCGCAAACCATTGGCCGCCAACTTGTCGATGTGTGGCGTTTCGATTTCGCTGCCGTAGCAACCGATATCGGAATAGCCCATGTCATCAACCAGAATGACAACAATATTGGGCCTCGGCGCATCGGCCAGAGCGGGTGCGGTCAGCGAGGCCATGCAGCAGACGAAACAAACAGCGAAACAGACAAGGCGGCGGGTCATTCGAGGGCTCTCCAAAGATCGATTAAGTCGATGATATCGCAGGAAGCAGGCAAACCGAACGCAGTTGGCTGTCTGGCTTCACGGTCGGCCCTCGCCTTTGCCTGGCCAGTTCGTGAAGGCAGAATGGCGGGCCACGAAGCGGAAACCACGTTGATCTAGCCGGATTTCGGTTCCTCGACCACAATGCGGAGGGCAGAGCCGAGTCGACGGATCGAACATGGATGCACCAATGAAATACCGACAGCTGATTCTTCTCATCCTAGCCATTTGGGCCGGACAGATTGCCGTTCCGTACGCGTTCGAAAATGTCCTGCCGCGCAAGATCGATTACCGAACCTACTATCTCCGCAAAGGCGCCGATGGCCTGTTCAAAGCCAAGGAACTTGAGACCGAACTCGGGGACAAGGGTTGGATTCTGAGCGACGTCATGCCTGACCCGGATGACAAGAACCAAATCGTCTGCTTCTTCCACCGGCAGACAATCTTGAAATGGAACCGCTAACCGCTCTGGGTCGCGGACGTTGAATCGGGCGAGCGCGTCGTTGATTGCATGGCCATTGGCAGATTAACCGCTGGTGAACCACCCGCTGGCGTGTGTTCGGGTCGAACGCGTTTGCTGATCAGCCAGCCTGCCCATAACCCTCTTTGCTAGTGTGCCGACCGGCCAGACAGTCGACTGGTACCGATACGCCCCAACACTGGCGGATCCTGACCGTTTCAGCACCAAACCGGCCCGGCAGTCAGCAACTTCACAAGTGTTTCCCACCGGATACCGATGCAACGGAACGTTGCCTTGAATGGGCTGAATTGGGTGATACACTGGCCGGAGTTTGCGCCGTTCGCGAGAGATACGCGTGCGTAACGCCCGAAAACTCAAAGAGGCCCGATCTTTTGACCGGTCGGGTCTCTTTTTCCAGCCACACTGCTGAAAAGAGATTCTGCCGTGCCACGTCGAGACGACATTAAGAAGATCCTGATCATCGGTTCCGGACCGATTGTCATCGGCCAGGCGTGCGAGTTTGATTACTCGGGAACGCAGGCGTGCAAGGCTCTGCGAGAAGAAGGGTATGAAGTTGTTCTGATCAACTCGAACCCCGCGACGATCATGACCGATCCGGAAACGGCCGATCGGACATACATCGAACCCATTACCTGGCAGTACGTCCAGAAAGTCATCGAAGCAGAAAAGCCAGACGCTTTGCTGCCAACGCTGGGTGGTCAAACCGGTTTGAACACGGCCATGGATTTGGCTCGCCGAGGAATCCTGGACCAGTTGGGCGTCGAAATGATCGGCGCAAAGGAAGACGTCATTGCCAAGGCCGAAGAACGCGATGCGTTCAAGCAGGCCATGATCGGTATCGGCCTTGATTGTCCGAAAAGCGCGATCGTGCACAACATGGAGGAAGCCAGAGAGGCCATGCGTGATATCGGCTTGCCGATCATCATCCGTGCCAGTTTTACTTTGGGTGGAGCCGGCGGCGGCATCGCGTACAACAAGGACGAGTTCGAAGAAAAAATCCGACACGGCCTAGCGCTCTCGCCGGTCAGCGAAGTTCTGCTTGAGGAATCGATCCTCGGGTGGAAAGAGTACGAGATGGAAGTGATGCGCGACACGGCGGACAACGTCGTGATCATTTGCGCGATTGAGAACCTCGACCCGATGGGAGTTCACACCGGCGATTCCATCACCGTCGCGCCGGCTCAGACTTTGTCTGACAAGGAATACCAGCTCATGCGTGACGCGACCATTGCGTGTATGCGTGAGATTGGTGTTGAGACCGGCGGTTCGAACGTGCAGTTCGCAATCTGTCCGCGAACCGGCCGTATGACCATCATCGAAATGAATCCACGAGTTAGTCGTTCCAGTGCGCTGGCTTCGAAGGCGACCGGGTTCCCGATTGCCAAGATCGCCGCCAAGCTGGCCGTTGGTTATCGACTGGACGAAATCGCCAACGACATCACACGGGAAACCAAAGCCTGTTTCGAACCGACTATCGACTACGTCGTCACAAAAATTCCGCGTTGGACGTTTGAGAAGTTCCCCGAAGCCGATTCGACACTGACCGTTCAAATGAAGTCTGTCGGCGAGACTATGGCGATCGGCCGGACCTTCAAAGAGTCACTGCAGAAAGCTTTGCGTGGTCTTGAGACAGGTCACTTTGGCCTGGGCGGCGGCAAGAAAGATCTGTGGGGAACCAGCGAACAGCCGGACCCTGATGAGATTCGGCGCAAGCTGTCGGTTCCCAACGAAGATCGTATCTTCTACGTGCGGTACGCGATGAAAGCAGGCGTACCGTTTGACGAAATCTACAGCCTCACGAACATCGATCCGTGGTTTCTCAAAGAAATCGCTGCCATCATCGGTGTCGAAGACCAACTGCGGGAACCGGCTCGAATTCAGGACGCGTCACCGGAATTGATTCGGAAAGCGAAACGGTTTGGTTTCTCTGACCGACAACTCTCGCACTGGATGAACTCGTCCGAAATGGATGTGCGGCAGCATCGGAAGTCACTCGGGATTGAGGCGACCTTCAAACAGGTCGATACGTGTGCGGCCGAGTTCGAAGCGTACACGCCGTACTTCTATTCGACTTATGAAAGCGAAGACGAAACACCCGAACGCGAACCGGGCAAGAAGCGCATCATGATTCTGGGCGGTGGCCCGAACCGGATTGGGCAGGGCATCGAGTTCGACTATTGCTGCTGCCAGGCGTCGTTCGCGCTGGCCGAAATGGGAATCGAAAGCATCATGGTGAACTCGAACCCGGAAACGGTTTCGACAGACTATGACACTTCTGACCTGCTGTTTTTCGAACCGCTGACCACTGAAGATGTTCTTAACATCTGCGACCGCATGAACCCGGACGGCGTGATTGTGCAGTTCGGCGGTCAGACGCCCCTGAATCTGGCTCGCGGCCTTGAAGCGGCCGGTGTGAACATTATCGGAACCAGTCCCGACATGATCGACGCGGCCGAAGACCGCGAACGGTTCCAGGCGATCCTGCACAAGCTGAAGCTCCGACAGCCACCAAACGGAATCGCCACCAATGTCGAAGCCGCACGCACCGCAGCCGATCGAATTGGCTACCCGGTTCTCGTCCGGCCCAGCTACGTCCTGGGCGGTCGCGCGATGGAGATTTGCTATGACGAACCATCGTTGGTTCGCTACATGACCGAAGCCGTTGATGCGTCGCCGGACAAGCCGGTTCTCATTGATCGATTCCTGGAAGATGCGATTGAGGTGGACGTCGATGCGATCTCTGACGGCACAACGACACTTGTCGGCGGTGTCATGGAACACATCGAAGAAGCCGGAGTCCACTCGGGCGACTCAGCGTGTGCATTGCCGCCGCATTCGCTGGACCAGTCAGTAATCGATGAGATCAAGGAAGCAACTTACGCGTTGGCGACCGAACTTCAGGTTCGGGGGCTCATGAATATTCAGTTTGCTGTAAAGCAAAATGGCGATGAGAGCGAAGTGTTTATCCTGGAAGTGAATCCTCGAGCCAGCCGAACCTCACCGTTCGTTTCCAAGGCGACAGGTTTCCCACTTCCGAAGGTCGCCGCAAAAATTATGGCGGGCCTGTCGCTGGTCGATCAGGGGGCAACCGAAGAAATCTGGCCGACGCATACATCGGTCAAGGAAAGCGTGTTCCCGTTCTCCCGCTTCACTGGCGTCGATATTATTCTCGGCCCCGAAATGCGTTCGACGGGCGAAGTCATGGGCCTGGACGAAGAGTTCCCACTGGCGTTCGCCAAGAGCCAAATTGCGGCTGGCAACTTGTTGCCAACAGAAGGCAAAGTGTTCATCAGCATGGCTGAGAACCACAAGGCTCGCATGATCGAACCAGCTCGCCGACTTCAGGAACTTGGATTCAAGATCGCCTGCACGGCCGGCACTGCTCGAGTGTTCCAGGAAGCGGGCGTCGAAGTAGAAACCATGCGTAAGCTGCAGGAAGGCCGCCCTAACGTCGTTGACGCGATGGCTAACGGGGATATCAAGTTCGTGTTCAACACACCAAGCGGCAAAGGTGCCCGGACCGACGAAGGTCGCTTGCGAGCATCAGCTGTCGCCTACGGAGTCCCGGCAGTAACGACCCTGCCAGGCTGCATCGCTGTCGCCCAGGCTCTGGAAGCGTACGTGAAAGATCCAACCGCCAAAGTCACCGCCCTTCAGGATTGGCTCAAAGTTCCTGATTCCTGTAAGACGTGAGCCGCGTAACTTCTAAACTCGGAGTCATTCGGCTGACGCGTTAGTAGGTTTCACATGGTAAGACGGCTCACCTTAGTGAGCCGCAGGCCGTGAGGCCTCGAGCCCGGCGCGGGGATGGAATATGGATGTGGCACCCAACATCCGTCGTAAACGAAACCCGCCGCGATCGCGTTACTGATCCGACAGAAACCCTGAGAGCCTAGAGTCACGCCCAATGGCCCCAATGGCACAGACTCTGGAGCTTCATAGGTCGGTGGTTAGCAGCTTCTGAACTACAGCGCGCGCTGACCGGTTCCGTAGTGCAAAAGCCGTGGACCCACCGATGTAAAATCGGTGGCGGAGAATCTAGAGTCACGGCATTCGGCTTACCCTGGGGGAAGCCTGTGGGCCAACGTATTACGTCAACGACGTTCGCAAATCTGTAAAATTAGCGGACAAAAAAACGTCATGGCTAAAGCCATGACGCTTCTCATTTTGGGTTCGCCAACGTTGCGGCAAGTCCTCAAACGCAGACGCAGTGCTATGCCTTGGCTGCGGCCAGGACAGCATCGTAGTTTGGATGCTCGGCGATCTCTGGAACGTATTCGACGTAGGTCAGTTGGCCTTCGCCGTTGACCACGAAGATAGCTCGTGCGAGGCAGCGATCCAGTGCTCCGCCTTTGATGAGCGTTGCGTAGTCTTCGCCGAACTTCGTGCAGCGGTGAGCACTAAGAGTCTTGACGTTGTCAACACCTTCAGAACCGCACCAACGCTTCTGGCCGAACGGCAGGTCCATGCTGACGCAGTAAACTTCGACGTTGTCGAGTTCGGCGACGGCGTCGTTGAATCGCTTGGTTTCTTCAGCACAGACAGGTGTGTCCAGTGAAGGGACAGTCGCGATGACGCGAGTCTTACCGGCTGCTGTGGCGAGTGTGACTTCTGACAGGTCGATTGCCTGCAGGCTGAAGTCAGGAGCGGCGGCGCCGACGCTCAGGTCGCTGCCGGCGACTTCAATGGCGTTGCCTTTGAGTGTGATAGATGGCATTGGTGGTTCTTTACTGAATGAAAGCTAGAGGGCTGCGGGGACGGGTTCCCCGTCGATTTCCCGTGATTTCGAACCGCTAAGTATGGGTATTCGGAGCCAGCTTTCAACCAGCACAAATTCAAGCGATTTTGAGCCTGGATCGCCGGGGAAAGCACCAATGAACCCTCCGGCACGTAGCGACCAGTCGACAGGAATCCGCACCGTTCCAGCGTGATGACCGCACCCCATGCAACTGGAAATTGCCTACGTCAGGCTGAGCGGTGAATCGCTGTCTGCGAAACGACTCTGGCGAACACCCAGCCGTTGCAGCATCGCCAGGTGTAAATCGGACATGGAAGTCTGGCGCCGACCACCAATCAACCGGCCAGGCTTGATGGAGGAACCAGCTCCACCGGCCAGCAACAGCGGCAGGTTCTTTGCTTCGTGTTCGTGGCCGTCGGACAGACTGGAACCGTAGACAATCATGCTGTTGTCGATGAGCCGACCGTTTGGTTCCTGAATGTCACTCAGTCGCTTCAGCAGGTAGGCCACTTGTTGTGTGTGCCACTGTGTCACGCGGTTGTACATATCCCGCTTCTCTGCGCGAGACGACCACGACGTCTTGCCGTCGTCGTCTTCAGTCTTGCCGCTGGTGTCCTTCCAGTGCGACAACGCGTGCCAGGTTCCCTTCACTCCTTCGATGAAGTTGAAGTACCGATTGCTTTGCCCGTGGTCCATCATGAATGTGCAAACGCGGGTCGCATCGGACCAAAACGCCAGCACAATCATGTCCATCATGCTTTTCATGTACGCCCCGTGGTCGTCCGGGATTCCTGGTTCCGGACGAACCAACGCGTCCCGGAGCCCTGGGACCGACGCCGCGCGTGCTTTCTGTCGCTGAGCGAACTCGATACGGCGTTCAATTTCGCGCACTGAGTTCAGGTATTCGTCGATCTTCTTCTGATCGTTGTTGCTGACTCTTCGTTTGAGCCGTCTGGCGTCTGCCAGAACCAGATCGATAACCGACTTGCTGCCCAGCCCCGACTCACCGGTTCGGAACATGCGATCGAACACGGCGCGCGGTTCGATGTCTCGTGGAGCAGGGGTCTTTGCATCAACCCACGAGATCGTATTGCGAGGCAAACTGCGCGTGAAGATACCTTCGCCCTTCGTTGAAAGTTCCAACGACGGCAGCATCGTTTGCGACTGAAAATGCTTCGCCGCGATCTGGTCAACCGACGCGCCACCGGCGGCAAGTTTCACACCATCAAACGATCCACCGGTTAACCACGTTGCCGTTCCTGCGATGTGGCCGTTCCCACGCGG
The DNA here is from genome assembly GCA_964485095.1 of uncultured Planctomycetaceae bacterium. GTDB lineage: Bacteria > Planctomycetota > Planctomycetia > Planctomycetales > Planctomycetaceae > CAYNWT01. The sequence continues at coordinate 70,618 of CAZAIB010000010.1, read as the reverse complement.
CGTCCACATGTTCTTGAAGACCGTTAGGTCGTTCTGGAACGGCGCGAGAGAACTCATCCACTTGTTGAGTTTGACAATGCGACCATCTTCGACCTTTTCCGGCTGCCACGCACCGTTGGCCACTCCGTTTGGAATGTAAAGGTACGCCAGGCGGGTCGTGCTTTGCTGTTTCTCCGCCGCACGCGACGTGGGGCCAAGCATCACGTCCAGTAGCGGAAGCGCCACGGACGCACCCGCGCCGCGAAGGACTGTTCGTCTTGAGATGTGCCAGTTCATTTGTATTGTCCACCACTCGTTCGTCTAAGTGAGTCGGTAGCTGCGTCAGTTGACATGTTGTTTCATCAGGAACGCCTCCGATTGGACGATCGCATGGATAAGCGCAGGCAATCGACGCTCGTTATCTTTGAGAGTTTTCGACAGACTGCGAACGGTTGCTTCGTCATAGTAATCAAGTTGGCGGCCAAGCGCGTATGACAACATTTTGCGGGTGACCTGATTCGCGAGATCGTCGATGCGTTCTTTGACGATTGTTTCGGACAGACCTTTCAGGCCCTTGAATGGTTGGCCGCCGGGAAGCTGGCCGGTGGAGTCGATTCGTCTGCTGCCGCGATGCCGGCCGAACCATTCAAATTCTTCAAGCGCGAAACCGAGAGGGTCGATCTGGCTGTGGCAGGCGTAGCAGTTCGGGTTTGTCCGATGTCGTTCGAGTTTCTGTCGCGACGACAAACGGCGGTTTTCAAGAATGCGATCGTTGAACTCACTGGCGTTCGGCGGCGGAGGTGGCGGTGGTGTTCCCAGTAATCGAGAGAGAACCCAATTGCCGCGAACGACCGGGCTGGTTCTTCCCGGAAACGATGTCACTGCCAAGATACTGCCGTGACCAAGAACACCGCGCCTCGGTGTATCCGTCAGCGACACACGTTGCATGGAATCGCCCGTCACTCCCTGTAGGCGATAGTGCTTTGCAAGTTCCTGATTGACGAACGTGTAATCGGCATCGACCAACCGGTCCACCGGCGCGTTCTCGCGGACGATTGAATTGAACAGCATTGCCGATTCAACCTGCATGGTGTCGACCAACGAGTCGGTTGCCCACGGGTTATCGATCTGGTCGCGCTGGACTCGATCAAGATCCGCAAACCCCAGCCACTGCGAAGCGAAGATGCTGCCAAGTGTTTCAGAACGCGGGTCGGCCAGCATCCGATCAACCTGTCCACGTAAGACAGCGGGTTCGCTCAATCGGCCGCTATCAGCAAGGCATTCAAGCGGTTTGTCTGGTGCTGATGCCCATAGGAAATACGACAACCGGTTGGCGAGTTCGTCCGGAGACACCCGCCATGCGTCAGTCGACTGCACATCATGTTCTGAACGAATCAGGAAGCTGGGCGATACGAGAACCACCTTGAGAACATCGCGAATCGCACTCTTTGGTGTGGAACCAGAATCAACACGCTGCTGAAAGTGGTTGATGTACGTTGCCAGTTCGTCAGGTTTGACGGTCCGTCGAAACGCTCGGCGGAGGAACGACTTGAGAACCTGTTCGGCGGTGTCGCTGTTCAATTCAACGACACCGGCGGTCAGATTCTTCCATGCGTTCTTCTGTGCCGCGGTTGTGGGCTGCAGCGGCCAGGCGGCATCGACAACTGCTTCTGCAGCACTCAGGTAGCGTTCCAGCAGAACCGGTTGCACGAACAAACTGTTGGCACTGTTTTCGAAACCGCTGCTGGCGGTCATGTCTGCCGGGAACCGATCGGCCGGGCGAATGTCGATTCCAGTAAGGTCGCGGATCGTGTTGTTGTATTCGTCGTGGGTAAGCCGCCGAGCGGGTTCGTAGCCAGCAGAGTGCACGGTTGAGTAGTCGAAGTTCTCAATCGCATTCGTCAACCAGCCGACCATCAAACGGCGATCTTTGTCCGGCGGCTGATCGGCGTCGGCCGGTGGCATGGAACGCACTTTGAGCTGTTGGATAATGTTCAGCCAGTGCTTTCGGTTCACAACCAGCGGTTGCGTTTTCATGAGGCCAGCGATGTCCAAATCACCGCTCGCAGATTCCGTGTCGTGACATTCGAGGCACGCTTGCGTGAGTAGCGGTGCGATGTGTTGTTTGAAATCAAGCTTCGCGGTCGCGGCGATTTCCTCTTCGCTAAGAGTGACCGGAGCAGGCATGTTGGCTGCCTGAGGTTCGTCTCCGGTGGGACGCTTTCTCTTGTCACGGTCACCCTCTTCGTCAACTTCCGCGCCGAGTTCGCGAAGTTCGTTTTCGAGTTCTTCGATGTGTTCGAACTCACCTTCTCTGCGAGCGTGATGGAGTTCCATTTTCAGGTGCAGTATTTCCATTCGGCGTTCGAAGGTTTCTCTAAACGCGTCCAATTCTTCGCCAAGCTCGTCAGCCTGGTCCTCAGCGCCCTCCGCGATGGCCCCGAAGGTCTTTTCCAGTAAGTTGCGTCCTGCATCGAGGTTTCGCCGGAGCTTATCCAGTTCGGCATGGAGAGCCGGCTTGTCGATTTCCTTCACATCGACGGACATGTCAGCCAGACGACTGCGGTATTCGAGCACTTCCAAACGGCCGTGGGCGAACTCCATCTTGAATTCCAGAACCCCGATTTTTTCCGCCAGCTCTTCAGGTTCCTCGCCGCGTTCTTCCGCTTCTTCAACTGCACGAATGACACGCCGAAGTGATTTCTCCATCGTGCGGAGTTCTTTAAGCAGGCCGATTCGCTGGGTCGTGATCTTCAGGTGCTGTTCCAGCCGAGACTTCTCACGCTGTGCTTCGCGCAGGCGTTCTTCAATCTCTTCGCCGTCGCCTTCTTCCTCTTCACGTTCTTCAGGCTCGCGTTCTTCGCGATCGCCATCCTGCTCGCGGTCCTGCAGCAGCGAACTGAGGGCAGGTTGAGGAAGTGCCAGCAGAGAACACGCGAGGAGAAGCAATAGTCGGTTCAGCCACATGATTGGCACTCGTCTGGGGTCCACTTGAAACGTGAAGACATCTTACCAGTCGAGCTGTTGATCTCTGTATCAATTCGCAGGCGCAGCGGTGGCGCTGGTCAGAAGTGTTTTCTCGCATTTCATTAGGTCAGCACGTGCGAGTTCGACGTTACGGCTCTTGCGGGCATCCGATTCGAACGACAAGTCGGATACAGAAATCTCGCTCGATCGCAGCTGCAACGAGAACGTCGCTTAGAACCTGCCAGCATCCATCCCGTCATCGCGGATTTGCAGTTTCTGGTAGGCGCCCCACATGACTTCTTCTTCCACGTGGCTCATCCGTGTCGCGCTTTCGATGTTCTCACTGATGAAGCGAACAGAACCGTCTGCCATCAGGAAGTTGGCACCTTGCAGGTGTTCGCTGCTAAATGCCCAACGAGGCTTGTTACCGCAGTCGCTGTTTTCTTCAGACGCTGAGCAGTGGCTAGTCACTGTTGACTGACCAGTCTGCATCCGGAAGAACGCAGAACCGTAGTTAGTTTCGCGAGTCGCACCTTCATCACCCTCCATTCCAAAGTTGGCTCCAGGCCAGATGGAAGCATCGCCACCGAACCGCGTGCGGCGTTCGCCACCAAGGAATGTGTTGCTGGTTCCGTCAGCGATGTCGTCAATTCTGGTATCGCTGTTTCCGGTAAAGACACCGCGGTCCCAAAATCCACCCGGCCCTGCACCGTCAGGTCGGTTGGCAAGCGGGGCTGAGGCAACGTAGTTGGAACGCCCTTCACCGGCAGGCACAATACAGATGGCGTTGCCATCGGTGCTTCGCAGAGTTCGCCGACGATTCAGATGGTTCTGCTCAGTGTCTGACGGGCATCGGAACACAGACAGGTCACTGGCCAGAAGTTGGTAGCGGAAGAAGTGAGCGTCATCCAGCGTTGAGTCGGGAAGCTTTAGTAGCGTGTAAAGGTTTTCCTGTTCCAGCTGCGGCAGCAACATTGCCGCCCAGCTCCAGGCTGCACCCTCGTTGGCGGCTTGAACCGGTGTGATTGCAGGATCGACACCGTTCACTTCGGGCGCTGTTCGGATGAGGTTCCCTGGAGGAAACATTCCATGCGCGTCATGGTAATTGTGAAGCGCCAGGCCAATCTGTTTGAGATTGTTCGCACACTGCGTTCGTCTGGCAGCGGCTCGAGCCTGCTGCACTGCCGGGAGTAGCAGGGAGACAAGAATGGCGATGATCGCAATAACGACCAAGAGTTCGATAAGCGTAAAACCGCGTTTGCGAGAGATCCGTCGCATGTCTGACCCTTGGAATGAAGGCAGAGAAGAGTACACCTACAAAACTCTTTCTATTAAACGCTGTATCGGTCTTTTTGTCGAGCTTCTATTTTAAAGTGCCAATTTCTTCAGGTTCGCCAAATTTCACCATAGCCTGACTTTCTGTCGCTTCTGCTGCCTGGTATGTACTCTGATACACACCAAATTGCTGCAATCGCAGCCCTATCCAGGATTAAGTACATGTCTGTTCGCGATCTTGAACCCAAAACTCTTTGGAACCATTTTGCCGATCTGAACGCGGTCCCACGCCCATCCAAGCAGGAGGAGCGGGTCATTGAGTTCGCCAAAACGTTTGGTGAGTCACTGGGGCTGGAGACAATGGTGGACGAGGTTGGCAACGTCATCATTCGCAAACCGGCTTCGCCCGGCATGGAAGACCGCACCCCGATTGTCATGCAGTCGCACCTGGACATGGTGCACCAGAAAAACGCGGATACCGACTTCGACTTCGACACACAGGGCATCGACATGTACGTCGATGGCGATTGGGTTCGAGCTCGCGGAACCACGCTCGGCGCGGACAACGGTTTAGGTGTCGCCAGCATCATGACCATCCTGTCATCAGACGACATCGCTCATCCGCCAGTCGAAGCACTATTCACGATTGATGAAGAAACCGGCATGACCGGCGCGCAGGGGCTGAAGGGTGGTTTGCTTAACGGAAAAATCCTGCTGAACCTGGACACAGAAGAGGACAACGAACTCACCATCGGCTGCGCGGGCGGTGTCGATGTCACGGCCACACATTCGTATTCGGCAGATTCAACGCCGGGTGGAATGGTTGGCTATCGTGTTTTCGTACGTGGGCTAAAAGGTGGCCACTCGGGCGTCGATATTCATCTTGGTCGAGGCAACGCCAATAAGCTGATGAACCGTCTGTTATGGGGCGCGGCAACCGGGTGTTCGATTCGTATCGGTGAAATTGATGGCGGCAGTCTGCGGAACGCGATTCCGCGCGAGTCGTTTGCCATCGTTGCTGTACCAGAAGACAAAGCGGCCGAATTCGAAACGTGGATTGCCGCGGAAGCCGCAGTTGTGTGTTCGGAGTACGCCACGACCGACCCGGACGCGGAGATCGGTTGCGAGAAGACCGACGCACCTTCCGGAGTCCTGCCCGCCGACCTGCAAAAGTTGTTGCTCGGAACCGTCTACTCGTGCCCGTGCGGTATTCATCGCATGTGTCCGGACATCGATGATTTGGTTCAGACATCCAACAACCTCGCACGTGTTCTGGTCAAAGACGGTGACCTCACGATTTGTTGCCTGACGCGGAGTTCGGTCAACACCGAACGCGATGACCTGGCAAACGCGATTACCGCGGGGCTTGAACTGTTGGGTGGAACCGTCGAACAGTCGGGCGGCTACCCCGGTTGGAAACCTGTGCCTGGTTCAGACATCGTGAAGCTGATGTCGGCGTTGTACGAAGAGATGTTCGGTGAGCCGGCAGACGTTGCCGCCTGTCACGCCGGTCTGGAGTGTGGAATCCTGGGCCAGAACTATCCAGACATGGAAATGATTTCCTTCGGCCCCTGCATCCGCGGCGCCCACTCACCAGACGAACGCGCCGGAATCGCGTCGCTGCAGAAGTATTGGAGCTTCCTGCTGGAAACGCTGAAGCGGATTCCAAAAGCAGCGTAGTTGCTGGTCACCGTTCGGACCTACAGCGACCCTGTCTTGTGTTCGTCTCAGTGTTGGATCGGGTGCATTCACCGTTTGACCGTGATTCGGATGGCGGTATCATCAGCCCATCAAAAGGACAACGATGACCGAACCGCAGCCAGAACCGCAGAATTCTTTCGAAGCCGAAGCCGAACAGGCTGAGATGGGGCTGATTGCTGAGTTCTGGGATTTCATCAAGCACAACAAGAAGTGGTGGCTCACGCCCATCATCATCATTGTACTACTGATGGCCGGAGTGATTCTGCTGGGGCCGGCGGCACCGTTTATCTACCCGATGTTCTGATGCTGGCAATCGGCTGCGAAGCTGAAGCCTACCGTGCCTGTGATCTCGATACCCGTCTGATACGATCTTCCAAACAGGAGATCACAAGATGGCTAAGAAGCGGATCGTCACCACAACCATCAACGGACGCGAGGAACAATTCCTTTGCGAACCGCGGGAGACGTTGCTGGAAGTTCTGCGTGATACGCTGGACTTAACAGGAACCAAAGAAGGTTGTTCCAACGGAAACTGCGGAGCCTGCACGGTTCTGCTGGACGGCCGCGCGGTAGATAGCTGCCTGGTTCTGGCTGTCGAAACCGAAGGCGCCGATTTGCAGACAATTGAAGGCGTTGCATCGGGCGAAGGATTGGATCCAATCCAAACCTGCTTCCTCGAAGGCGCGGCTTTGCAGTGTGGAGTTTGCACGCCGGGGTTCATCATGTCGGCGAAGGCGCTACTCGAAAAAGAACCGGAACCGGACGAAGAACGCATTCGGTTCTACCTCGCCGGGAACCTGTGTCGCTGCACCGGCTACGACAAAATCGTCCGAGCCGTCCAGGAAGCCGCCACAAAAAAGACCGGCAGTTAGCAACAGCCCGTTGAGTCGAAGACGCGAGAGCATCGAGCCCTGGAACCAAAACACACCCACTACAGTCATCCTCCACGCGGCGGAATATCATGACAACCGAAGCCAAACCCGATTACAAAGTCATTGGCACCCGCCCGGTTCGACCCGACGGAGTCGACAAAGTCACGGGCCGTGCGAAGTATGGCGCTGACATCGCAATGGCCGGGATGCTGCATGGAGCCATCCTGCGCAGCCCGATCGCTCACGGTGTCATCAAACGCATCGACACCAGCAAAGCCGAAGCACTGGCTGGTGTGCATGGTGTTCTGACATTTGGTGATATGCCAAAGCTCGGTAGTGCGATTCTGGATTTGGGCGAAGGGCTGTTTGATTTGGCCGATGTACAACGTAACGTGCTGGCCAGCGACAAAGTTCTGTACGTTGGCCACGCCATCGCGGCGGTCGCGGCCGACACCGCCGCAATCGCGCAAGAAGCAGCTGCGTTGATTGAAGTCGAATTGGACGAACTCCCGCCGGTTCTTAACGTGCGCGAAGCAATGCAGGATGATTCGCCGATTCTGCATCCAACGATGCGAACCAGTGCTGTGGCGTCGGCGACTGAACCTGACGACAAGCCAACCAACATCGCCAAGCACTTTCTGCATCTCAAGGGCGACATCGACGCCGGTTTCGCTGCGGCGACAACCGTCATCGAACGCGAGTTCACAACCGCGACGGTTCACCAGGGCTACATCGAACCGCACACCGCCACCGCATTGTGGAATGCGGATGGCAACATCACCGTGTGGACCAGCACACAGGGTTCGTTCACCGTCCGCCAACAATTGTGTGGTCTGCTGCAACAACCGCTCGTGAAAATCAAAGTGGTGCCGATGGAAATTGGTGGCGGCTTCGGCGGAAAGATTGTCGTCTACCTTCCGCCGCTGGCCGCACTGTTGTCAAAGAAAACCGGCCGACCTGTGAAGTTCACGATGGACCGCAAAGAGGTTCTCGAAGCAACCGGGCCAACACCCGCATCGTGGATGCGAATGAAGGTCGGCGTGAACGGCGACGGCATCATCACTGCCGCCGATGCAGAAATCGCATTCGACGCCGGAGCCTTCCCCGGTTCTCCCGTTGGGGCTGCCTGCGGAACCGTGTTTGCCTGCTACGAAATGGAAAACGCTCGCGTCAACGGATACGACGTGTGTGTCACAAAGCCAGCAACCCGCGCCTACCGCGCGCCGGGTGCGACTCAGGCGGCGTTCGCTCTTGAAACCGTCATCGACGAGATCTGCGAACAGCTAAAACTGGACCCCATCGAGTTCCGCCTGAAGAACGCATCGAAAGAAGGAACGCGCCGAGTTGACGGGCCAAGGTTCGCTCGCATCGGCATGTGGGAAACCGTCGAAGCCATCAAGAACAGCGATCACTGCGCGAAGCCGATTGACAAAGATGCAAAGCCAATCCATTCGCCGAGCGGAAAACGTGGCCGCGGTATCGCGTCCGGGTTTTGGTTTAACGCCGGCATGAAGTCGGCCGTCAGCGCGAATGTGAACCCGGACGGAACCGTTTCGCTGATCGAAGGTTCCACCGACATTGGCGGCAGCCGAGCCAGCCTGGCAATGCAATTGGCCGAGACACTTGGAATCAAAGTCGAAGACGTGCATCCAACTGTCGTGGATACAGACAGCGTCGGCTACACAGACGTCACCGGCGGCAGCCGGGTTACGTACTCAACCGGCATCGCTGTCCACGCGGCGGGCCTGGATATCCAAAACCAAATCCAAGCCCGCGCAGCGTCGATTTGGAATGTACCGGTCGAACAAACGACGTACGAAGACGGCGGTGTGTCCGGACCGGACGGCAAACGGTTCACGTTCGCTGAACTCGCCGGCAAATCGGGCGAACCGATTGTCGGTCGCGGTTCATCCGCAAAGAACCAACCCGGCGGCGCGTTTGGAACACACGTTGTCGATGTGGAAGTCGATGTCGACACCGGCAAGGTTCAGATCCTCCGCTACACCGCCGCGCAGGACGCAGGGACGGCGATTCACCCGTCATACGTGGAAGGCCAAATGCAGGGCGGAGTTGTCCAGGGCATCGGCTGGGCGCTGAACGAAGAATATGTTTACGACGAACACGGCGTCATGCGCAATGCCAGCTTCCTGGACTACCGGATGCCAACATGCCTCGACGTGCCGATGATCGAAACAATCATTGTCGAAGTTCCAAACCCGGGTCACCCATTCGGAGTGCGCGGCGTGGGCGAGGTTCCCATCGTTCCGCCGCCGGCCGCCGTTGCGAACGCAATCTACGACGCAGTCGGCATCCGTATGAACCACCTGCCAATGTCGCCGCCAAAACTGCTCGCCGAAATCCTGCGGTAGCGGTTACATGGCTTTCTGAATCAGTCGATACTCGCCGGCCTTCAACTCGGGCAGCCCGATTGCTACACGAGCTGCGTTGGTCTTCTTCAGGTCTTCGATCTGAGGTGGCAACACCTTACCCGTCGCGCGATCGAATTGCTGATTGGTTCCGTACACCTGTGGTTTCCGCAGAATTTTGCCATGCATATTGTCGATGAACGTCGCGAATAGCTTCGCTGGCATGCGATCGCTTTTCACTTCCGGCAACAACAGCTTTGACATCTCCTGAATGTGGGTTTCGATGTTTTCGAGTTCGACGGGAGGGTGCAGCAGCAGGACGAACAGACTATCGGACTTTGTTCCCAACCGCTCGCTTGATGGGTAGCCATACTGACGGACAATTCTGCAGAACTCCTGGTGGTTCTGTGTGTCGTTTTTCTTCTGCAACTGCCGCAGCAGTGCCAGGACTTCCGGGCTCAGCTGGCTTTTCTCAGCCATCGCCTGCATCTGTTCTTTCATGCCGAGTTTTTTGAGCCGCGCAATCTTTGACTCGTCTGTGGTTCCAAACGACATGTAGGAACGAAACTGCTGATCCTTTTCGAGAACCAGTTTGATTCGCATTCGGAGGATCTGCTTGTCCGTATCGCTGAGTTCGAACGCGATCTCTTTCGGCTCGCCATTCGATGATGGTTCCTGTGCATCGGCGCAATTCATGAGTGCTGCAAACGCGACGCTGAGGATGATGGTTGTCTTCATGGATGGTCTCCGAGAGACGAAGAAGTGCGTTCGGTCAGTGATTACCACGGCGACCAGCTGAGATTCTTACACGCAAAACCAACGAAAATTTTGTGGTGTTGTACACATGCTTGCAGCTTATTCCGCCTACGTTACCGACCTTGTTGCACACGACGGATGCACTGCAATGCGTTCGTTGCGCTCACGTGGATTTGCATTTTTGGTTAGGATGCACGAACCACACGCCGAGATGGACTTCACTGGATCTGCGAAAATGCAACGCGTCTGCTTGAGTGCTCTGACGACCCTAAGCCTGCTGGCGGTTCCCGCCGCCGCTTACTCCCAGGATGGCAGTCTTGGGAAGCTGCCGAGGTTTGAAATCAAGGACGGTGACCGTGTCGTCTTTCTTGGTTCTGAGTTCACCGAACAGGCGATCAAGCACAACTACTTCGAGGCAGAACTAACTGCTCGCTGGCCCGATCGCCGCGCAAGTTTCTTCAACATGGGTTGGTCGGGCGACACCCCCAGTGGTATCGCGCGCGGCTATTTTGGGAACGCCGACGAAGGCTACAAACGACTGATCGAAGAACTCGACCGCATCAAGCCAACCGTAATATTCCTGGCCTACGGATCGAACTTCGAAGGCAAGACCACAGAAAAGTTCAGCGCAGATTTTACGAAGCTCTACAAGAAGGCTCGGCAGTACACAAAACGCACGGTTGTCCTCACACCACCGCCTGTCGAATCACGCCCGCAGCCCAGACCCAGCGCTCAGATACTCAACAACCGTCGCCGCGCGGTTACGCGGATGTTGAAATTCCTGTTCGTGTCAGAATCTGAACCATCGTTCTTCGTGAACCTGTTCGATTCGCTCGAACGCCGTTTGCGTTCGCCCACTCGCCCGCTGACAACCGACGGTTTGCGGTTCACCGAGGAAGGCTATCGCCTCATCGCAGGCCTGATGATTCGAGCTTTGCGGGTTGAAGGCACAGAAGCCCGGACTGGGCTTTCGAAAGAAGAGTTCGACCAATTGCGGGAACTGATTGGTGAGAAGAATCGGTTGTACTTCCACCGGTACCGACCGCAAAACGAAACCTACCTGCGCGGGTTTCGCAAACATGAACAAGGACAAAACGCCAAAGAGATCGCCGAGTTCGACGCGCTCATCTCACAGGCCGAAGATCGAGTTTACGCGCTACTGAAGGGCGAACCATTGCCCGATCCGATCCCGGAACCGCCACCCGTGGAACTTTCATTCACCGCGCTCGATCCGGAAGATCAACGGGCTGAGTTCACCATGGCCGACGGGCTTGAGATTTCCGTGTTCGCGTCAGAACCAATGATTGCGAACCCCATCCACATGAACTTCGACGGCAAAGGCCGCTTGTGGGTCGCGACCAGTCCCATCTACCCGCAAATCAAACCCGGCGCGAAGCCGCGCGATGAGATTGTGATTCTGGAAGATGCTGACGGCGATGGAGTCGCCGATACACGCACCGTGTTCGCAGACGACCTGTTGATTCCGACCGCCGTTCTTCCTGACGAACGCGGTGGCGCGTACGTTGCGAACTCAACAGAGCTGCTGCACCTGGCAGATACTGATGGTGATGGTAAAGCCGATCGCCGGCGCGTCGTGTTCGCCGGGTTCGGAACCGAGGACACGCACCACATTCTGCACACGTTCCGCTGGGGACCGGATGGCGCGATTTACTTTAATCAGTCCATCTACATTCACACGCACATGGAAACTCCCGTCGGCGTTCGTCGCCTGATGGGATCAGGCATCTGGCGGTACAACCCCAAGACGGGCATTGCTGATGTTGTGATGCGTGGCCTGGTGAATCCGTGGGGGCACATCTTTGACAACTACGGACAAAGCTTCGTCACTGATGGAGCCAGCGGGAATGGGATCAATTATGGATTCCTGGGCGCCGCGTATCAGACCGCCGTCGGATACCCAAGAACCCTGCGTGGGATGAACCCTGGACAGCCGAAGCATTGTGGCCTGGAAATTATCACGGGTTCTCACTGGCCCGATGAATGGCAGGAAACACTGATCACAAACGACTTCCGCGGCAACCGCATTAACCGGTTCCGCCTGGCTGAAGAAGGTTCCGGGTACGTTTCGACTCAGCTTCCGGACCTACTTACGTCAAAGCACAGAGCGTTCCGGCCTGTCGATTTGAAAATGGGCCCGGACGGAACGCTGTTCATTGCCGACTGGTACAACCCCATTATTAACCACGGCGAAGTCGATTTTCGCGATTCACGTCGCGACTACAAACACGGCCGCATCTGGCGAGTCAGCGTAAAAGGCAGCCCGCGCACAAGAGTTCCTGAACTCGCCGATGCGTCGGTAAGAGAGCTGCTGGACATGCTTAAGCTGCCCGAACAGCGAACGCGGCACATGGTTCGTATCGAACTGCAAAAGCGAAACAAGTTTGATGTGCGAGTTGCATTGGACGAGTGGACCAACGCGATCGCTGACGACGATTATGCCTTGATGATGGAAAGCCTGTGGACTCACGAAGCGGTGAGTAACTACGACATTCCATTGCTGAAACGCTTGCTGACGGCTCCCGACCACAGGTACCGAGCCGCCAGCGTTCGCATGCTTGGCCACCTCGGTCAACGACTCGATTCCGACGGTGCCTTGCTGGCTGCGGCAGTTAAAGACGAACACCCACAGGTTCGGCTCGAAGCAATAGGAGCCCTCCGGTCGATGCCGTCAAAGAAAGCGGCCGAGCTCTCAATGAGCATCATGGACGCGCCGATGGATAAGTACCTGGACTTTGGATTGTGGGTCTCGATGCGAGACCTTGAAGAACACTGGTTCCCAACGCTCGACAGCGATTCTCCCGTCGACTTCAAGTCTGAACCACGCAAACTCCTGTTCGCTCTTAGAGCCATCGGGAAGCCCGGCGTTGCCGAGCCGTTGGTGAAACTGCTGGAATCCGATTCATTGGAACAGAACGAATGGAAAGACGTTGTCGCGATGATTGGCGACTTCGGCCAACCACCGCAGCTCAAGCGAATTTTTGAGATCGCTCAAACAGACGAAACCAACCGCGACGCGGCTCTGTCCGCACTGGTCACCGCCGCCCAACGGCGTAAGGCGAAGCCAGCAGGATCGCTTAACAAACTCCAACAGCTCGTCGGCAACCCCAAGGCGCTGCACCTGGCTGGACTCTGGCAGTTCGAGCCACTGCATCCCAAACTTCAGGAAGTCGCCCAAACAGGAACCGGCCCCGCGCAGCTTGCGGCGATGCGAGGACTTGCGGCCTTTAAAGATGCCGATGGTCTGAACGCCATTATCGACGCCGCACCGGGTCTCCCAACGCGGCGTTCTGCGATTGCCCAGCTGGCGACGTTTGATGAGAAATCTGCGGCTATCAAAGCTGCTGAGTTCCTTGCCGCACTCGGTCCCAATGACGTGACGCAAGTCGAACCGCTGGTCGGAGCCTTCCTAAGCCGCAGGCAAGGCGGCGGCACTCTGGCCGACGCACTACGCGATGTGCGTGTGAACGAAGCTGTTGCGGCAGCGGGAATTCGTCGAGCCAGCTCAGCCGGGCGAAACGGAAAACCTGTCGTCGATGTCTTTCGCGCCATCGGTTCTGTTGCGGCGATGAAGATGAAACTGACACCCGACGAAATGGCCGCGTTGATCGCGGACGTTCAAACCAAAGGCAATCCCCAGCGAGGGGAAGTTGTCTATCGCCGTTCCGAACTTGGATGTATCAAGTGTCATGCCATTGGAGGAGCCGGCGGGATTCTGGGGCCGGACATGGTTTCACTGGGGGCGAGTTCTCCGATGGACTACATCATCGAATCCATGCTGCAGCCGTCAGCCAAAATCAAAGAGGGATACCACACGACCACAATCGTGACCGATGCGGGAACACAGGTTTCGGGCAAGCTGATTTCCGAAGATGCCAACAACGTTGTTATCCGTGACGCTGAGAACAAGGACTACACGGTCTCGGTTGAGAGTATCGACGAACGCGTAAAAAGCCCCACGTCGCTCATGCCGACCGATCTTGTTGCCAAACTTCCGCGTGGTCAGTTTATCGATCTTCTGTCCTTCCTCTCATCGCTGGGCAAGGAAGGTCCGTTCAAGGTTCCTGCGAACCGTTACGGCCGTCGCTGGCTGATGCAGGACGGTTCAACAGTCTACAGCCGAGTGGATGGCTCGCTGCCAATCGAAGACATGAAAGGCAAGGTCGCCACTCTGGAGATTGAAGTCACAACGCCAGGCGCGATCGCCCTCCAGGTTGATGGCTGGGATGGCCTGCGAATTACACGCGACGATCTCAAGGACAATCTTCGAGCCGAACGGATTGTGCAGGACCTTCCAGTCGGCCGGTACCGGTTCCACTTCGAAGTCACGGGACGCCGTACCCAGCCCCTGCGAGTAGAACTCCTGGACTTCCCCGAACTAACCGGCCGAGCAGCCCCCATAAACAGGTAAAGTCAGCCTGCTGCCCCCACAGCGGAGTCAACCAACCGTAGGCATGTCTCTCCGAGACACGCCCACCCGCGGTCGTATTCGAAAACCGCGAGCTACCCAAGTCTGAGTGGTGGCTTATACTTGGCGCCCGGTTTTGGAAAAACCGGGCTACGGTTGGTTTCCCGGCTCGCCTGTTAGGAGGCTTAACATTCTGTGCCGGTACAGACAGGAATTGAAATGAATCGTTTAGTGGCCTCGATTTGCCGATTTCTTTGGCTGCCTGCTTCGCAAACACCATCGGGAATGACTGCGGCGCGCACTTTTCCAAGCCTGCTGATGCTCGCGTTGTGTGTCTATTGGTGGTGGACCTACAGCGGCCTCTATCGGTGGATCGCCGAATTACAACTGTGGCTCTTTGATTCTTACTTTGTAATCATCACTCTCATTCTCTCTTTCCTTGCCTTCATCTTTCCAATGGGTTACCTGGGGGCACGTGTTGAAGCCGCAGGATGGCTTGGCGACGATTCGTCGGATGCAGACCCCAACCGTTTTAATGTGGTAGCCGGAATCGTGACTCTGGCTGTGATGGCTTTGGGGGTAGGTTGGTATACCGGTCAACGGGTACCAAGTGGCGAACCGGTGGAGTTGACCCTGGCAGATGTGAAACGCGGTCGTCCCATCCCGGGCCATGTCATGTTGCAAGGCTATGGTCGTCCGGATTTCTCAATCCGACTTGGAGGTGACGCAAGTGCCAACTACACGGCGCTGGTGCCGCCTGATTTCGTTGAAGGTGACACGATTGCTGTCTACGTTGAGCACCAATCTCCCCGCGATGATGCAGCCATGGCGGAAGAGTGGCATCGCGGTGTACTCATCGCCAACGGCCTGCCAGGCTTGGTTCGAGAGAAGTTCAAAACGACTGACGCACCGCCAGCGGAACCGCATTATTTGTTCTGCTATTCAGCGGCCATGGATGGTCTGGAGTATTTGCCAACAATTATGTTTTCGATAGGTGGCGTGCTGATGCTTGCGTCGTTGCCGGCATTCTACTTTGCGCTGCGATAAGTCTGCGGGCGTCGAGTCCCGACAGGAACGCGCAGCCGAACGGGCCTCTACCAATCGAGCTTTGGCAAACGGGCGAATGTTGTGCGAACCGAGAACGCAGGCTGAGTGTCACCATCGTAGCACGCTCAGAATCTCCCCGGCAGGACCCACAATGATCGAACCCATCGAGTTCTACAGCACTGCCGATGCATACGGTGAGTTCTCCAATTTCGCGGCCTATCCCATCACGATTGGGAAGAAGACGTGGCCAACGACGGAACACTACTTCCAGGCCATGAAGTTCAAGGAAAAGTCAGAACAGGAAAAGATCCGCAAAGCGAACTCGCCAATGCTGGCCGCTCGGATGGGACGTGACCGGAAGAAGCGAACATTGCGCAGAGATTGGGAGTCAGCCAAAGACAACGTGATGCGCGAGGCGTTGATGGCCAAATTTACGCAGCACGACGAGTTGCGTGATTTACTGCTGGTCACCGGAGAGGCGAAGATCATCGAACACACTGCCAATGACGACTATTGGGGCGACGGCGGTGACGGCAAAGGCAAGAACATGTTGGGCCGAATTCTAATGGACGTGCGCACGAAGCTTCGCGAGGAACAAAACCATCAGCGGCCCGCTAACTAACTCTGTTGCGACGCTGCCCAGCACGGTCGTTGCAAATCATGCAACAACCGCGCGAGGCAATGGAAGCGATGCGAAGTGCAGGGCTAATCGCGGTGTGGGTTACACGGCGTGAGCTTCGCGAACCTTAATCATGGCGTCCAGGATTGTGTTCCAGGTACTCGCTGTTTCCAGCATCTCGTTCGGGAACATGCAACCGTCCCAGCAGATGTGCTTGATGCCGCGAGCTTGGTAGTCCTTCAGCCAATAGCCTGCGCACCTGGCGATGTCCAGCTTGCCGTTTGCATCGTCGGCCGGGCAGTGCTTGCCGGTCTTGTCGTGGCTGCCAGCACCGTGAACGGTCCCGTCGTTTTGAGCCACGTGGAAATCGATTGTCCACGGACGCAGCTTGTCAGTCATCTGCTCGTAGGCGGCGTAGAATTCTTCTTCGCTGTAGCCTTCCTTCAGCAACGCATGTTCCGGAGCGTTGTAGCCAAGCAGGTACAGGTAGGTGTGAGCCAGATCGGCCTGGAACCCAAGCGCGCCTGGCATGTCGACAGCTTCCAGCAGGTCCAGCATGTCTTTCCAGCTGTGCATGCCGGCCCAGCAGATCTCGCCTTCGGCAGCCAGCCGTTCGCCGTGGTCGGCAGCAATCTTCGCGGCGCGTTTGAACGTTGCAGCAATCTTCTGCGTGTTTGCGCCCGCATCCTCGCTCCATTTATCGATGGCTCCCTCGGCCGAATCGATACGAATGCAGCCGTACTCACGAACGCCGTATTCGTTGAAGATCCTGGCAATGCGGCAGGCCTTCTCAACGGCCAACACAAACTTATCAGTCTGCTCAGGATCACCCATCGCAGAATCACCAACAGTGCCCGGCCAGATCGGCGCGACCAGCGAGCCGACTTTTAAGTTCTTGCTGGCAATTTGGTCGGCGATCTTTTTTAGTTCGTCGTCTGACGCATCCGGGTCGGTGTGAGGATGAAACAGGAAGTAGTCGACACCTTCGAATTTCTGTCCGTCAACTTCCGCGTTCGTTGTAAGCTCCAGCATTCGTTCGAGGCTGATTGGTGGTTCCTGGCCTTCTTCATCACCCTTGCCAACAAGTCCGGGCCACATCGCGTTGTGTAGTTTCATCATTCGAATCCTTGGTATCAAAAGTCTGACAACATCTTACCGGGACGTCAGAATGAAGCCACCGATACGGTCCCGAGCTGAGGAAGTGGACACTCAGAGTGGGCTTCGTGCTACAATTTGTGAAGCTACTTCAATGGGCGGATCAGGAGTCAACAATGTCGCTGGGCTCAGTCATACCTTACGAAAAACGACTCAAACAGGATGAAGGGTGGGCGATGAGTGAAGGCGGCAAGCATTTCGACGAGAAGAGCGATGTACACACGACGCTTGAACGAATTGCCAAACACCTTGACGAACTGAAGATCCAGTACGCTGTGGTCGGTGGTATGGCTTTGTTCCGGCATGGGTTTCGACGGTTCACTGAAGACGTCGACATCCTGGTTTCGCGATCTGACATGAAGTTGATCCACGATAGACTTGAGGGCCGCGGCTACCTGCCTGTCTTCACGGGCAGTAAGAACTTGCGAGACACAACCTCAGGGGTCCGAATTGAGTTCCTGCTGGCGGGAGACTATCCCGGTGACGGACAGGAAAAGCCGGTCGCATTCCCACAGCCCGGTGATGTCGGAGAGCGTTCTGAAAACATTACATTTGCAAACCTGCCGAGCATCGTCGAATTGAAACTTGCTTCGGGAATGACGGGCGCAGATCGTCTCAAAGATCTGGCGGATGTTCAGGAGCTCATCAAGCTACTTTCGCTCGACCGCAATTTTTCGAACCAGTTGAATGAATACGTCCAGGGCAAGTACACCGAACTGTGGGACGCAAGCCGTGAGACAAAACGACGCTACGTACGGCTTTGGCGCAACAAATTTCTGACCCTTGAAGCGAAGTCTCTCGATGACATGGCTGCGGCTCTACGCGAGGCATCCGAAACATTGTCGCAAATGCTGGCCGACGGCGTGATTCTCGATCCCAACGGCGGCACTGGAGATGACTACGCTCACCTCGTAACGACGGATCCTGACATCGCGAAGAAGTACGACATGCATGACGAGTCTGAGTTCCTGGACGCAGAGTGAATCATTGCCCCGCTTAACCACGGTAAGCGCCCATCGCTGGTGCACCTGGCTGAGCATCCGGACCAAAGTAGCGGAGGCCAACAAGTGGTTCCTTCCCGTTGTTCGTGAAGGTAACCCCTTCGGCTGCCGCGCTGGCTGTGACGAAGATTTCGTCTTCAGTCATTTCGCCGAACCGAATCATCACAGGCGACTGCAGAACCATCTTGCCGGCGGTTCCTGAACCCTGAACCGTGATCCAACCGTAGGCTCCACCATCTTTAATCGTGCAGCTCGCGCCGGGTTGTAGTGTGAGTTCTTTGGCGGTGAATAGCTGCTTGCCATCCACTTTGCCGTAGACGATCCACTTGTCACACCAGCCGTCACCTTCTTCGCTGACGATCGGTTCAAGGTAGTTGTTGTCTTTGAAATTCGGATCGACGTTCTTTTCCCAGTCCAACGCTTCAACGATGTACTTGTTGTCGTTGTGAAATTCTTCCGGGAAGTCTTTGGTCAGCAGGCTTCGAGGAACCTCGCGACCTTCGACCAGGTTTTGATACATCGCGAACACGTCGCTGCCCCATTGCGGTTCGTACGTGAGCAGTGAACCCGGAGCGTGAAGGACGCATGGTGGAATCAACCAACCGGTGCCTGGCTTCAAACGGTACGCCTTCGACAAATCCAGTAGACCGTTCTCCCCTTCGTTCCAGCGGTCCAGGCAATCGATCACGTCCTGCTTTGTGGTGCCCGGTTCGAAACCCATGAACGTGTACGGGAAGTTGTTGCCGATCTGATTCAGCTGTGGCGGGAAATAGTAACTTTCCGGCTTGCCTTCCTGGCCGACCTTCGCAGCCTGTTCTGCGTTCTGATGCATGTGGTGCGGGATGGGCCCCATGTTGTCGAAGAACTTCGAGTACACGGGCCACTTCTGGTACGTGTTCCAGATGTGTTCGCCAATGATCTGATCTTTCAGTTCAGCCACAGCGTCGCGTAGCAGGAACCGTTCGCCATTGTGAACGCAGTAGCTCAGCCCTTCGTCTTCGTTGCGGTTCTCATTCGCCGCTTCCGTGGTTGAACCGAACCAGCGTTCGTCGATACCGCCGCGGTTTAGTCCGAGTGCGTAGTAGTCATCCGGGTGCAACTTTAGCCGACGTCCCGGCTGGAGGAACGAACGCGGAACCCAGGTCGGAGCCAGCCGAAGTATGCCGTTGTTGGCGGTCAGTGCGTCTGATGCAAGCGTTGCAATGTTCATGCTTCGTCCGGATGTATACGTCTGATGAGTTTCGAAGTTTGAGCTTTATTGTGACGTGGCAGATCCTGTTTCGCAAAGCGCGCGATCTGCTGATGTGGGGTGTGTCCTAGGTTCAGCAGTCCGAACCTTGGACCAATACGAACTGTCCCCATTTCACGTTGCTAGCCACGTCAGGCGGTTCATCTCGGAAAATCGCTGTTGGATATTGGATATTCCAGGCCCGTCACATAGCGTAGCGATCCTACTATGCGGCCGCGTCATCTAAGTGGCCACTTCATCCTTCGACATTCCTTGTTCGACATTCGACATTCAAATGACCAAAACCTCGGTCGGCATCCTGGGTTCTTCCGGCTACACCGCCGTTGAACTCATCAAAATCCTGCTGCGTCACCCAAACGTTGAGACTGCGGCGCTCACCACGCGTCAAACTCCCGGCCCCATTTCCGCCGTCCATCCGGAACTTGCCAGTCGCCTGAACATGGACACAGAGAACCTGACCGCGACCGAAATCGGCAAGCGATGTGATTTCGTGTTCTGCTGTCTGCCTCACGTCGCCAGCATGGAAGCGGTTCCGGATTTACTTGCAGCCGGAACGCGAGTCATCGACCTGAGTGCCGATTACCGACTGGATGACGCGGCTGTTTACGAACAGTGGTACGGGCATCAACACGTCGATACCGGGCGACTGGGCAATACCGTTTACGGTCTTCCGGAACTCAATGGTCAGAAGATCCCCGGTTGCGATCTGGTCGCGAATCCCGGCTGCTACACCAGCACATCAATACTCGGACTCGCACCGTTGGTGTGTGGTGGATTAATCGAACCAACGGGAATCATTATCGACGCCAAGAGCGGCGTGAGCGGTGCGGGTCGAGCACCCAAGGTGGGAACGTTGTACGCCGAATGCAACGAGAGCATTGCAGCATACGGAGTTGGAACGCACCGACATCAGCCGGAAATCGATCAGGTTCTTTCTACCGCCAGTGGCAAGCCCGTCGAAGTCTTGTTTACTCCACACCTGACACCGATGAATCGCGGCATTCTGTGCACGATGTACGCGACGCCAACCGGAACTCCGTCACAGGAAGAACTTCTGAACGCGATGCGTGAGTTCTACGCTGGCAAGCCATTCGTCAAAGTTGTCGAACATCTGCCTGCCACAAAGCATGTTGCTCACACCAACTTCTGCCACATGACGGCGCGGGTGACTCGCGGCAAGGTGATGGTTCTGTCGGTGACCGACAACCTGATCAAAGGCGCGAGCGGTGTGGCGGTTCAGAACTTCAACCTGATGGCTGGCTTCGACGAAACAACTGCGCTGCTGTAGCGGAATCGCCGAACACGCAGAATCGCCAAACACGCAAAGTCGCCGAACACTCCGTGTTCGGATTCGCAGGCAAACCGGACTCGGAGAGTCCGGCGACAATTTACAACCGGACTATTCATGAGCGAACATCAACTACCGACCGGCTTCAAAGCGGCGGGCGTCTACTGCGGCATCAAAAGTGACGCGACCAAACTGGACCTGGCACTATTCGCATCTGATCGACCCGCCACGGTCGCAGGCGTGTTTACTCAAAACCAGGTCTGCGGCGCGCCGGTCAAGGTTTCTCGGGAACGCGTTCCATCCACGACCGCACGCGCGGTGGTTATTAATTCGGGGAATGCGAACGCTGCCACCGGTCAACGTGGGATCGACGATGCCGAATGGATGACGGCCGAAATCGCGAACCGAATTGATTGTGAACCAGAGTCGGTTCTCGTGTGTTCCACCGGTGTCATTGGCAACTTTCTTTCGCGGGACGCACTGAGTTCCGGCTTCTCAGCCGTTGTTGACGGACTGGCGGCAACGCCCGCCGGGTATGTTGCCGGAGCAACCGGAATGATGACAACGGACACGGTTGCGAAACAGTCGGTCCGCGAAGTCAGCGTGGCCCTTGGAACGGTTCGCGTTTCAGGAGCGTGCAAAGGAGCCGCAATGATTGCTCCCAACATGGCCACGATGCTGGGCGTCGTCATGACCGACGCAGAACTTACGGCACAGCAAGCCGACGCGTTCCTGCGTGACGGTGTCAATAAGAGCTTCAATTCCATCACTGTCGAAGGACACACCAGCACCAGCGACAGCGTAATTCTGTTGGCCAACGGAGCCAGCGGAACCGGTTCGCTTAACACCGCCGATGCAAAGTTGGTCGCGACGGCAATTCTGGAAGTCTGCCAGGAATTGGCTCAGGCAATCATCCGAGACGCCGAAGGCGCGGCTCACTTTGTGACCATTCACGCTCGCGGATTTGCCAGTGTCGATGACGCTCGCGAAATCTGCAAGACAGTCGCCAACGATGCGTTGGTCAAGACGGCCGTCACAGGCAACGATCCCAACTGGGGCCGAATTATCTCCGCCTGTGGTCGCACGCCCGTGAAACTGACTGAAGAGAACCTCTCACTGAAGATCAACGGAACATGCATCTATAAGTCGGGCGCGCCGGCTGAGTTTGATAATGCTGTTGTATCGGCTGCGATGGCGACGAGGGAAGTTGTGTTCGAAATCGACAGCGACCTTGGTTCCGAAGCAGCCTGCTTCTGGACCAGCGATCTGACGCAGGAGTACGTCCGATTGAACTCTGAGTACACGACTTAGTGGCGACGAGTTCCTGCCGTGTTGTCAGTTCTTACCGATCGCATACAAATGACTTCGGCCTCGAATGAATAGTTCGCTGCCGATGATTACCGGAGAGGCGTCGACCGGTTCGCCCAGATCGTTGGTGCCGATGATCTCTGGCTTCGACCCTGCGGTCATTACCACAGTTTTGCCTTCGCGGCCCGTCAGGAAAATGTGACCACCTGCCGCAACAGGCGAACCGTACAGACTACGAATGCTTGTCATCCGGAATGGATCGCAGGTTCGTTGCCCCGTCTTTGCATCCAGCACTGTCATGATGGCTCGGTTGCTGGCGGTAAAATACAACCGGCCTTCGTACAGCAGTGGCGACGGACAGTAGGGTGTTCCGCCTTCGTGCTGCCAGACGATCTGCTTGTTCGCTCGCACATCACCGCGTGACTTCAGAGGTATCGCAATCGCAGCCGACTGCCGGTAATTGCTCATGCAAAACACCACGCCGTCCTGAGTCACCGGAGACGGAACGCAGTTGATGCTTAACCCGTCGCAGGTCCACAGCACATCGCCATTGGCAATGTCGTACGAAGTGATCTGGTTTGTCGCACTGATCACGACTTGAACGTTCTTACCATCGCCGACGATAAGCGGCGTGGCCCACGACGTTGGTTCGTTGCGTTCGACCTTCCACTTCTCATCGCCAGTCTTTGTGTCGAGTGCCACGATGAACGAACTCCCTTCGTGGTCCCAGTTCACGACTAACGTATCGTTGTGCAAAGCTGGCGAAGCACCTTCACCCCAGCCACGCCGAGTCTGCATATCTCCAAGGTCGCGTTCCCAGACTTTGTTCCCTTCAAAGTCGAACGCAAAGATGCCGCGAGAACCGAAAGACACAAACACGTGCGTGCCATTCGTAACCGGTGACGCTGCGGCAAACGTATGCGTCTTGTGGTGCCCTTCATGCGGCGCGGCTTTGATGGCCGTCTTGTCCCAAACAACCTTGCCCGTCTTGCGATCAATACAAAGCAGGGCGAATCGGTGCAGGTTCTTTGGCGGCGGCGGGATTTGGTACTCTTGCTTCGCGGCCGGATTGGGAGCGGCTTCCGATGTTGGTTCGGCCGTGGCAACGAAAATGCGATCGCCCCAAATAATCGGCGTCGCGCTGCCGGTGCCTGGGATTGGTGTCTTCCACTTCACGTTCTTCGTGGCAGACCATTCCAGTACTGGTGTCGCATCGTGAGCAACACCATCGGCGTTCGGACCGCGCCACTGAGGCCAGTTGTCGGCAGCAATTTGATCCTGCGCGATTGCTGGTCCGGCAAGAACCAGAAAGATCAAACCAATTTGAATCTGCATCGATCACTCCCAAACAACTTCGAATATCTCACCGGCACGAATCGCATCGCCGCGACGAATTCCCCACTCAGTGGCCTGGAGTTGATCGTCGTCGCTCAACCCGCTCCATTCAACCTCGGCGACATCCAATCGCCGCAGGACTCCACCATCGACAAGTTTGTCAAACTGTCGTGGGCTCACAAAGTCGCTAAATCCGTAACTGCCCTGAGCCCGATAGCGAAGAACCTCCAGCCAATCCGTGACGATGAACCGAACATCGCGTTCCATTAGTCGTTCACGAACCTCTGTGGTCGGACGCAGTAGCACATCGCTGTCGGGACCACCTGTGACACGTTCGCCGCAGATATCCTGGAACAGGTTCAAATCGAACACAGTGTTGTACATCACCTTCGACTGCGCTTCGAACACGGCCGCTTCGCCGACCGACAGCACGCGGCCCGGTTCGGGTAGTTGTTGGTTGTAAGATTCGGCTCTCAGCAAAACTGCAGCAAACTTCTGTTCGGTTTCTTTTCTCGCCCGAACCGGATCTTTCACCCACGCGTTGTAGCCACCCCAAATGCTGGCGAACACAACATTAAACAGCACCAGGCACGTTACTAATATTCCGGAGGCGAAACACAGACCACTCGTGCGAATTGAACCCAGGCCGACTCCCGCCAGCAGCGCAAGCACAGGAATTATTGGCACCCAAAATCGATCGATCCGGTGCGTGAAGATCCACCACGAACCGAACATCCAGAGCACAAACAGCCAGAACCCAACCGCGTACTTTCGTCTGGTTGGCACGGCAAGAAACGCCAAGGGAGCGAACCCAAACAGCAGTGGGCTCAGCCAGTCACTGCGAAGGCTGACATCCACTGCCCGACTGGCCAGATCGGAGAGTCTGTGGTTGGGCGGGCTGTGTCCAGCCTTCCATCGCGCGTCAATTTCCGGAGTCCAATCGGCTCCACCGAACACCGAATAGCCCAGCGGATAAACCGGGTTCCCCGTCTCAGCAAAGTTCTTCAACAGCCACGGGCCCACCGCAACCGCAACGCCCGCCGCAAAAACAAGAACCATCTTAAAAGTCGCCGAACTCTCCGAGTTCGGTCCCGCCCCTGTCCTCGCTGGCTTCCAACAAAACCAAACCAAACCCAACACACACGGCGCAACTACAGACAACAGTGCTGGATACTTACACGCCATCGCCGAACCGCACATCAGTCCCAACAGCGCCGCGTTACTAACCGATCGCTCGCTCGCAAATCGCACCAAAGCCAACAGCGAGACAAACAGGAAAAACGTAAGCCCCCCTTCCGCGTACGCGATGATTGAAATTCGATACACCCACGGAGTCGTCATGAACACAAGCGCGGCCAACCAACCGGTTCTTGAATCAAAGCACCGCTTGCCTGCCGCTAAAAGCCCTAAAGCCGTCATGGGAGCGAACGCCGCCAGCAACACCTTGCCCAGCAACGCACCCGTATGCCAGTCGCCCATCACAACCATCCCCAGCAGACTTAGCATCTCTGTCAGGAACGGAAAACTGGTGTAAGCATTGTGCGGCAGGAACGTGATCTGGCCGTTCTGAAAATGTTCCTTTGGTCCCTGCAGGTGATACTCGCGCACATCGAAATCCGTAGACGGCGACATCGCACCCAGCAACATCATCAATGCCATCGGAGCGATTAGAATCAGACAAAACGCAACGGTTCCCTTTGGAGCGCGTTCGTTCTTGATACCTGAGGCTGGCTGCTTCGATCGAAACAGCAGCATGCAAATTGTTTCTGCAACCGTGGCTGCAATAAGAACTCCGCAGAACACAGTCGCATTCAGAACCCCGGCCAGCCCTAGCCCCAACACGACCAGCGACATCGCCGACACACCCAGGCCGTAAGCGAACACCGCCGTTTCGGTTCGTCGTGAACGATCAAACCCAAGTAGTCGCAGCAGCAACCGTCCCAGCGCGAGCATCCCGAAGACGAACCCGACCGCGTAGAGAACCAGTCGCCATTGGAAAAACTGCCAACCTTCGACTTTCGGATTTGAACCGCCCAGCAACTGGTCCAATAACGAGTTCCCCAGCAGCGGGAACAGCTTATCCACAGCGCTGCCTGGCACATTGCCGATCAGAATATCGGTTCGGCTTAGCCTGGCCGCTCCGTCGCCAAACGAAAACGTGGGTCCCCATTGAAAGAAGGCGAACAAAAAGAAGCCTACCCATGCCAGCCCCAGCACGGCTCTCATGCCGCCAAACGATGCATGCTGATTTGTCGAGTCTTCTTCGTCGCTCATAAGTCGTCAACGTCAACGGAATCCGAAACCATCATCATACCTGCCGAGTCCAAAAGCCTGCACGGCCCGTTTATACGCAACCCCAACCACTCCCCAAGCCGCCTAACACATCCCGACCCCAGCCTCCAACCACCCGGCCACCGGATCCAACGCCGGGCGTTGGTTGAATTTGGGGGGCGGAAACTGGATAGTCGTCGATTCGCCAGGGAAGGCCAGACGGACTTCATACGCTGGAAAGATGGATAATGCCTGAGAATCAGGGAAAGTTGCAGATTGGGGATCAATGGAACGCGATCAGCATCATCGCTCATTCCCAAACGCATCCGCTAAAAGCCGTTTGCGAACTCACCGAAAACGCCATTGATGCTCATTCGACAGAAATCAGCATCACACGCCGCCGCAAAGACGGCGAAATGTATCTCGAACTGCAGGACGATGGCGACGGTGTTCGCCTGAACGAAGAAGGCCTGCCGAATTTCGACTACATCGCGACCCACATTTGCGATTCGATGAAGCGGTACCTCAGCGGCGACGACAAGTCGGGCGTGCACGGCGAATTCGGCATCGGACTACTAAGCTTCTGGAGCCTTGGCGACGAACTCCGCATGGCGTCCGCCGGCAAGGATGGCAAAGTCTACGAACTGTTTATGCAGCGCGGCGACGACGGATATTCAGTGCGTCCGGTTCGCGGAAAGCTAAACACGGGCGGAACGCGAATCACAATCGGTCCGCTGCTGCCAGCGACGCGTTCCATCGTGACCGGCGAAAAACTGGATCGCTATCTGTCTGCCGAACTTCGCGACCGCATCCGATCAACCGGCGTCAGGATTCACATCGCCGACAAGATTTCAAGAAAAGATCGATTAGTCGAACCGCGCGAGTTCGAAGGTGAACTCCTGGAACTGCCGACGAAAATCAAGACACCCGCCGGCGATATGTTTGTCGAACTCTATCTCCGTGCGCAGGCCGGTTCGCGCAACACCCGCATCGCGTTGTGTAAAGACGGAACCCGAGTTCTGTCTGACATTTCCGAACTGGTTCAGTTCGCTCAGGATCCCTGGACCGACGATCGCCTGGAAGGCATCATCGACTTCCCGGCTCTTAACCTTGCTCCCGGAACACGCGGCGGCGTGATTCCCGACGAAAAACTGGACTGCTTCGTCGACGCCATGCAGGAACTTTCCGAACAAGTTACCGCGACCGTTCAATCACGTCAGCAAGCTGCATCGGAACGCGCGAGTGCCGAAATCCAAAAGCAGGTCCACAAAGCGCTGCTTGGCGCCCTGCAAAACCTATCGCGCAACGATTACTTCTTCTTCGACATTCCGCGATCCACTCTGCCGAAAGGCAGTCCCGAGGCGGTGACATCGACGACCGGAGTCGCCCGCGATTTCCAGGACGGCGGAACGCAAACCCTGGCACTGGCCGCCGGAAAGCTGGACCATGTCGTCTGCCGTCCGTTCAGTCTGCTCAAGAACCCGGGCGAACCCGCAACCTTGTCAGCCCTGGCACGCGACGAAAACAACCTGCGAATCGACTCTGGTGTCACATTCTCCTGGCGTGTCACTGAGGGAACCGCGACCTGCGAACCTACAGACGATCAATGCATTGTGACAGCAACTCGGCAGGGCCGAGTCGTCGTTCAGGTCACCGCTCATCAAAAACAAACGTCAGCTACAGCGGAAGCAGAAATCAGGTTCACCCGCGCTGAAATCGAAGGTGAGGTCAGCACCACAAACAAACGTGGCCTGCCGACTTACCGGTTGGAACCAGACCAGGCCAGTCGGTTCCGTTCGCGATATGACGCTGGCAAAAACGAAATCGTAATCAACTCAGGTCACCGCGATTTCCTGGCCAGCCTCTCAACATCCGCCAGACACCGCCGATACATCGGCAAGCTGTACGCGAAGGAAGTGGTTCTTATCAACTTCTCTCACGAAACCCCTGGAGAAATTTCCGAACGTTTGGTCGAGATGTTGGTCAGAACAGAAGAAGCTTTGTAGATCGCGGGCATCGAGCAATCCCGAAAGGGCGTTGGGCTCTTCGCATGACTAACCTATCAGACAATCCCTACCGAGCGTCGGACGATCTGACTGAGGGGTCGGCATCAACTGAAAACGTGCCGTCGGTCCTGACAACAATCGTTGTATCAACAATCGCAGTCTCGGTGGGCGTGGGCACCTTTGGTCTGATTTTGGGCGCTTTCGCGCTGATTAGCTACTGGCTTGGTGAGGACTGGTGGATCGTCGGCTTTTTCGCTTCGGTTCCGACAGCATTGGTGGTAGCGAACCGAACAAACAACTTTCTGTTGAAACGAATTACGCCGACGACTGATTGAATTACCTATCTCGAGCAGGAACGGGGGGCAACATGTCGTACGAACGTCTTGAACAGCTCATGGATGAAGCCTGGGAGCTGCCGCATTCGCCGGCTCAGGTTGCTGTGCTTGAGGAAGCTGTTCGCATTGCCGACAGCCTTAACAACGTTGACGCGTCTGTTGGAACCCGGATGGAGCTCGTCACGGCCGCGACGTTTAGTGGAGCCGACGAGAAAGCCCTGGTTGCGTTCGCATGGGTTCTTGCCAAGTTCGACGAAGACCCGGAATGCGTCGATTTGCACAGCCTTCTGTGGAAGTACAAGTGGATCATTAGCTCCATCGCTGCGTTCCCGACCGTCAGTCTTGAGAAGATTCACAAGATGGAAGCCGATATGGAAGCTCGCTACACCGCGGGCGGATTCAATCTGCGACCGGTGCATGACAGCCGAGCCGACATTGCTTTGGACATTGGCGACGACAAGCAATGCCTCCACTTCTTCGAACAGTGGAAGGCCACACCTCACGACATGATGGCAGACTGCATTGCGTGCGAACAAAACTCAGAGATTCGCTACCTGAACCACTTCGGCCGGTACGAAGAAGCACTCGCAGCAGCCGAACCGATTCTAAGTGGCGACATGAGTTGCAGCACCGTGCCACAAACCACGTACGGCCGCGTGCTGATTCCACTAATGCACCTGGGCCGGCTTGATGAAGCCCGTGAACACCACGAAACCGGCTACCCCACCGTGCAGGGCAACCCCGATTACATCCCCACGATCTCGCGCCACCTTCTATTCCTCACGCGCGATGAGAACTACGACAAGGCCGTCGTTTGCGTCGAACAACACCTGCCGCTGGTCTGGGGAATGGCAATGGTTGACCAGCGCATGGAGTTCTACTGCACGGTCGCCACGTTGCTGGAAAAACTATCTGCATCGCGCGACGAGATTGGTCTGCGTGTGCCCGACCAGATGAACCTCGGCCCGTCGACCACTCACAAGACGGCCGAGCTGGCCCATTGGTTCCACACCGAAACAAACAAGCTGGCGGCGAAGTTTGACGCAAGGAACGGTAACACCGCGGTCACGGCAGCGAACGCGAAATGGCGGGAACTGGGCCTTGGTTCTTAATCGCGCGAACCTTTTGAGACATTCGTTGTCCCCGAAGCCACACGACGGATGTCGGGCAGCTGCGGGATTAGAAGTTCCGTCGGTAGCGCAACGCGTGAAGCATCAGAACCTAAAAAACAGGCGAGTGCCCTTTGGCTTGCCGACATGCAGACAGCTGTGCCAGATGATAGGTGATGTGTGTCGTCAGCAAGTGAGACATCAACTCACGCTTCGTCGAAATTGCAGGCTCTAACGGTTCGAAGCCATGCTTTTCGTTGAGCACTTCTGTTGATGCGTTCTTGGTCAGCTCCAATAGTCGGGAATAGCCTTTTTCGAGGTCGACAAGAACATCGGCAACGGTAAACGCTGGTGCATTTGCATCGCCAGGCTGGCTACCGGGACCATAGGCAGCGAACCACTCGTCACCACAACCCGGTTCTGCTCCCAGCATTTTGCTGCCAAGCTCAGATGCGATTCGCAGATGCCCCAGTATCCATTGCGGGGTTTTTCCAGTCGATTCCTTCAGCGTGGTCAAGTCGCCATCCTGCAAGTCCTTGGCGATCGTCTTCAGGTAGCCGATTGCAAAATTGACGAGCGTCGTTTCTGATTCAAAAATGGCTACGTTCCTTATACTGCCGGATTGGTTTGTGTCCTCATCACTCGGCGTTTTATGACAATCCAAGCGAAAGTCAATGTTTGATCACCCGACTGCATGTTGCCGCACTGACAGAGTGATTCAGCATCTCCCCGGGCATTCCCGTTTGCTTCCTGATCGTCGAAGCAATACCTATACCCATGCCGCAGACATGCGTCCCAACAACCACCCATCCGGGAGCGCAACTTCCAACCCGAGTCCCGCAACCAACCGGATACCGATCGAACGGAACGTTCGCGTTAGTTACCGAGAACGCGGCCGGTGGGCGGTGTTCCGACCAGATCGAATGAGCGGCGGCCGACTTCCAGACCGGAGCTCTTGAGGACCAGTTCGTACTTGCCCGGAACCGTGTCGGCTCCAACCCGGTAGTAGAAATCACAGCGGAACATTTCGCGGGTGGCGTAGGTCTGGAAGTGGTGGATCACGCGACCGTCCATGTCGACCAGATCGCATTCGACCAGCAAATCTTCGTGCGGTGGGTTCAGACTGCTTTGGGCAAGAATCGTGTCGCCGTAGGTGAACGTTGTTTTCGGGTCCATCAGGATTCCGGCAATGGCCGTGGTTCCGATATCGAAGGAGAAGAATTTATCCTCTTCTCGAATTTTGGCGGACGCGGTTAGCATCTCGATTGCCCTGGCCTGATCGATTTCCCTGAGCGCGCTTGGTCCGTTTGGTGATCGGATTCCGTACAAGTCGGCCTGGTATTCTGCTTCGATGCCCAGCAGCACGGCCAGTCCGCCAATGACAACGAACGCCGCTTGTGATGGTAGCTTCAGGAATGACGGAATGAACCCAATTGGTTGCGGTTCCAAATCTGCTGCCGTGTAGCGTCTTGGTCGCCAACCGAAGCGACGTCGGAACCGTCGATACATCGCGGCAATGATGCGGACGTCATCTTCCCGTATGAACGCCAGATAAAGCGAAATACAGACCATCGGGAAGATATACAGGCCCAGCATGACTGTCGTTCCAAGGTGGAACATCACACCGGCTGCCAGCATGACCGGACGTTGCCAGCCACGCCAAACCGTGAAGATGAAACACGTTTCCCAAACGATCGCCAGATACGCCGAAACCACAAGCACCGCCGGCATTGTCGCGGCGTATTCGCCGATTGGGTTATTGAAGTTCACATTGGTCAGCATCCAGAATTTCATCTGATCGCCACTGAAGAACGCCTGCGTCTGCATCTTCGTGATGGCCGCGCCGAAGTAAGTGTAGGCCACAAGCATTTGGATTAATCGTGCCTGCCAGACTGCCACTTTGGGCCGCTGAATGTTTGGTTCTCCCGGCCAGTGACTTGCCTTCCTGCGGTTCTGCAACCAGCTATCGACCGACCAAAGTGAACCGGAGTTCGCAACACACATCACCAGCATCGCATCTGTCGCGATGACTGAGTACTTAGTGAGCGTGCTGATTGCATCCAACGCATTGAAGTATGTGAACAGGACTGTCGCACAGCAGACAGAGATTCTGGTCATCCAGCCCATCGACGTTGTGATCAGGCAGAAGATCATGAACACATACAACCCGACGGCAACGTTGCCGGGGAGTTCAGGCAGTAAGTCGCCCCATTTGTAGACGCGAGAAATCTGGCACGTCGCCCCATCCACAGAAAACAGCTCGCGCACACGCGAGAGTCGCTGCAGCATCGGAATCAACATGACCAACGGCAGCACAATGCGCAGGAGTGCTAGTCCGTAGGGAACTTCTTCCTCAAAGAAGAAGTTGTTGACCTTCTTGCGCAAGCCAGCCAGGAGTCCGGTTGTTGGCATACCATCCATGATTTCGCCCCGTGTTGTCTGTTCCGTCAATGCGGCTGCGGTTGGTTCAGTTTCCGGCCGGTGCCATTGAGTTTCCGCTGCGCACGTTCGTGAAGAACGGTTGAGAACCGGCGGCCTGCTGTTGCAGACGCGGGTTGTTGGCAACAGAACGAACGATCTGCAGCTGGTACCAGGCCAGGTTGCATCGCACCTTCACGCCATCCCCGGAGAACACACTGCGGACGTTGTAGTACGGCTGCAGGTCTTTGGGTTTCTCGAACTTCTCTTCCCAGATGTCGTCCGGCAGGTTGTATTTTTTCGGCCAGACCTCTTCGATGACGTACACGTTCTCAATTGGTTCGTGTGTCGTGTTCCGCAGGTTGTTCTTGATGATCTTTGGGATGAGGTCATCGAACGGGTCATAGTGTCGACGTTCGATATGACCGAACGGGTTGAGTTCTCCCCATGGCGCGGGTGAGACTTCGTAGTACTTGCCGCTTTCGCCTTCGGCAATGACCTGCAGCCTGCTGGAATAAGCCGACCAGCCACAAAACATGTCCCAAACAACGTAGTACATGATCGGATGGCTGCCGACTTTGTACTTCACAGCGTGGGAAACAATGCCCCACGAGAGCGCGCAAAGGTACGCGGAGATGAATAGGATGGCTCCAAACCGCTTCATAGTCGTCCCTGACCTGGCTGCGGATTCCTGCAGTTTCAAACGGTCGGAACTGTGTCACAAAAGTGCCGAACAGGTCAATACGGAAGCAGATTTGGCCGAGTTACGCTACAAAGTCGCCGAATACTCCGTATTCGGTCCCGGCACGCCAACCGGACTCGGAGAGTCCGGCGACTGTGCCTGGGCCAATCAGAAGACAGCAGCACTTTAACTTAGGCTGCTTCGCGTTGTTCCTGACGAACCTCTCGCAGTGTCTTCCGTAGCTCGCTACGGCGGCGACCGAACCGGTCGATTTCGTCAACAAGCTGGCGTGACTGCGTGAACTGCGACAGCGAGTACAAACCGCCCGCCACAAGTTTGAACGCTCCAATACCGAACATCAACAATGTGTATTTGGACGGAACCGCGACCGCTAACAGAGCACACAAGACCATGCCCGCCAATCCGACGAACGTCGGCAGTAGTAGCAGTTCCGGCAGTTTCACTTGCCACCGTCCATCAACCTGTATGACTCCGGCCGCATGCATCTTTCGAACGAAGTCGGCTTTCTCTGCGACCATCAGGTCCCTAAGAAACTCCTCTTCCGTTTGTAGCTCGCAGGCGGGTTCTGGTTCCTCAGCGACCTCGGGAACCAACGGTTCTTCGACCGAAACCGGAACCTGTGCCTGCACGTAGACAGGTCCGCGATCGATGAGATAGCCCATGTCGCAGAAGACGCAAATTGCTGTGTCGAGGGTCGCGCGTTCGACCTTCCCTCCACAGAATTCACATCTCATCGCGACCAGTTTCATCGAATCTCCTTCTCGTCAGGTTTATCTCCAGTACGGAGCCGAACCGACTTCGGATCACCGAATCCGGGCTAGTCAGCCGCTGTTTCTGCCGGTTCCGCCGTAGCCGCCTGACGTACTTTGCCGCGCGCGATGAAAGTGCTGCATCCAGCCGTGGCAGCATCTTGACCGGTTTTGTGGCCGATCTCTACGCTCTGCATTCTCTCCAAACGATCATCTCTGATTCTCACTTCACTCGGTCCCCACCGAACCAGTTGCCACGCGCTTGCCTGGTAGCTGGCTCAACATCCTCATGGATGAGGAGTCTTATCATGCTTGCACGAACACTGGTTCTGATGATCGCGGTCGCCGCGCTGGGCTGCCAGAACACACTTCTTCGTTCGCAGAGTCCTGACAAGGAGCCGATGAAGAAGTCGTCTAAGAAGAAGTCGAAGGACGAGTTCGCCAGCAAGACGGACACGAAACTTCTGGGCGAATACATGAGCGTGCACGGCAACTCGCCGGTCGTTCTGCAGTCTGTTGGTCTGGTGACCGGGCTGGATGGAACCGGTGGAGACCCGCCGCCTTCGGTTGCCCGAACCGAACTCCGCGAAGAGATGACTCGTCGTGGCGTGAAGCAGCCGGAATCGATTCTGAAAAGCAAATCGACAGCCCTGGTTGTTGTTCGGGCGTACTTGCCGCCACTGGCCCGGAAAGGTCAGGAACTGGACATTGAGGTTCGCCTGCCACCTAACAGCAACGCAGAAAGTCTTCGCGGCGGTTGGTTGATGGAAACACGGCTCACCGAACAGCAGGCGACGGCTGGTGGTATCAAAGAAGGTAAGGAATACGCAGTGGCTCGTGGTCCGATTTTGATTTCCGGTTCTGACACCGAGGACAAATCCAAAGCGGCTCAGTTCAAACGTGGAGTCATCCTGGCCGGTGGCCGATCGCTGGCAGAACGCGATCTCATGATCGTGTTACGCAACGACTTCCGCAGCGTCCGAAATGCAAAACGTATTTCCGATCGAATCAGCGAACGGTTTTACCACTACAACAAATACGGCAATCGAGAAGCTTTGGCCAGCGGCAAGAGTGACCAACAGATTGAACTGAAACTGCATCCGCGTTATCGCGACAACGACTGGCGATACAAGCAGGTCGTGCGGCACATTGCGTTTAAAGAAACAGAAGTTGCGGGCCGTCTGCGACAGCAGCAGCTTCGTCAGCAGATCATGAACCCGGTTACTGCCGCGAAAGCCGCGTTGCAGTTCGAAGCGATCGGACGCAAGTCGATCCCATTCCTCAAGCGTGCTCTCGAAGGGGACGCCCTGGAAACTCGGTTCCATGCGGCCGCAGCACTTGCCTATCTGGGCGATCCGTCCGGCGTCGCCGCGTTGGCTGAATCGGTGAGAGACGAACCGTCATACCGCGCACACGCATTGGCGGCGCTGGCGGTCATTGAAGACACAGACGCATTGCTGGCTCTGCGCGAACTCCTGAACGAACGCACTGCAGAGGTTCGCTATGGTGCGTTCAGAGCACTCACGGTTCTGGACAGGACCGACCCATCGCTTCGCACAGAACGATTCCCGGACGGCTTCACATTCCACGAATTGGACGTGGAAGGCGAACCGATGATCCACATCACTCACCGGAAGAAGCCGGAAGTGGTCATCTTCGGTATGAACCAAAAGTTCAAAATGCCTGTGGCATTGCGGGCCGGTCGCCACATCATGATTCGCGCTCGGGATAATTCTGAGAACGTTGTGATTAGCCGATACCAGGTCGGCAAGAAAGACGTTCGCGAAACCATTCCGAACTCGATCTCCGGCATCATTCGTAAAGCTGTTGATCTGGGAGCATCTTACCCGGACATCGCCGAGTTGCTGATACAGGCTAAACGGCAACACAACCTGCCTAGCCGACTGGAGATCGACGCATTGCCTCAGGCACGTAACAGCTTCAGACGGGTTGGTTCTGTCGCAAGTAAAGATGACGACTCAGATTCGGAATCAACCGATCTGACCGACGACCTCTCGGCCAAAATGGACGTAGAACTGGCTCAGATGCCGGACGATAGTGCTGGTCGAGCATCCGTTGTTGACGCTCGCAAAGACACGTCTTCGACAACCCGGTCCGACCCAAGGCCAACATTGCGAGAACGAATGGCGCGCATGTTTGGTCGTTCAGAGAACTAGCGAGGGCCGGTTCAGAACCTGATTTGCCTTCGATTTGTTTGCGTGTGAGCCACCGGTTCACAGGATTCATTGATGCTTAAGCAGCTGCAACTGATTGGCTTCAAGAGCTTCGCCGATAAGACCGCGTTCGATTTTTCGACGGGGATCACCGGTGTCGTTGGGCCCAACGGTAGTGGCAAAAGCAACGTCGTCGACTCGATCAAATGGATCCTCGGCGACCAAAGCGCCAGCAGTCTGCGCGGCAAGTCGATGAGCGACGTGATTTTCAACGGCTCATCAGGTCGCGGAGGAAGCCCGTTTGCCGAGGCAACTTTAACGTTCGGGAACGAGTCCGGGTTCCTTCCGTCTGAGCATCTTGAAGTCAGCGTTGGCCGCCGTTTGTGGCGCAGTGGCGATTCTGAATATCTCATCAACGGCGAAGTGGCTCGATTGAAAGATGTTCGCAACCTGTTCATGGGGACGGGAGCCGGGGCGTCTTCGTACTGCATCATCGAACAGGGCAGGGTGTCGCAGATTCTGCAAACCAACGCCTCAAGTCGTCGATTGGTGTTTGAAGAAGCCGCCGGAATCAGCCGCTACCAATCGCGCCGCGCCGAAGCGCTGCGGAAGCTTGATCGAGTTGAACAGCATGTTGCCCGGCTGACCGACATCGTTGATGAAGCTGAGTCACGTTTGAGTTCCGTTCGGAACCAGGCTGCGAAGGCCGCGAAGTACCGTGAAGTGCGAACCGAATTTCAGGCATTGTGGGTTGGTTTGGCGGCTGACGAGTATCGCCGCACATCGGCCCGTCAGCAGACGATGGCTGCTGAAATTCTGCAGCTCAACAGTTCTATCGAAACCATTACCGCCGAACAGCAGGGGCTGGAAGCCGAACGGGTGGAGGCAGAAACAGCTTTGACCGCTGTTGAAGGTCGCCTTAAGAATCGCGAACGAACTCGCAACGAACTGCAAAGCCAAATCGCCAGCCTGCGGACGACGATTCGTCACGAACACTCCCGACTTGAAGAAATTGCCGGCGAACTGGAACGCCTGCGTTCTCAACGTTCGCTGTTGCGATCCCGAACACAGGAAGCGACCAACGAACTCAACCGCACACAAAAAGTCCTGGACAACGAACAAGAAGCCGTCGCCCGGCTTCAGTCTGAACTGCAACAGGCCGCGCAGAAGTACGATGAATTTGAAGTACGCGTTGCAGAATCGACAACCTCGCTGGCAGTTGACCGCGAGAAAATGATGGAGCAGTTGCAGTCCAACTCAGCGTTGGAATCGCAGCTCGCGGCCGCGAAAAAGAACCTTGCCGACTCCGCAGCCGAAATTATCACACGGACCAACCAGTTCGAAGCAGCGCAGGGTTTGCTGGCGGAATGCGAAGTCAAGTTCCAGCAGCAAGAGACACAGGTTAATTCGCTGCAGGGCGAACTCACCGCAGCCGACGACGGAGTTCAAAGTCTGCGCCGTGAGCGGGAAGAACTAGTTCAACGACAGACAGAACTTCAGGCTCAGCTAGCAAAGCTCAAGGAAGAACGGACAACTCGGGACGCCAGACTAAACGTCCTGCAGGACCTCGAACGCCGGCAGGAAGGCCTTCGCATCGGGACCCGCGAGATTCTCAAGCGTGCGGGTTCTGAAAATCACGAACCGTGGACATCAATTGTTGGCAGTGTCAACGACCTGCTGGACGTCGATTTGGACAAAGCCGCATTGCTGGAAGTCGC
The DNA here is from genome assembly GCA_964485095.1 of uncultured Planctomycetaceae bacterium. GTDB lineage: Bacteria > Planctomycetota > Planctomycetia > Planctomycetales > Planctomycetaceae > CAYNWT01. The sequence goes on along the minus strand of CAZAIB010000010.1, from coordinate 33,791 downwards.
CCTCGCCGACCGCGCTCAGTTAATCGTGATTCGCGAGATGGACGCGTTCATTGAATATCTCAACAGCGGCCGATGTCGCTTAGAGGGCCGCGTTGGATTTGTTTCGCTTGAGGACATTCGGAACTCGCAGTTCCTTTCCAGTCCATGGCGACCAGCTGATGCAGAGCTACCAGACCTAAGCGAAGAACGCGGCATCGTGTGTGCCGCGGCAGACCTGGCAACATGCTCGTCCCTCGCACCGCGACTCGCCGCGCACCTGCTGGGCGACACATGGATTGTTGAAACTCTAAACGACGCAATTCTGTTATCAGACAAGACCGCGCGGAAGTGTCGGTTCGTCACACTGCAGGGCGAACTTGTCGAATCAGACGGAACTCTGTTTGCCGGGATTGAGCTTTCAGCGTCTTCGGTCCTGACACGTCGCAGCGAACTGCGACGACTTGCGGGCGACATTGACCTGGCCGCCAAGCAGATTGAACGAAAGCAAAACGAATGCGAAGCAGCCGACGCCGACGTCGCCGCGCTGGACGTTCGGCTGGATGCCGCGCTAAGCAAAGTGCAGGCTCGGTCTGACCAACTAACTGAACTCAAAGCTGCGTTCGCTCAGATCTCACACGAACGGTTGCGGCTGCAAAAGGACCGCGACGACATCGATGCACAGAAACACGCAATTGTCGAACGGAACTCTCTGTTCTCGACCGAACTTGATGGTTCGCAGGGACTGCTGGCTGCCGGGCTGGAAGTGATTGCCAGCTTGAAGAGCCGCGTGGGAGAAGCCGAAGAAACGCTCATCACATCCAGACAGAAACTGGAAGCGCTGACCGCTGACCGAACGCAGGCAGAACTGGCACTCGGCAAACAACAGGAACGCTCTGCCGCGCTGCGTGAAGGATTGGACCGTCTGCGGACTGATGTCGAACAGCGAGTGCTCCAGGAAGAAGAAGCTCGGCGACGTGAAGAGGCTGGAGCCGAACGCCAACGCGAAATTCGGTTCCGGATTCTGTCCGCCACCAGTGAGCTTTCGAAGTTGCACCTGGAAAGCGAGTCCATACTGACTCTGGTTCGGACCGAAGCCGTTGAAGAGAAACGGTTCAAGGCTGACCGCTCAGGTGTGGCCGCCCGTGAATCGCAGCTTGCGACAAAGCATCGCGAACTCGCGACACGACTCCATGCGTTGGAAATGGAATCCGGAACGCTTTCGCACCAGCTGGAAAGTACCGCTGCGCGGATTGAAGACGAATTCCAGTTCGCCCTGACTGATGCTGTCCGTTCGGGAGTCTCAGCGATGGCGGCGCACGTCATTCCTGAATTGAACCGGAGCACCGACGAACAGCCGGATAACAAACAGCCCGCGGACGAAGAAGACAAAGTAGCTACCTCCCGAGCCGACGCGGATGACGGCGATGAGGATGGAGACGACGAAGAACTCGAAGGTAAGCCGGACGATGGACCGGACAGCGAGTTCGAAGACTCAGAAGATCCGACTGATGAAGATGTAGAAGACACAGCACCAGAAGCAGGAATCTCTGACGAAGAAAATTCAGAAACAGACACGGTCGATGCGGAAGATCCGCGAGACGAAGACAATGATGCGGCCGAGGAAAACTCTGAGGCTGTTCAGGGCCAGAACCTGACGGCGGTCGAACAGCTGGATGAAGAAGAGTTCGAGCAGTTGCGTTCAGAATTAGAAGAGCGCGTCGAACGCTTGCGGCGCCGCATGAAAAACATGGGGAATGTCAGCACCGAAACGCTGGATAACCTGGAAGAACTGGAAGGCCGGTTCGGTGGGCTCAGCCACCAACTGCAGGACCTCATCCACGCACGCGATACACTGGAAGCGATCGTTCGGCGAATCAACTCAGAAAGCAAACGACTGTTTACTGAGACCTTCGAACACATCCGCGGCCACTTTCAGGACTTGTTTCGCAAGCTGTTTGGTGGCGGCGAAGGCGATGTCATTCTGGAAGACCCGGACGACCCGCTGGAGTGTGGTATCGACATTGTGGCTCGTCCACCCGGCAAGGAATTGCGTTCCATCAGCCTGCTAAGCGGTGGCGAAAAAACCATGACAGCCGTGGCGCTGTTGTTGGCAATCTTCCGCAGTCGCCCGAGCCCATTCTGTATCCTCGACGAAGTCGATGCGGCTCTTGACGAAGCCAACGTTGACCGATTCGTGCAGGTCCTGCGTGAGTTTCAGGAGACGACGCAGTTCATCATGATTACGCACCGTAAGCCATCGATGTCGGTATGTGATTTGATTTTCGGCGTGACAATGGAAGAATCGGGCGTGTCAAAGCGGCTGACAGTTCGCTTTGAAGACGTGAACGAAAACGGCGACTTCAAAGTTCCATCCGACAGCGACGCTGACCGCGAAGCCGCGTAAGCCTACCCGCACGCACGTTGGGTTCGCTTTCACATCGTCTTAAGATGACCTCACTCGCGAGTCGTCACTGGGCATAACAATGTACGCCGCACCAGCAATAGCAAACCTGCTTGTGATTCGATCGCCCGACATTGATCGGGCGGTGGTGTTCTATCAGCAGATCGGTCTGTCGTTCCACCGGCACGCGCACGGCAAAGGGCCGGAACACTATGCTTCGGAAGTCTGTGGATTCGTGTTCGAAATCTACCCACAACGGAATCCTGACGACACAACGACCAACGTCCGACTGGGATTCAATGTTGATGATGTGGATAGCATCGTTGGCTCACTGCGAGACCTGGGTGCTACCATCGTAACCGCACCATCTGATACTGAATGGGGCCGCCGAGCTGTGGTCAAGGATCTGGACGGTCACACTGTTGAACTGGTAACACCAGTGGATCGTGACGCGTTGATCGCGACAAACTACGATAAAGCACAAGGCACTGGCGATACAGAGGATGCCTAAACTTTGAACCGGAGTGTTCTTCAAAAGATGTCCAGAACTAATCGACGAAACATTCTCCGTGCTGGCCTGGCTTCGGTGGCACTTCCGGGTGTAGCCATCTTGAATTTTGGTTGCACGTCAAATCCGGAGACTGAAGCGACTGACACAGACCAAACATCTGACGAACAACCGCAGGTGACTAACAACAATGCAGAGAAAGACAGCGCGATGAAAATCCAGTACCTCGAGATCGTAACCGCCGATGTTGATGCCGCATGCACTCTGTATTCGCAGATGCATGGCGTGACATTTGGTGAGGCCGACCCGGGTCTTGGTGGCGCTCGTGTTGCCAAACTGGACGGCGGCGGCATGCTGGGTATCCGAGCACCGATGCGGGCTACAGAGAACCCAGTGGTCCGGCCGTACGTGCTTGTTAAAGACATCAAGGCGTCCGTCGCAGCGGCGGCTGAAGCGGGCGGAGAAATTGCAATGCCTCCAACTGAGATCCCTGGCCACGGTCAATTCGCCATCGTCATTCACGGCGGGATTGATTCAGGTCTCTGGCAGCTTTGATTTCTTTAGCCAGCGGCGTATCGGCGCATAGAAAAACGACGCAGCCCGTGAGGTCGGGAATCTGCGCCGCATTCAGGCAGGCTCTCTATTTGGCCCCGAAACAAGCCCCCTGGGGGAGACTGTTCCGATTGTATGCACCAGGCAATCAACTATCTGATTGAATGGATTTCTTGAGCGAATGAACCGCCACTTAAGACATCGGGTTCCCACTGGTTCGGTCCACAAGTTGGTCGGGGACATTGTCTTCTTCGGCGAAATCGCAGCTTGACAATCGGTAACACCGTGCTGACGGGGAGGTCGGGTTGTGGTGATTAGTCGATTGGGCAACGATGCACTGGTTGTGACCGGCTGCAAGCACCCGTAAGATCAAACGATTCGGGCGCTTCGCTTTTCGCGCCCAGGACAGCTGTTTAGGTTCCTTGGGTCCGGCACCCGGTACTGAGATACCATCTGGAAGGTCGAATCATGGTTACGCGTCGGGAAGTTTTCCCCAACGTGATTGAGATGAATTACCAAGCGCGGCGGCGACTTGGTTGTTGTGTTTATCTTGTCTTCGATGGAACCGATTGGCTGCTAATCGACATTGGGTTCGAGGAAGTAGTCGATGAGATTATCGAGATCATCAGAGACCTGGATTTCCCGCTCGCCAATTGCAAGTACCTGGTCGCGACGCATGCCGACGTCGATCACATCCAGGGACTGAAAAAGCTCTCTGACTTGTTGCCGAACGCCGTGACTGTCGGGCACCCCGAAGCGGCCGCGTTGTTGGCCAAGGGCGATCGCATTACGACCTACGCTGAAATCGCCGCGCAAGACATTTCGATTGATATGCCGAAAATCAAAATTCAGCAGAAGATCAACGAAGGCGATGTTTTGGAACTGGGCAGCCTGAAGTTGAAGGTCTGGCACACGCCGGGGCACACCAACAATCAGCTATCGTTCCAACTGGGTGACTTGCTGTTCTCAGGCGACAACATTTATCGCGATGGCTGTGTCGGCAACATCGACGCACACCACGGTTCAGACATTCCCGCATTCATTAGCTCTTTGACTCGCATCAAAGACAGCGATGTGAAGTGGCTGCTGCCGGCGCATGGCCCTATCTTCCGAAACGATCCGAAGCTGCTGCAGAACACGATTGATCGACTGGACGGATACCAGCGCATGGCCGACTTCGGAACCTGTGCGACGGAGTGGCCGTTGTTGGAACAATGGGACGACGAACTGGTTAAGGGCTTCGATCCGGAAAAGGCTTAGCTGCGAGTTCGCCGGACTCCAGCACGTACCTTGTGATGGCAGCGATGTCCTCGTCGAACGCGCGGTCTTTGTAGTAGTGTGGCACGAGTGCGCGAACAGCTTCGTAGACGGTTTCCAGTGGGGGGCTGGTCTTAAGCGGTTCGTGAAAGTCAATCCCCTGGCACGCGGCCAGCAGTTCGATCGCGACGATCGCGGCTGCGTTGTGGCTCATTGGTGTCAGCCGCCGCGCGGCGTAGGTGGCCATGCTGACGTGATCTTCCTGGTTGGCTGACGTCGGCAGGCTGTTGATTGTGATTGGACCTGCGAGGTGTTGGTTCTCGGCTACCAGCGCCGCAGCCGTGACCTGCGGGATCATGAATCCGGAATTCAGCCCGCCATCTTTGACAAGGAACGACGGTAGGTTGCTGAGATGCCGGTCGATGAGCAACGCGATGCGGCGTTCGGACAGGGCGCCGATTTCGGCGATAGCGACCGCCAGCTGATCGGCCACGAGCCCTACGGGTTCAGCGTGAAAGTTACCGCCCGAAAGAATGGACTTATCGCTGGAAAAGACAAGCGGGTTGTCTGACACAGCGTTGGCTTCTCGCAGTAGAACCTCGTGAGCGTGGTTGATGGATTCCAGGCAACCACCCATTACCTGCGGCTGGCAACGTAGCGAGTACGGATCCTGAACACGATCGCAATCAACATGCGATGCGCGAATCTCGCTGCCATCCAGCAAGTCGCGATACATGGTCGCGCATTCAACTTGAGTCGGGTGGTTTCGAATCGTATGGATACGTGGGTCGAATGGTGTGTCGCTGCCTTTGGCGGCATCGATGGACATGGCCCCGGCAACCACGGCCGCGCTGAAGACGCGTTCTGTTTGGAACAGGCCAGCCAGTGCGAGTGCTGTTGAGACCTGCGTTCCATTTAGAAGAGCGAGACCTTCCTTGGGGCCAAGTTCCAGCGGGCTTAGCCTGGCGTGATCGAGCCCGTATTGAGCAGGAACCGAAATGTCGATCCCTGGCAACCACACCCGTCCTTCGCCAATAAGCGGGAGGCTCATGTGAGCCAAAGGTGCCAGATCACCGCTGGCTCCGACCGACCCTTGTGAGGGAATGACCGGGATGACACCAGCGTTTAGCAGTGCTGTCAGGTGTTCGATGACTCCACGACTAACACCCGAATATCCTCTGGCCAGGCTGGCCAGCTTCAGCAGCATGATGAGCCGCACGACAGATTGGTCCAGCGGTTCACCGACTCCCGCTGCGTGTGAACGCACCAGGTTCAGCTGCAGCTGAGCGAGATCTTTGCCAGAGATCTTTTGCTTAGCCAGCAGGCCAAATCCGGTGTTGAGGCCATAGATGGATTCACCGGTCTTCAGCAATTCGGCGACCGTTTGCTGCGATTCATCTACTGCAGCCCAGCAAGATTCGTTTAGTTCAACCTGCGTGGGTTCAAAGTAAAAAGAACGCAGTTGGTCGAGTGTCAGGTTGCCAGGGATAACGTTGAGCATTGGGGCTTCTCGAACGGTGAGTGTCGAACACGAGATTGGGGAGATGTTCGCAGCGATCAATCCAACATTGGCAGGTTCAACCCGTTCTCCTTCGCGCAGGACTTTGCTATTTCATAACCGGCGTCTGCGTGACGCATCACACCAGTTGCCGGGTCGTTGAAAAGAACCCTGCCGATTCTGTGATCGGCGGCTTCGGTTCCATCGCAAACAATTACGACTCCTGAATGCTGCGAGAAACCCATGCCGACTCCGCCGCCATGGTGAAGGCTCACCCAGGTCGCTCCACCAGCCGTGTTGAGAAGTGCGTTCAACAGTGGCCAGTCTGAAACGGCGTCTGAACCATCCTGCATCGCTTCTGTTTCACGATTGGGGCTGGCTACGGAACCTGAATCCAGGTGATCACGACCGATGACAATCGGCGCGGAGACTTCACCGGTTCGAACCATCTCGTTGAACGCCAGGCCCAGCCGATGCCGGTCCTTAAGGCCGACCCAGCAGATGCGAGCCGGTAGTCCCTGGAATTGGATGCGTTGACGAGCCATGTCCAGCCAATTGTGAAGGTGTGGATCGTCGGGGATCAGTTCTTTGACTTTGCGATCGGTCGCGTAGATGTCCTCCGGGTCACCGGACAATGCGACCCAGCGGAAAGGTCCAATGCCTTCGCAAAACAGTGGTCGGACATACGCGGGTACGAAGCCGGGAAAATCGAACGCGTTCTCAACGCCTTCGTCGAACGCGACTTGTCGAATGTTGTTTCCGTAATCGAACGTGGGGACTCCCATCGCCTGAAAGTCCAACATCGCGCCGACATGCGTGGCCATAGACGCTTTGGCCGCATCGATAACTTCCTGCGGGTTTGATAGTCGTTTAGCCGCGGCTTCTTCCAGATTCCAACCGGCGGGCAGGTATCCATTCAGCGGATCGTGAGCCGATGTTTGGTCTGTGACCGCGTCCGGCCGAACACCGCGCTTGATGAGTTCCGGCAGCATTTCCGCAGCGTTGCCGGTGACCGCCACTGAGATCGCTTTGCCGTCTTTGCATGCTGCTTGAACTGCCACAATGGCTTCGTCCAGCGATGCAGCATGCTGATCGACGTATCCGGTTTCGAGCCGTTTTTGAATCCGCGTCGGGTCACATTCGATCGCCAGCATTGAAGCTCCCGCCATCGTACACGCCAGCGTCTGCGCGCCGCCCATGCCGCCCAGGCCGGCGGTCAGAAACCACTTGCCTGTCAGGTCGCCGTCGAAGTGTTTCTTCCCGACGGACACGAAGGTTTCGTAGGTTCCCTGAACAATTCCCTGACTGCCGATGTAGATCCACGACCCGGCCGTCATCTGGCCGTACATCATGAGTCCAGCCTGGTCGAGCTTGTGAAAGTGATCCCAGTTGGCCCAGTTGGGAACCAGGTTACTGTTTGCAATCAGAACGCGCGGTGCGTCGGCATGCGTCTTGAACACGCCGACTGGTTTGCCGGATTGAACCAGCAATGTTTCGTCGTCATCCAGCTGCCTTAGCGTTTCCACGATCGCATCGAAGCACTGCCAGTTGCGGGCCGCCTTACCGATGCCGCCGTAGACGACCAAATCGTCAGGACGTTCGGCAACATCCGGGTCAAGGTTGTTCATCAGCATGCGCAGTGGCGCTTCGGTGAGCCAGCTTTTGCAGGAGAGTTGGGTTCCGGTTGCAGCCTTAACGGGACGTGGGCCTGATGCCATCGTTTGCTCCTGGAGACGTCAATGATGTGCGTAGTTGGTAGCGGCTGCCGGCATGGGTCAGAATCGCGTTGGAGGCGATCGTACTATCAACCCATGTTGTTCGATGGATTCGAAGGCATGGTTCGGCAGAACCCAGTTGCAGCCATCGAAGCATGCGGCTGTCTGGCTGGCACGCTTCGATTGTGTGTTCGCCGCGGCTGAATGGAGCCAGACTGGTCAGGTAGTCGTGGGGAGTTGTTGTTGAAAAATCCTGTGCGGTGTAGTCGGGGGCGAGCACCGGATTGACAAGCCGTTGTTCAACCTGCAACGGGATCTCGTTTTCGAAGTGGATTACGGTTGATGATGCCACTTCCGAACCGACCGGAAGCTGCATGCGTTCCTGAATCGAGTTGGTGACCACGACCATTCGAACTGAAACAACACGCGCGGAATAGTTGTTGCCGCGGGCTTTGATTTCGTCGGCGATGCTGTGAATCTGCAAAACAGACGTCAGCGGCTGGGCTTCGACGACGAACGTGCCCTTACCCTGAACGCGTTCCAGGATGCCGTCGGCCGCCAGTTCTCGCACGGCGCGGTTGGCCGTCATGCGGCTTAAACCAAACTCGCGGGCGAGTGCCGTTTCGGAGGGGATGCGTTCTCCGGCCGACCAGCGTCCGCTGCGAATCCCATCGACGATGTGGGACTTGACCGTCTGGTAGTGAGGTGAGGACGCTTTCATGGGGGTTGACTGTAGTTGTCTATACAAATTACGGTCAAGCTGGAAACTGCTAAGAAGTTCCGCATACCGAATGACGTGGAAACCGGACGACACGGTGAGGTGCCGAGCTTCTAACCGCGCGGGACTGCCGACACCGATGGAACGCAAAACATGATCGCGCCATTTCAGTTCAAAGAAGCGACCGTTCCTCTGCTCATCAGCATTCCGCACAACGGTTCGATGATCCCGGACGGACTCGCGTCGCAGATGACAGAGATTGGGCGCACGTCGACTGACACAGACTGGTTCCTTGATCGACTGTACGATTTCGCGAGCAGCCTGGGGGCCGGCGTTCTTTGCGCGAACTACTCGCGGTACGTGATTGACTTGAACCGTGCGTTGTCTGATGAGTCGCTGTACCCGGGGCAAACGACGACCGGTTTGTTTCCCACTGAGACGTTCGACGGTGAGCCTCTGTTTCGTTCGGAACGCTCGGACGCCGAGAAGAAGTCGCAAATTGACCAGATCTGGCAGCCGTACCATTCGTGCCTGCAGACTGAACTTCGGCGATTGCGTGACAAGTTCGGAAGCGTGGCTTTGTTTGATGCCCATTCCATTGCATCCCACGTGCCGCGATTGTTTGACGGGCAGTTGCCGGATTTGAATTTTGGAACCAACCATGGTGCGACGTGTGATCCGTCGTTAAGCGATACGCTGCGTCGCACTGTGGACTCGGTAGAAACGTATTCGCATGTGTTTAACGGCCGGTTTGTGGGTGGCCATATCACGCGTCAATACGGCGACCCAGCCAGTCACATTCATTCGGTTCAGTTGGAACTGTCGCAGGCCACATACCTGGATGAAGCAGACAAGACGTGGTCCGATGAGAAGGCGCAGCAGGTGTCTGTTGTTTTGAGATCGGTTGTGGAAGCAATCATGAAATGGGTTCAGTCGTGAATCCTATGTGCCGGATTCCCTCTGGCTGCGAATGCGGTAACAGGTTGTGAACATGACAAAAATATTCCGTGGCTTCCGACTGATGACCATGCAGTCCGACGGTGAACCGTACGGGCTAATGGACAACGCTGCGATGATTGTTAGTGACGGCGCGATTCGGTGGCTGGGGCCCGATGACGACATGCCGACGATTGATGATGCTATTGTCGTTGAAGGCGGCGGTCGGTTTCTCTCGCCGGGGCTCATTGATTGCCATACGCATCTGGTCTACGGAGGGAACCGGGCCAACGAATGGGAAATGCGGCTCAACGGCGTCCCTTACGAGGAGATCGCGAGACAGGGCGGCGGGATTCTATCGACAGTCACAGCCACCCGCGCGGCGAGTGAGGACGAATTGGTTGAGTCGGGAAAGAAGCGACTGCTGCCTTTGACTCGACAGGGAGTGACGACGGTTGAAATTAAATCCGGGTACGGGTTGGACGTCGAAACGGAACTCAGAATGCTGCGTGCGGCGCGGCGGCTGGAACAAGAACTGCCCGTGAATGTCTCGCCAACATTACTGGCCGCGCATGCGGTTCCCCCCGAGTTCGCCAATCGTGCTGACGATTATATTGGTTTAGTGTGCAACGAAATCATCCCTGCAGCGGCGGACCACTGTGATGCAGTCGATGTTTTCTGCGAGTCTATTGCGTTCGACCTGAAGCAAACGCGGCGCGTGTTCGAAGCTGCCAGGGCTGCTGATGCTCAGCTGCAGACTAAGGTGCACGCGGAGCAACTCTCGCACATGGGGGCTGCGGCGATGGCAGCCGAAATGGGCGCGATGTCGGTTGACCACATTGAGTATCTCAGCGACAGCGACTGTCAGGTGTTGGCGGACAATCGCACGGTTGCAACTTTGTTGCCGGGTGCATTTTACAACCTACGCGAGACGCAGAAACCGCCCGTCGCTGCGCTGCGGGCGGCGGGAGTGCCCATGGCGATTGCGACGGATGCGAATCCTGGAAGTTCTCCGGTGAATTCGATCCTGTTGATGGCTCACATGGCCTGCACCTTGTTTGGATTGACGCCGGAAGAAGCGATCGCGGGGCTGACTCGCAACGCCGCTCAGGCAATGGGATGCCGGCCGGTTATGGGAACTTTGGAACCGGACAAGTTGGCGAACTTCGCCGTCTGGGACATTCAAACGCCGGCCGAGTTGGCTTATGGAATCGGCCACAATCCATGCGTGGCCGTGTATCACGAAGGCGAACTTGTGTTCGATACGGAGAACGCGAATGTCTAACCGTCATTCGATTCGCTATCAAAGCGCCCTGATCGATGGAGCGTGGGCCGACGATGTTGTTATCGCTGTCGAGGGCGGACTTGTCACCGAAATCACGCGGGACGCTGGCGCCGACGTCGTTGCGGATGAGACTAGTGTGGGAATCGCGATCCCGGGCATGGTGAATGTTCACAGCCACGCGTTCCAACGCGCGTTTGCCGGGCTAAGCGAGTACCGAACCGGCCAGCACGATAGCTTCTGGACGTGGCGCACGTTGATGTACGACTTCGTTTCCCGACTGACGCCCGAAGATATTTACGAAACCGCACGCGGTTTGTATTCGGAGTTATTGGGCAACGGATACTCATGGGTTGGCGAGTTTCATTACGTCCACAATGCTCCGGATGGTTCGCCATACGACGACCGATCATGCCTGTCTGACGCCGTTATCCAGGCGGCACAAGATGTGGGGATTGGAATTTGTATTCTGCCGGTCCTGTACCAACGCGGTGGGTTTGCGAACGAACAACTGGACCCCGCGCAGCGGCGGTTTGCGTTGAGCGAAGATGCGTTTCTGAATTTGGTAAGCGATTTGCGAACGCGATGGGACAGGGCGGCCGACGTGGAAATTGGGATCGCGTTCCATTCGCTGCGAGCCGTGTCAGTGGATGTGATGCGGCGGGTGACGGAGGCGTTCCGAACCGACCAGCCGGAGGGTGTAATTCACATTCATGTGGCCGAACAAACGAAAGAGGTCGATGACTGTGTGGCTGCGACGGGACGACGGTCTGTTGAGTACTTGCTGTCCGAGTTAGCAGTTGATGGTGGCTGGTGTTTGGTTCACGCGACCCATTTGGATGACAGCGAGATCGCGGGCATTGCTGCCAGTGGAGCCACGGTTGGTTTGTGCCCGACCACTGAAGCGAACCTTGGCGATGGTGTCTTTGCTGCTGCGGAGTTTTTGAAAGCGGGTGGTCGGATTGCGATCGGAACCGATTCGCACGTGTGCGTGAATCCGCGTTCAGAACTTCGCTTGCTGGAGTACGGTCAACGTCTCACCAAACGCAGTCGCGCGGTGTTGGGTACGGATACGGTTTCAGTGGGCCGCCGGTTGTACGAAGCCGCCGCCATTGGAGGCAGTGCTGCGATCGGTGTGAACACTGGTCAGCTTCGAGTCGGATCGCGCGCGGATATCGTGGTTCTGGATCCTAAGCATCCGGCGATAGCGGGTGTGACTGGTGACCGGGTGCTGGACCGATACGTCTTCTGTGATGCCGGGAACCCAGTCGCGCGGTAGCAATGCACGCGGCTGAAAATACGGTCTGCTACTCGATGAAATCACTGGGCTTACGCCCACCGCTCGCCCGGCGCGGGTGGGGTGACGTTCTGATCGGAAACAAAGAAATCCCCGAGCCACACAGTTTGTCGCTCGGGGATTGATCTTTGTTAGACACCCATGAACCGCGAAGGTTCCTGCTTGCTAAGCCTACTTTCGCAGTGCAGCAGCAGGCACGATTTTCACTTTGCCTTTGGCTGCTTCCTTTGCAACATCTTCTGTCAAAGCTTCGACCGCTTTGGCAAGTTGTGCGTCGGAACCGCCTGGTGAGTTCCAGGTTGGATCGTTCCAGAATGCGATGTGTGGTTCGCATCCATTAAGTTCCATGTCTTCGCCGGTGGAAACCAGGTACCAGCCACGCATCGGCATTCGCACCGATCCGCCGTCCAGCAGACCGACACCGCCGGTACTGATGACACCGCCAGCCGTTCGCATTCCAACCAAACGACCGCGGCCGGTTTGTTTAACGGCGTGGCTGACAATCTCTGCGTTGGAGAAGCTGTGCTCGTTGCACAGCATCACGATCGGCTTGGTCCATGACGCGTAGATACGACGATCCTGCGGATAGCCTTCTCCGCTTCCGCGCGATTGAGTAATCGCGTGCTGCGGTTGCGTGAGCGCGGTCATGACATGGTCGGCCGTGCTGCCGCCGCCGTTGAAGCGAACGTCGATAATCAGGCCTTCTTTGCCTGCTCCGGCGTGATAGAGATCTTCTTCCATCTGACGGAAGCTTCTCATGTTCATGCCCTGGATGTGCAGGTAACCAAGTTTGCCCTCGGACAGTTCTTCGACTTTGGCTCGCGTCTTGTCAGTCCATTCTTTGTACAGCAATCCTGCGACTGACCGAGTCGGCCGAACGGTCACATCACGTTCTTCGCCCGAAGCCGATCGCACTCGCAGTTCCACATCGTCGGGTTCCTCCATCGTGAGCAACTTTTCGATATCGACCTTCGGACCGACAGCGGTTCCATCGATCTTAAGCAGGGTTTCTCCAGCCTTCACAAGACTGCGTGCTCGATCGCACGGGCTGCCTGGAATAACGCTTTCGACAACAACGCCCGGCCCTTCACCGTTCATCTTGAACCGGAGTCCCAGGTGATAGGTTGTTGGAGCCCACTCGTTCTGCGGATCGAAGTCCGGCAGTGGATCGGTTCCACCGCGGTGACCCATGTGTGATGCGTTTAGTTCGCCAAGCATCATGTTCATGAGTTCTGAGAACTCCGCGCTACCAAGACATTCGGCCGCCATCGGTCGGTACTTGGCTCGCATCGCATACCAGTCCTTGTTGTTGTACGCCTCGTCATAGAACCGGTCACGCATCGCGCGCCAGCCTTGATCGAACACTATCATTCGGACTTCACGCCAGTCGCGTTCTGATCGAACAGAGAACCCAAAGGTTTCCGTTTTGCCACTGGCGCTCATTGTTGCCGGCGTGCCGTTTCGGTGACCGACGAACTGTTTGGAACCTTTCAGCCAGCGGTCGCTGCTAAGAGCCGACGATGCGATTCGCTTTGGTGCTTCAGGTCGAGGGAACTTCACGCTGAAGAACCCGCGAGTACCGTCGATGGTGGCGGAGAAGGCAAGGGTTGCTCCATCGTTGATCCAGATAAGATCGGACTCAAACGAATCGGCGTACCGCAGTCGATCGACTCGGTCAAAGATGCCTTCGAAGTCAATCTGCACGTCCTTGTCGCTTTTCTTTTTCTCATCCTTCTTCGCGTCAGCTTTTGCTTTGGCGTCTTCCTTGCCATCGTCCGACTTTTCTTTGTCGTCCTTCTTCGCGGCTGCGTCTCCTGCTTTCGCGGCAGGCTTCTTGTCACCGCCGGCGCCACTCTTCTTCGCTTTGGCGCCCTTCTTCTTCATGGCTTCGAGAGCCTTCTTCAGCTTCTCGTCGCGTTCGGTTGCTTCGTCGGTCGCCTTCGCAAGTTCGACGACGTAGATGTCGGCTTCTTCGCCATCACGGCGTCCGACCCACGCAATCCGTTTCCCGTCACCAGACCAGGTTGGGCTGGCATCAAGGTCAGGGTGACGCGACAGGTTGAACGGTTCTCGCGTTCCATCAACAGGAACGATGAAGATGTCGCTGTTGTAGTTGTCATCCTGAGTGGCATAGGTGAGCCACTTTCCATCCGGTGCCCAATCAAAGTTAGGTGGAGACCACATCGCTGCGATTTGGCGATGGTCGTTGCCATCGTTGTCCATGACAAACAGGTTCGTGCCCTTCGTGTAGGCAACGTGTGAACCGTTGGGGCTAAGCCGCAGGCTGCCTTCGACTTCGCGGTCGTCGGTGACCTGTCGAAGTTTGAACTCGTCGGCCATCCACCAGATGCCGTCTTCGTTTGCGTGCGTGGCTTCCCAGATATCCATCTCGCCACCGGAATCGGTGACGAAGAACAAGCGGCTGTCGTCGTCACTAAACAGCAGGTTCGTTTCCGGGTGAGCGGTACTTGTAACGCGGACAGGTTCTTTGAGAATCCGATCCATCACATAAACGTCTTCGCCGGACACGAACGCCATTTGTTTGCCGTCCGATGTAAACGCGACCGATGTAGCTCGAGTCTGCCGTTTGCGTTCGATCGGGCTGGTGACGCTGTCGCCGGTTGCTGTGAGTTCGATGGTTTCGAGTTCGCCGGTTTTTGGATCGCACTTCATTAGGTCGAATCCGCGACGAATGAGTAGTGTGTCACCGTCGTTCGAAATGACCGGGAACGCGACGCCATCGTCGACTCCATCAGAAGCGACGTTTGTGACTTGCCGAGCTTCTTCAGAATCCAACGCGCGATGGTAGATGTTAAAGACACCGTCCGGGTCGCTGTTGAAGTAGTAGCTCTTGCTATCTTCGGCCCACATGGGATCCATGGCTGCGATGTTTTGGAACCGCTCGCGGTCTTTGTCCAGTCGAGTCAGCTTAACGGGGTCGGCAGAAAGATCGGCCAGCCAAAGCTGTGCGGCTTGCGGGCCCTGGTAGCCTTTTCGGTTCCAGTTGGATCGACCGCGGACGAACAGAACTTTGGTTCCGTCCGGGCTGAGTGCCGCGTCGCGGACTCCGACGTCGAACAGCATCTTCTTTGGTTCTTTGCCTTCTGTATCCAACAGGAAGACTCGACTGGATTCAGAGTAGTGCCAACCGCGGTCGGTGGACTGACTGATGAGCAGGTACCGGCCGTCGGCCGTGACGCCGTGGACCGCTTTGCGGTTCGTATCAAATGTGATCTGCTTTGCAGTTCCGCCACCGACTGGCATGACGTGGATTTGGTTTGTTCCGCTACGGTTGCTGGTGAAGTAAATGTGTTCGCCGTCGGGGCTGAAGTGAGGTGAACTGTCTGTTGCGGCATGAATCGACAATCGTGTGGCATTGCCGCCTTTGATGTCGGCCGTCCAGATATCGTTTTGCCATGCGAACGCGATGCGACTGCCATCCGGTGCGATCGCAGGGGTTCGCGGGAGTCGGATTTTTGTGCCGGCAAAGGCCGAAGCAGAAGCGACTGTTACTAACAACAGTCCCCATGTCACGAATCGTCTGGCGTTCATCTATTCTCTTTCCGGTGTGATTGACGGGCAGCGCGCGGGAGGGTGGAGAAAAGGTGGGTCGAACGTCGCGCGTGCGCAGGCGCGAGCCCGAAAACGATTTTGTTGCGAAACGCAGCGTGAAACAAACAGTTTGTCCATGGAAATGCTCAACCCAGAGAAAACGATTGGTTGGGCATAGGATCAACCTACCTAACCAAACGATTGGGGTTAGCGTGGGCCTGCGGCAGGAGGGCAAACGTGCAGCGTCGTACAGTTGCTGATACTTCTCGTGAACAGCGACAACAAGCCGGGATAAATCAAAAAAGGCGAGAGACCATGTGTTCTCTCGCCTTTGTGAATGATTGGATCGCGCAGCTGCTTCAGTTAGGGAGCCAGTTTGATGGCGCCTTCGATTGCTGGTGCTGAATCCTGTTCGACAACCGTCAGGTCGGCAAAAATCACGCGGTACTTTTCCGATCCGTTCGGCTTGTACCAAAAGATCGGGCTGTTCTCCGTATCGAGTTTGACGTTTGCTCCGGCGTAGTGTGCGTCGGACGCTGGGTCCACAGACGTCATGGTTGCGAACGCGAATCCTCGAACCTGATTAGTCAGAGCAGAGATTTGGTGGCCGGTCAGGCCGGATGGATCCAGGTTCATGTCTTTCATCAGATGCGTCTGAATATCGACAATGGCTTTACCGGTGGCGTTTGGTCCCAGCCCGGCGGGAAAGGTTCCATCACTACTGGCTTCGCAGCTAAGTCGAAGTGTAACGATGAAGTCTGCCTCGGTAGGCAGTCCAGAGGAGATGTTGGCCTGTCTTGTTGTGTAACCTTCGGGCACGTCCACGCTAAACAGTGATTCGTCGACCTCGATATCCGCCTCGTAGTTTTGCATCAGAACCGTTGAGCCATCAGGCAATGCAATTTCGATTTGAGTCGGAGTGTCTCCGTTAGGTTCCACCCAAATCGTGATTCCGTCGCCGATTTCAAAGCCGTCCAGCGTGCGGTTGTTGAGTGTTTTTTCTGTTGTGGGCCGAGCATCTTTCAGGTCGCCAGACTTCAACCGATCGTCAAGGCTTCCCTGCAGCATGGTGAAGACGTCGTTGGACTTGTAGTCCTTCGTGCCTTCATCCAGGTCCATCTGCACAGCCATCTTCGTGTCCGGCATCAGCGTCAAAGACCTGGCAGTCTTCCAGTCAAAAATCAGAATCGAGCCGTCCTCATTCTCCTGTCGCGAGCTGCCAGGGATGACCGTGTGTTTGGTTGTGTGCCGACCATGTTCACCAAGGTCCACAACCGATTCCCATCGTGCTGATTTGGCGTTCACGATGCGGCTGACCATGTTCTCCAGGGCATACGCCGGAGAGCCACCGAATTGGAAAACTGCGATCGCGGCGATGACGGCGACAGCAATTGCGATTTGAGGCAATTTGAATTTCATCAGTATTTGTCCTGTGCGTTTGAGTTTCGAATGTGGCCGCTGCTGTTGGTCAAACTCGTCCAGAACCTGAGCTTTCAGGTCCTGACGATGCTGATCCCGCGCGGCGGATTCGAGCGGAAGTTGCTCGAACATGTTTTCCCAGTTGTCTTGAGAATCATTCATGGCGGTCTCCATCTGTCGAAGCAGACGACGAATGGTGAGGGTCTTTCAAACGGAGGCGGTCGCGGAGCTTTCCAAGTGCGCGGCTGAGTGCGACTCGGATGGTTCCGACTTTCTTTTCGAGGACTTCGGAAATCTGTTCGTGTTTGAGCCCGGCGAAAAACTTCAGCGAGATAAGTTCCTGTTCTGCCGGAGACAGTTCCTGAAGTTCGCGGTAAACGGTTTCCCAGGCGACAGGCCAGTCGGCTTCCAGTATTGATGAACTCACGGCGGGATCGATATGGCCCAGATCGACCGCCGCTTCCAACAGCTCGCGCCGACGAATCGACTGCCGCAGTTGGGCATTGATCTCGTTGGTTGCGATTCGGAAAATCCATCGACGAAAGTCCGTGGTGGTTGTGCCAGGAAACGTGCGAATGTTCCGAGCAACCTTCAGGAAGACTTCCGAAGTAACATCTTCCGCCAAAGCGCGCAGGATGAGCCGGCGCGAACAGTACGCGAAGATGAGTGAATAGAACTGGTCAAACAGCTGACCAAACGCATTGCGATCGGTCTTGGCCGAACAGACCAGATCGTTCACCAAATCGTCAGGATTCGGTTGGTTATCGGTCATTCTGCCAGTATCAATGCGCGAGAAGAAAAAGCGTTACACGAATTCTGGTGGGAATCGTGAAAACCGCAGCATGTCGATTCTAGCCGTCTGTTTTGCCGGCTACACCGCAGCGTTCGCCCATTTTGGCGTAGACCTCAATTCCGGCGCTGGAGTGCTGAATCAGATCTGCATCCAGCTGAATCGCGCCCTTTTGGAACACGGTCGTCACGCACGAGCCGCCGAAGGAGAAGTATCCCTTCTCGCTGCCTTTTTCGATTGCACCTTGTGCGTACGTCTGATGGATCCCACCCACGCACGTCGCGCCGACTTCGAACACCAGAACTTTGCCGAATGACTCAGAATCAACGACGGTCCGCTCGCGCCGGTTCTCCCACAGAATCGAAAGCTGTCGCCGCAGCGCTAGTGGGCTGACCGACCGCAACGTACCGGGCAGTAGTTGCGCCGCGCTGGCCTGTCCGCCGACGGGGAAGTGGAACCGGTGGTAGTCCACCGGACACAGCCGTGAGATCAACAGCGAACCGCCTTCGAACTCGCGCGCCAGTTTTGGATCGCCAATGAACGAAGCCAGGTCGAAGGCTTGCCCCTTGAGATAAAACGTGTCGGCCGCTGATACATTCGCGATCGTGAGGTGCCGACCGTCTGCGGGGAACACGGCAACGTTCTCGCCAGCAGCAATCGGTCGGGCTTCTGGTTTCAGTTTGCGATAGAAGAACTGGTTGAACGTGCGGTAGCTATCGACCGGGTCGGCAAGCTCGTTCACATCGACGCCGAATGTTTCGATGAACGGTTCAACTTTCGATTGGCTTTTCGGACGATCCATCCGCCAGCCATACCACCTTGAGAACCACAACCGTTTGACCGCCACCTTCACCGTCAACCGGCCCAGCGGATTGCCGTAGGCCCACCGCATGAATCCTTCGCCGTAGATATCCTCCGTCTCAACCTCACCCGTGGCACGGTTGAAGAAACGAATCGGAGCGTCGAAGTGTTGGGCGTCTGGCATGGGACCGGCAGCATACCGGCGTGTTATCACAGTGTCGAGAAGTCAGCTGCCGTGGTCCGTTCTTCAGTTGCAATTGCGAAACTGACTCGTAACTTGTGTGCTTCGTGGAATTGAGTCGTTAGGATCAATGTGCATGAGCGCAACGTCCAACAAAATGCCCAGGAAGAGTACCAAACGCGAGAAGGTGGTTGTTCGCATAGTCGTCGTTGTTCTGCTGTTCCTGATCGCCGGCGGGATCATAAAGAGGATTCAGAACAAGCTGCCGCCTGGCGTTGCAACCATGGAGTTGTCGGATGGAACCGTGTTGGTTGTCAGGGCAGCCTTGTTTAGCAAGCAGTCGGAATTTGAAGTCCCGCGACCGACGTTCGGCGTGACAACTCCATTCGGCAGGAAGGACACGTTGCTGCGGAGTTCGCGTGATGTGGGGGTAAGATTTGCCCTGAGTCGGCATGATCCAACGACGGGCGATTATCTGGACCTGCCGTGGTTCTCACACATTGAAACCACAGATTTTTGGGACGGTACCGTACGCACATGGCCGAAGCGCGTGACTGTTCACAGGTTGAATGATGGCCGTCAAAAATCGAAGTCTGGGCCACCGCTCGTCGGGGACAATATCAGCCGCAGCGAGGGTTATCGTATCCTGACTTGTTCGATGTACCGGTTTGAAGCTGCAAAACAGACGGCCGAATTTCGCGTGGTGGATGTCGCTGGCGAAACGCTGGCGACGTTCGAATTGCCTCTCCCTGCGAAGTACGTCGGCGTTGAACGGGAGGGCCAGCATCAAACGACTGCGAAATTGCGTGACGTTTCGGTTGAGCTCGAATCGATGAAGGTCGTCGGCGGCGGAACCGTTTTGAATGATCGCGTCTCTGACGAAGCGGGCTTCAATCCGCAGTACTCGGTTCAGTCAGATGGACAAGAACTCGATCGCCGTGATTGGCGAGATTCCGACATGGTTCTACTCGATGACGCTGGCAACGTACTTCGCATGGGCGGGCCTCCCCTGCCGGATGCACAGCCAAACTGGATTCTGCGATTCACCTTGTATCGGCGGCAGTCGGCCGGGTTCAACGAATACAAGAAGGAGAAAGTTTGCAGTGTGGTGATACCAGAAACCGGCAGCCAGCAGGGGGTCGTCTCTGCGAACTCGTTCGTGACTTCGGTCACTTTGGTCGGGGCTGGCAGTCAGTCCGTGGGAATCCCAAACTCGCTTTTTGGTGGCGGTACTCGGGACCGGAACAGATTTCCCTGGCTCTGTGGAACACGCCCCAACACCGGAGACTACAGAGTTAGCAGCAATGGTGAAGGCGGTGATTCGGGTGAGAACTGGAAGCGACACATGGCTTTTTCTACCCATCCATTCACGAACCAAGGAGTGCAAACACCCGGGGTCTGGGCGAGTCTTAGCGCAAACTGGGCGTCGGAATCGCGTCAGACAATGATCACGACGAATTGTGCCTACCCATTGGTCGTGCTGACGACGGAGCAATTTCCCGACGATGAAGCACTTAATCTTGTTGCCGTTGATGATCAGGGGCGTACGGTCCGGGTTCATCCAGTGATTCATGTGTTTCGACGGATGCCTGCTTACGCGCTGGAGATCTTTGACGACTCGCGTTCCGTCGAGCTGTACCTGGTCAGACAGCGAGGCCGGTATGTCGAACTTCCAATCGTTCCGCCCACCCGCGGCTTGCAGTTGTCGCGACCACCGACTGCTACCGCGGGCAGGAAAATCGTCACGCATGAAGGCAGCGGATCCTTCACAACTTATGGAGGCGGGCGGGGCACCGGGATTCATTACACGCTGGAACCGACCAAAGACGGTTGGCGTGTTGTTGAGAAGAGCACTTGGTAGATCGGGGTCTCCTGCAGTTTCCTGCGGAGGCCAAAGCCGCGAAGCAAACAGCATGTCACCTCTCCCGCTTGCGCGAGAGGTCGCGGTCTCAGCCGCGGGAGAGGGCGGACGAATATCCAATATCCAACAAGGAATCTCCAACTAACAACGTCGGTGCGGTCCAACACTCAGACTAAATCCGCAAAGACTCTGGACGCGTTCTGTTGCCTTGGCTTCCCAGGACGGTTGTTGAGTTTCTGTCGCCATTCGGCGATGATCGCATTTGCTGTCTGATCCCATAGGGTGACTCAATGGTCCTGGTTCGAACTCTCTGTTTGCTGGTCTGCGGAGGTCTGTGCGTTGCCGGACTTTCCAGTTGCGGTAAGACGGATTCCAGGTCGGGCCGCGAAGTGCTGTCTGTGACCGGTTCACCTCGAATCGATCTCGATCGGGCTTACAGCATTGGCGACTACAAGACTGCGATCCCGCTGCTGCAGGAGCAGCTTGAGCTAGAACCGGAGGATGGCCGCAACTGGTTCCGCCTGGGCTACGCGCTGCATTCGGAGAACCGACTTGAGGAAGCCATTGTGGCTCATGAGAAGGCTTCGACTCTGGATGAGTCCCAGAAGGCCACGGCCATTTACAATTGGGCGTGTGCACTGGCGATGTTGGGGAAGACGGACGAAGCGATTCAGCGTTTGCAACTTGCGGTGGACGCGGGCTTTGATCGTCGGCAAACAATCGCGGACGACACGGACCTGGAATCGATTAGTCAGGAACCAGAGTTCCTGGCGATCCTCGAATCACTTGTTCCTCCAGGCGATTCCGGCGGTGTGAAATCTCCGCATACCGACTTTAGCTTTTGGGTGGGTGACTGGGATCTCGAAACCAAAGTCGGGCAGAGAGTGGGGCGCACGAGTGTGGTTCTGCAACACAACGGCTTCGCGCTGACCGAGACGTGGCGACTGGAAGGGGGACGTCGCGGGACGACTCTGACGTTCTACGATCCGCGCGAAGACGTTTGGAAGCAGACACTCGTTAGCAACAAGGGGCGGATTAACTACCTCACGGGTCGGTTCGAAGATGGAACCATGTTGTTGAGTGGCGATTTTGTCACGCGTGATGGACAGCATGGGTTGCGAAAAATTTGGATGACTCCCAAAGGCGCCGATCAAACGGTTGAGTATCGCGTTTCAGAATCCCGGGACGACGGTGCAAGCTGGGACGTTGTCTTCGAAGGCCGCTGGCTTCCGCGGAAGCCACGTTTGGCTCTGTAGTCATCGTGGGTGACATTCTCACGCGCGCTTTTGTTTGGATTGCGATACTGGGTTACGCGGTCGCGTTTGTCTTGCAGGTCTACCGAGTTCGCGTCGGGTTGGCGCGGGCGGCATGGACTTTGGGGGCGGCGGCGTTTGTGGTTCATGTCCTGTGTGCGTTCCACTATTTTCATGGTTGGAGCCACGCCGCAGCCTTCGCAGAGACTGCGCGGCAAACGAAAGAACTGACTGGATTTGATACGGGCAGCGGGCTGTATCTGAACTATGTGTTTCTTGTGGTTTGGGTCGTGGACGCGGCTTGGTGGTGGCGATCGGGGGACGATGCGTACGCGGGCAGGGCTGGCTGGATATCGGCGGTGTTGCACGCTTTCTTCGTGTTCATGATTGTGAACGGGGCAATTGTGTTCGGGAAGGGGCCGGTGCGCTGGTACGGAGCGGCACTGATCGCGATGATGGTGGCCGCGTACGCGAAAGGATCGCGTCGATGAAATTGGTGGAAGGTGCCCCAAATGCGTCTGGCTTCTCTTTTGATAGTGTTGATTCCGACCGGAGTGTTGGCTCAGGAACAAGCTTTGGTTGAAGGCCGGTTTGCTCAGGCGCTGGATACTTCGAAGGGCGGCTTTGTCGCCGAGGGAAATCCGAAGTTCGGTCAGTTTCCGGTCACGGCGGAGCTATGGTTCAAAGCCAACAGTCACGCGCGTGGGCAGGTGCTGCTGGGCAATGACATGCGAGCGTCCGGAACCAGCTGGCGACTTGGGATGGAGGCAGGAACCGGCAAGCTGCTGGTCGAACTACCGGGTCACCGGCCTGCCAGGTTTGTCGCATCCACCGCCGCACCCGTGAATGAATGGACGTACGCCGCGATTGTGATTGAACCACAGCGGTGTCGAGTCTACAGCGGGGGCCAGTTGGTTATTGACCAGAAAATTCAGTCGTTGGGTCTGCCGGCTCAAACGTCCGGGTTTGGCATCGGGATTTCTGCAGACGATCGCAATAAGTCGGCAGCGTGGGTTGATGAAGTCCGCGTGTCGTCGGGAGTTCGAGACATCGTTGGTGTTCCGGATCGGCCGACGGTCAAGGACGAGACGACGATCGCGTTGTGGAGCTTTGACGAGTCGAAGAAGGATTACCTTTCCAAGTGGACTCCCAGTGGAGCGACCAACCAACCGGGGCTGCCCTATCCGCATCGAGAAGCGGGTTACGAGTTCGAAAAGGATCCTGATTGGGCGGACGCGCGTTGGCAGGAAACCGACAAAGGTCGGTTCATTACACACTCGACGCTCATTCCAAAACGCGGAGTGAGTCCCAAGAGCATGACGATCTTTCCCGGCAAGAGGAAAGACTATGCGTTGATGTTCGACCTGCTCCGATGCGGCGTCATGGCGGTGGCGTCGGACGCGACGTTTAAGATTGACGAGTTCCGTTTCGGGCTGCTTAAGAAACCGACGTTGGAGGGGAAGCTGCGGGCTTACGTGCTGCCCACAAAGTTGTGGCGTGATGTGGCGACGGGGCGGAAGCCGATTGATCCAAAGTTCATCGACTATAAGAGGCTCACCACGAACCCCGGTCAGTCACCGGCTTTGCACTACGAGGTTCTGGACGCGGATTTCACTGAATCCTATCGACTGGATGACGACGCCGACGGGAACCCGGTGCTCACGCGCTACATCTCTGTTAAGAACCTGAACCGGCAGTTGGATTTGACGATTGCTGAATTGAAAGACGAAGCGGAATCGAAAGTCGATGAGACTTCGCAGAGGATTTCCGTTTCGGGCGACGATGGAAAATTCGGTTTTGCGATACCCGCGAAGACTGCTGGCGTACAGATTGGCGTGATTGAAAAAGATGTCATCCTGCGGTTTATGCCCGGACGACGTCAGGTGGCGATTCGCTATGGCGGCGCGGACGTTGTGGCTCCGGATTCCAATGAACCACCGGCTGCGGCTGCATCAAGCGAACCCCAATGGGGGGCACCGCTGGTGACTCAGGGCAAACTGGCTGATTCAGACACGCAGGAACCGTGGGTAATCGACACGATTACGGTTCCCTTTGAGAACCCGCACAAGGCATTGTTTTACATCACCGCTTTGGATTTCTTCCCGGACGGTCGAGCCGCCGTCGCCACCGCGCATGGTGACGTTTGGATTGTAAGCGGACTTGATGCGTCACTGTCTGAGGTGCGTTGGCAGCGGTTTGCGACCGGGTTGTATCAGCCGCTCGGTCTGGAGATTGGCGACGGCAAAGTGTTTGTGCTGGGGCGCGATCAGATCACGCGGCTCCACGATACTGACAACAATGGCGAGGCCGATGTTTACGAATCGTTTAACAATGACCTGGTCATCACAGGAACCGACCACGCGTACGCGATGCGGTTGGAACGCGATGGAGCCGGGAACTTCTTCTTCCTCAAGTCGGGCGAACCGCCGCATGGCAAGTCGTTGCTAAGGGTCACACCAGATGGTCGCAGGCTTGAGGTTCTGGCAACAGGTTTCCGACACCCGTACGGGCTGGGACTTAGCCCGACCGGCGAAGTAACCGTGGCCGACAACGAAGGCCCGTGGGTTCCGTCATCGAAGATTGATTTGATTCGTCGCAATGCCTTCTATGGTTTCCTTGGCGGAAAGAAAGAAGCACCAGCCGGTGTGCGGCGTGAGAGACCTTTGTGTTGGATTCCGAAGATTGCGGATAACTCGTCCGGCGGTCAGATGTGGAACACGAGTTCCAACTGGGGTCCGTACCATCGTGGCGGCATGCTGCACCTTTCCTGGGGGCGTTGCACCATGCATGCGGTGCTACGTGATGTTGTGCGGGGCGTTCATCAGGGCGCGACGGTCAGGTTTCCCGGGCTGACGTTTTTGTCGGGTAGCGGTGAGGCTGAGTTCAACCCGAAGGATGGTCAGTTGTATGTCGTTGGACTGGACGGCTGGCAAACCGGTGCGATTCAGGATGGGTGTTTTCAGCGGGTGAGATACACGGGCAAGCCGGTGTTCATGCCGTCGTCGTTTCGTGTTTTCGGGAATGGGATTGAGGTCGGTTTCTCACAACCATTGGACAAGCAATCGCTGGCGGATGCGAAGAACTACCGTATCGAACAGTGGAACTACGCCTGGACCAGCACGTACGGTTCGTTCCACTATTCGGTCAAGGATCCGAAGAAAGTTGGTCACGATTCCGTTGAGATCCTTGGTGTTTCAGTCGCACCGGATGGCCGAAGCATATTTTTGAAGACAAATTCGCTGCGTTCAGTGGATCAGATTCACGTGCACACCGATGTCACCACTCCAGACGGCCGCGCGATGAACTTCGACATCTACGGAACCATCAAGCAAATGTGGCCGACTCGACGGTAGCCAAACCTGTCAATTCAGCCATTCGAACCGGCTTAGCAGACAGCCTTAGAATCTTTCCCGAAACACTTGTATGCAAGCCGTTCTCGCCCTGGTAAGTCAGGCGCTTCATCAGGACTGCCGTCAATTTTCAACCGCCTTTCTGCGCGCGACGTCTATTTCTTTGGTGTTGGCGGTGTTGGCATTGATCAACCTTGCGTCGCCGCAGATGGCCACGGGGCTGGGTTTTGCCAGTTGGCTGATGTGGCTGAATTACACCGGCATCACGCTTGCCGGTTTCTCGTGGTTCGCTGCTGCGATTACTGAAGAACGTGAACGGCAAACGCTGGGGCTGCTTCGGATGACGGGGGTGAACGGGGCTGCGATTCTGTTTGGAAAGTGGCTGCCCCGGATAATCGTGATCCTGGTCCTGTTGATCGCGCAGCTGCCACTTGCGGTTCTGTCGATCACGATGGGAGGTGTTACTCGCCATCAGCTGTTTGCCGCAGTGATCGCGTTGATGGCGTACGCCGTAATGATGTCGGCCATCGCGCTTTTGTGGTCAGCAGTGTGCACGACTGCTCGCGCAGCGTGCTGGATGGTGGTCCTGTGCTGGCTTGGCATGACTGCGCTGCCCCCATTGTGGAAATCGTGCCTGCCGAGAGGGGCCCTGGGCAAGCTGTTAGCTACAGAGTTCGGCGTCGGGATTCCGGAACGCGTCCATCTGTTTTGGGGCTACATCGTTGACACTCGCTGGCTTGCGAACGCGGTGCACAATATGTCGTTGTTGCGGCGGCTGAACACCATCTTTGCGATTCAGGCTGATGAACCGCTTGTTGAGTACCAGGTGATATCGAACTTGTTGATCGGAATGCTGGCTGTGGTGTCAGCCTGGTTCATTTTCGAATACGTGACGTTGTACAACCTGGAGGCGCCAGTGAAGCCGCCAGTCCGGTTGTCTCGCGCGTTGCGGCGGCGGCAGAAGAAGGGTAAGCGACCGCAGAAGGTTGGTCGTTCATGGGCCTGGGCTTTGGCCTGGAAAGAGTTCAACTTTGTGGGAAGCGGTTGGACTTACTTTTTTGTGAAGGTGCTGGTCTACCCGGGGATTGGGTTTATCATCATGAGTGTCACTTCGGCCAGCGGGACGCCGTTCAAAGACGTTTGGAAGCAGATGGCGCCGGGGTTGTTCATGACGGTCGGTGGGCTGGGGGCGCTTGCCGAAATTGCGGGGATGACGGGACGCATGTTTGGCGACGAGATTCGCGCGAAGACTCTTAGCGGAATCTTGATACTGCCTTGTTCGATTGCCAGCATCGGCTACCAAAAACTTGCTGGCGCGTCGCTGACAGTGCTTCCGGCGGCGTGCACATTTCTGGTGGGAGCCTCACTGGATGAAAGCGCGACGAGAGGTTTCCTGCTTGGGCTGTTTTCTCTTGGCGGGGCGGTCACAGTGGTGGGTTATCTTGTCTTCCTGCACCTGAGCGTTTATCTGTCGCTGCACCTGAAAGTCGGTGGAGTATTGGCAGCGTTTTTCGCATGCTGGTGTTTGTTCGCAATTGGAGCACAGGGGTTGAGGATGGCGTTAACTCTGCAGACCCTAAACATCGTCTTTATTGTTGTGGGGTTGGCGATTTGCGCGATCCTGCAGTTTCGCATCGCGCGTGATGTTCAGCGGAAGGGGACGGTATGACCAATCGGCACCTGGAGAACCGCGTCTAATGCGTTCAATTGTTGCACTCTTTGTCCGATCGCTGAGACAGGATTCACGATTGCTGTTCTCGCACCTCATGCGAGGCGGTTTAGTCGTGATGCTGGTCGTGATTCTGCATTCGTTTATTAGCGAGCCAGGATTCCGATTTTCTGCTCCGGGACTCCGGGTTTTTACCGCCATCATTTGGGTGAACTTCATGTTCATTTCGGTGGCGGCCATCGGGTACTTCGCGACGTCGGTTACGGAAGAGAAAGAAGAAGACACGCTAGGGCTATTGCGGATGGCCGGTGTCAGCCCGCTTGCGCTACTGTTGGGGAAGTCCGTCTCGAGATTGTGGCTGGCTTTGGTTCTCATCTGTGTGCAGTTTCCGTTTGCTCTATTGGCAATCACGCTGGGTGGAGTCACGTTGCGGCAGGTGACAGCCAGTTATGTTGCGTTGGGGGCGTACACGTTTTTTCTGAGTGGCCTCGCGACGCTGTGTTCTGTTGCTTCAAAACGGTCGATGAAAGCGGTCGTCTACATGGTGGTGGTGTCGGTTGCCTTGGGTTTCTTACCGAGTCTGACCGATGCAGTTGATGACCTCGTCGTTTATCTGGAGTGGCCAGCGGACCGGATCGAGAGCGTCGAGTGGTTTACAGCCTGGGTCAGGCGCACTTCGATTTCGGCACGGTTACAAGGTGTCATGACCATCACCTTTGACGAGCCCATTTTTGAAGAACACTTCATCGCCAGCGTCGTTGCGGGACTATTTTTCTTCATCATGGCCTGGTTACTTTTTGACTTCTTCGCCGACCGGCACACGGACAATTCGGCGAGTGGCCTGGGCCGTTCGCTGAAGAAGAAGCTACGGCTGACTCCCGGTCGCGTGCCGGGCGCTGCGATTGTGTGGAAGGACTTTCACTTTGGAACGGGCGGCTACTGGGCCTGGATCATGCGTGCGATTTTACTGGCCGCGGCAACCGCGGCGTTCGCCTTCCCGCAGTGGTACTACTACGAAAGCTTAAGAATCAGGGACGTTGCCGGGTTATTGGTGGGTTTGAGTTTGTTTTTTGCGTTCATCGAGGCGACCATTCACTCGATACGATTGTTGAGTGACGAACACGCGGCAAAGACACTTTCGATTTTGGCGATGATGCCATGGTCGGCTCCGCGAACGATCTACTCAAAACTGTTTGGGTCTCTGTGCGGGCTGGCTCCGTGGTTCGTTGGACTGGTCGTAGGTATTTCGCTTTACCCCGACATGCTGGACGACTTTCTGGAAAATCTGTTCCGCGACCCCGAAGGGTTCTTTGCGTTCTGTTTCCTTGTGTCATTGCTTGGTGTGTTCCTGCACCTCAACGCGTTCCTGGCCTCGTACGTGAAATGGGCGGCAGTGCCCGTCTCGTTTGGGATTCTGCTGGCGTTCAATATGTGCTGCATGTTTACCTTGGCGTCGGGTGGCAGCCGTGACACGGTTTCGGCCATGCTTTTCATCCTGAGCGCCATGGGCGTAGCCGCGATGGCGACTCTGCAACTGGCGATTGGCCAGCGATTCCACGACCTGAAAGGGCAGTAGCGAACACCCCGTTGGATCAGTATCCAACTGGGCAGAGGATTGAAGCTGCAGGCGGCTTGCCGGTTGGGTGTTTTCCGGACGCCGTGGTTTCGTGGCTTAGGTTGCCGACTTGGCAGAATTTTCGGCTCTCAACCGGCCTGACTGCAGGTTTGTGGACGAATCACTGTGATATCGCTACCGCGATGCCAAATACAGCACTACGATCGGTGATTCGATTTGAACTACGGCAGCGGAAGACAGGCGTGAGCACCACCGAAATCACAGAAGTTCCACCATTCACCAAGGGAACCTACGCGTTCGTGAGCCTCGGCTGCGCGAAGAATTTGGTGGACAGCGAGAAGATGCTGGGCACCCTGGCGCTGGACGGATACACGTTGGTTTCTGAACCGGAAGGTTCGGACTTTGTCATCGTCAACACGTGCGGTTTCATCTCGCAATCGCGAACCGAGTCTAAGTCCGTGATTGAAGACATGCTGCAGCTGAAACGCGAAGGCAAAACCAAAGGCGTAATTGTCGCCGGTTGTTTGCCCGAACGCGTCGGCGGCAGCCTGCTGGACGAGATGCCAGAGATCGATCACATCGTCGGCGTGTTTGGTCGAGACGAAATCAACCGCGTCGCAGATCACCTTTTGGGTGGAGCCAAAGAACAGCGCGAACTGTTCCGCCCCGCACCCATCAAAGCCCTGGACGATCGCGCGCGGTTGCGGCTGACGCCGGAGCACTTTGCGTATCTGAAAATCTCAGAAGGTTGCGACCGAACCTGTACCTTCTGTTCTATCCCGATGATGCGTGGCAAGCATGTCACCAAGCCAATCGAGATGGTTGTCGAAGAAGCAAAAGAACTGGTTAAAGACGGCGTCAAAGAACTCATCCTCGTCGCACAGGACACGACCTACTACGGCATGGATTTGTACGGCGAAGTTCGATTGGTCGAACTGCTGAAGGAACTTGAGCAGGTCGAGGGTTTGACCTGGATTCGATTGCTGTATCTGTACCCGGTTCACTTCACCGACGAGCTCATCGAAACCATTGCGAATTCCAACCGCATCATTCCGTACCTGGACATGCCGCTGCAGCACATCAACAGCCAGGTTCTTAAGCGAATGCAGCGGCGCGTGAATCGTGAGAAGACGGTTGAACTTGTCACGAAGCTACGTGAGCGGATCCCGAACCTTGTGCTGCGAACCACGTTCATCGTCGGCTTCCCTGGCGAGACCGAAGAACAGTTTGAAGAGCTGTGCGATTTCGTTCGGGAAACTCATTTCGAACGTATGGGCGTGTTCACATACTCGTTGGAACCGGGCACTCCGGCCGAAAAACTAAGTGACCATCTTCCGGAAGACGTGAAGCTGGCGCGGTACAACAAGCTGATGGAGATTCAGCAGGAGCTTGCGTTCAACCATGGGAACTCGTTGGTTGGTTACGAGCTGGACGTCATCATTGACGAACATGTAGGCGAAGGCGTGTGGGCCGGACGCGCGTTTACTGATGCTCCGGAAATTGATGGCTGCGTTTATGTTGCGTCAGAGCGCGAACTTGCCGTTGGCGAGATGGTACCTGTTGAGATACTGGAGCGTCGTGAATACGATTTAGTCGGTACGATTTCTGACGGCGAAGAGTAGAACAGAGAACAGGTAGCACTCACTTGGTAACCGAGATCGACAATCCAGCGGCCGACTCGAAGACCAACGCCCCGGAACCGGTTCCGGACGGCCACTGGCTTAACGCGCCGAACTCTGTCACGATCGCGAGGCTTGGCCTGTCGATTGTTGTGTTCTGGATGATCTACTACGAAGGCCTGTGGATTTCTGCGGCAGCCCTGTTTGTTGTGGCCGCCTCGACGGACGCATTGGATGGTTATCTGGCTCGCAAGTATGGCCAGGTCACGGTGTTGGGTCGCATTTTGGATCCGTTCGTCGACAAGTTCCTCATCTGCGGGGCGTTTGTGTTCCTGCTGGAGAAGAAGCTGGATTCCGGTGTGAATTCGTGGATTGTGATTATCGTGATCGGCCGCGAAATGTTTGTCTCCGGTCTCCGAGGGATCCTGGAGAAGGAGGGCAAGGACTTCTCAGCCAGCATGGCAGGGAAAATTAAGATGGTCCTGCAATGCGCGGCGGTGACGGGTTGCCTGTTGTCGCTGAGCCCCAAAATCAAGAGCGATGGTTTTCTGATGGCTCGCGACATTGTGTTGTGGACGGCGGTGGCCGCGACCGTGTGGAGCGGCCTGATTTACGTCCACCGAGCGTACAAGCTGTTCTCCTCAAAACACTGATTTTGTGGGAGACGCGTCCGCTGCAGCCGACTCGCGCCGAGAGGGATTGCGAATTAGGTAACAGAACCTTGCGGGCACTGGGAAAGATTCCTGAGCCGGTTTTTTTGTGCGCTGGCGGGCGGTCGTATGGGAAATCCTGCCCGTTTGTAATTTCGCATGTGGGCCGCGAACGGTTACGCTATGTCTGGTGACGCTTTTTCGAAGCGGGCACAACACGGACCTCCCACCATCGTATCCTCCCTGCAAATTGAAGGCTTACCATGTCAGGCACCAACAACCGGCGTTCTTTCCTGAAGTCATCCGCAGCAACTTTGGCGACCGCGTCGGCAATCGCCCCTCGAGCCTACGCGGCGTCTTACGAGACAACACAGGTTGCTCTTGTTGGTTGTGGTGGTCGCGGAACAGGTGCGGCTCGCAACGCGTTGGGTGTTGATGGGTCGGTGAAGCTGGTTGGCATGGCGGATGTGTTCGAAAAGAACCTCACTAATAGCTACGGCAACCTGAAGAAGATTTACAAGGACAAGCCTGAGCAGTTGGATGTTGGTGAAGAGTGCAAGTACATCGGGTTCGATGCTTACAAGAAGGCGATGGATTTGCTGAGCCCTGGTGACGTTGTGATTCTCACGACTCCCGCCGCGTTCCGCTGGCTGCATTATTCGTACGCGATTGAGAAGAACCTCAACGTCTTCATGGAGAAGCCCGTCACGATCGACGGCCCCGGTTCTCGCAAGATGCTGGAAGTCAACAAGAAGGCACTCGAGAAGAATCTCAAGGTCGGCGTCGGTCTTATGTGCCGGCACTGCGACGCGCGGCGCGAGCTGTTCGATCGGATTCAGAACGGCGAAATAGGCGACATCAATATGCTGAGGGCGTACCGCATGGCTGGCCCAACGGCTTCCGCTGCGTCCGGTAAGAAGCCGGAAGGGATCAGCGATTTGATGTACCAGATCAAGCGGTTCCATTCGTTCCTGTGGCTCAGCGGTGGAGCCGTCAGTGACTTCCTGATTCACAACATCGACGAATCCTGTTGGATGAAAAACGATTGGCCGGTCGAAGCGACGGCGTCCGGCGGTCGCCATTACCGCGGCGAGAACATCGACCAAAACTTCGACAACTACGCCATCGAATACACATTCGGCGACGGCACGAAGATGTTCGTTGGTGGCCGTACGATGCCTGGCTGTCACACAGAGTTCGCAAGTTACGCTCACGGCAGCAAAGGCATGGCGGTCATTTCAACCGCATCGCACTCGCCAGCCAAGTGCCGCATTTACAAAGGCCAGAAGGAAGACAAAGACAACCTGCTGTGGGCCTACCCGGACAAGGAAAAGAACCCGTACCAACTGGAGTGGGACCACCTGATCGACGCGATTCGCAACGACAAGCCATACAACGAAGTCGAACGCGGCGTCAAAGCCAGCGTTGTCACATCCATGGGCCGCATGGCGGCTCACACCGGCCAGAAGATCACGTACGACGACATGTTGAACTGCGAACACGCCATGTCGCCCGGCATCGAAAACCTGACCCTGGAATCAGACTCACCGCTCATGCCGAAGGAAGACGGAACCTACCCAATTCCGTATCCGGGGTTGGTTAAGGATCAGGAGTACCTGTAGGCGTTCGGCTGAGGGTGAGCGGACAGAACGACGAAGGCACAGGAATCGCGGGAGATCGCATCTACACTTGGGCGGAAGCTCTGCTTAAAATTGCAGTACGCAATATGTGTGGAGGTGTGTGATGTTGGTGCTTTCCAGAAGTCTCGGGCAATCCGTTATTGGTCGGCAGAACGGTCGAACGTGGACGGTTACCGTTATCGGGCTAAACGTCGAGGAACACACTGCCCGTTTGCTGATTCACCGAGCATCACCCAACATCGTTGGTGGCCTGACTGTTAAGCGAATTGAATTGAAAGCCAACGAGAAGTACTCGTTGGAGACACTCGCCGTGATCACCCTGGTGGATGTTCAGCCGGATCGCATTCGTCTGGGCATTGAGAGTGACGACGCTGACTTTGTCAGTCGACTCGAAATTTTCGAATCACTGCAGCGGGGCGACGACGACAATCGGGATGACAGAGACGACCCACCACCGAATTTCGATGGCCCCGGAGGTGCACCCGTACCACGTCCGCCCTCATCATCGCCTCCTTCTTTGTCGACCAGTAAGCAGGAACCGGGCAAGAAGGACAAACGGAAACTCAAAGACAAGCGTGCGAAACGAAAGAAGGCACGATCAAGACGTAAGTCGTGAATCTGCAAGCGGGTGGGTGACAACCGGCGTTCATGTCCGCGGTGGCGGGTCGATCTTTGTGAGCGATAGGGCGCTAGCCCTCGGCGGAATAGATCTGCAACATGCTACCGCGGTTTAGAACGTGTAACGATAGGTTTGCCGAACGTTCTGACGGTTCCACCCTGGTTCCTGATGTAAGCGTTGATTGCTGGTTGGGTGACGTTGAATGTTGGTGGGCGATAGTTCCGTTTTGAGCGCTTCCGCCGAGGGCTAGCGCCCGATCGCTCACAGGGGCTACTCTTCGGTTGAGAACACGAAGGAATCCCTGACCGCGTCGACGTGGATGGTGACTCCTTCTTCGAAGTGGCCGCTTAGAATTTCGTTGGCGAGCGCGTTTTGGAGGCGTTTTTGGATGACTCGTTTTAGGGGGCGGGCGCCGTAGTTGGGGTCGTAGCCTTCTTCGGCGAGAAGCTCTTTGGCTTTGTCGGTGACGGACAGGCCGTAGCCGTTTAGCTGGAGTTGTTTGTCCAATTGGACCAGTTGCAGGTCGACGATCTTGCGGATTTCATCCCGGCCGAGGGGTTGGAAGACGATGACTTCGTCGACTCGGTTGATGAACTCGGGGAGGAATTGCTGTTTCAGGATGTCCATCACCTGGTTGGTGATTTCGTGTTGGCTGGCTTCTTCGCCCG
>CAZAIB010000009.1:77603-93748 GCA_964485095.1 uncultured Planctomycetaceae bacterium | reverse complement strand
CGCCACCGATTTTACATCGGTGGGTCCACGGCTTTTGCACTACGGAACCGGTCAGTAGTGCAGAAGCCGTTAAACCCCCGACGTAAAGTCGGGGGCGGAGAAACTACCGTCAGCGCCATTGGGCGCTGGACGCCAAGGACTGCTGCGGTCTTCGAACCTACTTTGAGCAAAGCACCGAATGAGTCTGCTGCACATCAAGAACGGTCGTGTTTACGACCCAAAAAACAGCGTCGATGGTGACGTCTGTGATATTTGGATCCAGGATGGACGCGTCGTGCCGAAGCCGGGCGGTGAGGTCAAAGCTGACAAGGCCATTGATTGCAGCGGCATGGTCGTGATGCCGGGCGGTGTCGATATGCACTGCCACATTGCCGGGCCGAAAGTGAATATGGCTCGCAAAATGATGCCGGACGACAAACGGCTGGCTCCGAAAGTTCACCGAACAGAAAACACGCGGTCCGGAACCACCGGCAGTGTGCCCAGCACATTCGCCACCGGCTACCTGTACGCCGGACTTGGTTACACAACGGCGTTCGACGCCGCCATCCCTCCGCTCATGGCCCGGCATGCTCACGAAGAACTTCACGACACGCCGGTCATCGACAAAGGCTTCTACGTATTGATGGGTAACAACCACTACGTCATGAAGCAGATTCAGGAGAACGAACCGAAAAAGCTGAAGGCATACATCGCGTGGTTGTTGAACGCGTCCGGCGGCTACGCAGCCAAAGTCGTGAACCCGGGCGGTGTCGAAGCGTGGAAGTCCGGCCAGGGCAACTGCAGCGGCATGGACGCACCGATTGAACACTTCAACGTGACGCCTCGTCAGATTATCCAGGGTGTCGCCCGCGCCGCGAACGAACTCGGTCTTCCACACCCGGTTCATATTCACTGCAACAACCTTGGCATGCCGGGCAACTGGGAAACCACCTTGGACACAATGAAGTCACTGGACGGCCAACGCGCGCATCTGACTCACATCCAGTTCCACAGCTATGGCGGCGACCCGGACGATCAAAGCACATTCAGGTCAAACGTGCCGCAGCTGGTCGAATACATCAACGCGCATCCGAACCTGACGATTGACGTTGGTCAGGTCATGTTTGCGGAAACAACATCGATGACGGGCGACGGACCACTGGGTTACTTTCTGCATCAGGTCACCGGGCGCAAGTGGTTTAGTGCGGATACCGAAATGGAAGCGGGCTGCGGTATCGTTCCGATTACGTACAAGAACAAGAGTATGGTTCATGCCATCCAATGGGCGATCGGGTTGGAGTGGTACCTGTTGGTTGACGACCCGTGGCAGGTGGCGATGAGCACCGACCACCCGAACGGTGGTTCGTTTCTCGCCTACCCGGAAATCATCGCTTTGCTGATGGATCAAACGCGGCGAACCGAAATGCTGCAGCAAGTTCCGGAATCGGTTCGCGATCGGTGCACACTTGGCGAACTGACCCGCGAGTATACGTTCAACGAAATCGCGATCATCACGCGAGCCGGTCCGGCGCGAATGTTGGGGCTGGAACGCAAAGGTCACCTGGGCGAAGGAGCTGATGGCGATGTAACGGTGTACTCACCAGACGACGACATTCAGCGGATGTTTGAGATCCCCCGGTATGTGATCTCTGGCGGCGAAATCATTGTCGACGATGCCCAGCTAAAGCAGGATCGCGCCGGCACGACGTTCCATGTGCAGCCGACGTACGACGAAGGTGTGGTGCCGGATATCAAAGATTGGTTTGAAGATCACTACACGATTCGGTTCCGGAATTATCCGGTTGGGGATCACTACCTTGAGAATGGGGAAGCGATACCGACTAATTGAAGGGGCGAATGTCCAATATCCAACAAGGAATTCCAAGGAAGAAGTGGTGCGCGGTCGGACGTGGGGAACCGCAGAATGTCGAACAAGGAATTTCGAAGGATGAAGTAAAGTCGCCGGACTCTCCGAGTCCGGTCCCACGCCCAATCGCCCACAGACCGTCCAACCGGAGATGCAGCCACCTACGCTATCCACTCACCCCACCGGATACCGATCCAACGAAACGTTGGTTAAGTGGCGAGGGGGTAGTGCGGTTCTTATGATCTGGTGAGGATCTTTGGAAGAAACGCGAAAAAATGGCTGATAAACCGACGCTTCAGAGTATCACGGGCAAGGTTCGTTCTGGTGAACGGCTAACGTTTGACGACGGAATGTTTCTTGAGAACGAAGTCGACATCCTGACGTTGGGTGAGCTGGCGAATGTGGTTCGTGAGCGGAAGAACGGGAACCTGGCGTTCTATAACACCAACATCCATTTGAACCCGACCAACGTCTGTGTTTATCGGTGCAAGTTTTGTGCGTTTCGAGCCGACTTGAAAGACGAGAAGGCTTACACGTTTACCGACGACATGATTCGCGAGCGTGTTGAGGAAGCTCGGCGAGCGGGCGCGACGGAAATCCATGTGGTGGGCGGCTTGCACCACAAGAAGAAGTTCGACTGGTATCTGAACGTCGTCAAAGTTATTCACGAAGCGTGGCCGGAACTGCACATCAAAGCGTGGACGCCGGTTGAAATTCAGTGGTTCAGCTTCATCACGAAGAAACCAATCGAATGGGTTCTGGAACAAATGGTCGAAGCCGGCTTGGGCAGCATGCCGGGCGGTGGTGCTGAGATCTTTGATGAGGAAGTTCGCAAGCAGATTTGCGAACACAAAGCGGACTCAGCAGTTTGGTTCGAAACGCACCGGGCGGCTCACAGGTTGGGCCTGCGAACCAACGCGACGATGTTGTACGGCCATGTTGAAGAAGCAAAGCATCGCATCGATCACCTGATTCGCCTGCGCGATTTGCAGGATGAGACTGGCGGCTTCCAGACGTGCATTCCGTTGGCGTTCCATCCTGAGAACACCGGCATGGATGACATTAAAAAGCCAACGGGAATGATGGACCTGAAGATGATTGCCATCTCAAGATTGATGCTGGACAACTTTCAGCACATCAAAGCGTACTGGATCATGCTGGGCGAAAAGATTGCTCAGGTGGCGTTGGGTTTTGGAGCCGACGACATCGACGGTACCGTGGTACACGAAATTATCTACCACGACGCGGGGGCTCAAACGCCGCAAGGCCTGACTGTGGAACAACTTCACACGCTTATCAGAGAAGCCGGGCGAGAACCTGTCGAACGCGATACACTGTATCGACAAGTGATGCGGGATGGAGAACGCTGGAGCATTGGTGCTCCGGTTCTGACTGAAGTCGCATCTTAGCTGCAGGCACGGCGCTACTGGCCGGCCTGGCGTTCCGCTTTTGCTTATCGGGGAAGTACGATGGATAGTTTGTCACCACAGGTCACTCAGCGTCCGCTGGAGTTTGAAAACGGATCAGCACTCGGTGTGAGCACACGTTGGGCTCGCGGTCAGTACTGTTCTATTTTGACCCCCGTTGGTTTGGTTGGTTGTGGAATTTACGACCTGAAGACTCCGGCTGAGTTTGACCAGGTTGTCGCTGTTGCCAAAGGCACGGTAGAAAAACCGTTGGTCGAACCAGAAGACCTATACGATGCTGAGATCGCCGGGTTGACTCCGCAAGCGGAGGAACTGGGTATCAAGATTGGGATGACTGGACGCGAGGCGGTTGAGATAATGCTGAAGGCTGGGAAAGACAAGGAATAGTTGAGCCAGCGGGGTGTTGGGAATATCCAATATCCAACAAGGAATCTCCAAGGATGAAGTGCAGGCTCGCTTAGCTGTGCCGGGCTGTAGTGGACGAGGCCACGAGGCCCTGATTGTCTGCCGTGTTCCATCGGTTCTTCTATCCCAACCACTCCTATTCGGACCAGGGATTTATCTTCAATGCCATCTCCGATTCAGGTTCGCGATATCGACCATGTGACGTTTGTGGTGAAAGATCTTGATGCAAGTCGAGACTTCTACGTCGGGCTGATTGGTATGGAAGAAGTGCCCCGGCCGGCGTTCAATTTCCCGGGGCTGTGGTTTAAGTGCGGGACAACATTGCTGCACCTAATTGGCGAACACGACGAATCGGGGCCGGCCGGCTATCCCGACGGGGTCACTCGAACCAGCACTCGCGCGCAGCACATGGCGTTTCGGGTCGATGACGCGGCTGCGGTGGCTAAGGTTCTAAAAGAACACAAGGTGCCGATGGTTTGCGACGCCAAGCATCGTCCCGACGGAGCCGTACAGGTGTTCGTGCACGACCCCGATGGACACGTGATTGAGTTCTGTTCGGAGTAGGTTGCCGCTATTCCGCCTCATCCACAATCAGCTTGCCATCGTGAGCAGAAATCTGAAGTCCTGCGCATAGATCAGCAAGCTCTCGAGGTACCGAGACGGTTACGCCATCTGTTGTGTGATGCCATGAGTCATCGGCTTCATCGATGTAGTCAAGTTGTACAGCCAGGCCACTTTGCAGACTGGGGTCCGTGATGATTGAGAGTCCGGTATCGTCTGGTTTGAAAGCGCTGGCGATCAGCGTTTTTGCCAACTCCAACCCACTGGAAGTGATTAGGATTATCTGGCGAGACTGCTCAGTTTGGTTCGTGACGATTTGCGACTTCGCAGCTGCCAGGTTCTGAAGCTCCTCGGTCTGGATGACGTAGGTTGCTGCTAGAAGATCTCCAAAACGTTGGCCCTTCTGAGTACCGCCAACCATGATGATGCCGATTAGCCCGAATCCCTCAAGAGGGCGGATTACATTTCGCGCCAGCGCACTACCGGTCGAAGGGAGGGCTCCTTTGGCGTTCACAACCCGCAGGCCCATCGCACGCTTGCCTGGTGTTTGTCCTGATCCGGCTTCGAACAGAGTGAAGTACAGAATCAGAGCCGGAAGGACAAGCCAGCCGACAGCGTCTCCGAAGGCAACGGTGAGTAAGTTTCCTGCGATGGCGATCAGCATGAGGTCAATAAGCTGCGCGGCAACTCGTCGGCCGAGGTGCTTTGTCTTCCGTCGCATTAATAGTTGCGGCACGTCGAACTCGCCGCCTTGTTCTGCGTTCTCAACTACCATCGGTGTCCTTTGGACGCAGCCGACTCAGGGGCCTGAGTCGGCTACATTTCTGAAGAGGACGGGCTTAGTTTACGATGCCGTCGCGGGGTAGTAGTTCGTCCAGGTTAGCGACGCCCAGTGCTCCGATGGCGATCATGATTGATGAGTGTTCCTGGTACTCCGGCACGATGGATTCGTAGGTGTCGTACTGAGTGTGGTGCGTTGTCCGGTAGGTCGCTCGGCCTTTTTGCATCCAGAAGAAGCCGGGTACGCCGGCGCGGATGAAGGGGCGATGGTCACTGCCGCCTTGGGGGCGCATTTTGTCAACGACTGCGATGTCGAACGGCATGCTGGGGTTGAGTTTTCGAACACCGGAGAACACGGATTCGAAGTCAGCCTTCATTGCTTCTGTGCAGCGAACACCGGCGACGAAGTTGGTTCCACCGTCGTGAACAAAAACGGCTGAGACGTTTTTGTAAATGTCGTCCTTGTGCTTTTCGACAAACGCTTTTGAACCCAGCAAGCCCTGTTCTTCACCCGACCACAGCATGAACCGAATGGTCCGCCGCGGTTTCACTCCGGCTTCCATGAGAAGGCGAGCGGCTTCGATGGTTGTAGCACAGCCGGCCGCGTTGTCTGTCGCGCCGGTTGCTCCATCCCACGAATCAATGTGACCGCCCACGATGACATACTCGTCCGGCTTTTCTGTGCCGGGGATATCGGCGATCACGTTGTAAAGCGGAATCGGACCTTTGCGGAAGTGGTTGCGGATGTCGAATTCGAGTTCGACCTCTTCTCCCGCTTCAACTTGCTTTTTGATGTCTTCGAACTGTTCTTTCAAAACCGTGATTCGCGGGATGGTGGGCAACTTGTCCATTTCGACTTTGTAGCTGCCACTTGTCAGGATCCGTCCATCGCTGGTGCTGGAAATCAGCCCGGCTGGTTTGCACGCTTTGATCGCGTCAGAGAGTTGCTCACGTTGTTCGCGGTTTAGCCGAACGGGTGCGGGTTTCTTTTCTTTGTCGTCGTCTGCTTTCTTGTCGTCATCCTGTGCTGCTCGCGGCGGGTTCCTTCGGCGGCGGCGACCGCGAAAGGTTGGCCGTTCGATCAGCACGTAGTTGCCTTCAATGGACTCCCGCATCTCCTCAAGCTGTTCCATCGTTTTCGGAGCCATGACAACCTCGGCCACAACGCGACCCTTGGTCCCTGCGGTCCAGGCGTTGGTTCCGAAGTCCAGCCTCAGCTTCTTTGGTGAGACCATGCGGCCGTAAGATGGTCCGCGTTCGAACCCAACGGGGAACTCGCCCCACTTTTCCAGACGGCTCTTAAGGCCCATGGATTCGAACTTGTCTCGAGCCCAGTCGCAGCCAGCCTGCAAACCTTCCGAACCGGTCAGTCGGGGGCCGATGCGGTTGGTCAGATAGTCCAGGTGTTCCTGGACCTTATTCTCCGACTTGCCTATTTCGATGATTTTCTGAACCATCGGCGAAGGCTTCGCTTCGGGTTCCGTTGTCTTCGCTGGTTCCTGCGGCGGACCCAGTGGCAGACAAAGTGAAGTCACGGTGAGGCAAGTTATCAGCGTCATAGTACTGTCCTGCGAAGTGGGTTAACCCGGTGAAGGAAGCGGAATGGTTCATTCTGAATACGGTAGATGACACCAACAGTCAATGACGCGCCATTATTTGCGGCTTAGCGCCGTGGGTTCTTGGGTCACAACGGCATGACGGCGCGTTCGGCGGCTAGCCGCGCGACGGCAACGGCGCAGGCGGCTTCGGCTGTGGCGGAGTCGTAGATTTCGTTGAGAACTGTGACTTGTGCGTTCTTTAAGACGCTGTGTTCGCTGACGATCAGTTTGCCCAGAAAACTACCGCTGCCGGAAATCAAGACGTGCGGCGGTGAGGCCGGTTCCGGCAGTCGGCTGCGAACCTTGTCGATACAGCCGCGGATGCGTTGCTTCTGAACATCGTGCAGGAAGTCTGCCATATCCGTGATTTCGGCGGCGGTGAGTTCTGTTCGATCGCAGCACAACATGCGCGCCAGTCGGTCGGCCGCGCAGGTTTTTGTGGCGGGTCGTCCGTTGGCGGTGTCGGTGTCATCAGGTCGTTCGTCAGTCAGTCCCAGTAGTAGGTTCACGTCCAAAGTGGTGGCGAACAGTTCTGCTGCCATCGGGCAATGAGCGCCGCGGATCGGGATGGAATGAGCCATTGAGAACACCGGTGTTCGGCGAACGCCTGTGTAAAGCAGTTCGCCGACCAGCAGGCGTTCGACGTCTGTCATTCCGGTTGCGATGGGCGAACCGTCCAGGAGTGGAATGATGTCCGTTGTTGAGGTGCCGATGTCCAGCAATAGAGCCGGCCCGGCCGGAACCACGCGTCCAACCCATGTTGCCAAAGCGTGCCAGTTGGCCGCGGCGACTAGGTGGGGGATCTCACAGGCGATTTCGGGACTGATGAACTCAGCACCGGTCTGCCACACGAACACAGGTTTGCCGTCGGCGACACTGAGAACGTGTTCCAAAATGTGGCTGACGCCTTGGCTTTTGGTCTCAAAACAGTCAGCCAGCTCAGCCGTCATGGTGACAGCGAACGCTTTTGGTTCGTCCAAACCTGCGATTAGTTCTCGTAGTTTCGTCGCCAGGTTCTGTGGTTCCTGCCAGATAGAGAACGCACAGGAAGCGGCCTTTCCAAGCGTGTTGGCAGCCTTGATGTTGGCTCCGCCGATATCGAGTCCGATGATGTTCACGAGAGTCTCGCTGAGGTTGAACCAGGAATTGTGAAGATCGTGTTTATAAGTTGTTGACAATAAAAGAGAGCCACCACTACACTCGCGCGATACAGTGAATCAGGCAATTTTTCTGATTCGTCGCCGCGCTCCGGCGAGGCAGCATATTGACGTCGCTTTCACTTCGCATTGATTGGCAGGATGGCTCTTAGCCACCAATTTCCGAATCATCTTAACGAATGCGACAAGCGCGCGCGGATGTGGATCGCGCCTCAACGACAGCCAGTTCTGATGGCTGTCACTTCCCTCGTCGAACCACGTGGAATTTCCGCCGTGTGTTCGCCTGATGTACCTGCTGAGACAGACAACGAAACGTGAGCAAACCATGAAGTTAAACTCCCTGACCCAAACAGCCTCGCGCTGGTCAGTTTGTTTTCTAATCGTGATGGCAATGGTTGCCAGCGCGGCGCCCGTGTTCGCTCAGGATAACTCCGAGCCAGCCGCGCCCACGGAAACCGTTGAAACACCAGCCGCCGAAATGGTTCACTCCACAGACTTCATGGTGATCTTCCTGTGGTTGGTCGCTTTGTCTGGAGCGTTGGCTGCGTTGTTCTTTGCGTGGAAATTCTTCAGCTGGGTTGTCGCTCAGGATGAAGGCGATGAAAAGATGGTCTACATCGCGGAGAACGTCCGTGAAGGTGCCCGCGCTTATTTGAATCGGCAGTACAAAGTCGTTTCGATTTTCTTTGTTGTGACTTCGATCACGCTGACAATCTTCGCCTACGTGTTTAAGGCTCAGTCCAACTGGGTTCCATTCGCGTTCGTGACTGGTGGACTGTTTTCCGGTCTGGCCGGTTGGTTTGGAATGAAGACCGCCACGCTGGCAAGTTCTCGAACCGCGCAGGGCGCCAAGACATCGCTTAACGATGGCTTGCAGGTTGCGTTCAAATCGGGTGCCGTGATGGGCCTGGTTGTTGTTGGCCTGGGTCTGTTGGACATCTGCCTGTGGTTTGCGGTTCTTAACTGGCTGCTGCCAATGATTAGTCCTGCGAAGAGCATGGACCTGGCTGAGATCACTGTGACGATGCTGTGCTTTGGAATGGGAGCCAGCTGTCAGGCTCTGTTCGCTCGCGTCGGTGGTGGTATTTTCACCAAGGCGGCGGATGTTGGAGCCGACCTGGTTGGTAAAGTTGAAGCCGGTATCCCCGAAGACGATCCGCGTAACCCGGCGACGATCGCTGACAACGTGGGCGACAACGTGGGCGACGTGGCTGGCATGGGTGCCGACCTCTACGAATCATACTGCGGTTCTATTCTTGCGAGTGCCGCGCTGGGTGTGGCTGCGTTCCGCGGTTTCGAACAGATGCAGTACATGATGCTGCTGCTGCCAATGGTTTTGGCTGGCGTGGGCATTGCTGTTTCTATTGGCGGAATTCACCTGGTCAAAGCCGAAGAAGGTGCGACTCAAAGGAACCTGCTTAAGGCGTTGGCACGCGGAATTGATGGTAGTGCGATTTTAGTGGGTGTGCTTTCGTTGCTTCTGGTCTGGCTGATTTTGGTTATTCCTTCAGGCGGCGTTGAAGGCCTGGCCGCATCCGGATTGCCGCACGGATCGGCACTGTTTGGTGTGTTCTTTGCGATTCTTACCGGTCTGGTTGCCGGTTGGATTATTGGTAAGTGGACTGAGTACTCGACCAGCGAAGAGTTCGCTCCAACACGACGTATCGCCGACCAGGCTGCGACGGGTCCGGCGACAGTCATCATTGCCGGACTGGCAGAAGGTTTTTACAGCGTTTCGGTTCCAGTCATGGTCGTCGGAGCGGCAATTATCCTGGCATTCGGATCCTGCACAGGCTTCTCATTCAACGACCCACAACTTTTCGCGATGGGACTTTATGGCGTCGCCATCGCAGCCGTGGGAATGCTAAGCACGCTGGGGATTACTCTGGCGACAGACGCATACGG
This sequence comes from uncultured Planctomycetaceae bacterium, assembly GCA_964485095.1. Lineage (GTDB taxonomy): Bacteria > Planctomycetota > Planctomycetia > Planctomycetales > Planctomycetaceae > CAYNWT01. Next base: position 84,069 of record CAZAIB010000009.1, on the reverse strand, counting down.
ACCGATTGCTGACAACGCCGGCGGTAATGCTGAGATGAGTGGTCAGGATCCGAAGGTTCGCGAACGAACCGATGCTCTGGACAGTCTTGGAAACACAACAGCTGCAACCGGTAAGGGCTTTGCCATCGGTTCTGCGGCTCTAACAGCGCTGGCTTTGATGGCAGCGTATCTGGAAGAAGTACGAGTCGGCTTTGAACGCTGGGGTGACAAGCAAGCAGCAATCGTGCTTTCAAATGACATGGATGACGCGACTGTCGTGAAGCTCAGCCCCTCAGCAATGGCAGTGAACGAAGGTGGTAGACTGGGTCACGTGACGTACCTGCTGTTCCCCCAGGGCAACCGCGAAGATTCGCTTCTGAATACGTTCAACGAGAAGGCAGTCGGCGAAACGGTTGAAGGCATGAGCCTGACGACTCTTGTCGAACAAAATAAAGCCGTCCGTAACCTGGACGCGACGATGCCCGACTACAGCCGCTATTACGACTTCTCGTTAATGAACCCGAAAGTTCTGGTCGGGATGTTTATCGGCGTCATGTTAGCCTTCGTGTTCTGTGCGATGACCATGAAAGCGGTCGGCCGCGCGGCCGGGGCAATGGTAGAAGAAGTGCGCAGGCAGTTCCGTGAGATTAAAGGCATCATGGAAGGGGAGGCCGAACCGGAATACGCAAGTTGCGTCGCGATTAGTACGGCGGCCGCTCAAAGAGAAATGGTCGCGCCCGCGTTTCTGGCTCTCTTTGCACCCGTGGCAGTTGGATTCGTTCTGGGTGTCGGCGGAGTCATGGGCATGTTGGCCGGTGGCCTAACCGGCGGGTTCGCTTTGGCGATCATGATGGCCAACGCTGGCGGTTCATGGGACAACGCCAAGAAGTACGTCGAATCAGGCAAGCACGGCGGCAAGGGCACTGAGGCTCACAAGGCCACCGTCGTTGGTGACACTGTGGGCGACCCGTTCAAAGACACCAGCGGTCCAAGTCTGAACATTCTCATCAAACTCATGAGCATGGTCTCAGTAGTCTTCGCAGGCCTAATCGTCCAATACGCCCTCAACTTCTAACCCAACGTTCCGTTGGATCGGTATCCGGTGGGTGGAGTGACTGGGGTTGGAAGCTGTATCTCCGGTTGAACGGGTTTGGGCATGGGGCTCTTGGGAGCCCCCCGTAGTGGACGAGTCCCGGGTGTTCGATCCCGTTCGGGGACTCGTAGCCTCGTCCACTACGAGCTGAAGGCCGAATCGGCGAACCGTCACTTCATCCTTCGACATTCTGCGGTTCTGGGCAACTGGCCGTGTCGCACTTCTTACTTGGAGATTCCTTGTTGGATATTGGATATTCCCCAAGTCCCTCTGAATCGTCTATCCGGTCGGGCGTCAGGACGCTGCCTTCCCGACCCAAATTCCGGTTCTCTCTGTATTCCAGGCGAACGCTCAGGCGGCAACGCTTGTCATCAGAGCAGCATCCTGCCATCGTCCTCGTCTAAACAGATCCATGAATACACAGCATTTAGAGCAGCGGAGCACTCAAGTGTCCGACGAACCAGAGACACCGGACGAAGAATCAGCTGAACCTGTTATCGATCGTTCGTTCGATACTGAGGTTGCGGCCGTACGTAGCCGCTCTGATGAAGCGATCGCCGAAAGCCGAGCGAACGCGATTGTCGCCGCGAAGATTGCTGACGAATATCGCAGCAAGGAAATTGTGATTCTGGACCTCACCGGAATTACGCCCATCGTGGATTTCTTTGTTGTCGCGACCGGCGCCACCAGGCGGCAGATGCACGCTGTGGCCGAAGAAGTAGACAGAGTGTTCGAACAGACGGGTTCTCCTCGCGTCGGCCTGGAAGGGTATCGCGAAAGCAGTTGGATTCTGCAGGACTACGGCGACATCGTATTACACGTCTTCACTGATGAGATGCGAAAGCTGTACGATCTCGAACGCCTGTACGCCGACGCCCCTCGGGTGGAGTGGCAGGAACCTAAGCCCGACACGGCCGAACAGACGCCCGCCGAACCGGCCGAGTAAACGCACCACGCAGGCAACGGTCTTCGGTTCCACAGTCAGTCGGGCTATGCATTGATTGAGACAAAGCGACGCAAGATATGAGCATCTTCCAGGAACTCAAAAGCCGATTCAGTGCGGCTCTTTCATCTGTGACCGACACGCCGGATCAGTACCTCGACATGATTCGAGCGTCGCAGGATCCGAAGTTTGGCGACTTTCAGGCCAACTTCGCCATGCCTCTGGCCAAGAAGGCAGGCAAGAACCCACGCGAGGTGGCTCAACAGATTTGCGACGCGTTGGACGTGTCCGACTTCTGCGATGCACCCGAAATCGCCGGCCCCGGTTTCATTAACCTGCGATTGAAACAGGAGTGGCTGGAACCACAGCTCACGAAGCAATTCGCCGACGATCGATGCGGAGTTGCCATGGTTGCTGAACCAAGGCACTTTGTCGTGGACTTCTCATCACCGAACGTCGCCAAGCCAATGCACGTCGGCCACCTGCGAAGTTCGGTCATCGGCGATGCGATCAGTCGGATCCTCAGGTTCCTCGGTCACAAAGTGACATCCGACAACCACATCGGCGACTGGGGAACTCAGTTCGGGATGATCATCTACGGGTATCGCAACTTCGTAGATCAGGCTGCCTACGAAGCGAGCCCAGTCGCTGAACTCGCGCGACTGTATCGGTTGGTGAACCAGATTCAGGACTACCACGACGCGGTCGCGAACATTCCGGAACTCGAAACACAGCTCACACAGAAGCAGGAATTCCTTGCGAAACAGGAGGCGGCCCCGGATGCCGCTGACAAGAAAGCAAAGAAGGCTCTTAAGAAGCTAAGGTCAGACGTGGCCAGCTTGCAGGACAAGTTGAAAAGCGAGAACGCAAAGGTTGCCGCCCTGGACACGGACGCAGAACTCAAAGCCCGCGCCGCCGCACACCCAAACATCAAAGTCGATTCGCGCAACGAGACCGCAAAACTGCATAAGGGTGACGAAGAGAACCTGAAGCTTTGGAACCAGTTCCTGCCCGAATGTTTGAAAGAACTCCAAGCCGTCTACGACCGACTGGGTATCAGCTTTGACGTCGTGCTAGGCGAGAGTTTCTACCAGCCGATGCTCGCAGGTGTCGTCGACAAACTAAAAGCAGCGGGGATCGCCAGCGAAAGCAACGGCGCGATGTGCGTCTTTGTGGACGGCAAGGCTGCGCCATTCATCGTTCAGAAGGCGGACGGCGCGTTCACGTATGGAACGACAGACCTTGCGACCATCGACTACCGAGTTAACGAACTCAACACCGACGAAGCGCTGTACGTGGTTGATGCGAGGCAAAGCGAACACTTCGATCTGTTGTACGCCACCGCGGCCAAGTGGGGGTTCGACAAGATCAAGTTAAATCACGTGAAGTTTGGGACCGTGATGGACCAAACTGGCAAGCCGTATAAGACAAGGTCCGGCGACACCGTTGGACTAATGGGGCTACTCGATGAAGCCGTTGCTCGCGCACGAGTGATCGTTGACAAGAACGACGAAGGACGGAACGCACTCAGTGACGACGAACGACAACAGGTCGCAGAGATCGTTGGCCTGGGCGGTGTGAAGTACGCTGATCTCAGTCACAATCGAGAAAGCGACTACAAGTTTGACTGGGACGCGATGCTGGCCACAACCGGCGACACGGCCACGTATATCCAATACGCGTATGCTCGAGTCCGGGGTATCTTTGAACGCGGCGGGTTGGATGCAAGTGCCGTCAGTGGTGGGGATATTCAGATTACCCACGACAGCGAGCGAGCTTTGGCTCTTCAGTTGCTGCAATTTGGTGACGCGGTTAGGAGCTGCGCGACTGATTTTCGACCCAACCTGCTGACGACTTACCTGTTCGCCACGGCCAATCAGTTCAGTACATTCTTCAACGATTGTCCGGTCCTGAAGGCCGAAGACCCGGCTGTTCGAACCAGTCGACTGCTGCTTTGCGAATTGACCGCTAAGGTGCTGAAACAGGGGCTTGGGCTGTTAGGAATCTCAACTGCCGAGCGAATGTAGGCCGAATCGCTGAAAAAAACGTTGGTTTTGTGCGGCACGTCTGTCCGCCACCACGCGGTTGCAGAATCGGTACAACTGTTCTCGGACCATTAAGGCGTCCTGTTGGGGCCTGACCACGTCTGGTTCGAAGCGGAGTGCTTGAGAAACGGCCAAATGCAGGGGTATAGTGGCTCATAGGCCATTTCTCTCAAATCCCGCGCGCAAGCGTGCCGTCAGGTGCCGTTTCTATGCCGAACAAAGTCCATCTTGATGTTGTTGGTCGTCAGTCTCAGATCAAACGCATCACTCTCGAAACGTCAGTCACGATTGGGCGTGCCAAGGGCTGCAAGCTGCGGATCCCATCCAAGGCGGTTAGCCGCGAGCACTGCCGGATTGATCTTTCGAATGGCCATGTCAGCGTCATCGACCTGGGAAGTTCAAACGGCACGTACCTGGACGGCAACAAGCTCCCGCCGAACAACGATACGCGGATGGAATCTGACTCCGTTCTGATTGTCGGCGATCAGAAGTTCAAAGTGAGCATCGAGAGTCTCGCAAACCTGGACGGCACCGTAGTCGATAAGAACCTACTGGGCGGAAAAGGCGCGGCTGCTGCAGGCCTGGCCGCCGCCGGCGCCGCAGCACTTGGTAAAACATTGCTGGACACCGGCACCGGCGCCAAAGATGCCGTCGAAGATCTGGCATCGACCGAAATGGAGATGGACCTGTTTACTGAGGATGCTCCGGCAGTCGAGGCCGAGCAGTCTCTTGTCTCAGATGATATTGACCTGTTGGACGATGATACGGATCTGCTGGAAGACGATATTGATCTGGTAGCGGACAACGCTGCCGCCGTTGAAGAACCAGCCGAAGCCGTCGAAGAGCTGGAACTTTCAGACGACGATGATGCGATGAGCTTCCTGGACGATGACGATGACGAGCCGGTGGCGGTTGTCGAGGAAGAAGCTGTTGTCGAGGAGCCCGAGACGGAACTTCAAATCGACGACGATGACGCGGTTGCCGTTGCCGAAGACACAGATGAGGAAGACGGACCATCACCGGGAATAGCCGCTGGCATCGCCGGTGCCGCAGCAGCGGGTGTTGCTGCAGTAGCATCTCTCGTGACCGATGACGAGGCTGTCGAAGAAGACGCCGACACGGACGACGATGCCGTGAGTTTTCTCGACGACGACGACGATGATGACGACGCACTGGTCGCTGTTGTTGACGAAGCGGTTGAGGAAGAAGCAGTCGTCGCGGTTGACGACGATGACGATGCGATGAGCTTCCTGGACGAGGACGACGAGGACGCACCGGTCGCCGTTGTTGATGAGGCCGTTGAAGCTGTTGAAGAAGAAGCGGTCGTTGCGGTCGGTGAAGGCGACGACGACTTTGGGTTCCTCGATGACAATGACGAACCGGCAGCTGCCGTTGAAGAATCGCCTGTTCAGGAAATTGCTGAAGATGCGGGCGCTTTCGGAGACGGAATTGCCGCTGATATCACCGATGCAGCCCAGGGAGCCAAAGGCGCAGTTGCCGATGCGGCAGCCGAGGGTATTGACGCCGTAAAAGACGTTGGCGAAAAAGCCGCTGGGCTGGGTGCCGCAGCAGTCGCAGGACTCGCGGGAGCCGCAGCAGCAGGCGCCGCCTCCGTCACATCACTATTCACAAGCGACGACGATGCAGGCGATGACGCAGTTGCCGTCGCCGATGACGAAGATGATTTCGGATTCATGGATGGTGATGACGGGGATGCACCTGTCGCTGTCGTTGACGAAGCTGTTGAACTAGTTGAGGAAGAAGCAGTTGTCACAGTTGACGACGATGACGATGCCATGAGCTTCCTGGATGATGACGACGACGATGCACCTGTCGCTGTTGTTGACGAAACTGTTGAACTGGTTGAGGAAGAAGCGGTTGTCACAGTCGACGACGATGACGATGCGATGAGCTTCCTGGATGATGACGACGACGATGCACCCGTCGCTGTTGTTGACGAAGCTGTTGAACTGGTTGAGGAAGAAGCAGTTGTCACAGTCGACGACGATGACGATGCCATGAGCTTCCTGGATGATGACGACGAGGATGCACCTGTCGCTGTTGTTGACGAGGCTGTTGAACTGGTTGAGGAAGAAGCAGTTGTTGCAGTCGACGACGATGACGATGCCATGAGCTTCCTGGACGAGGATGACGACGATGAAGTCGTTGCCGCTGTGATTGATGAGGATGATGAAGACGAACCGTCACTTGGGCTGGCGGCAGGAATCGCTGGCGTTGCCGCGACCGGTGTCGCGGCTGTTTCATCGCTCGTAAGCGATGACGCCGAGGAAGTTGTCGACGCCGTGAGCTTCCTGGATGATGACGATGATGACGATGCACCGGTCGCTGTCGTTGACGAAGCTGTTGAACTGGTTGAGGAAGAAGCAGTTGTCACAGTCGACGACG
>CAZAIB010000009.1:45820-77503 GCA_964485095.1 uncultured Planctomycetaceae bacterium | reverse complement strand
ATGATGAAGACGAACCGTCACTTGGGCTGGCGGCAGGAATCGCTGGCGTTGCCGCAGCCGGTGTTGCGGCTGTTTCATCGCTCGTAAGCGATGAAACCGAAGAAGCTGTCGCTGCGGAAGACGAAGTTATTGAAGCCGCGTCTGAGAGTGAATTCTTCGCCGAAGAAGCTGGCGCTAACGACGACGATGGTGGTGGCTTCAACTTCCTTGCCGATGACGATGAAGAAGCTGAAGCGGTTCTCGTGGATGACGATGAGGACTACGTGGTCGCCGAAGTCGTTGATGGCGAACCGGATGCTGAGGAAACACCGGTTGCGTCAGCGGTCTCAGAAGGATCTTCTGTGCTTGATGACGCGACCGACAATGATTCTGTACTTGAGTTCGCGGATGATGATGACGACTTCGCTGTTGCAGTGTCCGACGATGAAATCGGAACGCTGGAAGTTGAGGACGAGGTTGTCGAAGCGTTGAGCGACGATGAAGTCGACGAAGCATGGTTCGACGAATCCGCTGCTGAGGACGCTGACGAAGTCGTGGCGGAAGTTGCCACAGACGACGCGACACCGTCAGTTGCAGACATGATGTCCGGAGTTGATGAGTCCGACGAAGACGGAGACATGCTTGTCGCCGAGATTGAAGACGATCTTGAGCCGGTCGCGTTTGATGATGACGAAGCGGCGGCCCCGGCCGACGACCTGATGGCGACGCAGGAGATGTCGCTCTTTAGCGGCAACGACGATGAAGGCTTTAGTGTCACAAACGAAGCCGTTGAAGAAATCGCTGAAGTCGATGCGATTGAAGAAATCGATGAAGCAGTCGACGACGCTGAAGAATTGGTGGCCGAAGAAGTAGATGAGCTTGATGATGAAATCGAAGCCGTCTCCGACGAAGAGGAACCGCCAAAGAAAAAGAAACGCGGACTATTTGGCTGGTTGCCGTTCGGACGGAAGAAGAAAAAAGCAAAGGCAGAAGAAGCCGTAACGGAAGTCGATGAAGACGTTGAGGCAGCCGACATTGAAGAAGTCGCCGAACTTGAAGCAGACGATCTGGATTCGGACGAAACCATTGTCATGACCGGGGACGAAGACGACAGCGCCCCTGAGTTCGACGACACCGAAGACACCGTCATGATGGCTCCGGACGAGATTGAATCTATTGATGAAGAACTGACTGCGGTCGATCGCAGCCAGTTTGAAGACGCCGATGTTGTCGAAGCAGCAGCCGATGACGACGACGCCATGGACTTCCTAAACGACGCGGCGGAAGGCACCGAAGATTTGGCCGCGACCTTCCTGACCGACGGTGAAACTGCGGCTAAGCCAGAAGATATCGACTTCGATGACTTCTTCGCGGATATCAAAGACTGAGCCGCTCAGAGGCTGTGAATTAAATGGGTGGCCAGCAACGCCGTTAACGATGCTGGGTGGCCGGGGTTGGAGCGAGGCACGAGTGAAACCCCGGAACGTAATTCGAACGTTCCACTTCAATCGGAGCCCTACTTGGATAATCGCACCGGGGTTCCCCTTCGCGGGTTCAGTCCCACCCCATCCCTCAGATGGTGGGCCAATACTCACATCCGCCGCGGTAGTATTGGGCAAGGAGGGCGGCCATCAGTGTCCGCCCGGGAGCCAGGCTGGTAAGATCTCGCGCCAACGAACTGGTTGTTTCGTGCGTCTAATAGATGCACGCCCAAACCCGTGAGCGAGAAATCCCATGAAGCTGCCTGTCATTGAACGCGTCATCAATCTGCTTGATCCGGCAGAGAATACGTTTCTGAACACGACGTTTGAAGAAGCAGAAGCCGCCGTCCAAATCGGCGACGCAGACAAAGTCCGCGCGATTGATGGGCAGTTTGCGATTCTGGCAAAGAACGAACACATCGTGCGGATGGCTCGATCCATCGGCCGGCCCATGCGGTACTTTCTCGCCAAGCAAAAAGCTGGCCCGTGCCTGGTCGTGGCCGAACGCATGGACGAGATTCTGGAGTTCCTCAAGAGCGAAGGGATTGACGATCAGTTTCATCCGTCCTACACGCGCATGGTTCCCGCTCACTTCATCGTCGAACTCGCGCTTGTCGGCTGCCCCGATCCAAATCCCGTCAACACGCGGTTCTTCGCTCCACAGCAAAACAAACTCAGTACCAACATCGACGAAATCGGAGCCGCCTACATTGGTGCGGCGGCGAAGGAAATTGATTCGTGGCTGGATACCGTTCCTGCCGACGATCCGATCGGCGTCCTGTTCTCAGGTGGAATTGACAGCGGGGCCGTGTTCCTGCTGGTTCATGACCTACTGCTAAAACGCGGGCAAGCTCCGCAGCGGCTCAAAGCGTTCACACTGTCCGTTGATGGCAGCGGTCAGGACGCGGCTCAGGCCGAACAGTTCCTCGGCGAACTGGACATGAACATGTTCCTGGAAGTCATCGAGGTCCCCAAGTCGTCCATCGACTACCGCGAAGCGATCCGGGTCATCGAAGACTACAAGCCCTTGGACGTGCAGTCCGCGACCATGGCCGTCGCATTGTGTAAAGGAATCCGCGAACGCTATCCGGATTGGAAACACGTCATCGACGGCGATGGTGGCGACGAGAACCTCAAGGACTACCCAATCGAAGACAACCCCGAACTCACAATTCGTAGCGTCTTGAACAACGTGATGCTGTACCACGAAGGCTGGGGAGTCGACGCGGTCAAACACTCACTGACCTACTCCGGCGGACAAAGCCGCGGCCACATTCGAACATGGGCGCCGGCAAAGAAGTACGGCTTCTCAGGGTTCAGCCCGTTTGCACTACCCAACGTCATCGAAGTCTCCGAAGGCATCCCGTTTATCGAACTCACCGACTGGGACCACGAAAAGCTCTACGCTCTCAAAGGCGAAGTCTGCCGCCGCGGTATCGAGGCGGTGACCGGCAAGACCATGCCCATCTTCGAAAAGCGGCGGTTCCAACACGGAGCCGGCAACGAAGCGGCCGCACCTGAATTGTTCCCTGCCGATCCGCAGGCATACCGTGATGCGTTCGCTGAGATCTTTGCTGATTGAACCACGAGTCCGTGAGCCTCCCGACCTTCACCGACCAGGGCATTCTGCAGCTGCGCGGTTCGAAGAATTCCGTGCGACAGGATCGTCCGTATGCGTTTCTTGTCGAACCGGAATGTTCGGCGGATGGTTTGGTGGAGGATGTTGCCACTCTGTTTCTTACGAATCGCGAGTGTCCATTTCGCTGTCTGATGTGTGACTTATGGAAGAACACGACCGACGATCGCGTTTCGGCCGGTTCGATCCCCAGCCAGATTGACCATGCGTTTGCGCAACTGCCCGAGTTACGTCAGGCCGCGCATGTGAAGCTCTACAACAGCGGAAACTTCTTTGACGCACAGGCCATCCCGCCGGACGACTGGCCCGCGATAGCCGATCGCGTTCGTCCATATAAGTCGGTCATTGTCGAGAACCACCCAAAGCTGTGTGGTGACAAGTGCCTTGAGTTCCGTGATCTGCTGGGGACGCAGTTGGAGATTGCCGTCGGCCTGGAAACAATCCATCCGGATGTCTTACCACGGCTCAACAAACAAATGACGGGCGACGATTTCCGTCGCGCGGTTGAGTTCTTGGTGAGCAACAATATCCGCGTGCGAACGTTCATCTTGCTGCGACCTCCGTTCCTTAGCGAAGAAGAAGGAATCGAGTGGGCGATTAAATCGACTGAATTCGCTTTCGATTGCGGAGTCAGCTGCTGTGCGATCATTCCTACACGGGCCGGTAATGGGATGATGGAAAAGCTGGCGTCAGAAGGCCATTTTGAACCGCCGCAGATTGGTTCGTTGGAGACAGTTTTGGATGCCGGACTGGCAATGAAACGTGGGCGAGTCTTTGTTGATCTTTGGGATGTCGAACAGTTTTGCGATTGCGGCATCTGCGCGAAGGAGCGAATTGACCGGTTGGACCAAATGAACCTGTCTCAGCAAATGCTGCCGCCGGTTTCGTGTTCGTGCCGAGTGCCGTCATGAGCCGCCTGAAGGTTGATGTGGCCATTCTTGGTTCCGGCTTCGGTGGTAGTCTGCTTAGTCTGATTCTAAAACGGCTCGACAAGCGCGTGGCGCTCATTGACAAAGCGACGCATCCACGGTTCAGCATTGGCGAATCGTCAACGCCGCTGGCAGACTTTGTCCTGTCTGATTTAGCAAAGCGATACGACCTGCCTTCTGTCCTGCCGCTCTCGTCATTTGGCACCTGGCAGAAGACTCACCCGGAACTTCGTTGTGGGCTAAAACGTGGCTTCAGCTACTTCGGTCACGAACGCGGCCAGTCATTTCAGACGAACGCCAGTAACGCGAACCAGTTGTTGGTTGCGGCCAGCAGCAACGACACCGACTCTGATACTCACTGGCACCGAGGTGATGTTGATAGCTTCTTGTTTCGCGAAGCCGCCGGAGCGGGTGTCGATTGTTTTGAGGACACTACCGTTACGGAGATTCAAGGACGTGGTGAAGAACCGTGGCAGTTGCAGCTCGCATCGCCAACTGGCCCGGTTCAGGTCAGTGCAGACTTTGTCGTCGATGCGACGGGCGCAGCGGGCGTTTTGCTTCGGCATCTTGAAATCACAGACGAAACACATCGTTTGCGAACCAACTCGGGCGCGATCTACAGCCATTTCGATTCGGTGAGAACCTTCGACAGTGTTCTGGATGAGGCGGGAGTCGATACGAAGCCGCACCCTTACGCCTGTGACAACGCCGCGCTGCACCATGTGCTGGACGACGGGTGGATGTGGAACCTGCGTTTCTCTGACGGACTAGTCAGCGCCGGGTTCGCGATTGATTTGACTCGCGAACCATCACGTGCGACTTCGGTTGAGGCAGACTGGGAGACTCGACTTGAGCCCTACCCTGCCCTTGCGGCTCAATTTGCAGACGCGAGTCCACGGCCGGACATTGGGTTAACCAGGACAAGCCGTATGCAGCGGTTGGCAGGCGCTGCTGGCGGCAGTCGCTGGCTGGCTCTACCGCACACAGCGGGGTTCATCGATCCGCTACACAGTACCGGTATCGCTCATACGTTGTCGGCGATCGAACGGGTTGCCGACATGTTTACAGATTGCGATCAGCCGTCAGACGATGCCGTGAAGCGTTACAGCGAAGCGGTTCGGTCTGAGTTGGTGTTTGTCGATGAACTTGTAAGCGGTTGTTATACCGCGCTGCCGAACTTCCGATTGTTCACCGCCTGGTGCATGTTGTACTTCGCTTCGGCCCACTCGTGTGAGATGTGGCGGATCGGCGGCGAAACTGCCTTTGCCAGTGGGTTCCTGGGCGCGGCGATTGGAGGGTTGCGAAAGATATCCCAGGACTTGCGTGGTGAACTGACGGCTGCTGTCGAAGACGGAAGCGCTGCCGCGATTGAACGGTTCGAACAACAAGTAGCGACGGCGATCGCTCCGTTCAACAGTGTTGGGCTTTGCGATCCAGCCGTGAAAAACATGTACGCCAACACGGCGCCGCCGCGGGGGCTGGGTGAAAGCTAGCTGCTTAGATCAAACGTCGTTCGCCGCAGTCACGGTACCTGGCACGGTTCCCGGTACCCAAGGCCACAGTTCAGTAGCCCGGACGATGGCAGCCACATCTCACTCGCTGTACCCTCAGTAGCCAACTTTAAACTGCCGAACTGCTCCTATGAACACAATCCCTGCCACTCACGATGTTGTCCTTGTTGGCGCGGGCCACACCAACATGCACATCGTGCGGATGATGCGCATGCATCCGATTCCAGGCGTGCGGCTCACGGTAATCTCGCCCACCGGGAATGCCCCGTATAGTGGCATGCTGCCGGGGACCCTGGCCGGCATCTATTCGCAGGACGACATGACGGTCGATTTGTATCGAGCGATCGAACCGACCGGCGTGCAGCTCATCGTTGCACCGGCCATCGGGCTGGATGCGAAGAAGCGACGCGTGCTTTTGAAAGATCGGCCGCCGGTTCGCTTTGATGTGTGCTGTGTCGGAATCGGTTCCATTCCCGCCATGCGAGAACTCTGGGCCGACCAGGAAAATGTGCTCAGCATCAAACCGATGGCCACGTTCCTGGATCGCTTCAACGCGAGGTTGGATGCGTTGACTCATCTGGACACGCTGCATCTGTCCGTCGTGGGTGGTGGAGCGGCCGGAACCGAAGTGGCTTTTTGCGTTGAGAACTATCTCAAGACGAAAGGCGTCACTGCCAAAGTTTCGCTAATCGATTCAGGAGACAGGCCGCTCAAGGGCTACCTACCGAAGACACGCGACCTGGCGATGTCTGAACTCAAACGCCGCGGCATCGAAGTGGTTGCCGGACATCGAGTCAGCGGGTTCGACAACAATCAGCTGGCGTTCGAAAAACACGAACCTCGCCATGCCGACCTGGTCATCTGGGCCGCCGCCGCGTCGGCTCCTCCGGTACTTGAATCGTTTGATCTGCCGAAGACAGACAACGGTTTTCTGGCCGTTGACAACACGCTGCTAAGCACGTCTGGTGCACCGGTATTTGTGGTCGGCGACACGGCTTCGTTTGTGAATCAGGACGTCGCGAAAGCTGGCGTGTACGCGGTTCGCGAGGGCCCCGTCTTGTGGGAGAACATCAAACGCAAGCTCAACAACCGACCGCTCACCGAATACAAACCCCAGACCGACTTCATGTCGCTGCTGGCAACCGGAGACGGTTCGGCAATCGGGCAGTACAAGGGCAAAGCGACGCTGGGCAAGTGGGTGTGGAAGCTGAAGAACCACATCGACCGCAAGTTCATGCGGATGCACCAGGTCTACGATCCGATGATGACGGTTCAACCGAAACCGGCCGACGACACGCCCACGATGAAGTGTCGCGGCTGCGGCGGCAAAGTCGGCGCGGGAGTTCTCTCAGCGGCGCTTGAGAAGCTCAACGTCGTCGGCGGCGATCATGTTGGCCTGTCAGAACCAGACGACGCCGCGATCCTCGACCTCAGCAAGGGCCCGGCCAATGTTGTGTCTGTCGATTTCTTCCAGGCGTTCCTCAGCGATCCATTCATCGTCGGCCGCGTCGCCGCACTCAACGCGTTAAGCGACATCTGGGCGATGGGAGCCGACTGCGTTGGCGCGCTAGCAATGGTCACGCTTCCCGAAGCCGCACCCGGACTGCAAACCGAAACGCTGCACCAGTTACTGGCTGGCGGAGTTCACGAATTGAACCTCGCCAACGCCGAACTACTTGGCGGTCACACCATCGAATCGCAGGACATGACTGTCGGTTACACCACCATGGGTCGGTTCGCTGACGGCGTGGTTCCGTTTAGAAAGAACGGCCTTAACCCGGGCGATTTATTGGTTCTCAGCAAACCGCTGGGAACCGGAACCATCCTCGCCGCGCTCGGCGACGGCAACTGCCGATCTGAGTGGATGGCCGCAATGCTGCCGCACATGCTGGTCAGCAACCAAAGCGCATCACTCATCGCGCGCGAGTTCAATATTGTCGCCGCAACAGACGTCACGGGTTTCGGCCTGGCGGGTCATATGTTGGAGATGCTGGGCCCCAGTAACTGCAGCGCGAAACTAAACGCGGCCGACATCCCGCTTTACGCAGGCTTCGAACAACTGACCGCCGAAGGTGTCCGCAGCACGCTGTACCCACCCAACCGCGAATCGGCCGAAATGAACGGAGCCGACATAGGTTCCAACGACAGCGCAGCGGCGCATGCGCTGTTCGATCCACAAACATCGGGCGGTCTGCTAATCGCGGTTCCACCCGCGCAGGCCGACGACCTGGTCAAAGCCCTTCGGGCCAGCGACTGCACTGAAGCAGCAGTGATCGGCGAGGCAATCGCCGCAGACGGGGCAAGCAGATTGAGTTTCTAAGGCGGTGGGAGTAGTGCAAAATCCGTGAACCCACCGACATAAAGTCGGTGGCGTCAAATGTTCTGCTCTTGGGTCTGACCCTTGAGCTTTCATATCGAAAGTTGACCAACAGCAATGACCAGTCTGATATGATATCACTTGCCGAGCCCACAGTCGGCTAAGCAGGCGTCCGCAGATTGCCTGGAGCCTTGTATGTCCTTGACTGAGTTATTGCTGCTCGTGATTGCCTTTCTGCTGGCAGTCATTGCTGTCAATACCATGCCTGAGCCAACTCGTGGTCATGTTTTTACCGGGATGAAGTACATCACCGTCGTGCTGGCGTGCTTTGCTGGCTTCTGGTTAATCTTCGTGATGCTGATCTCGCCGAAGGTGTAGTTGACACGCTGAACGTGACTATTCGCTGTCGGGATAGCGCTTTGGCTGTTGGTGCTCGTGAAATGTGTCACACCACCCATCGTTGCGGCTGCGTTCGGCTTGTTTTGTCGAACGGCTGAACTGCACGTCGAACCTGTCGCTCCGGTGGACGACACAAGTCCGTTCACGCTCTTCGTGAAGCAAGAACCGGTGCCGCCTGTCGACATCGAGTACCTCGGATGCCCGCGTTTCCGGGTGTTCGTCCCGTGGAACGCGAAACCGTTGCCGGTAACGACGTCTGTGAAGAAGGAAGAAGCATATCGTCATCAAAGCCACGATCATCGAAGCGCCGATCGACGAGTCTGCGCGTTATGTCGGCTCAGGGCCTGAGCCGGCTACATTTCTGACCAGGAACTAACCGGCACTCAGATCGTTGATCATCGTTTGGATGCTCTCGATTTCTTTGACCAGTTTTCCAAGCGTCACACGAACACCTTCCACGACATCGGCCGGCGCGCTGCTGACGAATTTTTCGTTGGACAGCTTCTTTTCTGTGGAACCCTTTAGCTTCTCTTTCTTTTCGAGTTCCTTCTTCAGCCGCGTGACTTCGGCTTCGGCGTCAATGACACCTTCCAGCGAGATGTAGCCGTTGACGTCACCCATGGTGAAGCTGGCCGACAGTTTCGGTTGTTCGATGCTGGCTCCGGCCGCTTCCAGAACCGTCTTCGCAAGGTTGTCGAATTGCGATTCAACGCTTTGAACGTCAGCCGCAACATCGTCCGCGCATTGCAGGTACAGCTTGAGCGGTTCCTTGGGAGAGATCTTATAGTGGGCTCGAATGTTGCGAACCGAAACGATGAGTTCCTGCAGCGTTTCGAACCGTTTTTCCAGTCCCGCGTCCTGCCACGCCTTTGGCGGTTCCGGCCACGCCGCAATCATGACGGCAGACTCAGCATCAACAGGTTCCAGCAACCCGCGCTGCGGCGCGAGTTCGGCCAGGCGGCTCCAAAGTTCTTCTGTGATGAACGGAGCGAACGGGTGTAGCAACCGCAGTAGATTGTCCAGAACGCCAACCAGCATTCGCTGAGCGGCCGGCTTCAACGCGTCGTCGCGGAAGCGTGGCTTCAACATTTCCAGATACCAATCGCAGAACTCATTCCACGTAAAGTTGTAGATCGCGCGAGTGGCGGCATCCAACTGGTAGCGGCCAAGGTACGTGTTGACTTCTTCGGTCATCGTTGAGAGACGGCTAAGGATCCAACGGTCTTCCAACCGCAGTTCTTCGTCGGTAACCGCGCCCGGTGTGTAGCCTTCGAGGTTCATCATGGCGAACCGCGATGCGTTCCACAGCTTGTTGCAGAAGTTGCGGCCGTAATCGAACCGTTCGCTCACCATCCGTGCGACAGGCTGGTTTGGATCGGCTTCGTACTGCGGCGTTGAGAACTGCGATTCTGTTTTGCACTTCGGACACGGCATGAGAACCGGACCGGATGTTCCCTTTAGCGTTCCCTTCAACGAACGCGGTTTGACCATCGGGCCTTTGCCGTCCAAAGCCTGCGGAATTTCTTCCTGGCAGTGCGGGCACTCGTACGCCATCGGTAACCGAACGTCCTGTGTTTCGCCAGCGAACGATGCGATTGTGAACCGAACTGCGTCGGTTCCATACTTATCGATGAGGTCCATCGGGTCCGCGCCGTTGCCTTTCGACTTGGACATGGTCTGACCAAAGCCGTCCAGAATTTTCGGGTGGATGCAAACGTGGCTAAACGGAATGTCGCCCATGTTGTACAGCCCCGCCAAAACCATCCGCGCGACCCACAGCGTGATGATGTCGCGACTGGTGATGAGAACACTGCCGGGGTAGAAGTAGTCGAGGACTTCGTTCTTGCCGGAATCTGAAATTTGAGATTCAGAATCTGAAGTCTCGCCAGCCCTCGGCGGATTCTGTTTCTCGTTTGGCCAGCCGAGTGTTGCATGCGGCCATAGGGCAGAACTGAACCACGTATCGAGAACATCCGGGTCTTGTTCGAACCCGTCCGCTTCGAGACCCTTCTGAATCTCTTCACAATCTGCATCAACGCAGACCAGCATGACCTTACTACCGGGTTCAACACCATCCGCAATGGTCGCGTACGCGTGTCCGGCGGCGTCCCCCTTCAACTCGAAGACTGTGCCTTCTTCAATAGTTTCGCCGTCAATCGTGAACATGTGAGATTCGAATGGATGGCCCGGTTCGCCCATCGGCTTCGACCAAATTGGAATCCGATGTCCCCACCACAACTGGCGGCTAATGCACCAATCGCGTTTTTCACCCAACCAATTCTTGTACGTGTTCTCGTACCGGTTCGGGAAGAACTTCACTCGCTTGTCGTCAACCGCATCGATGGCTGACTGCGCGAGTTCGTCCATTTTGACGAACCATTGGTCCGACAAGTACGGCTGAATTACGTGCTTGCTGCGATCGCTGTGCGGCGTTGGGATGACTCGATCTTCCACACCGTGGAAGTGGCCAGCGGCTTCCATCGCCTCGACAACCTTCGTCCGTGCTTCTTCGTATGGCAGACCTTCGTACTCGCCGCCTTCTTCGTTAATCGTGCAGTCCGGGTTCAGGATGTTGATGGGGTCGGCCATCTTGTCCTTGTTGCGGTTCCAACAGGCGTAGTCTTTGGGGTCGTGGGCCGGGGTGAGTTTTACGGCTCCGGTCCCCTTGTCTTTCTCAGCCAACAGTCCGTCGGCGATAATTGGAATCTCGCGACCGTTTAGCGGAATGCGAACCATCTTGCCGATCAGGTCTGTGTAGCGTTCGTCGGTCGGGTGCACGCAAACGGCGGTATCGCCCAGCATGGTTTCAGGACGCGTTGTGCTGAAGACGATTGTCTTGTCGCTATCAACAATCGGATAAGAGAACGTCCAGAACTGACCGTTAACGTCTTCGTTGAAAACTTCGTCGTCGGCAACGGCTGTCTGCAAATGCGGATCCCAGTTAACCAACCGCTTGCCGCGGAAGATCAACCCGTCACGAAACATCTTGAAGAACGTTCGGCGAACCGCCTTCGTGCAAACTTCATCCAGAGTGAACCGCACGCGCCGCCAGTCGCAGCTTGCGCCGAGTTGTTTTAGTTGGTTCAGGATGCGTTTCTCGTACGCGTCCTTCCACGTCCAAATGCGGTTGACCAACGCTTCGCGACCGATGTCGTGGCGAGTCAGTCCTTCTTCTTCCAGCATGCGGCGTTCAACGACAGCCTGTGTCGCGATGCCCGCGTGGTCGGTTCCCGGCATCCACAAGGCTTCGAAGCCCTGCATGCGTTTCCAACGCGTGATGAGATCCTGAACCGTACCGTTCAAAGCATGCCCCATGTGCAGCGCGCCGGTGACGTTCGGCAGCGGGATCATGATGGTGTGCTGCGGCTTATCGGAATTGGGGTCGGCATTGAAAAAGCCTTGTTCTTCCCAATAACCGAGCCACTTTTCCTGGCATGTTTTGGGTTCGTAGGCTTTTGGAATCTCAGTCGGCATAACGCGCTTTCATTGAATCAGTATCGCGCCGGGAAGATACAGCATTTCGGCTGCTCAGGTCGAGGGCGCTGACTACGGGCTGTCCGAACCCAGCTACCGCCAGCTGAAAGTAGGACGGTCTCAGCCAGTCCAGGTTCACACTGAAGCCAGCGTCACTTCTCAGCCGCGGTGTCCGCTGATTCTTTCGCCGGCTGCGGTTCCTTCGCGGAAGTCTTGTCGGGAGGCGTTTTGAACCGCATCTCTGACTGGCGGATCATGTTAGCCACATACTTGACGGTCGGGTGCTTCGGGTCTTTCTGAACAGCTTCCCTAATGTTAAGCAGAGCCTTTGTGACTCGTCCCAATCGCCATTGGGCCCACGCCAGTTTCGCATGAAGAACCGGTTCCGGACCGACGTCCCTTAGGAGTACTTCAAACTGGAACTCCGCGTCCAGGTCCCGCTTGTCCATCAAGTACGCGGTGGCAAGATTGCTGCGGTTCTTCGTGTCCGAAGGAGCCGCCACGATAAGCGGTTCGTAGACTTCGATGGAGTCAGCGAAGCGCTCTTGCTGCAGGTACGCGAACCCCAGGTTGCTTAACGACAGGTAATGATTGGGCTGACACTTGAGCGCTGTCCTGAAGTGCTGGACGGCGACATCCAGCCGCTTCGATGTCATCGCAACAAGGCCTAGGTGGTAGTGACCGACTGCGTTCCGTGGTCTGGCCTCAATCGATTCTTCGAACGCGGCCGTCGCTTCTTCGTGGTTGCCCTGGTAGAAGTTGGCAAGCCCCAGGTTGCTGTACGTGACGAACGGCGACCAATACGAATGGTAATCCGTATCCTGTGTCGCTTCGATCGCCTGCTGCGCATAGTCGGCGGCCTGTTGGTATTCACGTTCGCCGATCTCATACGAAGCCAGCCCAACAGCGCCCTCAACGTAGTTTTCGTTTTGGTTCAAAGCGTGGGCGAACAAAGCCTTGTCGCTGCGCCAGTACTGGGTCTGGTTGAATGAGATAGCTGCGAAGACGATCGCCACCACCAAACTGATGAGACGCTTCCTGCGATGTTCGGGGTTCGCCACGTCAATCGGAAGGTATCGAAAGAGCGCGTGCGTCGTGGCTGCCATCAGGCCCCACATTCCGGGAAACAAGTAGCGTTCAGCGTACAGGTGACGAAGAGGCAGGATGCCGGATGCGGGTAGCATCCACAGAAGGAACCACGCCCAGCCGAAGGCCCCAAGCGATCGTTGCCGCATCGATCGAATCAACCCAAGCACCGAGACACTCACAACCACAACGCTCAACACTCCAACGATTCCGCGAGGACCGATAAACCAGCGATCGACAATCGTGGGTTGAAACGGAGCAAACACGCGCAGCACATAGGTGCATAGCAGCGAGCAACCAATTTCGATGTTGCGATACAGGTCCGGCCCCGGGTACTGCTCACCTAAACCAAACGCGCCGATGACAGACACGCGATAGACGACCGCGCCGACGGCAACACTCCAAAGCAACCCAAGAGTAATGGAACCGCGCAGCCGAGTTCGTCTTGTGAGCACTGTGTGAGGTGTGATTGATGCCGTGGGGAACCGCGATTGTGTTGGAGCCTCCGGATCGACAATGTCCAGCTCGCCCGGTTGGAACCACCACCAGACCGTGGCAACAATCGGTACAACAAACCCAAGTTCCTTAGACAGAACTGCCAGCAACAATGCGATGGGCGAAACAACGACTGGCACAAGTCTCCACAACGGACGGACCGGGTTAATTTCGTCGGGAATGCGTTCGCGCATGCTGCTGACAAAGCACAGCAAACTGCCCAGGCCAAACGCGGCGCACAGCAGGTCTTTCCGCCCGCAAATCCAAGCGACCGATTGACCGCACATGGGATGGACCGCAAACAGAATCGCAGCCCAGAACGCCATGATTTCGCCATGCCGTTCTGCTTCGAACAATCGGCAGCCAAGTTTGTACAACAGCCACACAACCAGCAGTTGCCAAAGCAGGTTCTCGAAATGGAACCACGCCGGAGTGCCGCGACTTAGTAACCAATCAATAGTCAGGCTGATGCAGTAGACGGGGCGGAAGTACCCGCCAGGATTCGCAACGCGGCCTTCCGTGCGCTCCAAGAACTGATCCAGCGATTGTCGCCAGACGGCCGAGAACTCTTCAACCGAATGAATCCTGGCGTAGCCGCTTTCAACTTCGGCATGGTCGATCCATACGAAGCCCCCTTGCAGCGATAGTCCCCACGCCAGGCATATCGCCACAGCAAAGAACGCAAGCCGTGCCCTTGGAGCTTCTTTACGGACCGCCGCCTGTTCAGGCGATTGCATCTCGTCTCTTTCGACGAGTCAGCAAGCCCGCGAATCCTAACAGTGTGAACGCAATCGAACTTGGTTCGGGTACCGCTGAAGAACTGAATGCGGTTACCAACCAGTAGTTGCTGCCGAGTTCTTCGCCGTCCACACCGGACACTCTGAGGTAGTAGTCCCCGGCACTCGCGAGTGTGATGTTGTTGAGAAACGAATCGGTGGTTCGGACTGTTCCCGCATCGAAGGTATTGCCGTCGTACCGAACGTCGTCGTTACTCGCGATCACCGAACCGCTACTGTCCAGTAGTTCCAACTGCCCGTTGAACTCGGCTCCAGCCCCATACAGCAACGAATCGCTGTAGAAATGGGCCAGCAATGTGCCGGGGGCCGCGACATCCAGACGAAATATGTCAACGTCTCCGGTCGCCGAATCTAAATCCGCTTCGACAAACGCAATGTCCAACCCAGAGGTTTCGCCCACCCCCTGATTGAGCAACTGGGCTGTTGCCAGCGTATCGCCCGCATCGGTACCCAGCCCGTTGAAGCCGCCGTTCTCAGTTCGATCAGAGAAAATCGGGTTCAGAACCAAAGAGTCATTGTCCTGTCCGCCAAAAATCACTTGAGACCCGCCGGTGATGTCCAACATCACTTGTTCGAACGGCGAGAAGTCACGCAACGTCTCTCGTCCAAGTTCGGTAAGTCCCGTGGAACCGGTTGCGATAATGTGTTCGTTTTGCAATCCCATCGTGTTTGCGTAGTTGCTGGGATCAATGCCTTCGTTGCTGTAGGCGTGATGGTGCAGGAGACCGACAGAGTGACCAAGTTCGTGCGCCGCTGTACCGGCAAGGCCGGCCGCGATTTCTGAAATTTGCAGAGCTCTGGCTTCACCCGCTTCAATAAAGAAGGCAAAGTTCTCAGGAGCCACGTTTGTGATCCCAAGATCGGCGTTGAACTGGTTCCCAATATCCAAGGGAGCAAACCCAAGCACGCCGTTGGGGACAGAGGCGTCGTCGAGTCCGAAGTTAATCGTTTCAGATTCGAATGCCGGTTGACTGGTTGTGAACGTCACCTGGTAGTCGGCGTAAATGGTGTTCAACTGGCCGATGATGTCGGTTTCGATCGCTGAACGCTCTGCGGCCGAGAAGTTGGCAACACCAGCGGTGGCGGTCGCCTGGTTCAGTTCTTCAATCCAGTCGCTGGTTCCGTTTGGGCCCGTCATCCCAGCGCCGTTGTGCGTGTCGGATGTGAAGTCCAGCCACACGGTGATGCTGGCGTGAGCCGGCTGAGTGGCAAAAGCCAACAGAGCAGCGAAGGCAAGTGCTTGCCTGAGACGCATCATAATCTCGACCCTGACCAAGAATGCCTACATTGTGATTGGTACTCTATTCCACAGTGACCTTGATCTCGGTCATTGTCAAGCAGGAGTGAGGAGTGCGGATGACGCGTCACGGGTTTCGTTAGAAATCTCAGCAGCCGGCGGGGCGGTTTTGTTCAGCGTGGACAACGCCAGAAACAATGTCGCAGCCGGGACCGATATGCCGTTGAGCCCGGCTCGGGCCTGGGGACACAGCATATTGTTGACATCGCAAGACATCAGGTGCGAAAGTCTCGCCATACCGCAGAGTTTTCTGAGGTTCGTAGCCCAATTTCGCTATATCTCTATGTTCACTCTACCCAATCAAACCTCAGGTAATTAGCTTCGAAGCATGTCACTAGTGCCGGTTGAAATTATCGAGTCCTCCGATCCGCTGCCCGGCGAGATCACTGCGTACCTCGCGGAAGCGAGAGCGCGTGTCCAGGCGTTTCTTGACGAGAACCGTATCCCGGCGTTTGTTGCGTGCGAGTTCGAACCGGTCTACACCGCGCTTCAATGGATCAGACGTACCAACCTTGCAACAGGCAATGTGTTCTGTGAATGGGGAAGTGGGTTCGGAGTTGTTGCCTCGCTGGCCTCCGGTCTTGGGTTCGAATCGTATGGCATCGAAATCGAAGGGCCATTGGTTGACCACGCTCGCGAGCTCGCGGCCGATACAAATCATCGAGTCAGCTTTGTGCAGGGCAGCTTCGTTACGGAAGGCGCTGAGCATATTGTTGACAAGACGATCTCGTCCGATGTGTTCTGGCTGAACACAGACGTGGACGACGCGTACCAGGAATTGCAGCTCGACCCAGACGACTTCGATGTGATCTTCGCGTACCCGTGGCCAGGTGAAGACGACGTGATCACCGGCTTGTTCGATCACTGTGCCGCTCAGGGAGCGTTACTAGTGACTTACTCCTATCTTGATGGCGTCAGCGTCTACCGCAAAACCCATTGATAGCGGCCTTCGAACCTTACCTATTCTATCAACCGGAAAACCGATCTTGACCGGCTTTTGGGCCGTGAATAGCATCAAACGCGATCTCATGTGCAGGGACCTCGTAAGGTCAGCACAGAGACGATTCGCGCAGCCACTCTCGAATCCTACTGCCAAGGCGAATCGGTGACCTGATGCTCTTCCAACGGAACGGACAGCAGTGGTTGGTTCATACACCAGCCAAGCTGAACCTTTACCTTGAGATCATCGGCAGGCGCAATGACGGTTTTCATGAACTCGAAACGTTCATGGTAGCGGTCGACCTGTACGACACGCTCCGATTCCGTCCCTCGCTTCCGACAGAACCAACCCGGCTAAGCTTGCGTGTCCAATCTGGCGCGGCAGCAGATATCCCGTCGGACGAAAGCAACCTGGTTTGGAAAGCGGCCGACCTGCTGCGCCAACGCACCGGCTGCGAACAAGGCGCGCACATTGAACTCTATAAGCGGATCCCCGCGCAGGCTGGCCTTGGGGGCGGTTCCAGCGACGCCGCCGCAACATTGCTGGGTCTGAACAAGATGTGGAATCTGGGCGTTTCGCGAGCCGATTTGCACAGCATGGCCGCAGAACTTGGCAGCGACATCAACTTTTTCATCGAACAAACTCCCGCCGCCGTGTGTCGTGGACGAGGTGAGCAAGTGGAAGCTCATCGCCCGGAACGACAATTGCACTTTGTAATTTCGCACCCAGGCCCGGGTCTAAGCACGCCGGAAGTTTTTGCAGCGTGCAGCGTTCCGGGAACGCCACGAGATATCGGAGACTTCATGAGTGACCTGCGCAGCGGTCATATGGCTCTCCACAACCGGCTCTCAGACGCAGCGATGAAAATCCGACCGGAACTCAGTCGGCTTGCTGCGAGTTTTAACGGAACAAACCAAATGACGGGCAGCGGATCGGCATGGTTCGGACTCGCGCCAACCCGACGGGCCGCTATGCGAAACGCGCATACAATTAGAAATGCACACCCCGACGGAACAACGTTTGCGGTATCGATGACTGGCTAGCGACAGCCAACTGTGGGCTGAATTGACGGAGAAGAGCGGGACGGACGAATACAACTCTGGTGGGACAGCAGGAGCACAATCATGGAAATCACCGAAGTCCGCATCAAGCTAATGGAAGAACCGAACGACCGCTTGCAGGCGTTTTGTTCAATCACAATCGATGGAGCGTTTGTCATTCGAGACCTGAAGATCATTCAGGGAACCCGTGGCCCGTTCGTCGCTATGCCCAGCCGCAAGCTTAACGACCGCTGTTCTCGCTGCGGAAACAAAAACGAACTCCGCGCCTGCTACTGCTGCAACTGCGGCAACAAACTGAACCAGGAACGCGCCACCCGCGACCAAAATGGCCGCGCGAAGTTGTACGCTGACATCGCCCATCCAATTAACACCGAATGCCGCGAGATGATCCAGGAAAAAGTCCTGGCCGCGTTCGATCAGGAGTTCGTCAAAGCCAAAGAACCAGGCTACATCTGCAAATACGATGACTACGGCGAATCAGAATTCGCTCAGGACTTCGAATCCCCAGCCACTACTTCGACCACCGGAAGCGACTCAGAACCAACAGCAACGACTGAGCCCCATCCCCTGCCCAAAATCACTCCCGCAGTAAAACCGCCAGCCCCCAAGGCCCCCGTACCGGCTCGAGAAAACACCCTCGAACGCCGAGTCGATCCCATGGAAGCGGAAGCCGCCGGCCCGCATTCCGACTCCCGCTCAGCCGCACCAGTCCACCAGGAAGACGACGGCTTCGGCGTGGGCCTGGATTAGGAACGAGCTTCAGGGTCTGGTTCTTTAACTTTGCCGCCTGAGAGAAGTGCTGGTAGCAGAATCAGATCGCCCATCAGGGCCATCATGAGCATCGATGCCAGCAGGAGTCCGAACCGCACGGTTGGCAGGAATCCACAAAACGCGTACAGACCGATGCTTAGTCCGCAGGACACGCTGGTTTGAACCATCGCCGACCCGCAGTGGCGCATTGTGTGTTCAATGGCGTCAACCGGCGCGTCGCCGGCGTCGATGCGTTCGCGCCACCAGAGAACGAAGTGCAGCGTGTCATCAACGGCGATTCCCAGCGCGACGCTGGCGGTCATTAGCGATGCCACATCCAATGACAGTTCCAACCAGCCCGCTACGCCAAGTACGACCAAAGCCGGGAACACATTCGGGAACGAAGCCAGGCCCATCGCACGAGCCGACCTGAGCAGGCCAAAGACCACTAGCGAAATCAAAACGAATGCAGTGGAGTACGTGACGGCCAGGTCGCGCAGAAATTGTCGGTCAACGAAGTCGAACAAGACGAACTCGCCTGTAGGAAGAACCGTCAAGCGTTCATCAGAGAACACAAGCTGTTCGTCTTCATAAAACGTCTCACGCGCGAGGTTTTCCACATCGCGCTGCAACACCGGCACATTCACCGTTGCCAGCCCGGAGTATCGCAGTGACACGCGCCAGACTTCGAAGTCGGAGTCTTCATCAACGTGCAACAGACTGTAACGCGAGAGCGTGTTGCGGAGCGTGTTTAGTTTGCCGAACTCACGTGAGAGGGCGAGACCGGTTGCGTCTGGCACCCAACTCGGGGCGAACGTCTGACTTGATACCGCGGCTGAAACCGGCGTCCTCTCCCTAAGCTGATCGCACAGATCGCCAATCAGACGTATGCGTTCGAAGTCGTTTGCTCGAGAAGGATTCTCGAACTTCAACAACAGTTCCACCGAACTCAGCGGGCCAATGTCGCTTTCAATGCTGGCCGCATCCTTAATTATTGAATGACTAGCCGGGAAGAAGTTTCGCAGGTTGCCGCCCGTTCCGATTCCCGTCACACCAGCGCCAAGCACCGCCATTCCGCCAATCATGACCACAATAATTGGAACCCTGAACCGAGTCGTCCACCGCGCCAGCCAACTCCAGAAACCACCGCGTTTGGTATCCGCAGCAGGCCATCGCGCGGGAAAGAGCTTCAACCATGACGAAAGGCCGACGACAGTAATCACGCTCGCCAACAGCACCGACATCCCGCCAAAGAATCCAAACTCGCGCACGGGACGCGTGTTGCTCAGGCACAAAGAAAACAAACCGGCTCCGGTCGTCAGCGAACAAAACAAAACGGGCCGGAACACGTGGGCGACCGCATCAGCAACAGCATTGCCATGCTCGGCCCCAGTTTCGCCGACCGAACTGCGAGCGCTTCGGTAGTAGCTTAGAAAGTGCAGGCAGGCGGAAACCGTCAGCAACATCAGCAGCGTCGGCAGCGGCCACACGATTGCGTTCAGGTTGATATCGGTAAAGTAAATCAGCGTGAACGAAACGCAGCCGCTGTACGTGCCCAACGCGTTGATGAAGCAGGCCAGGCGCCAGTCGCGAACAAACACCCAGGTCAGCAACAAAGCGACAATCATGATCGCGGGTACCATTCGGAACGGCGACCGGAACCCTTCATCATCCAGCACATGTAAATCGTGCCCCAGTCCGGCAAACTGAACCTGGTCGGTATCGATGCCCGCGTCGGTCAACACCATCAAGCTTCTGAAAAACGACATCGCGCCGCATTCGTCCCGCTTCCGACAGATTAAACGCAATCCCCGTGCGCGAACCGTCTTTGCCGAGAATCGTGCCCTGAAGACGCTGGCGAATTGTCGATTCGTCAACACGCCCCCGATCGCGCAACGCGGCGTACACTGACCGGCCGCTGCTGACAGAATCGATTAGCCCACCCAACCGGTTCTCGCCAAGAACCTGTTCGACCCGCGCAAGTGTTGCGTCGTCGCGCGAACTTCCTGGCCATGTCAGCAACACGTATTCGTTGGGGCCAAACCAGTTGCGGAAATCAGTGAACCGCTGACTGGCTTCTGTCGCCGGATTAGCCCACTCAGTGATCTCGTTCCGGAACCGCGCTGTGGCGCGGCTTGACGCCAACAGCACCAGAGGAAACGTCACAGCCAGGACAAACAAAACCCAACCAGCGCGCGACAGCCAGACGCCCGATACGCGGTGCAGTAACGTTCGCGATTCGGGCTTAGCAGGGCTGTCAGTCGATTGGCTCGAATCGATCACTGGTTCCCCTCGATTCGATTCGGTTCAGCAGGAGGACAAACCACGACTCGACTCACATGCAGTCCTGATTCGCTTGCCCTTCGAGAACGCAATCATGCCGTACTTTTCCGGTGGTTCGCTGGCCTACAGGATTTGAAACTGCCTGGACAAAGGGGTGACGGCCGAAACGAAAGGACCGTCTTCAGAACCGACTGTCACGCATAGTACAGTTCAGACAGCATAGCCGCCGGAATTCTTACCTGTGACTACACCCTGTGTTCTCAAACCCGCAAACGCTCTGCCAAACAGCATGGGAACCTTCGGAAGCGACTACGGCAACAAGATTCCGTACAGGTTCGAATGGGTGCCGGCCTGGTTAAGTGACCAGTCGTAGTAGAACCGATGGAACTTTCGCACACCGCTTAGTTTTCGCTGCGTCGCAGGATTCGCGTACTGCCGCATATGTTGAATGACTGCCTGATCGCTGCCACCGAAGTCGGCCTTGTACCAGTCGAAAATTTTCGACGCATTCACACCAAAGACTCCCACCTTCACGGCGCGGTCTGTGTTGATGAAATCGTAGGCGGCCCGGTTTAGTCGAGCGTCCAGGTTGGCGGAGGTCCAGGCGGTGCAGCTTAGGTTTGGACATCCCACTGACGCACAGTTCAGCGCGTAGTGGATTCTGGGATCCTTGAACACCGGCCGGATGATGCCGCTCTCGACATCAGTCAGTGACAGCGAACGCCCCATGACGTTCAAGATTTTGTCGTCGAACGGACCAACCAGGTCCAGCGGCTTCGTTTTGATCTGACGCACAGACAGAAGCGGTCGCTTGGCGACGACAAACCCAACCGTCGTGGCGTTGTACAGATTGAACCAGTAGGCAAGCTGTTCGGCCTTATTCAGCGTCCGTGTGTCCGTCGCCTGCAACGTGTACAAGTAGCCGCACAGCACTTCAAAATCAGAACGCGTCATTCCGCGGTAGTTGAACCGGTTCACACCGCGAGCATCAGTCACCACGTAACGCGACAGCAAATAGTCCCACGCCGAATGATCGATCATCCGCGTGGAATTCGGATCGTGCTGCGTCCAGATTTGATCGTTCAATTCCGACGCGCCGACTCCTGGTGAACCACCTGCGTTTTGGCTGGCTGCACCCTGGCCTTGGATCGGCATGCCGCCCTGATTGAAAGACGGTGACACAGTCCCCTGCCCGAACGGCATCGTTTGCTGTGGGAAAGATTGTTGCGGGAACGACTGGCTTGGGTTCGAAAAGCCTGAACTTGGAGCCGACGGGAACGAACTTGCTGGCGGAGCAACCGAACCGCCACCGCCGCCGCCACCCGAGTTGCGTGAGGAAGACTGAGCCTGCGCGGGCACCGCTGATATGAGAGCAAGCAAACCCAATGTGGCCAGAGTTTTCATGTATCGCATCAGTTCACCTATCACAGCAGTTCGGTGCTTACCCAACTCCAGACGGCCGGGCCACTCGCTCCCTTACCCCGGATATTCCTTACTCTCGACAATGGCCGGCAACGACTTCACGGGTTGGTGCGATTGGAACGATTCAGACCCGGAACAAACCGAATTCACTTCCTCGAATTACCAAGTTCACCTGTTCCACCAAATGACATGCAACACACCACACTCCAACATAGCCCACGTTTTCCGCAGGTCTCTCAACCCGCAGAGCAGAGTTCATAGCCCCCAGCCTGAACCCAACTTATGAACAGGTAACCGTTAAGCCGTCACAACAAGTGCTGAACAGTTGGCGGCACTGAATCCTGTCGTCTGCAAAGAACACCAATGGACCTGACCAGACACGAATGCAGAGCCATCCATTAGTGCCTAATTAGTGTCAATTAGTGGTTCAAACCTACCTGCCGCAGCAAGTTTGCGTCGACTCCACAGGGCAGCGGGTCGAGGAACCCCACGGCCAACGGTCCGGCCCTGAATCACCGACGACTGCGACGATCAGCTCGTTCACAAAATCCAGCCACCACGCCACCGACACTGGATGACTTTCTAACGGGCCACCTGCCCCGCAATAATGCCTGTACGCAAACATCGCACCCGGGATAGCAGGTCACACGTGAATCGAATCGCAATCGCCGCCACAGTACTCGTCGGTCTTGGCCACTTCTCAAGCGGAACCGTATTCGGCCAGCAGATGTCAGGAGTCGATGAACTCACTGCCTGGTCCTCACCGATTTCACACAGCCACACGATCGCGTTCTTTGGTGACTCAATCACCAAGGGCGGAGCCAGACCCGGCGGCTATTGCCAGATCATCGCCAAAGCACTCGCAGACCAGCGTTCAGAACTCAGCACGCAGATCGTCTTCGCTGGCATCGGCGGTCACAAGGTTCCGAACTTACAAAAGCGATTGGACCGCGACGTCCTCTCGAAGAAACCAACGCTGGTCTTCATCTACATCGGCATCAACGATGTGTGGCACAGCCAGCGCGGAAAAGGGACACCCAAAGATAAGTTCGAATCCGGACTGCGTGATCTCATCACACGTATCGAAGCAACCGGTGCCGGCGTTGTGTTGTGCACGCCCAGCACAATTGGTGAAAAGACAGACGGCTCAAACGGACTCGACCCCATGCTGGAAGAATACGCAGCCATCAGCCGCAAGGTCGCCGCGGACACCGGAGTCACCCTGTGTGATTTGCGGAAGGCGTTTATCGAACATCTAAAGCAGCACAATCCGGACAACAAAGAGAAGGGCATCCTGACCCGAGACGGCGTGCACCTGATCGCGGCCGGAAACCGACTGGTCGCTAACCACGCCGCTTCTGCATTGGTCAAAGCGATGACATTGAAGCAGGTCGAATCGCTTAAGGAACCGCGCAGCCTGTTCAACGGAAAGAACCTCAACGGTTGGTACTCAGACATTCCGGATCGCGACAAGAACCCGGATATCAAACCAACGTTCACCGTTCGCGACGGCAAACTTGTGAGCCTCGGCTCACCGCGCGGGCATCTCATCACACACGCGAAGTTCAAAGACTATCGGCTGACACTTGAGTACCGTTTCGCAGGCAAGCCGGGCAACTGCGGCGTCCTGGTTCACGCCTCAACCCCGCGGCAACTTTACAAAATGTTCCCGCGTTCTATCGAAGCTCAGATGAACCACAAACACGCGGGCGACTTCTGGTGCATCGTGGAAGACATCACGGTCCCGGATATGGTTAAACGCCGTGGAGCAAAAGAAAACTGGGGCGTCGTTGAAGGCAAAGGTCGTCGCATTTTGAACCTCACGGACGACTCAGAAAAACCGCTTGGCGAATGGAACTCCTACACCATCGAATGCGTGGACGACGCTGTGAAGGTGTGGCTAAACGGAGACCTGGTCAACCACGGCACCAACTGCACCTCAGTGTGCGGCCAAATCGCCCTGCAAGCCGAAGGCGCCGAAGTTGAGTTCCGCAACCTGATGATTGCACCGTTGGAGGAACTGTCTGCTGACGGTCAGTGACGCCAGGCAAGTAACCAACTAACCGCTGGCTTAAACCTTCGCGCAGTGTGACAGAACCAGTTCTAGCGCTTGGTCGATTGTCAGGTCGGATGTGTCAACTTCGATGGCGTCGTCGGCCGGTTTCAGCGGTGCGATGTCGCGGTTGCGGTCGCGGTCGTCGCGTTGTTTTAGTTGAGCCAGCGTTTCTTTGATGCTTTGATGGTTCTCACGCCCGGCCATCTCAGCCTGACGCCGTTTGGCTCTGGCTTCCAATGATGCGGTGACGAAGAATTTGTGATCGGCACCTGGGAACACGACGGTTCCCTGGTCACGGCCTTCGCACACGATGTTGCGGTTCTCAGCAGCCATGCGTTGCAGTTCGACAAGTCGTTCGCGAACCGACGGCAGCGCGGCCACGATGGAAGCAATGGTGGTGACGTCCGGATCGCGAATCTGTTTGGTTGCATCGATTCCGTTAACGAAGACGGCTTGATCTTCGAACCGAATGGTCACGCCCCGAGCAACCCGTGCGATCTCGTCTCGCTGCTTCATGTCGACGTTTTTTCGCAGGCAGGACCAGGCCACACTGCGGTACATCGCGCCCGTATCGAGGAGTTCGAAACCCAGTCGTTCGGCCAGCAGTCGAGCGATGGTGCTTTTTCCGGCTCCGGCGGGGCCGTCAATGGTGATGATCATGTGGCGTAACCAGAATGACTGGCGGCAAAGGTGTTTTCGAGCGAACTCAGGCGCGAGGACTTAGAAGTCGATTTGCACGTCGCAAAGTTCGTACTTCCTGAAGTCGATGGTAACAGAGCCATCTGGTTCGACGACCAGTTGCTGAACTTCGTTGCCCTGGAAATCGACTTTCCGCGCGGCTGTGGCCGGTTTGAAGCACGCGAACTTCGCGTTGACCGCGCGGCCTTCGGTTTCCATGAAGCGGAAGGTTTGGGTCGCCGTGTCCGGTCTTGTCGAATCAGGGTACTCGGTAATCACAACGTTCTTCACACTTAGCCGAGCGAACCAACCGGACGGGCCGGCTGCCGGTTTGCCTGTGGGAACCGTGAGCGGTGGCGTCATTGCGTTCAGTGCGGCTTGCTGTGGGTACGGCTGGTCGATTGCGATGGTGAATCGGAATCGGCGTTCGTCTTCGCTTTCGACAATCATGATGCTGTCGGCCATCCGCATGTCGGTCTTGCGATAGAACGGCATCCCATGGTTGATGATCGTCGTGCGAAGATCATCGGACGCGATTTCCAGATAGTGGGGGCTTTCAAACCGTTCGCCGGAGAACCCGTGTGCCTGGCCAAAGACAGACCGCGTCAGTGCCGCTGCCGAGTCGTTCCAGGCGAATCGGCATCCGTAGTAACAGAGCCACGGGTTGCCTTCGGGGAAGTGGTCCAGATCGCTTAGTTCGATGTCGACTTCGACGAAGGGAGAACCGTGCACCACGCGAACGACCTGCTTGAAGTTTGCCATCCGCGATTGGTCACGCGGATCGAGAATGGTTCCCCTCGCTTCAATCTCGCCAACCAAAGCGTCGCAGCGGGTGACCTGGATGTTGGTGCAATTCTGAGTCGAATAAGAAGTACGAATCGGATCGCCGTCTTCGTCAGCTCCCGCCTGGACAGGGTTCTCAAATCGGAACGCGATCTGTTGGCTCAGTCGGTTCGGACTGCGAGCAAATCCCTTGATGGTCGAGATGCCGCCGGTTTCCTGGCTGATATGAACCTCAAACAAACCGTTGTGCAGCAATGACTTCGTTGCCAGCGGAACCCTGGACGGTGTCTCCGGCTGGCTGGGCGAATCGACCCACGCAAAACCAAGAGCCGGTAGTTCGGCAACGGCGGTGCCTGCGTTGTTTGGCAACTCAACATCAACCCGCCGAGCGAACGACAGGGGATTGAACACGAACAACCCGGCGTTGCTACTGGTGTCGGCTCCACAAACTTTCGCCAGATCCGCGATGGACTCGCGAGTAAAGTCAGTCAGCGCCGCGGTTCCGTCGTCCGAGATGGGCTGCTGTTCGTCGGTGGCAACCAGCGACTGTTCTAGCTTGGCGCGGGCGTGGTCGAGTTCGTTTGTGTTTCGAATGAGACGGGTAATTGTTCTGCAAGCGATAGCCGCATCAAGCCGCGCGCGTTGTTGGTGGGCCTGGGTGAAGCGGCTGATCGGACGTTTCTGGCCGAGCGCAGAGCCTTGGATGAGAAACGGGCTGAGGTACTCGCGAGCTTCAAACTGCGACTGGTTGCCTGATTCGCCGGAGTCAGCGGCAAATTCGTTGAGCGTCACGAACCGGCCAAACACGTCACCGTAATTGTGGATGCGTTGGAAGTCAGAAAGCCACGGCGTTTTCACATCCGGCCATCGCGCGAACAGGATGGCGGCGACCATGTCGTCCTGCATCGATTCAGCGATTCGCTGCGGCAACTGCAGAAATGCCGCCGCGCTTTCGATGGCGATTGGGATGCGAGTCATCGCGTCGATTTGTGTTCCGTCTGAACCTTCCCAGCTTAGTTTGCTGTGTTCGGCATCCGGGAAGGTTCCATCGTCCAACGCGAAGTGCAGTGCGGATTCAAACCCGAAGCTCTTGAGCACCTGTGGCAGCAGAGTTGAGAACCCGAACCGTTTTCGAGCCCACGCTGTTGGCAGTTCGCCCAACCGGGCTCCAAAGCCTTCCATGCCCGCCTGAAAATCTCTTAGCCAGTCGGCAAGCGGAACCAGCGGTGCGGCGACGTTGGTGTGTTCGCCCCCCAACACGGCAACGCGCGGTTCCTGGTCTGGAGTCTCTGTTGCCAGCCCTTCGTGAATTGCGGCAATGGTGTTTGCGTCGAGGTTGTCGAGTTCCTGACCTTCGATCAGGAGATTAATTGGCGTGGGAGTATTCAGGGTTTGAACAAGATGTTGGTTCGCTTGTTCGGCGCTTAGCAGGCAGAGATCGACTAGGAAGCAGTCAACCGGATAGAACCGTTCGCGCGCTTCGACCAGGACTTCGTAGGCGACTGTGAGTTTGGCTTTTGCATCTGTGGAGTTACCGGCAACGATCGCTTTGGCAGCAGCGATTGTGTTCTGGCCCAGCACTTCAGCGTCGATGTTGGTGAAGTAGTGCATCTGCTGTGTCAGCAGTTCCATCAGCGCGTGAGCGATCCCGATGGCCATGCAGTCAGCGACCAAATCGGTATCCAGGCCTTCTGCGCTGGCTCCGATTTCGGCCAGGACAGCGGCGGCGAGCTCTTCCCGTTCGCCGATGCCTCGAATGACACCGGAGGTTGGTTCGCCGCTGTTGACCCAATTGCCGTACAGATTGTCTTCGCTAATGGGTGGTATTATGAACAGGGTTCCGGGATCGATGTCGGCGTGTTCGTCGCAGCTGGACCACGAAGGCATGCCATCGCTTTGGGCCAACAGTGTGGGATGGCACGCAATAGCGAAGGCATTCAGCAACCCTGTGGCCTGTTGGTCATCAATGTCGTACGGCAAATTGTCCAGACCGTAGCCTGGAAGAATAATGACAGTCTTGCTGTATCCCATTGTCATTTATGCAGTTACGTCAGCCGGATGGGGCGATTGAGTCGGTTCGGCGGAAAAATTCAATCCAGAAGCGGAACTTCCGGCCTGCCAGTGTCGTCAAAGATTGGGCTTGGAAGGGTGTCAAAAGCTGAAACAGCGGGCAAGTCGGACTCTTCTACCACGCCTTCCTGACTGCTTTTCGCATCGTTCACAAATTGCTTCACGCCAATTCGAGAAAGGATGTGGTGACACTTGCTGTCTGAAGCGTCGATGGCATCATGAGGGATAGGTGACAGGAAGTCGACCAGGTAAGTCAGGGACGTTTGATTTTAGTTGACGGAACGGAAAACCCTGTGGTAGCTTGGATTTAGAGCAATCTGCAGGCATTCTGTGCATATCTTACAATCGCATTCGCGAACAAGAGGGCGCGTGATTCAGCGTGTTCTCTGGCGACTCATCCAAGAGTAGAAGAAGGTCGAACGCATGGCTGAAAAAATTCAGACTGCGTGGGGTATCGATATTGGTCAGGCGGGCTTGAAAGCAATCAAGCTGCGTTATGCCGAAGCGGCCAAGCAAGCGGTTGCTGTCGCTTTCGATTATGTCCCACACCCAAAAATTCTGAGTCAGCCAGACGCGATCCCTGAAGAACTCATTCCCGCCGCGCTTGAGACGTTTCTCTCTCGCAACACGGTGAAGGGTGACAAGCTTGTTATCGCCGTACCAGGTCAAACGTCGCTGGCGAAGTTCATCAAGCTGCCGCCTGTTGAATCCAGCAAGGTTGCGGAGATCGTCAAGTACGAAGCTCGCCAGCAAATTCCGTTCGACCTGGACGATGTGATTTGGGACTACCAACCATTGGGCGGTGGTGTTGAAGAGAGTGGCTTCATGCTGGAAGCCGAAGTCGGTCTGTTTGCAATGAAGCGCGAACAGGTGTTGGCT
Organism: uncultured Planctomycetaceae bacterium; assembly: GCA_964485095.1. GTDB lineage: Bacteria > Planctomycetota > Planctomycetia > Planctomycetales > Planctomycetaceae > CAYNWT01. The sequence goes on along the minus strand of CAZAIB010000009.1, from coordinate 49,180 downwards.
CAAATGCAGCCGTTCATCGACGCGAGTCAGGAAGTCGAAATCGTCCAGACCGCGCCGCTGGCGTTGTACAACTTTCTAAGTTACGACGTCTTTGGGCATCGCACAGATCATGGTGACCCGGCGGAGAACGGTTCGCACTCAATCCTGATTGACATGGGTGCTGACAATACAACGTTGTTGGTTTCAAACGGACGCAGTATCTGGATCCGTAACGTGCCGATCGGCGGGAACCACTTCACGCGAGCGTTGACCAAGGAAATGAAGCTGACGTTCGCGAAGGCCGAACACCTCAAGTGCAACGCCACGCGTTCACCTGACCCGCGAGCAGTGTTCCAGGCATTGCGACCGGTCTTCAATGATTATGTTTCTGAGATTCAGCGTTCGATCGGTTACTTCTCCAGTGTGAACCGAGAAGCGTCTATCTCAAAGGTGCTTGGGGTTGGTAACGGGTTCAAGCTGGCTGGTTTGCAGAAGTTCCTGCAGCAGAACCTGCAGTACGAAGTCGAACGCGTTGAAAATTACAACGGTCTTGTTGGCGACAGTGTTTTGAACTCGTCGCTGTTCCAGGACAACGTCATGAGCTTTGCGGTTCCTTATGGACTGGCACTGCAGGGGATTGACGTCACGCGAATCAAGACGTCGTTGTTGCCACCCGAAATTGCGATGGAACGAACCATCCGTCGCAAGAAGCCATGGGCGATTGCCGGAGCGGCCGGTTTGTTGGCTGCGTTCTCGCTGTCGGCAGTTGGCAACGCGATGGTTTTGAACTCTGTTAGCAAAGAGAAGTTCGAGAAGGGGCACGCCGCGGTTAAGACCCTTTCAGGTAAGGTTTCAGACAACACGAGAAACTATGAAGAAGAAGTAACGTCTCACGGCAAAATTAAGGAAGACGGCCTGGGGCTGACTGGTCTTCTTGAGCGACGAGAATTCTGGGCTGAAGTCTACAAAGCAATCAACGAGGCTCAGCCACGCGATCTCAACGAAGAACAAAACGATGAGACTGACCCGACGGTCAAGAATCGCCTGAAGCTGACCAGCATCACTGCTGAGAAGATCAGTGACCTGAAAGGTTGGTGGAAAGAACTGCCAACCGAAACGACAACGGCAGGAGCTAAAGTAAGCGACAACATTGGCAACTTCATGCTGCAACGCGATCAGGAGACAGAGCCAACTGGTAGTGGCTATGTCTTCACGTTGATGGGTTACCACTATCGGGACGATCGCGATTCAGATAAGAGTGACCTGACAAATTCAGACCGTGAGTTCATCAACCGGCAGTTCGTCCAGAACCTGCAGAAGTGGGAAATTGAACGCGACGGTAAGGTAATTCCAGTCCGCAAGTTGGGTATCACTCACGCCCTGCTTTATGAGGCTGTTGACAACGAAGTTCCTTTCGATCCGAATAGTGCTGGTTCGTCAACACGAAACGGCGGTTCTCCGTTCTCCGGCGGGAATGGGCGTGCTGCCAGCTTCGGTGGCGGCGGCGGCGGCGGAGGGGGTGGAGGAACCGGAGCTGGCTCGATTGGTGATGAAGATGAATCGAGTTCGGCCGGTGGCTTTGGCCAGTCTGATTCAGGCGCCGGTTCAAGCATTGGTCGCCTCGACGGGAGCAAGATCAACATTGACCGAGTCGAAACTCGAACGGTTACTGAGTGGCAGTTTGTTGTGAAGTTTGTGTGGGTACCAACACCGATGGCGGACCGGAAGGATGAAGAACCTCCCGCAACATCAAAGGCTAAGAAATAGTTCTGTTCGTTTTCTTCTGAACGACTATCTGAGAGTTTTGAGAGATGGAAAAACTACAACCGCTAATCACACACCGTTTCTGGGTTCTGTTTGGGCTCGCGCTGTTAGTGCCACTGGTTTCGTGGTTCCTATACAACGGTTCGATGCAGGAGCAAATTCAGGGACGAGAGGACACTCTCAAGTCTGAATTCAGTAAGGCTGGCCAGGGCGCGAAGGCTCCGAATCAGAGTTGGATCGCCGGGGCCAAGAAGCTCAACGAATTGCACCGAGCGGCGTACGATCGATCGGCTCAAAAGCTGTGGCTCGATCAGCAAAACGGTGATTCCATATTTTGGCCCAAACGCATGCTGCCTTACGTAAAGAATCTTTCTTTCGGGCAGAAGTTTGAAGGGTCTGATACCGGCGGCCTGACCATCTACAAAACAGAGTACGATCGCCAGCACGAAAAGCAGGTTCTTACGCAAATCAATACCTACCGTGACGGTAAAGGGCTGTGTGAAGTCAACACGTCTGCAATACACCGAGTTCCTGCGGGAACCTGGAATGGTCTACCAACATGGACACAGGTTTGGGACGCTCAGGAAGACGAATGGCTTGTCGCCCAGTTGCTGAGATCAATCGATAAGGTCAACACTGAAGCGGCGGCCAGGTCAATTACCGAGGCACCTGTCAGACAACTGCATGAACTGCGGCTGTATGGCGGAAACCTGGATGGTAAGAAGAAGTCTTCCAAAGGAGGCGGTGCTGCAGGCGGAATGTCGAACTACGCCAACATGATGAGTGGAGGTCGCGAAGCCAACATGATGGGTGGTGGTGGCGGTGGTGCAGGTACTGTTGGCGGTGAAAACAGCAGCTCAAATGGCGGCGGAATGGGCGGAATGGGTGGCGCGGCGAAAGCTAAGGTCACAATTTCAAGCCCGTCTCTGGACTTCGACGTTATCGAAGAATTCGGCTCACCTGAAAACACGTCCCAAAAGAAGAAAGCCCCTGGTTCGAACTCTTCGTTTGCCACTGGTAGCCAGTCTTCAGCACCACAGCGTCGGTATGTTCATAACAAAGAGGATGGCAAGTACCGAACGCGTGGCTTCAAGACCAGGCTTACTATCGAACAGGATAAATTGCCGGAAGTGTTGGCCCAGCTGACGAACTCAGCCTGGCCGGTTGAGATTGTTCGAGTCCACTGGGAGGCCGCCAACGAGAGTGGCCGATCAGCCAGTTCTGTTTCCGGAGCTGGCGGTGGAGGACTTGGGGGCATGGGCGGAGGATTCGGCGGATCACCAGGCGATGGTGCTGGTCGAGCCGCCAGTATGGGTGGTGGTGGAGGTTTTGGCGGTTTTGGTGGAGGCGGAAGTGGAGCCGGTTCCATCGGCGATGAAGACTCATCGTCATCAGGAGGCTTTGGTGGCGCATCGTCTCGAACTAAGAAAAGCGATCCAGGCGAAGTCGATCCACTGGAAGCAGCACTTCGAGATCCAACACTGGCGACAGTCGTCGTGGCTGGCCTGATTACCATCTTCAGAGCCTCTGACGATGAGGCTGCGAAGATGCAGGAAATGCTCAAGGAGAAGGCTGCATCGGAGGACATGAAAGCGGCCGGCGCGATGAAGGATGGCG
>CAZAIB010000009.1:45618-45720 GCA_964485095.1 uncultured Planctomycetaceae bacterium | reverse complement strand
CGATGAAGGACGGCGCGATGAAGGACGGCGCGATGAAGGACGGCGCGATGAAGGACGGCGCGATGAAGGATGGCGCGATGAAGGATGGCGCGATGAAGGATG
>CAZAIB010000009.1:0-45518 GCA_964485095.1 uncultured Planctomycetaceae bacterium | reverse complement strand
ATGAAGGACGGCGCGATGAAGGATGGCGCGATGAAGGATGGCGCGATGAAGGATGATAAGCCTATGTCTGAGAAGGCGAAATAGGCTGCTCCGCGGATAGAAGCAACAAGACACTGATTTTTTACAGACCCACCTGACGTCAAGTTCGTTAGAGCTATGGGAGTTGTGTTATGGACAAGCTGAAGAACATCGACTGGAAGCAGTTTGGTATCAACCACGGTGAAAAAATTGGTATCACCGTCGTGGTTTTGCTGGCTGTGTTTGCCTTGTACAGCAGCAGGTGGATGGGTGATAAACGCACCAGCCGAGAGCTGGAGAAGAAGGCGCTTGACACTCAGACTGCAATGGAGACCAGCAGTTGGCCCACAGACAAGGAAGTGTCTGACCAGGGCGATTTCCAGTTTCTGGACATCGCAAATATCGAAGATCGAGCGAACCGAATGGGCAGTGCGGTTGGCTTTGACAAGTATGTCTTCACAACGGAACTAACCTGGCCACTGGAGCCGCAGCGAAAGAAGCGATCGAAGTTGAATATGGTCGCGCCTGAGGACGTTTTAGTCGCGTTTATCCAGGATTCATTTGGTGGCAAAAAGTCCGCCGCAGCTGATTCAAAGAAAGACGGCAAGGACGGCGCCAGCAAAGACAGTAAGAGCGGCGGCGACAAAGACGATGATGATACACCTGAGTTCAATTTCAACGGTGACAAAGCAAGTGGAGCCGGCGCAGGCGGAACCAACAATGGTCGGGAGTTTGGCGGCCCTGGTGGCGGCGGTGGGCTCGGTGGCGGCTTAGGCGGTGGACTGGGTGGTGGGCTCGGTGGCGGCGGCTTGGGTAATGGTGGGCTCGGCGGCGGCGGCCTGGGCAGTGGTGGTCTCGGTGGAGACAAGAAAGATAAGAAGAAGAAAGACCGTACTTTCGGTGGCCCTGGCGGTAGTAAGGGAGAAAACCGTGGAGGCCTTGCAGGAAGCCAGGACAACTTGCCATTTAAGGCGAAGGGCCGACGAGCCGTGACGGTTCGAGCAATCGTTAATGTTTACCGTCAACGTGAGCAACTCGCCCGGTCATTGCACCTGCCAATTTCTCACTCGCTTGTGACCAGTTCGCTCAAGTACCTGGACTACAAAATCCAGCGAAAGGTTGCTGTACCAGGAGACGATCCGTGGAGCAGTGAGTGGGAGGATGTTGATACCCAGGTCGCTGTTGACGTGATTCGCAATGCCAACAAGCGTGACCCTGAGACAGTTGATTCGGCGGTCACGAATAAAGCAATGACTATGCCATTGCCTCAACGGCTAACGGAGAAATGGGGCAAGGAAGTCTCGCATCCTCGAATCGAAAACTTCACTCTGTCTCAGTCGCAGATTGATCGACAGAAGAAACAGGATGAACTGATTCGTAAGCACTACGAAGCGTTGCAGAAAAAGCAGAATAAAAAGAAGAAGAAGCAAGGCACTCGCGGCTGGTCCAATGACACTCTTAACCAACAGGAAAAAGAGAACGAACTGGCTTCAGACAAGGATGCCTGGAAGAAGTATAAGAAAGATCTTGAAGAGGCAGGCCTGACTGAAGCGACGAATTCCGCAGTCGGAAACCTGTTCCTGTTTCGTTACATCGACTTTGCTGTAGAGCAGGGCAAGACTTACCGGTATCGAGTTCGCGTGGAGCTTGAAAACCCACACTACGGTCTCCCGCCTGATGAACTTGACGACTACGCTCTTGCGGAGCGTGAGGTTCTTGAGACGGAGTGGAGCGAACCGTCCGGCCCAATCGAAGTTCCATATGACTCCCAGTACTTTGTGAACAAGGTTCAGGATGGTATTGAACCGGAAGCAGAGATCAACATGTTCTATTGGTACTTCGAATCCGGAACTAAGATTTCGGCAGACGATGAACTCGACAGGTCTGGACTGAAAGTCAAAGTTGGAGACTTTGTAGGGGGTGAGAAGAAGTCATATGTACTTCGCATGGATAGACAGACGCTGAACAAAGAGAAGGTTCAGTTCGAGTCGCGGGATATCCTGTTGGGTGTGTCGACCCCAGCCCTTGATCCGAATGTCCTGACTGGTCTCAAAGACCAACTGAATGCGATGGACAGAGACGCCCGAAGTAGTCTGGGTTCACGACTGACGGTTGCTCGTCCAGACGGCGATATCCTGACTGTTTCAACTCCGTACGGTGACAGAACGCTGGCCAGACGGCGAGGATTCATGCGAGCCATGAACAAGCACTTCGACGAACTTGGTTGGAAGGACCGAGAAGGCGAAGCGGTAGCAAGTGGCGGCGGTCTGGGCGGTGGCCTTGGCGGCGGCAGTAACGGTCTTAGTAACTACGGTGGCGATGGAGACAACGGCGGCCCTCCGGCCGGCCAGGATGGTGGACCGCCACCAGGTTACGGTGGTGACGGCGATGGAGGCGGTGGTGGACCGCCAGCAGGCTACAACAACGGAGCACCTCCGGGACGTGGCGGCTAAGCCGGCACAAGGATTTACAAAGCCAGTTCGTTATTCATAGCGGACTGGCTTTTTTTGTTGGCGAACGTCCAATGGCACTGACTTTTGATTCTCCGCCCGACTTACACGGGGGGTTAACGGCTTCTGCAGTACAACGAACTACTGACCGTTTCGTAGTGCAAAAGCCGTGGACTCACCGATGTAAAATCGGTGCCGAAGGTCAGTGACATTCGGCCCGCGGTTTTGGCCACAGTCTTTGACACTTCTCGCCACTACGACTAGCGATCACAAAATAATCTCGCGGATCTCGGCCGCGATGAAGAATGACCCGGTCGTGCATATCAAAGCGGGCCTCAGTGAACTGGCCTTCTGCCAGGCTGCTTCCGGTGTTTCTGCGGAATGCAGCTGAGTTGATCCAGAGTTCGCTTCGTGGGCCTGGTCCAACAAAGTTTTCCAGGCAACCGCGCGAGGGTTCTTTGTGTATTGCGTGACAACAACATGATCGAACGCCGGCAACAAGTGCCTCAACATTCCTTCAACGTCCTTCTGTTTGGTTGTGGCAAAGACCGCGACTCGCGGTCGAGCGAGTGAGATCTCGTTGATCGCCGCAACCAGAGCCGCGATCGATTCTTCGTTGTGCGCCGCATCGACAACAACCAGCGGGTCGTGACTAAGAATCTCAACGCGGGCCGGCAAGCGGGCTTTCGCAAGACCGCTCGCCACTGCGTCCACCGGAATCTTCCAGCCTTTCTTGCGAAGGATATCCACCACCCCAACCGCGATAGCACAGTTGAAGGCCTGGTGTCTTCCTGGAAACGGAACTCCAAGACCGGACCACTCGCCGTTCTCCGTACAAACATCAACAGAACCAGAGAACGCACCCGGAGCAGGTGATGTGTATTCGAACGTGATGTCGTCGCCCAGTTGATACAGTTGAGCATCCTGTTTTGCGGCGTGCTGTTGAATCACGGCTTTAGCCGGTTCTGTGGTCACACCGCTGACGACCGGGACCTGGTGTTTCATTATGCCGGCTTTTTCAGCGGCAATCTGCTGGACGGTGTCACCCAGAACAGCGGTGTGGTCGAGGCTGATGCTGGTGACTACGCAAACTTCCGGGCAACAGACATTCGTTGCATCCAGCCGGCCGCCCAACCCAACCTCCAGCACGGCGATGTCGGCCTTCCGCATTCGATAGAAGCACCAGGCCAATAGCATCGCCGCTTCAAAGTAGGTCGGCGTGAGCCCATCGCATGCTTTAACAGCGACCTGAAGTTCCTGAACCAACGCAACCAGTTCGGCCTCAGCCGGCTCTTCCCCGTTGACTGTCAGACGTTCTTCGAACCGCGTGACGTGAGGCGACATAAACAGGCCCGTCACCAGGCCCGCCTCACTAAGAATGCCCGCAGTCATTTTCGCGGTCGACCCTTTGCCCTTCGTGCCCGCAATATGGACAACCGGAATGTCTTTATGCGGATCGCCGCATGCTTCCAGCAGAGTGCGCGTTCTATCAAGTCGAAAGTCGCGGGAACGCCCTGGCTTTCGCTCAAAGTTGATGAGACCAAAGATCCAGTCAATGGCCTGCTGATAGGACGTAATTCGTACGTTCATGCGAACGGTCTTCTTGAGCCGCTACTGTCTACTGCGTTCGGGAATACCACTGACAAAGAGGCCCCAACTGCTTCATCTTTGCCAGCAGTTGTACTCGGAACCGCGAAGCCCGCAAGCCGTGGACGGCCGAGTAGCCGTGATTGTGATCTGCGACCGTAAGCGCCGCTACGACATCTTCCGCGGTCACGATCGATCGCGACTCACCGGCCGCTCGCCAGCGAGCGAACCACATCACAGCTGGGTAGACCAGCAGCAGGCTGCGAAGCCCCTCAATAAATGGCACATCGTAATACGCGCGGCCGCAGAAGTGGATACCCTGTATTTTGACCCGAAAGTATCGGCGAAGGATTTCGTCGATCGCGTCAGAATCGTCGAACTCAAACGGAGCTTCGATCATCTGGAACTCGGCCGAACGAAATTCCGGACGGACATCAGGAATCGTTCCCCTACCCCAGGTGAACGACAGCGATGTCTTCAGCCGGTCCCAGTATCCACGGAAACCCGAATCCTTGTCAGCCATTGTGTCGTGCCGCGTGTACTGTGCGACCAGAATGCGAAGGTGGCGTTTGGCGATGCTGCTGGGAGCATCAATCTCGTCCGGAACTTCTTCGTGTGCCATCATCGCTGTCTGAGCGATGAGTTGCAGAAGTTCTGTGATCTGGTCATCCGAAATTTTGGAGAACGAAGCTTCTTCCAGCAGGTCGGTAATCATGATGGTTCGCAGGATCGCCACCAGAACCGGTTGTGGTTCTGCGAAGATGGCATCCGTCATGTCAACGAATTGCAGGAAGTCGTCCCAGTGTGTGCTCTCTCCAGGACTGATTAGCGGCGGATCGAGATTGCGGTAGTCGTCGGGGACAACCTGGCGGGCAATCTTTTCAAGAACGTTTGCCTGAGCCTCAACAGCCTGCCCTTTGTTTTCAACGACCGACGGGCAGCTGAACCGCAGGCTGATCGCGATGTCATCACCGGCCGGGTGGAACGCGTACGGGTAAATGCGGCATGCCAACGGCTTCGCTGCTTCCCCATACTTCGCGTGAATCCGACACAGTCCCGCATCGTCCAGAAACACGCACCCACCGTCCGCCTGATGAGCCAACCGGTGCGTCTTCCCTTCGCTAAGAATGACTGATACGTCGCGGGTGGCTGGATCGGTCTCCCACCCCTGCCCTTCAATGCGCTGCTTTTCTTCTTCCGTGATTTCAATCACGTGCTGTTTGCAGCAGCCACCGCAATTGTGACAGCTCCAATTCTGAATCGTCGGCAGTTGGAGATCGAGATTCTTCACTCGGCAGACTCGTGCGCTGTGTTCTTGTCGCTCAGTTTCTTATCGCTCAGTTCGTCGCGGCTTCCCGCCCATCCGCGAGCAGAGAGTAACGCGATTGCGGCGACAAGTGGAGCCCTCATTCGCGTATTGGTCCAGTAGAATATGTGGACGGCTGTAAACGCCAGCAACATGCACCAAGCCAATCCAAGAACAACCCGCGCCACCTGCGATTTCTTCCCGCGATGTCGCACTGTCAGTAGCAGTCCCGCAAACACCAGCAGATAGAACGCCCGCAGCGCCCACGTCACAACCGGGGATTGAACCTCAGCCTGTGGAGCAAGATTCCAGAACCGCCGCAGCTTCAACCAACAGGAACCAACAAACCCACGCGGGTTCTCCTGGATATTCTTAAACGCCCGAGCGTACATCCAGCGATCTTTCGCGCGTTCGTCCTGAAGACCGATTCCCGATGCGATAAGATCGTTCTTGAGCCGCCGCTGCCATGGAAGAGAGTCCCAAACCGTTCCCCACCTGGCAGGAACGATGTCACTGTAGAACTCAGGGTTGTTGCTCAGCAGTAGTGTGTACCCACCGTGTGTCGTTGTGAACACCGGCGCGTCAATCGCACTCATATTCCGAACCAGCCACGGCGCAATCACCACGGCAACGCACAACCCAAAGACTGCCGCTCGTTTCGCGACTTCAAACAAGCGGCCACGATCGCGCACAACACCAAGGCCAACAAATACCCCCACAACCGGCAGCAACGCCCAAATCGTCGGACGGCACAATGCCGCGATACCAAAAGCCAAACCACAAATCGATATTGCGGGAAGTCGCCAATCCTGAACCTGAGCGCGCGCGGTGGTCCACAGTAGCAGGGCCATTGTGAAAGCAGATGCCACCTCAGTCATCACGCGTGGTGTGTACGCCAACTGCAACGGATCCAACGCAACGATCAACGGTGCAAGCCACGCCGCGCGCAGGTTTAATCGATCGGCAATCAGGCCGGTTAACAGGACGGTGAGTGTTCCCAATCCAATTTGAACCGCCGCGATGGCGGTGTTGCCACCAGCAAGTTTGAAAACACCCGCCAGCAGTAGCGGGAACAGCGGCGGACGGAACGCGGTCGGCGTTCCATGAGTGGGATCAGAGTAACCTTTGCCGTCGGCCACCATCGTCGCGATACCGCGGTAGCCGTCGATGTCTTCATCAAGCCGATCGCGCCACACCCAACTTGCCGCGATGCGCAAGATCAGAGCCAGCGCGACGATGATCCACAGCAATCGACGGTCTCGGTTCACATCAATCCGCCGTTTGATCGGGCTTGATGAGTTCGTCGTCGAAGTAATTGATGGCCATACCGGCGTCCAACACGATGCCTTGTGCGTTGATTCCGGATGAACGTGGGCTCAGCAGGAATGCGGCCGTGTTTCCAACTTCTTCTGTTTTGAGACCCCGCTTGCGAAGCGTGGCTTTTTCGGCGAACAGGTAGCTGTCGACGTAGCCAGGGATGCCGGCTGACGCGGATGTCTTTAGAAGTCCCGGGCACAGTGCGTTGAAGCGAACCGAGGAGAACTTCGAAAACGATTTCGCCAGGAAGCACACTGTCGAATCAAGCGCGGCTTTGACTGGGGCCATGTAGCCGTAGTTTTCCGCGGCCATCTTTGTCGTCGAGATAGAGATCGTGACAACACTTCCCGTTTCCGGATCCAGTAGATCCTTGAACGCGTTCGAGACCGCTATCAGCGAGTAGCACGAAATATCGACCGCCTGCAGGAACGCGGGCCGCGGTGTTTCGTGAAATGGAAGCCAGCCTGCTGAGTAATCCGCGAACGCAATCGAATGCACGATGCCACTTAGCTGATCGACATCGGCTGAGACCTGGTCACGCAGCGAGTCGATCTGATCCTGATGTTCGACGTCGCAAACGTAGATCGACGAATCGTCTCCGACCATTTTGGCCAGGCTTTGTTTGCGTTGTTCTGACCGAACCGAGTACACGACCTTCGCTCCAGCTTCGGTCAGCACCTTAGCAGTTTGCCAGGCAATACTCTTTCGGTTGGCCACGCCGAGCACCAGAAATGTGCGATCGGCAAGTTGTAAGAAATCCATCTGTAACCTTCGCGCGGTCTACGGTTTTGCGCCGCGATTGATGTAAAGCTTCACGTTGTGCGTATTGTGGCCACCGGCCATGGTGACTCCAGACTTTGAATGTCTCACATTACCCACCAACACGCAAACGGCTACAAGAACCAAACATCGACCGCGCCCGTGACCAGCAATCCCATGCTGATAATGACGTTCGCGTTGAAGAACGCGATGTTCACCCGCGTCAGATCGTCAGGGCGAACCAAAGAATGTTCCCACAACAGCAACAGCGTGACCAGCACAACGCCACCCAGGAAGACATACCCAAAGTTACCGAAGTGCCACAGGCAAAACAGACACGCAACTGCGATCACATGACTGAACGCGGCCATTCGCAACGACGTTGGGATTCCAAACTTCGACGGAATGCTGTGCAAGCCGTGTTCTTTGTCGAACCCCGAATCCTGGCAGGCGTAGATGATGTCAAAGCCGCCGACCCAGAAAAAGACGACGCCGGCCAGCAACAGCGGAACTGTTGTCACTTCGCCCCGCAACGCGATCCATGCTGCGATCGGTGACATCATCAATGCTGCGGACAGCCAGTAGTGGCACCAATTGGTCCAGCGTTTCGCGTACGAGTATCCCAGCAGGAATAGCAACACAGGCACCGACAAGTAGATGGGCCATCTATTCGGGAGGAACAACAAGGTCGACGCGATGAACCCGATCGAGCACACAATCGTGAATGTTCGCACGGCTCCAACGGAAATCAGCCCGGCAGGAATGTGCCGTCCGGCCGTGCGTTCGTTACCGGCATCGACATCGCGGTCAACAAGTCGATTAAACGCCATTGCTGCCGACCGCGCGAAGACCATGCATAGCAGGATCCCGACCAGTTGCTGCCAATGGAAGTCGGTGTCCGGCATCGACCACGCGACGATTGCTGAGAGCAATGCGAAGGGCAAAGCAAACAGGGTGTGGCTGAAACGGATGAGTTCCAGAAGTGTTTTGATGCGTTCGAACATTGTTGATTGGGCGGTTGTCGACATGGTTGTGTGCTGCTTCAGGTCCGAACGAAAAAGCCCGGCGTGTCACTCTTAATCTCTAGTCGTTCAGCTACCAAGCCTCACCCAGGTGAGCCGAAGGCCGTAAGGCCTCGGGTCGGACGCGGGTTCCGAATCCAACACCGAACCACATTCATCGTCAATTAAAGCCGACATACCAAAGACTCTTGACCAACACCGAATCAGGCAACCAAACCCGAGGGCTCACGCCCTTCGGCTCACTGCTAACCGTACGTAGTCAGCGTTGTTAACTACGAACCGATATACCGTGAGTACACTCCGCGGGCCACGGATACATCTTCGGTGCCTTTGATGATGGCTCGACCATCTGAAAACACGGTCACATCGTAGTCCGGTTCGCTAAGTTGTAGCCGAAGCAGAAACGGATTCTGAGTCACAACGCCGGAAGAACTCAGACGTTTCGCCATTTCCTGCAGTGACAGCTTTGTGGGTTCGGCCGGAGTGATTTGAACCGCGTTGCGGCCGCACAACACAGACGAATGCGAACCTGTTCGGCCTTCCAGCCAAATGCGTTCGCCCTCAAAGCACGCGGGGCACTTCGCCGTCTCTCGCAGGTTGCTGACGTTCATTTTGCGAACGCTGGCGTCCCAGACATCGACGACTTTTAGAACCGGCTCGATGAGCTCTCGCTGCCCTGAGAGAATCTTCAATGCATCAATAGCTTCCAACGATGCGATGACGTTAATCGCCGGTCCCAACACCCCCGCCGTGTCGCACGTTTCTGCTGCGCCGGGTTCGGGAACTGAGTCAATCAGACACCGCAGACATGCTGTTTCGCCAGGGAAGACCGTCATGGTCTGTCCATGACTGCCCACGCATCCGGTGTAGATCCAGGGCGTGCCGCTTTCGTGGCAGTAGTCATTGATCAGGAACCGAACCTCAAAGTTGTCCGTTCCATCAAGTATCAAATCAACGCCGTCCGCGAGTTCGGCAATGTTGGTGTAGTTGACGTCTGCGACAATCGATTCTATTTCGATATCGGAATTGATCTTCCGCAACCGATCGCCGGCAGCGACGGCTTTTGGAACGTGCCTGGCGACGTCTTCTTCATCAAACAAAACCTGCCGCTGGAGGTTGGTGAGTTCAACAAAATCTCGATCCACAATCCGAATGAACCCAACACCTGCGCGAGTCAGAGTGTCGACCAGAACGCTGCCCAGCGCACCGCAGCCACAAACCAGCACCCGCGCTTTTGCCAGCGCGGCCTGGCCAGCTTCGCCAATGCCAGAGAACAGAATCTGCTTCTGGTATCTGCCTGGTTCCACCATGACTAATCAGGAAGTCTGCGAACGCGCTTTGAGATATCGACGTTCTTGCTTTGGTAGCGGCCGGACAGATTTTGCCGGCTGAAAATGCCGTGGCGCAGGTTTTCGACATCGTCCCAGCCAACCGCGTTCCGGAAGATTGGCTTGAGGTATTCGACGCCGAATTCTGAGACGCAGTAGCGTTCCTCGTCGTACAAAGATTCGTGCAATGACCGTGGGTGAATCTCGCCCCATTGATCGCGAAGCTTGTTCGCTTCTACAGAATCCACAAAGAAGCCGTCCGCTTCGCTCCACTGCAACGTCGAAATGCAGTTGTTGCGGCGGTCCAGCAACAGATCGACGGCGTTGCCGCCAAGTTGCGTCGCGTAGTAGCGATCGAAAAGAACCGGCCGACCACCGCGCTGGGTGTGTCCGACTTTTCGAGTGAAGATCGCCGAGTTAGCCGTTTCAAGCCGTCGGGCAGTCGAGAAGAACTTGTCTTCCAATCGCTCTCCAAGAATCTTCTTAAGCGACTCGGCGGCTCCGTCGTACTTGATGTTGCCAGCCGGGTCGAAACTCTCGGCGATGTCGCCCAGCGGCTGTCCGTCTTCGCCGACAACGCCTTCGCCGGCCACGATGACCACGTGGTGCTGCAACTCGTACAGTTCGCGAACTCGGCGTTCCAACGCGTCCAGGTTAAGCGGTTCTTCGGGAACCAGAATGATGTCTGGCTGACCGTAGGCGGAGCCCAACGCGATGTAACCAGATTGTCGGCCCATGACTTCGATGATCACGATGCGGCGATGACTTTCCGCAGTCGTGCGGATTCGCTGAATCGACTGCGCGACAACAAACACGGCTGTGGCGTAGCCGGGTGTGGCGTAGTTGATGATCTCTTCCTGCCGGATCTTTTGGCGGGATCGGTTGAGGACGACTTCTGATGGCGACGCGGAATCCGGGTTCTTGATGTACTCGTTAGCTTCGTCGATGTAGTTGAGCCCGAGATCGTTGTCGATTGTCTTGGGAGCCAGAACGCACGGGAGGAACTCGGAAATTGGCTGCATGCCGTTGATGGTTCCATCCCCGCCAATGCAAATAAGCCCCTCAATCCCCAGCTTCTTCAGGTTTGATTCGATATCGGGCAAACAGCTGGACGTGCGGTCAACGTAAGTTCGGGAGGAACCCAGAATGGTTCCGCCGTAGCACGGGTCAAGTTCCGGGATTGTTGTGAACAGTGGATTCAGCCGTACGTGCGGCACCTGAGTGTCAATCAGTCCCGCGTAGCCGCGGAGAAAACCGAATACCTCCACTTTGTGCTGGTTCGCCCGTTCGACGGCTCCCTGAATAGTTGCGTTCAAAGCAGGTGTGTCGCCGCCTGCGGTCAGTATTCCGATGCGTTTCATTTATTCGGTGTCGTCGTGCCTTTGGGGATCAAAAATCTTATCATAGCTGAAACGAGTCAGATGTTCCCGGCATAGGCTTCCCTCACTCTGTTGACTCGAAATGCTGACAGGGGTCGTCTTTTGAGCCTCTTGATTTTGAACTTTGTACGCATGTTGAAACTGAGCTCCAAACCCGCTGCCTGGATGATGTTTTTGTTGATCCTGGGCATGACGACAACCATGGTCGGTTGTGGCAAAGGATCTGCAAAGAACGGCGAAGCGAAGACCGGCCCCAACACGAAGCTGCCTGATCAGAGAAAAAAAGTCGTCACGGCTCCGGCCTCCAAAGTGCCCGAGAAGCCAAAAGAAAAAGAAGACACCACGCCGATTGAACTGGTGGACGTGGCAGAGCAGTTAGGTGTGAACTTTCAGTATCACGCAGACATTGTCCCGGGCCGGTATCTGATTGTGGAATCGATGGTCAGCACAATGGCCTGGTTCGACTACGACCTGGACGGAACACAGGATCTGTACCTGCTAAATGGCAACGTGATCGCGTCGCCTCAGGACAACATCCAAAACCAACTGTTTCGCAACATTGGGGGTTCGTTTGAACGAGTTGAAGAACCTGGTGCCAGCGATGCGGGATACGGGTTCGGTGTCGCTGTTGGTGACTTCGACGTCGATGGTTTTCCGGACCTGTACATCACTAACTACGGTGCCAACGCATTGTACCGCAACAACGGAGACGGAACTTTCGAACCTGTCGCATCTGGGGTTCTGGCTAGTACCGATTGGAGCACAGGCTGTCTTTGGTTCGACGCGAACGGCGATCGGCTGCCCGATTTATTTGTCGGGGCCTATGCCGAAGTCACAATCGAATCCAGCAAAGTGTGCCAGTACAACGGCCAGCCCGGATACTGCGGCCCCAACGAACTGCCGCCACAGCCCGACAGAGTCTTTGTCAACAATGGCGACGGTACGTTCAAAGACGCAACCGAAGAACTCGGCTTCACTGTCGATCCGGTTTACACGCTGGGCGTAACCGCAGTCGATTTGAATGGCGATGCACAGCCGGAAATCATGGCAGCACGGGACCTCACCCCGAACGGCTTGTTCGCACGGAATGATGATGGAACATGGACTGACCAGGCGGTACCAGCGGGTGTCGCAACCAGCGGCACAGGACGGAAAGAAGCCGGTATGGGAATCGCTTGTGCCGACTTCGATGGAGATCAGAAGTTCGACTTCATGCTGACTCACTATTACGAAAAGAAGAACACGCTGTACCGGAACCTGGAGACCGACGGCGATCTTAACTTCGCCGACGACAGCTACCGCTCGCGCATTGCGGCATTGAGTGAGTTCTTTCTGGGGTTCGGCATTAGCGTTCTGGATATTAACCGCGATGGTTCTCCGGATGTGTTCATTACCAACGGACATGTGCTGGGGCCGAACCATGTCCCGAACGAAATGACTGGCCAGATACTGTTGAACAACGGCAAGGGACGTTTCACCGATATCTCACAGCGGTGTGGTCCGTACTTTCAACGCAAGGTGCTGGGTCGAGGTTCCGCGACCGTCGATTTTGACAACGATGGTGACCACGACATCGGCATCGGTCACATCACACACCCGTTTAGCCTGCTGGAAGACCGAATGCCGACGCCGGACTGGATCGGACTGGATATCGTTGCGGGCGATCGATGCGGCACGGCCGGCGGGCATGTGATTGTCGAATGTGGGGAACTCAACCGAAAAGTCCCACTGAAAGCCGGCAGCAGTTACCTGTGTGTGGCTGACCCCAGACTGCTGGTGGCGTTGCCGACCGGGACTGACGACGTGAACGTCACAATCGTGTTCCCCGGCGGCAAGAAGCAGGAACTGAAAGCCCTGACGCGGAACCAATATTGGCGTATCTCCCCTGAATTGGCCGAGCCAGCTGTCTGGTAACATTCCAACGGATTGGTTGTTTCGGTCGTACCAACAAGTTGACGAATTGCCGGTAAAATAGCCGCGTGACGGCGACGAGTCCGCTACCACCGCACTCAGGACTTACGTACTCTTTACAGAGTAGTTTTCCGGCGAATCGGCCTTCGCCCACCTGATTTCCGATGAAGAGACGACGATGACAAAGTTTGCCGTGGGGCTTGCCATGTTCCTGGTTCTGGCCATTGGGGCTACGGTTTGGATGCAGTCTGAGTCGACAGTCGACGTGGCATCCAAGTTCCTGAAAGAAGGGAACTACCGTCGAGCCACCAAGATGCTGGAGGAGCACGTTAAGGATTACCCTGACGACACTGCGGCCATTCTCCTGTTGTCGGAAGCAATTCAGTCCGACCCGGAGGAACAGGATATTCGTGGTACCGAAAAGGTTCTCGAAGTTTTGGACGGGATCCCGGACTCAGCCCAGGAAGCACTCATCGCGCGCCTGCAGCAGGCCGAACTTTCCATCCAGATACTTCACGAAGTTCAGCGCGCAGAAGGGTACGCTCGGCGCGCTTTGGCAGTCGGACCAGATGACCCACGGTGCAGTGAGATGATGTCGTACATCTTCCAGTTGACTCGTCGCTTCATGGCCGCTGAGGAGTACTACAACATCACGTACGAGAACACTCCACCTCACAAACGAATCGATGTGCTGCGGCGGTGGTATATCAGTCAGTTTGACCCGTTCGCCATGAACACGCCGTACGACGAAGAACTGGGATTCGAACTAAACGCTCAGACCGAGATGCGGCGATACGGCCGCTTCATGAGATTAGAACCATCCGCTCCCGCGCCCCGCGCCGCGATCGCTTCTCGCTATCTTGACGAAGGAACCGCCCCGGAAGCGGTTGACTTGCTGCAGGGAAAACTGGAAGGCGAACCAGATGAAGAAATCGACACGGCTTCTGCTGACGCGTTCTATTCGTTTCAGTTGATTCGAGGTCTTGTCTTCATGGGGAAGATCGAAGAAGCAGAGCAGGAATTCGCCGCGTGGGCTCACCCGGAAGAGGGGCATCTGTACCACCGAACTGCCGCAATGATGGCCGAACAAAGCGATGGCGATTTCAAGAAGGCCATGCTGCACTACGACGAAGCGGCCAAGTCCTGGCCGGCACCGCTGGACCAGAAATTTCATGCTCTGCACGTAGCCTGCGCACGAAAAGCCGGCCTGGCTGAACGAGCGAAAGAACTGGACGCCGATTACAAATCGCGGGTCGAAGTCGTCATGGAGCCAGTAGTTCAACTGGGCCTCCACAACGCCGTAGACATGTTGCCCAAGCCAGAAGCAGTGAAGGTATTCGCGACCTTCTACGAAAAACTGGGCCGCTTAGAAGACTCAAAACGCTGGTTGGAAACGCTCAAGACCGCTGCTCCGCCGGTCGAAGTAAAACGGCCACCAGTGGACGAGGGCTTCTAAGCAATTCCAACGAGAAGCCGGTTGCCAATCATGAGAGACCGGCAATCCCGTTTGTTGTCGCTCGCCAGGTGCGATACCGTTAGGCATCGCTTGGTGGAACTCTCTACATGAACTTCGCAATCGTTGGCGAAACATCCGACACAACTCTGGTCGTTGACGCGCTGCATCGCAGCGCCGAACACGCCGTCACTCACGCTGCCTGCCTTTCAGATGACTCAGGGCTGCTAACAACATCGGCGTCGCTGCGCCGGGTTGGTGAGTGGGAAGATTTGCTGGCCGACGAGAGCATTGATGGCGTCGTTGTCTCCGGACACGAAGATCTTGTGTTGCCGCCCGCCCGTCAGATTGCCTCTTCCGGTCGCCCGCTGGTCGTCGTGCCGTCCCCAGGTATGGGTTCGTCACTGGCGTACGAATTGTCGTTGGTTCGTGATGAGAACCTGGTTCCTCTGTACCCCGTCTTGCGGCATCGGCTCGACCCGGCCGCCAACCGACTAAAAGAACTCATCCAATCCGGCCAGCTCGGCGACGTGATTCAGCTGCGGTTAGAACGCGAAATTTCGAACGCCGACACCGGACTGCTCACGCAACCCGACGTGGAAACCTGGCTACAACCCGACGCCGACCTGCTGCGTTGGATGGGTGGTGCGTTCACACAAGTAACCGCGCTGTATCAGGGAACCAATGACGCTGGGTTCGCGACAGGCACCATCAACCTCGCCGGCGATTCCGCGACCGACAGCACGTGGGTTCTGTCCAGATCGGCCAGTCCAAAGTGGAAGCTGATCGTATCCGGTTCAAAACAGCAGGCCGTCCTCGAACACGACGGCAGTATCTCCAGAGTGTTGCTGGATGGAGACGCACAAACGCTTTCGAACCAGAAACAGGAATCAACCGCGGCTGAATGGATTGAGTCATTACCGGCAGCGATCGCCAACTTCACCAGTGAGAACACCAGCCAGGCAGATCGCGCGTTGGTTTGGACAGACTTCACGCGCTCTCACGAAATCGTCGACGCGCATCGGCGTTCAATCAAACGACGGCGCACAATCGACATGCACTTTGAGACGCTCTCGGAACGCAGTCAGTTCAAGACACAAATGTCTGCAATGGGCTGCGGCATACTGACCTATACACTGTTCGGGATGGTCGCCTACCTGGTCGTGGCCGGCGCTTTTGCGCCTGACGAGGGAGCTGCACAGGCGCAGAAGGATCGGTTCGCTTTGTTGTGCAACATCGCCAAAGCCGTTTGGATATTGCCTCTGTCCGTCTTCCTGGCCTCGCAACTGTTACTGCTTATCGCAAAGCCCTCAGCCAAACCGACAGCGGAGTAAACCCTGTGTCCGCAGCAGAAATCGTCAACGTCGAACTCGGCGAACGCAGCTATGACATCGTGATACTGAGTGACGCCATCAGTGACGTCGGCACTCACGCATCTGCGTGGTGGCAGAGCCAGTTTGGCGCAGAAGCGAACAACCCAAAAGCGTTTTTAGTGACGGATGAAAACGTCGCGAAGCTGCATTCAGATTCGGTCGCAGAGTCGCTGATTGCCGCTGGATGGCAGGTAACAAACATCGCGGTTCCGGCCGGTGAAGAATCGAAGTGCGTTGGGAGAACCGAATCGCTGTACGACGCATTGGTGCAGATCCCTGCCGATCGCAGAACGGTTGTTGTAGCGGTGGGTGGCGGAGTGGTCGGCGACCTGGCCGGGTTCGCAGCTGCGACGTTCAATCGAGGCATCCCGTTCGTCCAGGTTCCAACAACTCTGCTCGCGCAGGTCGATAGTTCTGTGGGTGGCAAGACGGGAGTGAACCACCCCAGAGGCAAGAACCTGATTGGCGCCTTCCATCAGCCGCTGGGCGTGTTCATCGACACCACCACACTAAATACATTGCCCGACCGCGATTACCGAGCGGGCCTGGCTGAAGTGATTAAGTACGGCGTCATCATGGACGAACCGTTCTTCGCTTGGCTGGAAAATAATGTCGCCGGGATTAACGACCGCGACCCCGCCGTGCTGCGGTACATCGTCAAACGCTGTTGTGAACTGAAAGCCATCGTGGTCGCTGAAGACGAACGCGAAACCAGCGGTCGCCGCGCGATTCTGAACTATGGGCACACCTTTGCTCACGCGTTTGAAGCTCTCTCGGACTATTCGCAACTGCTTCACGGTGAGGCTGTTTCAGTGGGAATGGCCTACGCCGGTGCGTTGGCTCAGCAACTGGGCCGCGTGGATGCCGGGTTCAACCAACGTCAGACTGAATTACTGGAAGCGGTGAACCTGCCCACGGCTCTTGGTTCGGAACTTAGTTTTTCCAGTGACGATGTCCTGCAGCGGATGAAGCTGGACAAGAAAACTGTCGGTAATCAGCTTCGATTTATCCTGCCAACGAAAATGGGGCACGTCGAAGTTGTGAAAGACGTCGCCGAACCCGACGTCGTTAAGTGCCTTGCAACCATGTCGTAGCGTCAAAACGGATACGAACCATGCCATCTCCAAATCGGGCCACGACGCTTCTTGGTAGCTTCCGCTGTGCAATGACTGGGCTGGTGCATGTGTTCGCCACAGAACGCAACGCACGAATTCACGGTGTAATCGCGATTGTCGTGGTTTGCATGGCGGCCACCCTGGGCTGTAGCCGCATCGAATTCGCCATAGTTACATTAACGATGGGCTTTGTGCTGGTTGCTGAGATCGCAAACACAGCTGCGGAAACGATCGTCGATTTGGTCAGCCCTGAATACCACGACCTCGCCCGAATTGCGAAAGACGTTGCGGCAGGCGGAGTCCTACTGGCCGCGTTCACATCGATTATCGTGGGCCTGATTATCATGGGGCCACCGCTTTGGGCTCTCATTGGGAGAACCATCTAACGCGAGCCGAGAAAAGCTCTCACCAGCGTCCATCGTCTGGACGCCAACTGGCAAGGCTGGTTTCCCTCCCAAAAGCCCTGACTTCCACGTACAACTGTTGCATGACAGATTTCATCGAAGTTTACGACGACGCTCTTCCGCCCGAACTCTGTACGGCGATTGTTAAGAAGTTTGGAGACAGTCAGCCAGCTCGCGGTGAGACCGGTGGCGGCGTTGTGTTGGATTGGAAAGACAGTCACGACATCAACGTGACTCGAGCAAAAGACTGGCAAGAGCTGCATGCGAAAGTCATGAACGCCACGACCGGGCATCTGCTGAAGTACATGCAGGCATACCCGTATCTGCTGACGGGAGCGATTGGTGCCGGTCGGGTTCACGAAAAAACCGGCCAGCAAACTCATCTCAGTGCGGAAGATCTGGACCAGCCCACGGCGGTCCAACTAATGATGAAGCTGTACCGCCCTGGTGAGATCATGGCTCAGCAGTATGCCGCGGGAACCGGCGGATATCACCACTGGCATTCAGAAATTTATCCCCGCAGCGCGAACTGCGAGACGCTTCACCGCGTCCTTCTTTTCATGTTCTACATGAACACCGTCGCAGAAGGCGGCGAAACGGAATTCAAGTACCAGAACAAGAAAATCAGCCCGGTTGCCGGGCGGATGGTCATTGCCCCGGCTGGGTTTACGCATACACACAAAGGTCACGTGCCCGTATCCGAAGACAAACTCATCCTCACCTCATGGGTGCTGTTCAATCGCGCGGAGGTTATTTATAAGCCTCCAGGCTAGCGGCGCTCACAAAGTAAAGAGTCAATCATGATTCGACGAGAACTCGGGACACTCATCCGAGGCGAATGGAACCGGTTAGATCGCTGGCGAGCCAAACTTCAGCGCCGCTCGTACCGCGACCTCCTGACCAGTCGTGCGTTCCGCATGAACCGAGCCGCAATCAGCCGACGCAACAGTCGTCAGCCAATGCGAACACGGTTCCACTCTCGCCGCCCATAAATTGTGCAGCGCCAAACTTTCGACGTTCATTTTGGCATGGGTTGACCGGTTGTTGCGGCAGTAGGTTCGTCGGCCAGTTCTATGCCAAGCTTTGCGAGCAGCCCGAGAAGCTTGCGTTGCGTTCTTTGGTTGTGTCGAACAACCAACTTTTGCCCAAGCATGTGCATCGAAGCTTCGGAAGCCCCGGGAACGGTTATCAGCTCCTTCAGAACGTCCAGCAGTTGGTCTGCGTCCGGGTCTGCTGTTGTTAGTGCCAGTTGATAGACCCGATTTTCGAGATGCACCCGGGCGGCGGCGCGGGTTGTGATTTTCATCACTTCGTGTTCGAGAATGTAGTCGAGTGGTTCATCTACACCCTCCAACTGGTCCAGGATGATGTCCATCGCGCTGGAGAGTTTGATGTCTTTGAGACTTAGTTCTTCTTCCACTGTGATGTTTTCGAGCGACTCAACGCCGACGGACTGCAACGCTTGCTTGTCGACAATGATTGGGAACCCATGAACCTCTGAAATAAAATCCAGCAACGACTTGAGGCTATCACCACCCTGGATTGGCTCGGTTGTGCTGGACAGCGCTGCTGCGATTCTGTCGCGTGCCTGATTGTCCCTGGCGGCAGCCATCAGACTTTCTGTTTCTGTCCTATCCCTTCGCCGGCTCTGTGAGTTCTGCAAAGAATCAGTCTCTTCTCTGAGTTGGCGCCTTTCTTCCTCAATCGATGCAAGTTGCTCGGACTCAAGCTGGTAGCGTTTCACAAGAGACGAACGTTGCGATAGATACAGCCAGCGAGCCAGGTTACGAGCTACTAACAGTTTCATCAACTTCTGATCAAGTGACTCAAACTCGTTGAACCTACCGCCGAGTCTGGCTTTTAGACTGGCCGCTGAAGCCGCCTCGACTTGCGGGGCGAGCCGGGCAGCTTTGGCTTCGAAGTCCTTACGAAGTTGCTCCAGGATTGCCCGCCCGGCCTTCTTGTCGGCGGGTTCCTGAGTTTGTGGCGATGGTTTGGAAGCTGCCGTTTGCATTCCAGTCGTTGCTGTCACGCCGTTTTCAGCGACCTTCTCCTGGACAACTTCTGTCGCCCCTGAAGGATCCTGAGACGCAGTTCCTGTTACACGGGTATCGAGTGCAGCTTCCGGACCTCGCCCAGCCGGTCCGTCGAACGCGTTCACACACACCGCACCGACTGTGGCCAGGAGTCCAAAACACAGGGCACTGGTAAGGGTTTTCATCAGAGACATTCGCATAATTTCCTTTCCCGCGAGCCTTATGGCTTCGCTGCTGACTTCGCTTGGTATTGGTGCACTTGCTGAACCAGCAAGACCTGCAGTAACTGTTTGGTTAACCAGGGTTGGTGAGACCGCTGCTGTTGCGTGTTCGGCCGAGACGCAGACCAGCGACAACATCCCTGACATCGCGACGCCGCGTCGAGTCAGTCCGACTCGCAATTGCTGCCTGCCGCGTTTCAATCGACCATCAATGGTTCCCTGAGTGGTCCCCAACTCTTCGGCGATTTCTTTACTGGTCTGACCGGACAGATAGAACAACACCATGGCCGTTCGCAGATCGCGCGGCAGTCGTTGGAGTTCTTCGTCGACGGCCTGCTTGTCGAATTCGTGTTCTAACTTCAGAAACGGATCGTCGTGCGTTATGGGTTCGTTGGTCAGCATGCGTTCTTTCCGTTGCCGACTTCGAGCAAGATCCAGAGATATTCGATAGGCGACACCATACAACCACGACGCAAGGGACTCACGCTTGCGAATCTTTGCCGCTCGCCTGGCCAACACGATGAATGTGGCCTGGAACGCATCCTCGGCGTCCTGGCGATGTGAGAGCACCCGAATACAAACGCCCATCACCAACGGGCCGTGCCTCTGGACTAGATCCTGGAAAGCTGGCTCGTCGCGACCGCTGACGAACGCGTCCAGCAAGTCCGCATCCGGCGTGCTACAGGGCGGGGCTGGGGAAACAGGTTGTGAGGTGGTGATTGTCATGGCTCGCTTACTGGTTGTAGCCAGGGACCCATTTCGGCGCGATAACTTCTGGTTTTCGTGAATTCACTACACCAGGCAGCCCCATTGACCGAAAAAATGCGAGCGACTGGCTCTGAACCACACTCTGGGTCTACCTATTGGTTGCCTGAAATCGGCCAACGTCACAAAATGCTCGAAATTAACCCTCGATCGGTCACAGAAACGAAACATCAATGGCAGCAACAAGAACCCGCATCGCGCGGATCCTCAAGGACGGTCAACCGGGCGATACGATCGCCATCGGCGGCTGGGTCCGCACCCGTCGTGACTCGAAGAAGGGGTTCTCGTTTATTGAACTGAACGACGGCAGCTGCATGAGCAACCTGCAGTTAGTTCTGGACGGCGAGTGCCAGGGTTTTGACGCAATCAAGGATGCCACGACCGGAGCGTCGATTCGCGTTGAGGGAGAACTCAAGGAATCGCCCGGCAAAGGCCAACGCGTTGAGATGCAGGTTTCGTCTCTGGAGATTATTGGAACCGCCGATCCGGAAACGTTCCCTCTGCAGAAGAAACGACACAGCTTCGAATTCCTGCGCGAGATCGCTCATCTGCGACCGCGTTCCAACACGTTCGGCGCTGTCGCCAGAGTTCGCAACGCGATTTGCTGGTCGATTCACAACTTCTTCCAGACCCGCGACTTTGTTTACGTCAACACACCCATCATCACCACCAGCGACTGCGAAGGCGCGGGGGAGATGTTTCAGGTGACGACACTGAACCTGGAGAAACTGGCCGAAGCGAAAACTACCATCGACTTCAATCAGGACTTCTTCGGTAAGCCAGCGTCGCTGACAGTCAGTGGTCAATTGGAAGCTGAGATCTACGCAACGTCACTGGGCGACTGCTACACATTCGGACCAACGTTCCGAGCCGAAAATTCAAACACGACGCGGCACCTGGCCGAGTTCTGGATGGTCGAACCGGAAATGCCGTTCTACGACCTCAATGACAACATGGACCTGGCCGAAGCCTTCATCCGTCAGATCTGTGCAGACGTCATGGAACGCTGCCCGGAGGACATGGAGTTCTTCAACAAGCGCATCGACGATACGGTTCTGGCCACGATGGAGAACATCCGCGAGAACGATTTCGTTCGACTGTCATACACCGAAGCCGTCGAAATTCTGGTGTCCAGCGGGCACAAGTTCGAGTACCCCGTCGAGTGGGGCAAAGATCTTCAAAGCGAACACGAACGGTTCTTGTGTGAACAGCACTTCAAACAGCCCGTCATTCTGTTTGACTACCCACGCACCATCAAGCCATTCTATATGAAGTGCAACGACGACGAAAAAACCGTCCGCGCGATGGATGTGTTGGTGCCGCGTGTTGGCGAAATTATTGGTGGCAGCCAGCGAGAAGAACGACTGGACGTATTGGAATCACGGATGGCCGAATGCAATTTGGATCCGAAAGAGTACTGGTGGTACGTCGATCTGCGTCGATTCGGAACCGTGCCGCACGCGGGCTTTGGGCTCGGTCTGGAACGCATGGTTCAACTAGTCACCGGCATGGTCAACATCCGCGACGTCATCCCCTTCCCCCGCACGCCAAAAAACGCCGACTTCTAACGCGAACCGAACGTTCCGTTCGATCGGTATCCCGTTGGAGCGGTGACTGAGGTTGGTGGGCGTTGGGCCGGTTGAGTGTGTGTTGGGGCTGACTTTTTGGAGTGACTGATGGCCGACGTGCTGCCGACATCCAGGCGATCACTGTTTGAACGCGCGATGGAACCGATTGACGGTTTGTGGCTGGCGCTGTTCCGCATTGGGTTCGGAGCGTGCATGGTGTGGCAGGCCTGGTACTACTTCAGTACCGACCTGATTCAGGCGTACTTCGTTGATGCGCCAAACCACTTTACGTTTGTCGGCTTCGATTGGGTGAAACCGTGGCCCGCCGAGCAGATGTACCTGCACTTTTTTGTGCTGGGCGTTGCCGCCATGTGCATCTTGCTGGGCTTCTACTACCGCACCGCCTGCACGATATTTTTTGTTGGGTTCACGCACTTTTTCCTGATGGACAGAGCGTGGTACCTGAACCACTACTACCTGATTTGCCTGCTGGCGTTCCTCGCCATCTTCCTGCCAGCCAATCGCGAACTGTCCATTGACGCCTGGCGATACCCAAACCTGCACAGCAAGCAGGTTCCGCGCTGGACGCTTTGGCTTTTGCGGTTCCAAGTGGGTGTGCCCTACTTCTTCGGTGGCATTGCCAAGATCAATCGAGATTGGATCTATGGCGAACCGATGCGGACGTGGCTCAGAGAACGCAGCGACACGCGATTCATTGGTCAGTTTTTCGAAGAGGAATGGTGCGTCAACGGTTTCGTGTTTGGCGGGATGTTACTGGACCTGTTTGTCATCCCCATGTTGCTTTGGAAACGAACTCGCATCCCGGCCATGATCGTCATGGCGCTGTTCCATTTGCTTAACACGACGCTGTTTGACATCGGCGTGTTCCCGTGGCTAATGCTGATTGCGACCGTCATCCTGTTCACTCCACCGGAGACGATCGGCCGATTGCGTCGATCGTCGGCCACACCTGAACCGGTCAGGCCTGAGCAGAAAAAACAGAAGCTGCTGCTGGTGTTCTTCAGTGTCTATGTGTGTTGGCAATTGCTGATGCCGCTGCGACACTTCTTCTACGCCGGCCAGACCGCGTTCACTCGAGAAGGCCATTACTTTTCCTGGCGGATGAAGCTGAACAACTTGTACGTGAATCCGGTGTTCACAGTGTTTGATCCCGACACGAAGACATCGCGGCCGCTGCCAACCAGTGCTGTCCTGCAGAACTTCCAGGCGGTCAAAATTCGTGACGCAGATCAGGTTCTTCAAATCACGCAGTGGCTCAGAAAATCGTTACCCGAAGGTGCGGACAACCTTGAGATTCGCTGCCGTGCCACGGTTGGCCTGAATGGTCGGCCGCCGACTCTGATGTTCGACCCGGACATTAACCTGCTTTCAAAACAGCGACAGTGGACGCCGATCGAGTGGATCAACCTGTACCCGGAACCTCGCCTGTTACGCGACCTGCAGAAATCGGATGAGCCATGACAGAGTCTGCATCAACGCCGGTTGCGAGTTCTTCACGCTGGGTCGGTGACATTTGGATTTTCGCAGCGATTGTGATTGCCTTTCTGGGAATCTCACGCTGGCAGTATTCCGGACACGAACGATTCGTCACCGTGAATCGCGGCGAGGTGGTCTACAGCATCACTTCAAGCAAAGCGATGGCCCTAAAACTCGCTGGCGCTCTGAAGGACGTTGGTGAGTTCAACGGCGTGCACAAGACGGTGAGGCTGGACTACACAGAAGGGCGACATCACCTGTACCTGATCGTCTTAAAGGACTTCGTCGACGCTCAACCCGCGCAGATCGCCCAATTAAGACGCGGCATCCAGCCGCTGTGTGCGGATGTGTTTGGCACCGAGCCGGTTACCGTTTGGCTGACCGACGTCTACGTGAAGCCGCACACGGAACTAATTCAATTGCCTGTCGTTGCTAAGTGAACCGCGATGTGCGTGGGGATTCGTCGCCTCGTCCACTACGGGGGACTGACAGTTGCTCCCGCTAGGCTTTGACCAGTGGGGTACCGTCGAAAATTCGCGTCGAGGCAGTGTCGGTTCCGTCTGTTTCCAACGCCAATTGGTACAGGGTTCGACCAGCCTCGGTTGGGTAAACGCCGTCGATACACGCCTGGCACAACGACTCACGCGGCATATCGACGCACCGAGCAATCGCATCAACAGGCAGGTATCGCAAAGTGTCGGCTCCGACAGCTTTCGCCATCCGCTTTTCGTCTGCCGGCGTAACTTCACTGCCTTCCATGTGCTTCGGAGCGAACAGTTCGCTGATGGTCGACATGTCGATGCCATAAAAGCACGGAGCAACAATCGGCGGGCAGGCGACGCGAACATGAATCTCAGCGGCTCGGCCAACATCACGAATCTGCGACAACAGCGCCATCATGGTTGTTGATCGGACGATCGAATCTTCCACCAGGATGACTCGCTTGCCTTCCAGAACCTCTCGCAAAGGCGTGTACTTCATTCGCACCTTCGCCGCTCGGTCGGTGCCTTCGATGAAGGTTCGGCCGATGTAGCGATTGCGGATCAAACCTTCGAGACTCGGAACCTTTAACTGATACGCCATGCTGTCGGCAGCAGCTTTAGCGGTATCGGGGACTGGTACCACGATCGTGTTTTCGTCCACGGGCACGTCTTCAAGCGCGGCGAGCTCTTCGCCCAGGCGTTTGCGTGACACGTAGACGCTGCGATCGTCCAGACGACTACCGACGTTCGCAAAATAGATCCATTCGAAGAAACAATGCGCTTGGTTGTCGCTGTTTGCGAATGGAACCAAATTCAGTTCGCCGTCCTGAATGACGACAGCATGTCCCGGTTCAAGATTGTGAATTGAGTCTTCACTAAAGCCAAGGTGCGTCAGCGCGACGCTCTCACTGGCAGCGGCGAACATCGGCCCTTCGACGGCGTAGCACAGCGGTCGGATACCCATCGGGTCGCGCGAGACAAACATGTCGCCGCGAGCGTTCACGAAGGACATGTTCCACGCACCGTCCAGGCGTTTGGACAGCTGGCTTAGCATTTCACCAGGACTGATGTCGGGGTTGTCCGAAAGCGCCCGACCCATCAGGTGCATTAGAATTTCGGTGTCGGTTTCCCGAGCCAGGTGATTGTCTTTGTTGCTTAAGATCTCGTCACGCAGTTGCTGGTAGTTGGCCAGCTGACCATTGAATCCAAAGCTGAACCATTTCGAACGCGAGATGTGGTGGCGTTCGAACGGCTGGGCGTAACTACGATCGTCCTTGCCACACGTGGCGTACCGGACGTGTCCAATACCGCACGAACCAGCGTACTCGTCCATCAACGCTTTGAACTTGGCTTTGTGGTTCATCCGAAAAACTTCGGTGACCGTTCCGACATCCTTGTAGGTGTCGATAATCTGCGGTCGCCCTTCGCGGAATGTGGTGATTCCTGCGGCAAGTTGTCCTCGGTTCTGAATATCCAGCAGCATGCCGGGCAGCAGTTCAGACGTTCGTCCGGGATCCCCCCCGGGTGCGAATCGGCTGACTGTTTTTGAGGGAAGGTGGCAGACCGCGGCTATGCCGCACTCGTGGTAGAGGTCAGACATCCCTGGCAATATCCGTGACGTGTAGCGGGCAGACAATTCCACAGCGATGATAGCGACACCCGATGCGCTAAACCAATCTGCGTGGACTCGCTCTGACGGCTTTCTTCCGATTGGCCGATTATCACCGCAAAATTGGACCTTTCGGTGTTCGTCCCCAAACCGGTTCCAACTTATACTCCGACCGCGCATCGAAACTCTGTGGAGACTGGTGGTAAGCGAATGGCGCGTTTGATTCAGGCCGAATTAGCTGACCTCAACAATGCGTTTGAGAGAAAATCGCCGCAGGAATTACTGCGATGGGCAAAAGACACGTTCGGTGAACGCGTAGGTGCAATTTCGTCCATGCAGAAAAGCGGATGTGCGGTTTGTCACATGCTGCATTCTGAGTCAATTTCGATGCCGGTCTTGTTTGTGGACACTGGCGTCATGTTCGCTGAATCTCTCGAAACACGAGATCGCATCAGCGAAGCCTACGGTCTGGAAGTCAGAACCCTGACGCCGCGCCAAACGATGGCGGAACAAACACTTGAACACGGGATCCTGTATCTGACACCCGAGGGTCAGAAACAGTGCTGCGATTTGCGAAAGACACAGCCGCTAAGGCAAGTGACCGGACAGTTTGATGCACTAGTCGGAAGCCTGCGCCGCAGCGACGGCGGGAAACGCGAATCCTGCCCGGTCGTTGCAATCGATCCGTCAATGAATTGCCTCCGAATCAACCCACTGGTCCTGATCGACGACGAACAGCTAACCAGCTACCTCACCAAACACGATGTCATCACGAACCCACTACACGATCAGGGGTTCGCGACCATTGGCTGCAACCGCTGCACGACCCCGGTTCTCCCAAACGAACCGCGCCGAGCCGGTCGCTGGCGACACCTTGGCCCATGGTCGGTCTACTGTGGCATTAACCCCACAGACATGGACCCCGCCAAAGCACCGGCTGTCGAGTTCTCCGCAGACCTCATCGACCGCATCCTCGGACGCGAACAAATCGACTTCATGATCTAACCGAACGTTCCGTTCGATCGGTATCCGGTGGGGATGGCGCCGGGGTTAGGATGGGGTACTCTCGGTTGAGCATGAAGTGGCAAGGAAGGGCTCGGCTCGTTGGCCGAGTAAAGGCAAGGCGCGCTCAACCTTCAACCTTCCGCCTACGTCAGGCGTAGGCTGCGATCTGGCATGCGTTGCATTCCGGCTCCGACTTCGGTCGGCGGATGGGCATGGATGGCGAGTCGGACGGGGTAGTCATCGACGTGGCCGATAATTGTGATGCCTGAGTCCACGGCCTGGCTTGCGGGTTGTGAAGTGAAGCGAACGGATTCGATGTTGGTGAACAGTGCGATGGCTGCATCGACGTCGAAGTGGAATGGGGCGTGGTTCTTGAGCCCATCGTCTCGCCCGCCCACGACTTCGGTTGCGCCGAGGTACATCGAAACTGCCCATCCATCGGTGACGGCTTTGCAGTCAAAGCCGACGCGAGCGACACCGTGGTACGGTTCAAAGATTTCCGCGACGTCGGTAATGAGGTCGGTCACCCGGTCGGGGCGACTGTCTCGCACTTCGCGCCGGAGACGGTACTCCTCAACCTGCTCAAGCAGGTTTTCGATTGGCATGTGTGGCTGTTCCACGGATGTCTCCGAGCGATTGCTCGTCAGTCCTGCCTGGGGGCGGCCGAAACAACAGAAGCCCACACTTCTGGTGCCTTTGATCCGGTCCGCCCGTCAGCAAGATGACACGTAAGGACGGCAGAGAGCCGACCTCAAAGGATTTGTAGCTAGAACGCGAATAATCGGTTCGACCCGACTTCGCGGCTTGATAGAAGGGATACAAGATGCGACCCACACGGTGTATCGGGAATTAACATTCGTTGTGTGATCGCAATCGGCCACTGCGCGATTTCGGTGCCCCCTTGTTACCGGTACCTCGCCTCAGACCAACCATGACGACCGTGCAAACGTCACCGGGCATGCAGGTGAAGCGGACAGCGATGGCCAAGGTACAGGCGAATCGAATAAAGTGCCGGCCCATTTCGGGAATCGCTTGCCTCACGCAAAAGTGTGCGGCGCGCCTCTCAACAGACTTACGTGGATGAACACCCACCTCACTGAGCAGCAGAATGACCGTTTCAAGAATCAAGCTCCTTCGCTGGGCAACAGCGGCCGGCCCTTGGCTGTTGGGTGTCTACTGGGTCATTCTCTACACGCTGACTCACGTCCCGGTTCCCAGCGGACCACCAGGTTCAGATAAGATCCTGCATATCGCCGCGTACTTTGTTCTGGCCTTCCTGTTCAGCATGGTGCTGTATACGCGGGATGTTCCGACCAGGCGGTTGGTCATCACCACAATCGTCTCTCTATGTGCGTTTGCCGTATTCGACGAAGTCACGCAGGAACTAGTGAACCGGCACTGCGACCCACTTGACGCACTGGCAGATTCAGTTGGGATCGTCCTTGGCATCAGCGCGTTGTTGTGGTCAACACGCCGCGTCTTTCCGGGGGAGAAGGTTGAAGGTTGAAAGTGGTGCCCCAACCCAACTCGGCCAACCAGCCGAGCCGTTCAACACCACTTTCCATTCAACCGGGAGTATCCCATCCCGACCCCGACGCCGTCCCCACCGGATACCGATCAAACGGAACGTTTGAATTGGGCGGCGGTTTTTGTGTTGGCGACATCAGCTTTGGTTAAGCCGGCTCGGCGAGCCTGGTAGACGCCGTACTGCATGACGTCCATGCCCTGTTGGCTGTGAGCGTCTGTGCTGATGACAATCGGGATACCCAGATCCTTGCAGGCCGCTGCGTGGAACTCGTTGAGGTCTAGCCGCTTGGGGTGAGCGTTGATCTCCATCATGACCCCGTGATCGGCGGCGGCCTTGAAGAGTTCAGTGAAATCAATGTCGGCTCCGTCGCGCTTTCCGAGTAAGCGACCGGTTGGGTGGCCGATGATGTCGACATGCGGATTCTGAACCGCGTTCATGAGTCGCTTCTGAATTTTCTTGCGCGGCTGTTTCAAACCGTAGTGCAGAACCGCAATGACCCAGTCCGCTTCCGCCAGGCAATCGTCCGCCAGATCCATGGTGGCATCTTCCAGAATATCGCACTCGATACCCTTCATGATCTCGATACCTTTGATCTCATCATTCACAGCATCAATTTCTTTCCAATGCGCGCGGAGTCTTTCTTCGTCGAGGCCATTGGCCATGGAGACGCGTTTGGAGTGGTCTGTTATGGCGATGTACTTCAGGCCGCGGGCCTTGGCTGCTTCGGCCATCTCTCTGATGGTGGCTCGACCGTCGGTGGCGGTTGTGTGCATGTGCAAGTCGCCGCGGATGTCTGCCAGAGTGACCAGTTCAGGAAGCGAACCGGATTCAGCTTGTTCTATCTCGCCGCGGTTCTCACGGAGTTCCGGCGGGATCCACGGTAGGTCGACTGCGGCGTAGACGTCCTCTTCGGTTCGGCCAGCAACCAGTTCGTCACCGCGGAACACGCCGTACTCGTTCACCTTCAGTCCTCGATCAACCGCGCGGCGGCGGATGACGATGTTGTGTTCCTTCGAACCCGTAAAGTACTGCATGGCCGCACCGTACGATTCGTCGGGAACCACACGAAGATCCATTTCGATGCCAGCGTGCAATCGAACGCGTTGCTTGGTGTCGCCTCGAGCCAACACAGATTCAATAAGCGGGTGGGCGGCGAGAGCGTCCATTGGAGCGGCCGAGTCAGTTGACGTGACCAGAACATCAAGGTCCCCCACGGTCTCGCGGCGGCGCCTGCAGCTACCGGCGACGTCAGCCTGTTCGACCTCAGGCAGAGCCAGCAAATCGGCGACGATACGGTCGGCATCCGCTTTGGCTTCG
This sequence comes from uncultured Planctomycetaceae bacterium, assembly GCA_964485095.1. Classification (GTDB taxonomy): domain Bacteria; phylum Planctomycetota; class Planctomycetia; order Planctomycetales; family Planctomycetaceae; genus CAYNWT01. The sequence goes on along the minus strand of CAZAIB010000009.1, from coordinate 16,068 downwards.
GCAAGCTGAACGCGTTCGTCAGGTGTCGCAGCGCGGTCGATGTTGTCCAGGATAAGCTGTTCTGTTTTCTTGCCGAAGCCTTTCAGTTCAGCAACCTCACCCGCTTCGGCGGCGGCTTTTAACGCATCCAACGAATCAACGCCAAGCGTTTCAAACATCGCGCCGACTTTCTTCGGGCCAATGCCCGGGATGCGCAGCATGTCGACGACACCAGACGGTATCTGTTCTTTCAGTTCGTCCAACTGCGGCAGCGTTCCGGTGGCGACGATCACTTCGATCTTCTTTGCCAGGTCTTTACCGATTCCATCGAGGTCCGTCAGCTTTGCATCTTCATCGGCGATGATGTCAGACGCTGCTTCTGACAGCGAAGAAATCGTTCGAGACGCGTTCCGGTATGCGCGGACTCGAAAGGGGTTGGCTTTTTGGATCTCCAGCAGGTCTGCAAGCTGATCGAATAAGCGGGCTATCTGGTCGTTCTGCATCGGGCATCTCCGGGATTGGATGCAGGATTATGTTCAGCGAGCCAGCTGAACGGAACCGAATTGGCCAAGTGATGCGAAGAACCGCAAACGAAACAAGCTCGACATTCACACGAATGCCGAGCTTGTCACTTGTTGGAGACCGGTGCGGTTAACGCAGTGCGGTGCGGCCATTGTTTGGCACAGAGATCCACCGCAGCATACGTCGTGTCTTTTTGTTCTTCGCTGAGGCGAACGACATTCGTGTTCGGTTCAATTGTCCGTCACGGCCCAGGTTGCCAGTCAAACTGACTGTCGTGATGACTTCTGGCGTCGAACGTCGAGCTTCCGGCGGAGTCGCTGGAGCTTTGCCACTTGGGGGAGGAGGCACGTCAGACGCGTCAGGGCTTTCCTGGACTGGCTTGTTCACTTTGAACAGATCATCGGCTGGGTCAGATCCACCGCTACCCTCAAAGCCGCCGAAGCCTCCATTATCGGCTGGAGGGGCTATGCCGCCGCCACCACGGTCTTCTCGACCCCGGCCGTCCCTGCGAGTACGGGGAGTCTTTTCGATCGGGTCTCGAAACCCATCATCAATGGCCCCTCCGAAACCACCGCCTGCTCCCGAACTGTTGTCCATCCCGTCGCCCGCTCTGGGGCGCGGCGGATCGACTATGTTGGAATCTCCCAACGGAGCTTCGTAGACGTTGTTGTCGTTGTCTTGGTCAGTTGCGCTGGGTGTCCCACTTTCGATTGAAATACCTCCGTCGATCACCACGTCGCTGATAACCGTTCCATCAATTGGGTACGAGCTGGTTCCGCAACAGTCACATCCTGTGATGTAGCCGGAGTATTCAAACGGCGTAGTGGGATACGAGCTGGCAAGATACGAACTGCTGACCACAGGGTCTGAGTAGGTGTAGCTTGGCGCCGCGTAGGAGTACGAAGGGATCGCGTATGACGAGGCGGCAAACGAAGGCGGAGCGTACGAGTAAGCCGGAGGGGCGTATGAGGCCGCGTAGCCTGGCGCGTAAGATGTCGAATTGGCAGGAGCAGAAAATGCGACTGGCTGCGCGGCGAATCCGCTGAAACCATTACCCCCACCAAAGCCGTTCCCGCCACCAAAACCATTTCCGGGTGGACAGTATGCCGCACCCATTTGAGCCTGCCGATTTGCGGCGAGCCGAGGAAACAGCGGAGCATTGGCTGGGCCGAAGAAGACGTTCCACAGCCATGGAACTACGCCGGCATCGGCCGTTGTTGTACTGGCACAGATCAACGACAGCGTTACTATCGTGACAACAGCACGATTTCGGAACAGTCGCATTCGTAGGTTCTCCATCTGCATGAGTCGGCGTCAGCTACCGTAGCCAGGGAAATTGCGAAAACCTCCCACTTTGACAGAACGATAACGGCCGACAAACTGGTTTGTCAAACACGCCACACGCAGGCAGGAACGCCGGATGAACGAGCTGCTTTCCCGAGTTCTTAGCTGCTTTCCAACGATCGACAGCGCCGGCGCACAGATGCTACCAGCGGCAGGCGGATTTAGTGGTGCTGGCGTCTGGCGCGTGTCGGCTTCCTGCGGAACCTACGCACTGCGTGGGTGGCCGCCGGAGTCACTACCAGAACCGCGCATTCTCGGACTGCACAAACTACTCAGGCACATAGCGGATTCAGGATTCGAGCACGTCGCAGTGCCGTCGCAATCAAGTGGCGGTTCCACGTTAGTCAAGGTGAAGGGGCAGTTCTGGCAACTGGAACCGTGGTTGCCAGGTGCTGCAGACTTTCACAGTTCGCCCACCAAAGAGCGGCTGTCGAACACGATGCGGGCGCTTGCTGGTTGGCACATCGCGGCCGCCGGTTTTCGTCCACCGAATTCGGCAACAACCTGGTTCACAAGTGCATCTTCTGAACGGTCACCCGCGATTGCCGAGCGCCTGCAGAGAACGGAAGCCTGGTTGCGCGGCGATCTTAACGCGGTTGATCGTCTTCTGTCCGGACAGCTCACCGAGTTCAGTCGCATGGCGGCAACGATCGTGACCAACGCGCGGTTGGCTTTGCCTGCGGTCAGGCGTGAGCTGGCAGCGCTCACGGATGTTCGCGTTCCGCTGCAGCCGTGTCTGCGCGATGTTTGGCACGATCACATTTTGTTTGAAGGTGATCGAGTCACGGGCATCATTGACCCATCTGCCTGTCGAACGGAGAACGTCGCAACTGATTTGGCTCGCCTGCTGGGCAGCCTGGTCGCAGATGATGTTCAGCAACGTCGGTTCGCGTTGGACTGTTACACTAAACTGCGACCCATGACGCCGGAAGAACAGCGATTGGTGACGGTGCTGGATCGGTCGGCTGTTGTTCTTGGTCCGTTGACCTGGCTCAGGCGAAAGTACCTGGTTCCGGTTTCGTTTAACGAAGGCGCTGTGCTGCTTCGTTTGAAGCAGCAATGCGATCGACTATTGGTGCTTACTCAGTCACTGCCGACGTCTTGATGCCGTCCTTTTTCAGGTAAGTGAGGACACTGTTCTCACCCAGCATGTGTGCGGTTCCGACTGCGAAGAAATGTTTGCGATCCGGAAAGGCGGCGGTCAGTTCTTTGATCTGCTTCGCCATTCGCTTATTGCGAGAAATCAGCAATCCCTGGATCAGCTTTTCCTGCAACGGTTTGGGCATGCTGCCTGCCTTCATGTCATCCATGAAATATTTGTGGAACGCCTTCCCGTCGCCTCGCAGGTAGTAGTTGATAGTTGTCATCAACTGGTCTTCATTCTTAGCGTCAGCATCGTCCATGGCCTTGAGAGACGACTTAACAAACTGCGACTGTTCCTCTTTTGACAATTTGAATAACTCACGCAGCTGCAACGAAGCATCTTCAAGTCCGCCAACCACCTTTCCTGCTGCCTTTGCTCGCCCGTTCAGCTGCATGTCAAGCGCTAGGTTTTGGAAACGCTTTTGTGCTTCCAGTTGCGGAAGCAGAAGCATCCAGGCAATCGGTTTTAGCGGTAAACGGTCTCGCAGGCCCGGCGCGACTTTGTTAACTCGCTTATCCAACCGCTGGATTGTATCGGCCGAAAGTGTGTCTTCGAGCTTCTCACCGTTGGGCAAAAGCATCGCTTGCAACTGCTGGCCCGCTTTTTCGAAATCGATTTCGAAGAACGCCGCTTCAGCTGCCTCAAACACGCGATCGGCAGCCGGGTGAAGCTTGAGCGCTCGCGGGTCCGCCACGTGCACGGTTCCGAAGATGTAGTTGGGCGTGTCCCCTTCGATCTTCCAAAGAAACGGCTTGAGCACCCGATCGGGAACTTCAAGCTTCTTCTTCTGTTGCCCCGGCAGTCGTGGAGCGTCCTGCTGCTTGGACTTTTCCTGCGCGCAGAGGCTGCTGGCGGAAAGAAGGAACGCGAACAGGACGGCGGCACAAGTCTTCATGAAAACACCCTTGCTACAAAGTCGGATCGGTCCGAAATTGTAGCAAGGGTGGTTTGTTATGTCAGACGTTGACGCGAGCTGTGCCGGTCAGTCTTTCAGAATTCGCTGGAGCCGCTGTTACCAGCGGCTCCGTTGGGATTGATTGATCGACATCACTAGACGACAGCGATTGGAGCCCACGCATCGTGGTTAAAATAGCCTTCGTCAGGTCTGTCTTCGTATCCTTCGTCATAGCCGTACTCTTCTTCATCCTCTTCGTCCTGAAGAGCTTCCTGTTCACGCTGCACCTTTGAGTAAACCGACAGCGTTGCTGCTCCAAGCAGCGTCACATAGTACGGCACTTCCAACGCCTCCAGGCTCACAAACTGCGCAGAGAAGCCAAATGCACTCAAGGATGCAATAACCATCTTGCCAGTGTCAGAGAACCATGGGTCATCGTCGGGCTTCGATCTGAGGATCAATAGCCACAGCCTGAACATGCAGACGCCATAGAACCCGGCAAACATAATGATACCTGTGAAGCCGGTCTCCGTTGCTGTCTGTACCCAGAGACTGTGAGCTTCTTTGCCGCGCGTCCAGCCAAAGCGGTGGGCCAGCAACGGCCAGTGGTTCGGACCGCACCCCATAACGGGATCGCCCTTCAGTACCGTCCAGCAGTCTTTCCACAAGTCAATTCGACTCTGCGCAGAAGCTTCGCGCTTACCCCGTTTGGTTTCGAATGTTCGCATGAAACGATCACGCACTTCGGGGCCCGCCAGATACAGCATGCCTAGACACGCGACTCCAAAAGCCAGGTAGTGTCGAGTCTTTTTCTTAAGCAGCAGGAAGCCGACTCCCGCACAGATGATAAGTGCGACCATTCCACCACGAGAAAACGAAAACAGAACCGCGTGGCCCATGAAGGCACCGCAAAGGCCAATGACAGCCTTCTGCCAGTACTTCTCGACATGGAGGAACATGAATGCAGCAAGGCCAATAACAGTCACCAAAGCAATGGCGCAGCTGTTGTTGTCAACGCCACCGAAACCGTCCAGCCGAAGTTTGTTGTACCCGCTGAAGTAGTACGAGTTCATCTCGTAGGCAACGTATCCCTGACTGAGGACAATGACCCACGCAAGCTGTTTGAGTTTCTTAACCGAGTCAATAGTCGTCATTCCGACAAGGAACGGCAGCAGAATTTTGCCAAGCGTTTCGACGTACTCCCATGCATGCAGCGGGCTGCTGGCGTTCAAAGAAAGATAGACCGTCCACAGCCAGAAGCTGAGGAACAGTAGCACCACCGTCTTTCCGGCTCCGAACCTGAAGTTCACACCTTTGCCGGTGAGGAAAGTCAGGCCAATGTGCCAAAGCCAGCCACCTAACATCGCAATCGCAATGATCCGGCTGTAGTTACCACCTGAAACGGACCATGGCCACATGTCTTCTGGGCGAACAATCGCGAAGCAAACGTAGATCAACAGGCCGTAAAACGGACTGAACATCGACACCAGAGCGCCGCCGTAAGTCAGCGATACTGTAAACAGTAATCCCTTCATTCCGACTCCTCCTCTTCTCCAACTGCAACAAGTTCTGGTTGCTGGCAGTTCTTGTCGTCTGCTAGTAGATCACTGAACTCTTCCAGACACACGTCCCAGCGATGATGGTCAACAACCCACTCGCGTGACGCCTGGCCAAGAGCTTGTCGTTTATCGGCATCAGTAAACAGCATGCCCAGTGAATCGACCCATTGTTGTGGCGTTTCCGCTTTGATGGCGTGTGTACCGAGTTCAATATCCAAACCAACCAAAGGCGGTGCAGATGAAATCAGTGGCCGCTCAGCAGCAAACGCTTCCAGTACTTTGTTTTGAACACCGCGTGAAATCAGCATCGGAGTGACAATCGCCGACGCACTCCACAAGTAGGGACGGATATCGTCTACGGGGCCAACAACATCGACACCGTCAATCTGATCCAAAGCCAGGACTTCCGGTGAAGGATCTCGTCCAACGATTTCGAACCGAGCCGTCGGATGCTGGGCTCTTACCAGCGGCCAAACTTGTTCGCAGAACCATGCAACGCCGTCCGAATTCGGTTTGTAGTTCAGCACCCCGACGAAAACACACTTCAGCTCTTCAGGTGTTTCTGCCGGTCGCTTAAAGAAATCAAGGTCCACCCCGTTGGTAACCGCGCTCACGTGTCCGTCTTCAGAGAAGTCGCGGAAGACCTCAACTTCGGCGTCAGTGACAACAGTTAGCCGATCGCAGTCTTTCGCCAGTTGTTTCTCAATGCCTCGCAGCCGCAAACCTTCTCGCTTGTAGACCTGCGCCATTACCGGATTTGATGTCGTGGCGTAATCCAGCCACTTCTCACTGTCGACATCAATCAAATCGACCCACTTCCGCGCGCCGGACAAAGGATCGATATCCAGGTACCGAGCCACTCCGGAAGATGACGCCAGGACGGCATCAAACTGAATCGACTCCGACCAGTTTTGGACAACGTCAGCAAAAGCGGACGAATGGAACAGTCCTTCGGTAACAGTCTTACCTGTTGCGAATGAAACAGCCGCGTGCATCCATCGAGTAGCGCCCACTGGAACAATTGCGACGGACTCGCAGTACTTCCCGAGTTCTTCCGTTGCATCCGGAGCGGGTGCTTCATCAGCGAACGTTGCCACATACAAACGACATCGCTGGCCGAGATATCGGATGATGTTGTAAGTGCGAATGCGGTCCCCACGGTTCGGCGGCCAGGGCACCCGGTGCGTTACGTAAAGAACGTTTTTCATGACTGTGCTCCGGTTGAGGCAGCTGTGGGAGCAACAGCTGGTTCTGTATCCAACAGCCCGGTGTGCTGGAGTGCTTCTGACATTGTGGTGAAGTCAAAAGAACTCATCAGTTGGTCGAGCTTGCGTGTTGTTGAGTTGAGGTTTTGGTAGTGCCGGAAGCGGGACTTCCAGGAACCCTGCATCCGTGGCTGATCGGGGTCAACCTCCCACGGGTGGATGTAGAAATTGAATTGGCGTTCGCGGTTCACTTTGCTCAGGAACCGTTGCATTAGCCACCACGGGAATAGTCGAAAGTATCCGCCACCGCCGACGGGTACGTTCATACCGCCCACATCGCAAATGGTGCCAGGGAATTCGACAATGCTTCCTGAATCGGTTTGGATCTTGTGCGGGATCACCTGAGCGTCCGGGATGCCGTAGCGGTCATGCCGCACGGGATAGACACTTGAGTCCACGGTGAAGCCTTCTTCAACCATGATCTCCAGAGCCCAAATCGATTTCTTCGTGACAGAAAAGCTGGGGGCTCGATACAGGGTTACCGCTTCTCCGGTAATTTCCTGAAGCAGATCGCGGCCGCGAACAAGATCCTCACGAAAGCGTTCCGGGCCGAGTTCGTAAATCAACTGGTGCCAGTAGCTGTGACAACCAATCTCATGGCCAGCATCGCGGATATCGATAACCAGTTCCGGGTAGCGATCAGCAACCCAACCCAGCACAAAGAAGGTTCCGCGAACATTGTGCCTGGCACACAGATCAAGAATCCGGTGCGTGTTGGCCTCAACACGGCACTCGTACTGACCCCAGTCCTCCGGCGAGATGCGGTCTGCAAATGCGGAGACGTGGAAGTAGTCCTCCACGTCCACACTGAAGACGTTGGGCCTGACATTGGCTGATTGGATCATGATTGAATCGCACCCTCAGACCTCCTGTCCGCTAGATGACACTCCTTTGCATTCTTCCGGGTTGAGCGGCCCGCAGCCCCCGGCAGTTAGTTTCTAGACAGCCGTCTTTTGCTGCTGCTGTGGGTTGGCAGCCCGCTTCTGTTGTGGTTCGGCGAACCGAATATCCTGCTGGTAGCCGTAGGTCTGTCGGTGGATGCTGGATTCAGCACCAACCACCACGGTTCCAAGCACTGGTGCGTCAAGGTTGCGGAGGGTTTCGCAAGCCTGATTCACAAAGCCAAGTCGGCTGTAGTCACGACGGACTGCAAGCACGACTCCGTCGCTGTACTGAGCCAACATGCTGGGCTCTGCAACAAACAGAATTGGTGAGGTATCGATGATGACGTAGTCGAAGTGCTTTCGAAGCGTTTCAACCAGTGTCTCGCCACCGTCCATTGACAGAACTCGAAGACTCTCATCATCAACCTGACCTGCAGAGATAAAGCACAGGCCTGGAATTGAAGTTTCGCGAGTGATCGTCTCAACGTCCGCTTCGCCACGAAGCAACTCGCTGATACCCTGGCCCTGTTCGGTTTGGAAGACCAGGTGAGCCGAAGGCCGACGGAAGTCACAGTCCACAACACAGACCCGGCGGCCTGAGCGAGCGATACTGCTTCCAAGTTGAGTAGAAAGAGTTGTCTTGCCTTCGTTAGCCGAAGCACTTGCAATCACGATTGCCTTCGGACCGTCGGTCTTCAGGTGTCGCAGTAGATAGGTCCGAACCACGTCAACAGATTCGACGAGAACTCGGTTCCATTCGTTTAGGTTTGGTTCGCCAAAACCAAGCTTTCCAAGCATACCTGGTCGCTCCGGAGCCGGGAGGCTACCTAGCAGACGGAGGCCAGTCTCAGATGTGAGTTCACTTGGGCTTGATAGTCTTTGTGCCGTCCACTCGAACAAAGTGAACAAGGCGACAACCAGAGCAAACATACCCATCGCCCCAATGGCAGCCAGGCGAGTTCGCGTTTTCACACTCTTAACTTCCGGCACATTCGCATCTTCGACAATTTCTACACGTGTTGGAGCGAAGACCTCAATATCAAGGGCACTAACTTCCTTTTGAATTCGATCCTTGTCGTTTTCCAACTGGCGGAGGTTGCTATTCGCACGTTCCAGCTGCATCGCCTTCCGGCCATTGTCTGCGATCGAAGCCTGAGCTTCTGCGATCTCCTGTTCAATATTCTTCTTGTCACGCTTTAACTGCTCGTAGCGGGACAGCCGGATTCCTGCGGCTCCACCGCCACGTCCTCCCAGTTTTTCCTCAAGCTGTCTCTCTTCTCGCTTGTACCTGTTTAGCTTCTCGTTCGAGCTGCCCGGCACAGTCGCGTCTTCGATTTTCGCGATCATTTCCTGTACAAGCTGTAGCTTTCGTGCAGCCAATGCCAACGCTGGATTGGCCTGATTTCCGGCACCCGGTCCGCCCTGCAGTTCGGGGGTGAGGACTAGAGAATCTGGTGGCAAGCCAGCTCTAATACGGGCCTCTCGCACGGTCTCTAGCTCTCGCAGATCCTGTTTTACGGCCCGTAAGTCAGCAAACAACGCCTGCAGGTTTCGCTGAGCCATTTGGATAGCAGTATTTGCAATCCTGGCATCAACTGTGTTGAGGCCTTTAGCTAGTTCATCAATTTGCTTCTGCTTCGTAGTTAGCTCATTTGTCTTCTTCTCCAGAAGCCCCTTGAGCTTCTCCAGCTTTGAGAGTTTCTCGTTTCGTTCTTTATAAACGACTTCGTTCATGTACGAGTCTTTGATGCCGTCCACAATGGTTGCCAGCTCCTGGGGCCTGCTTCCATTCAACGCGACTCGTACGAACTCATCGCTCTCCATCGCGTCAACCTTCAAGTTCTTGACAAGAAACTCGACCGGGTGCTGCATGTTCTTCATGGTCTCTGTCTGAGCGACCTCAGGCTTGCGGAGGGCTGCCTGAAGTACACCACGACTCCTGATGTAGGTCATCTGTGAGTCGCGGAAGTTCAGGAAGTTGGTCTCCCGACCCCCGACTTCGTAGATAATGTTCTCGCCATACTGGTTCACCTTGACGACAGCGTACGATTCGTACGGAGCGGGGATGATTTCCCAGAGGACAACAGCAGCCAACAGGGCTGCCGGGATCGCAACCGCGACAGCTGGAATCCATCGACGCCGAAGAGCATGCATCAGGCTCATCGGAGTGATAGCTCGACTCTCATCTTTGGCTGGCTTCTTAGCCTTGCCACTTCGACCATTCATCTGACCGTTGCGCTGAGGCGCAGGTGTTCTGTGGATCGATGGCTTGTCGGCGGTCATTGGTCGTGTCATTTCAGTCTCGTTCGACTCTTGATGTACAGGTTCTCGCAGTAGCCCTGCAAAAACATAGGTCTCTCTGATGCGGTCAAAGGCCGTTCTTGGCGAAAAAGCAACATCGAAACAGGTCTTGTGTTCCGGAAGACAGCGTTTGATGCCGTTTCACCACATTCGGAACTTGGTAAATTAGGTAATATGCGGATTATTACAGATCAGATTGGTAAGCGACTACCTCGCCGAGCCGTCTTTGAGCCCTTGAATGATGATCCGATCCAACGGATGCAGGTACCTTGCCAGACCTGAGCGTTCAATTTTGTTCAGATTGAAACGAGCTTCTCCGGTCCGTGATTGAGCAGCCTGCGTGTAAGATAAATGCACTAGGTGCGGAATATGTACGTTGCGCGTTGTAACGGTCTTGAGGATTTTTTCTGCTTCTTGCAGTTTACCCTCGGCAATTTTGACACAAGCCTTTGCATGCAAAAGCGTTACATCATTTGGATTGTTCTTGAGAGCCTCTTCGATGATCTGGCCCGACTCTTCGAACTCGTTGGCGTGAACTGATAGCAGGACAACCAAATTGCGAGTGACATCCAAGTGCCTGGGGGCTTGACGGTGGAGATTCCTCCATGCTTTGATAGCCGCGTCATAATTGCCCTTGGCTGATTGGATGAGAGCTTCCGCATTTAGGAGGCCCACGTCAACCGACTGCCCCTTAAGACGGTTGTTGGTGAGGTTCTCCAACCGGTTAAGTGCCGCAATGTCACCGTGAAACGCCGGAACTACCTGGCCAATCGCATGTCCGACCACCCTTGGGTCAGCCGCTTCCAGCTCGCTGAACAGCCTGGTCTTCTGGCCAAATGAAGCCAGGAACTGCAGGCGTTGGCCAAGGTAAGTGGGATCGGCTCGTACTAATTGCCGGGAAACCTTGTCAGCGTACTTCCGCAGTTCTGATGAGTTGCCACCCAGACCTCGAATTCGCGCTGCCAGCTGGCTGGCCACGAATGTGGACAGTGTCATCCGGTGCAACAACTCCAGGCGTTCACCTGTCGTGTCGATAGGATTCTCAAAGTATTCAGTCAGCTTCCCGTTGTCATCTCGCGTTGCCCAATAGGCGGCTAACATTTCGAAAGCGGCGTTGGCTTCAGGGTCGTACTCAGTCTTGCTGAGCTTCTCCATCAATCGATCCAGCATCAGCGATGTCGCCGCGTCCACGGCCTGCGAAGCCTCAGCGATATTTGGGTTCTCTTTAAGAGTGTTGGTCAGCGTGAGCCATGCCTGCCTGGTCTTACCTTCTGCAAACATCATGTCCGCACGCAGGATCACGCGTTCGATGGGATCCGGGACAAATTTTGCACTCTCGCCGACCAGCGCTGTGATCTCTTTCCACCGGCTCGGTTCAACCAATTCTGTTGTCTGAGCCTCGATCAGCAGGTCAGCCATGAACGCAGCGACACGCGGGATGACCGTGAGCCGGCGGTATTCATTAATGGCTGAGATAAGCTGGTTGTTGCGAAGATACGATTCCGCCAACCCAAGTCGGGCTGCTGTGGAAGTCGGATTGTCTTGCAACGCTCTTTCGAACGAACTTGCTGCAGCTGCTTCTTGTTTGAGTTCCTGCAGACAACTCCCATTGTACAACCGAGCGCGATTCAGCAGTTTGCGATCCTGGGGAGCACTTCTGATAAGTGTTGCCAGCGTTGCACTTGCGTCTTCCCACCGTTCTTCCGCCATTTGTATCCGGGAACGCAGCAAACTGCTTTTGTGAACGGAATCAATCTTGTCGCCGAACCTGGACAGCAATGGGCGAGCTTCGTCGAGCCGTCCTTGTGAGATGAGAGAGTCAGTCAGCGAGAACAGCAGTATCTCGTCGTTGGGTTCCAGTTCGGAACCCTCACGAAGGGTCTCAATGGCTTCGTTCCGGTCGCCTTCATCCATCCATAACAGCCGAGCAAAATACAAACGCATTGGCGTGTTTTCCGAATCACCTTCAATCCGGTTCCGCAGCGCGGTGAGGGCTTCCTGCCGTAACGCTTCCATTTCAGCCGAATTGGAATCAACGCTTAGCTGGCGGTGGATGGCAGCGCCGAATGCGGAAACCGCCACGCTGTTTTGAGGAGCCATCTGCACAGCCGAACGGAGGTCCTCAATAGCCAATTTGGGCTGGTCCGCTTTAGCGTGCCGTCGTGCTCTTAGTAGCAACGCGTCTACGCTACCGGTCCTGGCTACCAGTGATGACAGCAGCTCGTCCGCCCGGGCTCGATCGTTTTTTTTGGTTGCCAGCAAGTCCGCAAGATGTTCAGTCGCTTCGATATGATCAGCGTCCAGTGCCAATGCAGCCTCATAGCTACTGATTGCGCTGTCCGTCTCACTGCTTGCTTCGAAGCACCTGCCTCGGACATACCAAAGTGCCGCTGTCAGTGGTTCGTATTCTTCAATGATGTCCACATGTGATGCAGCGTCAGGAATCCGCGAAAGTATCAGCGCGATTTCGGCCTGAACCGCTCGGATTTTCATCTCTTCTGGGCGTCGGCGAAGGACTTCTTCATTCAGTGCGAAAACCTGTTCGCGAAGTTCTCGACTCGAACCAACCTGGTACAGCGAATCGGTGTACTCAGCCAGCGCACTCGTATCGTTAGGCGCGAAGCCCACGTATCGACCAAGCTCTTCGACAGCCAGGTTGTGGTTTCCGGCTTCCTTCGCCGCCATTCCCCGTTCAAACAATTGCCTGGACGAACTAAGGACCTGCCGCTTGTGCCACCAGCCGATACAAATCCAACCCAGCAGCACGATCATTGCCAGGATGAGGACCAGTTTAAAGTTGACGCGTTTCCGTCGGCTCTCGATGACTTTCATTGCGCCGCCTCCTCGGTTGATGGCGGGGCTTCCAGTCGGCCAATCGCCGCAGAAAACTCCGGCAGTGCGGTGCTTAGGAAGTTCTGAATATCGTTTGGCCGCGACTGAGCCGCGAAGTCCCAGTCCTGAGTAACGTACAGCCGGTAGACTTCGCCCTGATGGGCAAACTGATCCTGTGGCTTGATGGGGGACTGCCACACGCCATCCTCGGTCCAGGCCCAAACAGCGATGAGTTGTTGCGTCTTCAGGTTCGCCGGTTCGTAGTAATCGGAACTGTAGAACCCATGCAAAATGCGTTCTTTAAAGCCTTCGTGCGAGCACCGAATATTAAGTGAGTTCGGGTCGCTAACTGCACGATAGGGGTGGCCCGGAAATAGTCGGGTTATCGGATAATCGGATATCGTCTGCACATTGCCAGCTGTGAACAGAACGTTAACGGACCGGTCTGTCAGTTCGTTCGTGTACTGACGGTGCAGACTGCTAATCGAATCAGGATGGTCGAGAGGCGGTAGGCTAGTTCCGACCCATACACCAATTTTATTTGGAACGCGTGCCAGGACCACTTCGCCGGGAACCACATCGGTCCCTGACCAACGGTCGGTCCACAGTCCATGCACCACGCCGCTGCCCAACAGGCAAATCGCCGCGAGCAGTACATACACCGGAAACCCACTGGCGCGTTCGATGATAGGTAACTTGAGTTGCTTCTCTGGCGCGCTCACGAGTTATTCTCCGAAGAGGTCGGTGCCTTCGGTGAAACAACAACAGGCATCGCATTCTTCAGACCCGACCCTCTACTGACCGGAACCACGTCCAGATCCAAAAACAGATTCGCCAGCAGCCAAAGTTCAAACAGAAAAATTGGAATCGCAACAACCAATGAAATCCAGACACCGTACGTTGCCACCGTCTCTTTAAGTGGGCTGCCGTTGGCATCGAAGATAGAAAACGCTGTCACTCGAGCCGCCAGCAGAAGCAGACCAACCGGGACGGCGCTGGCTACCAGGAAAAGCCTTTGCCACCAGGGCCGAACCACAAGAAGTCCGATACCTGTTGCCAGAGCGATAAACGGAACCAGAGATTTCAGGCCAACACACGCCCTTGCGACATCAACGGTCGCGTCGTTCACCAGCAGTAACTTGCCGCTGTTCACGGCCGGGTAACCGCACAATTGAGCGAAGTAAGTCGCTGCGTCAGTCACCATTTGCTGAAGAGGTTCCGCAACGGCATGACCAATTCGGTACGGCAGCGGAATGAGGAACGCCATGAACAGAATTGGCGGCAGCAGCCAGTGAGTGTTGTCGCGACCCGCACAAACAACGGCGATTCCGGCGACAGCGGCAATCCACGAGGCTCCTTCAGCGAACTCAGAACCAACAGCGGTTCCAAGAAATCGCAACACAATGGCGCCAATGATTATCACCAGGCCCAAACGATCCAGTTGCAAAGGTGCACGCTGAACATGATTGCGACGGAAGATCGCAACGGCGACTCCAAGCAGCAGCAATGAGAGTCCCACGCCATAGTCGGGCGCACTAAACCAAGAGGCGGTACTCTGCTTAACGAACGACCACCAGGACCATGTCAGGAATGTCAGCAACACCGCAGCAAACGCCAATGCGCGCAGCGGTCGCAGGGTTTCCACTTCGCGTTGAGCGAAGACCGGTAGCTGATTCTCGACAAGCGACATGGATGCCGTTTACGTTGGATTGAGGATTCGTAGTTGAAACCTATTCCCAGCAGCGGGCTGGTTCAGAACATTGTTGCAAAAAGAGCACACGCACGCACATCCAGACGCCAGAATCTACCGATTAAGCGGCCTGTCATGGTGACCGGATTCGTGGAAACATCGCAACGTGTGAAAATACACGAGGCAGTTTTGAGGCATGTTACCAGGTCTGCGGTCGTGTATGGTTTGGTCACTTACTTGCTTGCGACACTCTTTTTGTGACGAGGTTCCCGGATGAGTCGTTTCGTTCTCGCTATGGCAGCGTGTGCTGTCCTGTTGGCCGAACCCATTTATGCGGGTTGCGGCCACTCACAGCCCTCCCAGCCCTCCTGTGGTTGCGGTGGTCATATTTTTTCTGTCTATCCCGCCGACAGCGGCTTCGGTCGCCGTCTGCCAGGTCAATGGTGGGATGATGGTGGCAGCTACATTTCTGCTCCCGCTGCGAACCATGCCTATGGCTTCGTTGATAACAGCAACAAGCCCTGGTCCCTGATCCCTGGTGACGGCTACGTCGGTGCAGGTGTTCCGGAGAAACCGAAGGACGACGAAGAAGAGGAGGATGACTACGACGATGAGGATGACGACGACTTCAATGAAGACGACGGCAGCTACGAAGACGACATGGACGCGCCTTCGGAAGATATCAGTCCTCCATTGCCGGACCCCGACTTCGATAATCCTGACAGCATGCAGGACAAGACGCCTGCGACAAGATCCGGTGCAGACGACGACCTCGAACGTGAACTTGACAGTCTGCTGGACCCACGAAAAGACGATGGCCCTCGTGGACCAAGCAATCGCCCTGAGCCAGGAGACAATGACACATCGTTCGAACAACCTTTCAACTCACTCAGCGTTCCGCCCACACCAGCGAGTGCGGGTTTCATGACTAGTCTTCTGGCCCTGGCAATGATCGGCCTCGCGTTTGCCGGTCACTATGCTCGCCGAAGCTGGAACCGAAATGAAAACGAAGTCCCGGTCATGACGATCTAAACCCGACTTCGCCGTTAAGAAAAAAAGGCCAGCGATCTGCAACGATCGCTGGCCTTTTTATTTTGGCTCACACAAATCACGCCTTAAGCACCAATGTCATCCGTTGAAAACGTCACGTCAATCAGCGTTGTGACACCCTTCCGGCTGGAACGACTAATCCCTTTTCGGAACTGAACCCGCCAAACCAGCTGGCCGGACTCTGCCGTAATGAGTTCCACCCCTTCTTCTGCGCTGGCGACGTAGGTCGTACACTCGGCGTTTGCAGTCAATGGCCCATTCGCCTGACCACCAAGATTCCACTCACTATCGACTGGGTGGTTGTAATTCAGCACAACGTTTTGCGAAGTTCGCCGCTGATTGGCTCGACACAGGAAGGTATTGGCTCTGGTCAAATTCGGATCCTTGCTGTCCTGTGCACGGTAGGACATCAAAGCGGTATCGTAGGGTGGAAACGCGACGTCGGACGCGAGGTTCTCAAACTTCAGCCACAACTTGAGAACAGGCCGCGACGGAGGCGACGATGCAGACGGGTCCTCGTAGTGGACGAAGCTAATCGGTTCCCGCGTCACCCGAAGCGGCGTCACGCGCACATCGCCGAACCGAACACTTTCGTTAAGAGCC
>CAZAIB010000008.1:0-93819 GCA_964485095.1 uncultured Planctomycetaceae bacterium | reverse complement strand
CAACGGAATCACATCCGTTCGGTTCGTCGAGTGGCCATGTGCAGGAGTGGTGTTGAAAGCGTCCCCAGGACATTCACGATAATGAGGCTGGTTAGCACGGTCCCGGTGCCAGCGGAAAACTCAACACCCAGGGTTAGGGCCAGCAGGAAGGCCGCGACAGCCGCGACCAAAACCACCGTGAGACCGCGCACGGCGCGGACGAGTGTGTTTGTCGTCGGAATCAACAGTAATAGCGCCGCGTGGGCGAACGCGGTTGCCACCACGATATGGGAAAACCGGCTTTTTAGGGTCGTCGCTATGCCGGTGATGATCCCCCAGTTGTTTAGCACAGCGAACACCGCGCCCAGCGCTGACGCAGCAATCCCGAGTTTCGCGAACGCGCCGAACTGGTTCCTTTCACCAAGTGCCGCGCAACACAACCCGGTGATGCTGTAGAACCCCAGTGAGAGTGTCGTGATGAGAACTCTTGCCTGGAGTTCGCCCAGTTCCTGGGATTGAAGAACAAAGATGCCAGTCACAGCTCCAATGGCAAAGCAACCTACAAGACTGAATAGAAACACCCGGCGCAGTACCGAAGTTCTCGGGACCAGCTTTGCGGGGACTGGCTTTGGCGGCCGGCTAACAGCGCGCTCAGTCTTGAATTCAGGAACAGTAACCTGAGCCTCACATCCGGAACATGTCATGCCCGTTCCGGCAGGGCCAACGGCGTGGATTGAGTGTCCGCAGTACGTGCAGTGAAATTTCATAGGTTGGCTCGTTACTGAAAGGCGAGTGAAGCATCCGCGGTCACTTCAAGAGTCAGAGGCGGAGCAAAACGTCACGAAACACCCGATCTTGTGTGGGCAGATGGATTGCACTTTGCGTACCGAATTCAAACCACGTCATTAAGCCGAATCTGCGTGTCGGTTCGTCAATCTGGTTGCAGTCTACAAGCTGCAATCGTACGCCGCGATTGCACTGCAGCGTCGGGGAGTGTCAGGGCGAGACGTTAAACGGACGCTGTGTGCGCGGCCGACAGTGTGCTGTCCCAATTCGGATATCCACATCCGAGCGGTTGCGTCTGGTGTGTTTCTTCGGTATCCGTAGGGCAGGAGAAACATGATGCAGAAGTTTAATTACGAGGCCCTGGACAAATCGGGCCTTGAGCAGGTCGGGGAAATTGAGTGTGCGGATGAACCGGACGCGGTGAATCGGCTTCGCGAACGCGGTTTATTCGTCACGAAGATTGGCAGGGATGGCGAACCGGGCTTCTTTGAAGTCACGCTGCGGGCGTCCCCGGAATCCGGTCAGGGTTCCATAAAACCGGTCCCACCTTCTCCCAATGGCACCGAAGAAGAAATCGTCGCACTGACGTCGCGGCTATTAACAGCCATTGACCATCAGGACTGGAACACGTACTGCGAGCTGTGCGACGGAACCTTGACGGCGTTCGAACCCGAGGCACGGGGGCAGTTGGTGGAAGGGTTGGACTTTCATCAGTTCTATTTCGAACTCCATACCAGCACGAAGCGACAGTCGACTTTGACTTCTCCGCAGGTTCGAGTGCTCAAGGACGCAGCTGTCATTACGTACGGACGCGTTGTGCAACTCACGGATTCGCTGGGAGCTCGGACGGCGGTGTTTGAAGAGACTCGCGTCTGGGAACGCGTTAACGGTTCCTGGAAGAACGTGCACTTTCATCGCTCGGAACCCGGTTCGTGAATACTGTGTCCGAACCGTTTGTACTGCTGATCTGCAACGATCTGTTCTTCGGCAGCAAGATTACCGGCGCCGCGGCGCAAGCTGGCATCAAAGTTGTCTTGGATTCGTCCGCGACACTGGAGCAGCTTGGCAACGAATTGTGCACGGGTGTGGTTCTGGATATGAACCATCCGGGCGCATCGCCCGGTTCGATTGCGGCAGCCGCGCCGGACGGGTTGAAACTGCTGGCGTTTGGTCCGCATGTTCGGACGGAGTTATTTGAAGCAGCGTCTGCGGCGGGGTTCGAAACGGTGAGCCGCGGGCAGTTCGATCGGTCTGCTGGCGAGATACTTCAGTCGCTTAGCCAGTAGCGTCCGAACGCAAATGTCGCGACTCTTGCGAGATTCACGGCGGCACCTGATTTCACCTGCTGGTTGAACATCGTTCGTGCGCTGAGCAGAATGAGTTGCGCCCGCACGGGCTATTCCCTCCGAAACCTCCCTCCCAAGTGGCCGACCATGATTCACTCCCTGCTGCGTTTCCGATCCATTGCTGCGGTGCTGGCGATTTTTATCGCTGCTGATTGCCATGCCGAAGTCAAGCTGCCGAACTTCTTCTCTGACCACATGGTCTTGCAGCAGAAGATGAAGATCAAAGTCTGGGGCTGGGCTGATGCTGGTGAGGCGGTCAAAGTTTCCATCGGCGGTAACACCGCAGAAACGGAAGCCGACAACGACGGAAAGTGGAACGTCGAACTGCCCGCGATGAACGCCGGCAAAACGGCTCTGACACTGACCATCAAAGCCAGCAACACCATCGAGATCAAAGACGTGCTGATTGGTGAAGTCTGGCTGTGTTCAGGTCAGTCCAACATGGAATGGACGGTACAGCGCAGTACGAATTCAAAGGAAGAAATTGCGGCGGCGGACTACCCAATGATCCGCCACATGAAGGTTCCTCGCGTTCCCAAAACGACACCGCAAGACAACATAGAAACACAGTGGCAGGTGTGTTCGCCAAACACCGCCGCAAACTTCACGGCGTGCGGCTACTTTATGGCTCGCAAGCTGCACAAAGAACTGAATGTGCCAGTTGGCTTGATCAATTCGTCATGGGGCGGAACGCGAGTCGAACCGTGGACGCCGCCGGTGGGGTTCAAAAAGGTTGAGGCACTGCAGGGCATCTATGCGTCTGTGGTCGGTCGAACTCCAGGCACTCCTGAGTACAAGCAACGGCTCGCGAAACACATTGGCGCGATTCGCGACTGGCTGGCAAAGGCCAGAACTGCCATGGACACCGATGGCGATCTGGAACCAAGCCCCGCGTATCCTGGCGAACTGACTCCGTTCAAGAGTCATCAGGATCCGACGATGTTGTACAACGGAATGATTCATGCTTTGGTTGGTTTTCCAATGCGTGGAGCCATCTGGTATCAGGGTGAGTCGAACCATAACGAAGGCATGCTGTATTACGAGAAGAAGAAGGCTCTCATCAACGGCTGGCGGGAATTGTGGGGCCAGGGCGACTTCCCGTTCTACTACATCCAAATCGCTCCGTTTCAGTACGGCAATGAAGACAAGACCATCCTCGCGAAGTTCTGGGAGGCTCAGGCCAAGGTTCAGGAATTACCCAACACTGCCATGGTTGTGATTAACGACATTGCCACTTTGCGAGACATCCACCCGCCAAACAAGCAGGACGTCGGTGCAAGGCTGGCGAACCTGGCTTTGAAGTATGACTACGGGAAGGCGGACGTAGTTGCGAACAGTCCGGAGATGTCGAACCTTGCCGTTGATGGAGCAAGCCTGGTTGTGACGTTTAAAGATGCGGGCGGCGGCTTGAAGACTCGCGATGGTAAACCCGTCTCGCACTTTGAAATCATCGGGCCGAACTCTGGCGGTTTTCAGCCAGCTGTTGCCAGTGTTGAAGGTGACAAAGTGGTTTTGAGTTCAGACAAAGTCAAAACGCCAACTGCGTTCCGGTTCGCATGGGACAAGCTGGCCGAACCAAACCTGATGGGCGGAACCGGTCTGCCCGTTGGAGCGTGCCGGGGCGGCGATGTGCCTGAATTCTTCAACATGATTCCCGGCGCGAAGGACTACAAGCTTGTCTATGACCTGAACCTGAATAACTTGGGAGCGACGATCCAATACGATGCCGACAACAGCGGCTCCGTCGGGGCATTCGATCGCATCGGGTACCTGGTCGAACTTCAGTCGGCGAGTGGAACGCCGCAGCAGGTGTTTGTCACCATGAAAGCGTTTACCAAAGACGCCACAAAGATTGGCGTTCCCACGGCGGCATCAAAAGCGAACTTCCAGCAGAACGTTGAGTCGATGGATGTCTTTTCGAACGTGGAAGGTGTGAGCACAGGAACCAGCATCGGCAGTGGCAATATTGAGTTTTGGCCCAACAATTACGGTCCCGGCAATGGGCACAGCGTCGCCGGCGCCGACAACAACCGGTTTGACTTTGGTGACGAGCCCGGTCCGCCCGTCGATGGTTATGGTTCAATGCAGGTGCACAACCGCAAAGCAAAGCAAACGATCTTCGCGATCAATCATTGGCGGCAAGGCGGCAGCGGCTCTGATATTGGCATCGGCAATAGCCCCGGCCAGCATCGTGATTGGACGTTTACTCGAAGCGGCGGTAGCTACTCAACAAAACGGCTGCGTGTGTTCGTGAAGTAGCCAGGCGCGGCAGCCGTGCGACCTCGCCAGGCCGTTGGTGAGCTCGCAGGTAGGCATCATTGGCAGGGTGAAAGCGCACGACTGGGCCAGCCAAGACAGCTCAGCCCCTGATGGCTGGAATCCAGCGGATCCTTCCGATTTGCGGCATTTTTTGCTTCATGGGCTCAATGCCGGTGGAATCTGGCTAGATGTACCGGAACCGTACATGTGCTTTGGGGTTCTTCCCATGACGCTATTCCAAAACGAGCTCCACCATGCAAAACGTCTCGAAAACACTACTCGGTCTGACCTTGGCGGTCTTTCTGTGCGTCTCCGACGCTCAGGCCCAGCGTGGTGGCGGTGGGCGACGTGGTCGAGGCGGTGAAGGTGGCGGCGGACAAGCCGGTGGCCGAGGTCGTGGCGGTGGCGAAGCTCGCGGGCTTGGTGGCCGTGGTGGACGCGCTGGCGGTGGCGATCGTGGTGGCCGCGCCGGTGGTTTCGGTGGCCGCGCTGGTGGAGGAGGTCGTGCCGGCGGCGGTTTAGGTGGTCGCGCTGGTGGTTTTGGAGGCCGCGGTGGCGCAGCGGGTGGAGGTCCACAAGGCCGGGGCGGTCGTGACGCAGGCGGTGCTCGTGGTGGAACCAGTGGCGGTCGCGGAACAGGCGGTGGTCGTGGTGGAACGAGCGGCGGCCGTGGTGGCTTTGATATGTCTCAAATGGCCAGTCGTATGAGCGGCATGATGGATCGAGATGGTGACGGCACGATTAGCGAAGAGGAAATGAGCCGATTCCCCCAGTCGATGAGAGACCGCATGGGGCTTGCGGGCGTCACATCAATTTCTGTTAAGGACTTCAGCGAAAAAGCGACGGCTCGTTTCCAGGAACGCTTGAACGAACGGAATGAAGACCGCGAACGAGAAGCAAAGTCGAAGACTTCAACGGGCAGCACCGTCTTCCAACAGCGGAAACGCGAGAAGTTTGCTCCACAGCTGCCGAAAGAGTACGTCGAACGTGACGCTGATGAAGACGGGCAGATTGCTTTGTTTGAATGGGCTGCGTGGGAACGCAGTGAGATGGCCGCCTTCTTCGAAATGGATGCGAACGAAGATGGATTTCTGGCTCCTAAGGAACTCAAGGGTGACGAGCCGAGTGTTGCGTTCAATCGCGACCGACTCGCCGTGTCGTCCAGTTCTTCATCTTCCAGTCGTCGAGGCGGCGGTTCTTCATCATCCCGACTAAGACTGTCTGGTTCTTCTGACAGCAGTAGCAGTTCATCCCGTACTTCCTCGCGCGGACGGGGCACCGATCGCGATTCTTCCGGCAGAGGAACATCAGATCGCGGCCGTAGCTGGGGCGATCGAGGCAGTTCTGACCGAGGTCGTACGGACCGTGGCGGTTCAGATCGCGGGTCATCCCGCGGACGCAGCTGGAGTGGAGACCGAGGCAGTTCCTCTGACCTTGGTCGTTCAAGGGACGGAGATCGCAGCGGTCGTTAGAACGGCTGAAGGCTGATCGAAGTTTGGCGTGAATTCATTTTGCCGTTACGGTTGTTCGTCTTCCTGAGCGGCCACCATTGCAGCGAACTTGTCTCTGTTGGTTGCGAACCAAAACAGGCCGGGACGCAGCAGGAACTCACCGAACGTGCAGCTAATCAGGCCGCCCACGACAACCGTCGCGACCGGGAACAGAATCTCTTTCCCCGGTAGGTGGCCACCAATGACCAGCGGAACCAGGCCAATGCCGGTTGTCAGCGCGGTCATGAGTACGGGGGCGAGCCGTTCCAGGCTGCCGTGCAGAATCATTTCTTTCTTGAAGCCAAGTTCGTCGTGTAGCCCGGCGTATGTCGATGTCAGCAACAGCCCGTTGCGGGCTGCAATGCCGCCCAGCGAAATGAATCCGACCATCGTCGGCACTGAGACTGACTGCCCCGTCACCATCACCGCCACCACACCGCCGATGAAGGCGATCGGAATCGAAACCAGAATCTGCAGCACGATGTTGGTCGATGGGAACACGGAATACAGCACCACAAATACGCCAGCCAGAGCAATGGCGCTGAGGATTAGGATGCGACGTGTTGCCTGTTGTTGAGCTTCAAATTGTCCCTGGTATTCCACGAAATAGCCCGGCGGAAGTTTAACTTCAGAGGCCACACGCTGGCGAATCTCTTCCACCGCGCTGCCAAGGTCGCGTTCTTCTGTGTTCACTCGAACCACAATGTACCGCCGCGCGTTTTCGCGACTAATCTTGTTGGGACCTCCGCCTTTGTAAATTCTTGCAACGGCCGACAAGGGAACGCGACCGCCATCGGGCAGTTCGATGGGAGTGCGGTTCAGGTTGACCACGTCTTCTCGGAACGGATCGTCTAGTCGTACGACGACATCAAACACGCGTTGATCCTGCAGAACCTTAGTCACGTTTCGGCCGTTCATCGCGGTTTCGACGAACCGGTTTACGTACTCAGATGAGATTCCATAGAACGCCAGCTTGTCTCGCCGCATCTCGATTCGAAGTTGTGGGATAATCTGCTGCTGATCGACAACCGGATCGGCGATGCCGTCGATGTCTTCGATGGCACCTTCGATTTCTCGAGCCTTCCGCCTAAGCACGTCCAGGTCGTCACCGTAAAGCTTAACGGCAATTTGCGCCGTCACACCGGACAGCATGTGGCTTAGCAGATGGGCGATCGGTTGTTCGACTTCAGATTCGACGCCCGGCAGTTGGTTCATCTCATCAGTAACCAACTTAATGAGCCCCGCGCGGCTCATGCCGGAGTCGGGATTCAGTGACAGAATGTACTCGGTCGTGTTCACGCCCATGACGTGTTCGTCTAATTCCGCTCGCCCCGTTCGCGCGGTGTACGATCGAAGGGGGCCGTTGGGGTTGTCTTTGCTGGCGACCAGTTTGGCCAATCGTTTGTCGGCCATCCGGCCGAACTGCCGCGACTTATCCAACGACGTTCCCAGCGGCAGAAACAAATTGACCTGCAGCGCGCCTTCGTCGAACTTTGGAATCAGGTCAACGCCGAGGTTCATCGAAATAAAGATACTGGCTGCCAGGGCAAGCGTGCTGCAGATTGCCACCAGCGCGAAACCTTGTCCGCTCATGCTGAACCGAATCAGCGGTGAGAATATTGCCCGCGTCATTCGCAGAACAATCCCATCACCGCTGCGTTTTCCGTTGCCAAACTTCTTTGACAAATAGGACAGGGGTGCGAATGCGATACCCATCACGCGGGCGACAATGCCTTTACGGGGCGCTGGATCGGCACCCATCTTCGACAGTAGAAAGTACGACAAAACCGGCGTCACAGTCAGCGACACCAACGTCGAAGCCAGAATCGAAACGATGTACGCCACACCAAGCGGCTGGAACATCCTTCCCTGCATTCCCGACAAACCAAACAGCGGAGCGAACACCAGAATGACCATGATTGTGCTCATCACAATCGCACCGCGAACCTCCCGACTGGCTTCGTAAATTACCTTCAGCGCGGCGCGTGGTTTTGTCAGTTGAGCGTTCTCGCGGAGACGGCGGAAGATGTTCTCAACGTCCACGATTGCATCGTCAACCAGTTCTCCCAGTGCGACGGCCAGGCCGCCCAAAGTCATCACGTTGATGGACAGTCCGAACGCTCGAAAAACCAGTGCTGTGGTCAGGATTGAAAGTGGAATCGCGGTGAGCGTGATGAATGTCGTGCGGAAGTTCAGCAGGAACAGAAACAGAATGACTACAACCAGGATTGCTCCCACCTGGACGGCTTCGATCACGTTGTAGACGCTGTGATCGATGAACTCACGCTGAACGTAGGTGGCCTGTAGTTGCACATCTTTTGAAAACGAAGGACGCATGTCGTCCAGTGCAGCGACGATTTGATCTGTGAGTTCACGCGTATCGGCCGTCGGCTGTTTTTGAATCGTCAGGACAACGGCCGTGTGTCCATTCACCGACGAATCGCCTCGTTTGACCTGTCCGCGTTCGACAACGCGAGCCACATCGTTCACCAGCACCGCTCGAGCAGTCCCCGACTTCACAACCATCGTTTCGATGTCGGCAGCATTCGTGACACGGCCAAGTCCGCGAACCAGCAGCTCCCGCGATTCATCATTTAGGTAGCCGCCGGTCACGTTCAGGTTGCCGCTGGCAAGTGCCTTTTCAATATCCTGAAGGGTCACGTCGTAGCGGTGCATCTCGTGTGGATTCACAAGAACCTGATACTGCTTTCGTTGCCCGCCCATCGTGATGACCTGGGACACGCCGGGGATGGCCAGCAACCGCTTTCGAACCGACCAATCCGCTTCGGTTCTTAACTCAAGATCGCTGGTCGAACCGTCTTCGCTCCACATGCCGACAATCATGATCTGGCCGAGCAGCGACGAGATCGGACCAATCTGCGGTGAGATTCCTTCGGGCATCTCAGCGGCGACGGTCGCCAACCGTTCCTGCACAATTTGGCGAGCGACGTAGATGTCTGCATCCCAATCGAATTCGACGTAGATAACCGCCAGGCCAATGTCGGAATTACTGCGAACCGCTTCGACTCCGTTGGCTCCATTCACGGCCGATTCAATCGGCAACGTCACCAGCGTTTCGACCTCTTCCGGAGCCATACCGGGGCATTCCGCGATAATCACCACTCTGGGCCGAGTGAGGTCGGGAAGAACATCAATTGAAAGATCCCGCGCAACAAAGCTTCCGCACACGATGACGCCCAGCGCAAGGCCGACGATGATCAGTCGGTTCTTGAGAGCAAAGCGGATGAGAGCGTTAAGCATTAACGAGCGTGCCGATTAGCTGGAGTGGATCCGTTGGGAATCACTGGGGTTGCCTGGTCTGTGTCAGCTAGTGCGCGTGTCCGTGGTGAGCATGCCCGGAAGAACCATCACCGGACTTCAGCGCCAGTTGCAGATCGTACGCGCGGTTCATTGCGATCTTCTGCCCCGACTTAAGCTCGCCGCCGGACGCAACGACGACAACGTCTTCGTTTTGGAAGACAATTTGCACGGGAACCGGTTCGAACTCTCTCATGTGCACGTCGTGGTCGTGCGCGTCGTCAGGGCCATGGCTGTGAGCGTCATCGTCAAGTTCACGAAACACAAATGCTTCAGGGCCTTCAATCAGTACCGCTTCGCGAGGCAATGGATAGTGCCCCTCCATTTGCTCGACCGGAAGCAAAACATGTCCACGCTGTCCCGGTTTGAACCGCCACGATCGGAACACAGCATCTCCGTCGCGGACGTCGCCCAGGACCTCGTTTTCAATTGACATGTAGAACCGGAACGTTTGGGTTTCCGGGTCCACATGGTTGTCAACATACAGCACCTTTAAGCCATCTAGGTGTGTGTGGCTGTCACCCTCGGCGAACTCAATACCAACAGGTCGGCCATCCTGCGCGATCGCGAGAATGGTTTCGACGTCTTTCTCAAACGCCTGACCTTCGAAGTACAGGTTCGTGTGGTAGGCCACGTCGCACAGTTCGTCGCCAGCGTTGACAGCCTTACCAAGATGAACATGCAGGTCTTCGATGGTAAAGTTCAAACCGTCCGCAAACGATTCATTGTTTGTTTCCGGAGCCGAATCTTCCACAGCCGACGGCATACCAACTTCCACGAATCGGACGAACTGTTTCGACTTGGAAATTTCCGCGACCTGTTCGGCGGTCAGCCCACGAATCATCAGACTTTGTTCGCGATTCTTTTTCTGCAGCATGTACATGTCGCGGTCGGCCTTAAGCTTCACCATCTTGTTGGCCGCGACACCGCCAGACCGTGAAGCGCTTTGCAATCGATTGATCTCTCGATCGGCCAATTCGATTCGTTGCAGCGAATCCAACAGTTCCGCCTGAGCACTGGCCAGCCCGTCGCCGGTCAGACGGATGCGGAACAGTGGCTTGCCAATGCTCACAGCCTGGCCCGGTGTCGTGTAGATGTGAGTCACGACTCCTTTGACGCGGCTCGAAATCGCAAGGTCGCTTAGCGCGGGTCGTTCGCGAACGGTTCCAGGAATTTGAATCGTCCGCGTGTAGGGAGCGGCTTTCACTTTGCCGGTTCGAAGACCAAGGTTCCGCTGAGCCACATCGGACAACGGAATGTGATTGTGATGATCGTCGCGGGCGGCTTCGTCTGCGGCGGGTTGTGGTTCTGCTTCTTTGGACGCCAATCCAGGCAAGTCCATGAGCACGCCGCGAATGCCGTTAGCCGGGATGAAGGCCCCCGCCATCGCGCCCAGCAACAGCCAGATCCAGCCCGCTTTAAGCGATTGAATCACGCGTTGCATCGGCAAATTTCTCCGGTGTGTGTTTGAGATCGAAGGCGGTTAAGTTTCCGCGTGTGAAGCTGTTCCGATTATAGCGGTTCGACCAAATGAAATGCGGATTCCGGTTGTCCCGGTCCCCACGGTTACGCTGGCCGGCCTGGAAGCCGCCGATACGTGCGATATCGACTGTTCCGTCCGGACCAGCGAACGGGGAACTTCCGCACACAGATGATTCGTTGTCTCCACATCACAGCCGCCGGTTTACTCGTCGCGATGCTGACCATCGCTCCGTGGTGCTGGTGTTCTGCGCAGGAGAATCGGCCGTTGCGGATTTCGCCGATCACGTGGCAATCGGTCAAAGAAGTCGCCGCTCCACGATTCAAAGATCGCGCTCCAGCGCCGCCCGGTGATACCGCCAGATGGGACGTCAGTGATGCGGCACAGGACGAAGGAGACGAACCGAAGGAGGATGGGTTCGAACCGTCTGACGATACCACGGTCCAATCAGATCTGTTCCCGCTGGAACCGAAATCTGCGACCGGTGATCAAGCGGAAGTCATCACTGATCTGCCAGCTCTGATTGAGATCGCTCATGCCAGCAGCCCGGCTTTGCGGAAACTGGCGGCCACCGTGGAACAGGCGCAGGGCCTGCAGTTCCAGGCAACCCGGCGCCCCAACCCAACTATCGGCTATCAGGGTCAGGAAGTCGGCAACGATGGAGCGTTAGGGCAACACGGCGTGTTCTGGTCGCAGACATGGATCCGCGGCAACAAGTTGGAACTCGCCGGCGAAGTCGCAGGCTGGGAAGCCAAACGACGTGACTGGCAATTCCAGGTCGAACGCTACCGTATCGCCAGTTTGGTTCGCCAGCGGTACTACAACCTGTTGGCCACGCGACGTGTTCGTGAAATAAGCAAGCTGATTTTCGACATCGCAGGACGGAACCTCCGCGCCGTTGAAGAACTATTCGAAGCAGGTGAAATCTCACGCAACGAGGTTCTCCAGGCGAAGATCGAACTCCAGCGGTCTGAACTAAGATTAGACAACGCGGCCGCGTCGCAGGCTCGCGTCGAACGGTTGCTGGCTATTGCCGTTTCGACTCCCGACATGGATTGCAGCGTGATTCAGGGCGACATCCTGGCAACGGTTCCGCGGCTCTCTGTCGAAGAAGTTCGATCGTGGCTGGACGCTGAAAGTCCCGAACTGGAATCCGCCCGCGCTGAGATCGAACGTACGAAGTGGAAGGTCGAACGCGAAGTGGCTGAACCGATCCCGGACGTCAACGCGCAGGTCGGGTTGATGTACGACGATGCCACCAACCACACGATCGGCAACTTCCAGGTCAGCTGGCAGATTCCAAAGAACGATGCCAACACAGGAAACATCCAGGCCGCCGAAGCCGACTCACGTCGCGCTCGGTTCGCGCTGGAAGAACTTCTGTTGAACCTGCGTGGCCGAATCCAAAAAGCGTTCCAGCAGTACGACGTGGCTCAACAAAAGGTCGCGTCCTACGAATCACGCGTGCTGCCACTGGCAAAAGACAACCTGAAAATCACTCAGGAATCATACAAGGTTGGCGAGGCGACCTACCAAACGTTGCTCACCGCCCAACGTTCATATTTCGACACCGCGTTGGCACTTGTCGAAGCCAGACGCCAACTCTGGCTCTCAGTCGCGCGAATTCAGGGACTGGTTATTCCGGAGTAAACTGGAGACAACATGCGTAAGAAATGGATGCACTGGATCGGAACGTGCCTGGCTTTGACTATGGCAGCCAGTCTTTTTACAGGTTGTTCGGGCCGACAGATTGCTGCTGATGATGGACCTCTTTCAGAGCAGGAAGCGATGGCCATCATGGCGAAGTCGAAATCGAACAAGCCGCCGGAGCCAAAGAAGGTCAAGTCGCTGCCGCCGATCCCAATCGATCCTGCATTCATGAAGTCGGGCAGCGATGACACGGGAGTGATGCGGGCTGGCTATTCCGACGAATAGCAGAACCAGAACAACACGCGAGACGCGTTCCGGGGTTTCACTCGTGCCTCGCTCCAACCCCGGCCACCCATTTTTTACAGCCTCGGAGCGACGACACAGGCGGAACGACCGCACACATTGACTGGCCAGCCTGGAGACGCGGGTTCAGCAGAGTCCATGTCCTACGGCACCGAAAACAGAACCGACTGCTTCGTGCTTTTTCCCGACAGCTTGTCGTCGACAGTAATCTCGAGCACGTAGCGACCGGAACTGATGTCGTTCGGGATCGTGAACTCGTAACTGTTGAAGTAGTCGCGGCGAGCGTTCCGGCAGACGTCTTCGACGGGTCGCAGCGTCACGCTATCCAGTGGCTTGCCAGCTCCATTCTCTGGCAGGATTTGCAACGTCGAACGCAGTAAGGTTCTGTATTGGCCGGCTGTTGTGGGTTCGCTGCGGAAGTTTTCGATCTCGGCATACACGAGAACCGGATCGCCCGGCTTGAAGACATCTTTGTCGAACCGATCGTAGCTGCCGTAGCCGTAAATGTGGCGACAGAAGCTGACGTTCCGCAACTGAAGTCGCGCGGTTTCCTGCAGACGTTGCAGGGCAGTCCGAAGTTGACTGACGGTCTGAGTAATCCGTTCGGTCTTGTCTGGGATTGCATCTGAGTTGCGGTACTGCGACAGCGACCAGAACATCTGCTGCCAGAACTCCTGTTCGGCTGGCGGAATACTGGGAATCGCATCCAACGCGCGTTCGTTTTGATTGTTGGCCAGATAGAACAGCCGCAGGTTCACGTGATCCCGCAGGTAGATTTCCTTCTGAACCGGGTTCAACGCTGTGTAGTTGACGTCCTGCAGCCGCGCTTGCGTGCTGGAGATCAGTTCGTCGATACAGTCTCGAGGCGGCCGAGATGTCGGTGTGCTGACTACTGATGGAGCCTCTTCTTGTTCATCGTCGTCGCTAAGCCCAAAGCGGGCTCCAAGTCGCGAGAAGCGATCTCGGATGGAACTACGATCGCGTTTTTCCGTTGGTTCGGGAACCGGGACAGGTGCGGCAGGTACTGGTGGCTCTTCGGTTCGGCCTTCGTTGCCAAAGATGTTTAAGCGACCGCGCCGGAACCGACTGCCCCAACTATCGTTTTGAGCCCGGCCCGGATCGCTGAGTGTTCCGGTGCCAGTTGCTGGTGGAGCAGGGGGCATTGGCGTGATTGAGTCACCGACGAAGTTGTCCAGGTCGATTGGGAAATCGTTCGAACCGATATTCTCACGCTCGCCGTCGTCGCCATCTTCAAATGACAGTTCCACACCTCGAGTCGGAACGTCAGCCGGCAGCGATCCCCAGGGAGACGCCGAACCGAGCCCGGAATTTACGCTTCGTGAACGGGTCGCCGGTTGGGTTGGTTCCGGGCCTGGATCGGGTGGAACCATAGCCTGAAAGGCCGACTGGATAATTTCATCCGGTGTCCGCCCGGCCGGTTTAGTTGGCTCATCCGTCTTCGGAGAGTCTTCAAACAAAGCGACATCGACCGCGGAGATCGCCTGATCTTGCACCTGATTCAGCTTTGACTTTGCGGTCCCAAAACCCTCATCAAGTTCGGAGACGAATTCTTCTCCGAAATCGGACGCCGCTTCTCGTGCCGACTTATCAAGTTGGTTCAGCTCGTTCGCGAAACTACCGGCCTGAGTTGCTTCTGCCAATCGCTTACGCTGGTCATTGGAAACCAGTTCGATGTCGTCCTCTTCCAGAAACGGATCCGTGGCCGTAATCGCATCGCTGCCATGCGACCGGAAGGCAGACCGGCAGCCGACCAGCGACAGAACGCTGACTGCGCAAAGAAAAGCGATGGACTGCGAGGGACGTTGGAACATTGGTATCCGCGGACCGCGGCGGGAAGGGGTGTCTGAACCGATGGTTCGTGCCGTATCAAACGACGATGAAGGGACCGGCAGTTTATGCCTGACGTCAAAATGGCCGCAATATGAGTCTCAAGTCCCGCGCTCTGCTTTGTTTACGACAAATCAACCGGCTGTCCAATTCGCGCCGATTCGTCCAATGCTGCACAGATCTGCTGCGTTTGTAGGGCTCGTTCAGGCCAGTCAGAACGCAGTTGCCCGCTAAGCACAGACTCACAGAATGCCTGTACCATGGCCGTTTCCTGAATCGGCGTGTCCGAGGTTCGTTCGTCCGCGCTCCCATCGGATTGATGGATCCAGAACCGCGGCTTCTCTACCTTCCACGGCCGTGTGAAGTCGTCACACACCAGCGACTTCTCCGTGCCGGCGATCTCAAACCACCGCCGCATCACCGTATCAAAACCGCAATTCAGCGAAGCGGTTCGATTGCCGGAGAACCACATCAGCCCGTTGAAGTGCATGTCCGTGTCGTTGCGAAGTTCGGCCGAACCGAAAACGCGATGCGGCATTTCCCCAAACGCCCACAACGCCGCTCCGACGCAGTACCAACCCAGATCCAAAAGCGAACCGCCACCATACTCACGCTTCGTGCGGAAGTCATCGTCAGGAATCGTGGGCCAGCGAAACGTGAAGGCTGACGACATGTGCTTCAGCTCTCCCAGTTCGCCGTTCTCCAAAACCGAACGCATGTCAGCTTCGCGCGGGTGGTGTAGCCACATCACGCCGTCCATGAATTGAACGCCGTGCTTGTCGCACGCATCGACCATGCGTTGGGCTTCGGCCAGGTTCCCCGCCAGCGGTTTTTCACACAATACGTGCTTTCCTGCGGCAGCTGCGCGTTCGGTCCACTCGGCGTGCATTGACGGTGGCAACGGAATGTAAACCGCATCGATATCAGGATCGTCCAACACCGCCTGGTACGAACCCGCCGAGCGTTCGACATTGTGCTGGTCAGCCCAAGCCTGCGCGCGGGCCAGATCGCGACTGCCAATCACAGCCGCGCGGGCGCTAGGTGCGCCGTGCATTGCCGCGACAACTTTCTCAGCGATGCGGGCTGTTCCCAGAATACCGAACCGAATTTCATCTGGCATGACTGGCTGTCTCTCCTGTGGCCGCGGTATCCGAATGCTCGTGCGCGTGTATCGAACTGGAATTGTTGGAGTCCGATGCGACGAAGTGACGGATGACATCGGCCATGCGAATCAGTTCTGCGTCCGGCATCTCCGGGTAGTAGGGCAGGAAGATCATACGCGGAACCATCGCTTCGGCCGCTACCGGAATTTCGCGGAGGCTGGAACCAGGCATGAGGACTCGAAGTTGACTGACCGTCGTCGCGTCAAAGCCCGCCGTGCGCAAAGCTGAAACCAGAATCGCAGACTGCGGCGATTCGACCACAAACACCCAAAACGAATGCCGCGCCGCGCGGCCGCCAGGACAGTGGATCAGTGGGCCAAGTTCTTGAAGTACAAGCTGTCCCGACTGGCATCGTCGATCATGTCGGACCATATCGAACTGTTTGAACCGGCGTTCTAGCAATCGCAGCAACGGAACGCTGGGACGATGTCGGAGCCGCGTGAACAGACTGCCGCCAGCAAAATTCCGAACCGACTGGCTCAACACGTCATCCAGTTTTCTTCCAAACAAGCCGCAACCCAGCACCAGCAATCGAAACGCAGTTCGTGTTCCCAACAGTTTCAGTACGCTGTACTTAAAGATGCGTTTCAGAAACACCCACCGCCGTTGAACCGGATACTTGGCCTCAATCGCCCGCATGCGGGTTCTTAAGTCTTCGTCATTGATTCGTACCAACGCGCCGCCCAAAGCCGTAGCGCTTTTGATTGGACCGAAACTGAACGCCACGACGTCGGAAAGCGGGTGCCCCTGATATCGATCGCCGTCAAAAGCCTGTGCGCAGTCTTCGAAGACAAGCAGGCCGGCTTCGTGTGCGGTTTCAATGACGGGCGTTAAGTCCGCTATGGTTCCGAACAAGTGAGCGACCAGGACCAGGCGGGTCTTCTCGGTGATGGCTGGTTTTAGCGAGTCGATGCTGACCGACATGTCGTCCGTTTGCACATCAATGGGTACGGCGACCAAACCGTGTTCTTCGATGATGCCGACCATGTCCGCAATTGTGACCGCGGAAACCAAAACCTCGCTGCCGCGCTCGTAGTTGGCTGCCTGAAGGAACAAGTCCAGACTGGTTCGAACCGAAAAGCAGGCCAGCCAATCGCCGGACCAGTGATTCTCAACGTCCGCCTTAGCACTTTCTGCCACACCTCCCGCGATCGAACCGCGCACGGCGAACGCAAGGTCCAGCCAGCCAATATCGATTCTCTTTCTCACCCACATGGGACACCTACAAACAATTCGAGCCTGATTGTAGCGTTCCCCAGCTTTCACATCAGTTTCAGACCTGTTAAAGACAGCTCTCTTTAACCCACAACCGGCTCAGCGGTCACCAACGTCAGTCACCGCCCCACCGGATACCGCTGCATCGGACCGTTGCCCCTGTGGCTCAGCCGTTTCTAATTCTTGATGGCTATAACGTCATGCACGCCGCAGGGATGGCTCGATTCCTTGGCGGGCCGGGCGAACTTCAAGCTGCGCGGGAAGGGTTGTTGCACTTTATTGCCGACGAACTTACCGAAGTCGAATGTCGACGAACGCATGTCGTGTTCGATGCCATCAACGCGCCGACACATTTGCAGCGGGTGTACAAGGTACGCAGTATCACGGTCGAGTTCGCCGATCCGGGCGGTGATGCGGACACGGTTATCGAAGATCTGATTCGCGGCCATAACTCACCGCGACAGGTTCGCGTTGTGTCCAGTGATCATCGAATCCAACGTGCCGCCAAGCGCAGGCGTTGCCGGTTCATTGATAGCGAAGAGTGGCTTGCACGTTTAGAAAAGCGGGCGGCTCGGCAAATGAAAGCCAATCGGAAACCGATGAGTGTCGAGGAGGCGGTGAAGTTTGGCGGCCAACTTGCACCGGCCGAAGTAGAACGCTGGATGCGTGAGTTTGGTGTTGCGGATTCGGGCGAGAGTTCAGGCTGATGCCGCATGGTAGAGGGAACCAACCGGCCAAAGTCTGTCCCGTTTGCCGCCGACCATTTGAGTGGCGTCGGAAGTGGGCGAAGGACTGGGACGACGTGAAGTACTGCAGCGACCGCTGTCGAAGAAATAAGAAGCACTGCGATGACTCCACCGATTGACTTCAAAACGATCGCGAACCTTGCCGGCTGTCTGCGAAGAACCGGAGCCCCCGCACTCCGTACTGCCCATCTCAAGCAGGAACCAGAAGACTTCGTCGTCGATGAGATTCCGTCCTATGAACCCGGTGGCGAGGGCGAGCATCTGTTTTTGTGGATCCAGAAACGCGATCTAACGACAGACCAGTTGCGCGGTCATATTGCCAGGACGTTGGATGTTCCTGGGCGTGACATTGGCATCGCGGGCAACAAAGATCGCAGAGCGGTCACCCGGCAGTTTATCTCAGTGCCCGCTTCGCGGCTGGAGAAGATTGGTGAACTGGAAACGCCGGCCGTTCAGGTTCTTAAACACGAACTCCACAACAACAAACTACGAACCGGACACCTGCGCGGTAACCGGTTCGACATTCTGTTGCGTTCAGAAATCACTGGCGAACATCAGGTGGCGTGTGAAGCGAAACTGCAGCGGCTATCGGAAACCGGTTTTGCAAACTACTTCGGAACGCAGCGATTCGGCGGCGGCGACACGGTTCGACTGGGCTGGGAACTACTGACTGGCCAACGCAGCCGAAGCGCGATGACGAAAGAGTTCGGGCGGTCGTTGTTTCGGCTTAGTTTGTCGGCACTACAAAGCGCAATGTTCAATATCGTTGTGAGTCGGCGGATTGAATCCGGAACGGTCGATCGCGTTCAGGCTGGCGACGTTGTAATGTTCCGCGACCGGCGGACGCACTTCACAGTTGAAGATGCCGGAGCTGAACAGCAACGTCTGGATGCAGGCGAGTTAGTGATTACCGGTCCCATTTTCGGAAAGAAGATGTCTAAGCCAACCGGGCCGACAGCCGAACTGGAACGCGAAGTCTTTGAGATGTTTGGGCTGCCCGATGATGCGTTCGGGCGGTACCCGAAGCTCACAATGGGCACGCGGCGGCCGCTGTTGCGATGGCCGGAACAACTGGAATGGCAGTTCGTACCCGAGGGACTGCGGCTGCAGTTCTCACTGAATTCAGGCACCTACGCAACGGTCCTGCTTCGCGAACTGACCAACGAACTGTTGCTTTCGGCACCATCTGCCGATGGATCCGGGGCATCGGCGCCATGCGCGGCAGAAAGTGCCGAAGACCGGGTTTGAGTAGTGCCGGGATGGCATTCCCGTCTTGCTGCCGATTTTCCAGTGCCCCTACGATGAGCAGTCGCTTGATGACTCTCACGGTCGTCCGGGCGGCAGTCTCTCTCCACGGTTGTCAAACTCTCCTTCCGGTTCGAACGGAACCACCATCATGTGGTGTGTCACTTGTAAAGCAGATGTCGCTGCCGAGGTTTCACCTGATTCCGGCCGCGTTCAGTGTGCAACATGCGGATCTGAAATCGCGCAAGCGCATGGGATCCGAGAACGAACCAAAGATGCGAGAGAAATTCTGGAGCGTTGGTCGACCAAAAGCATGATGGACCCCTACGGCCCACTGCCCGGCAGTCGTGCACGTGCTTTGGAGAAGCGACCATCAGCGATGGGCAACATTGAAGAAAACACACCACCCGGTGCGGCCGAATCAGAGGCCCCTCGCCCGCGAACACGGAGCCAGCAGACTGTGAGCAACCGCGACCAACACATGGGCCACGAACACAATGCTGCGGCTGAATCCGTTCAGCCCGAACGCCGTCCGACGCAGACACCCAGCCAGCGCACGCTCCGTATCGATCGACCAGCGGCAGTGCGTGATGTTGCTGTATCCACTGATCGTGTTCGAGGCCAACGGCGGGCGGTACATCGACACATCGATGGACCACATGGCAAAGAGTTGGCCGGGCCGCACTTTGAAATGGCTCCACACAAACAACCAAGCTGGGCTGTGACAACAGGACAGTGGCTGGCTTATGTCGGGGTGCTTGCGCTCACTATCGGCACCGTCGTTGTTCTGTACGGCTACCTGAATGGCTACTCAGACTACACGCCGACCGGCTGGCTTATCACAACACTCGGCCAAATGCTGCTGTTTCTTGGTGTCATCAATATGGTGTCCGGTGGCATGGAACAATCCAACGACGAAGTGTCACACCGCATCGAAGTCATCGGCGAGCGGCTGCTACGCATAGAAGCCGCCACCGACGAGGTGCTACGCGGACCACGAATTCCGGCTGAACGCTACGCCGAAGGGCAAGTCAGCGAAAGTCAATCGACGCGTTCGCGCGAAACGGCTGATTCGTAGAGAGCGGCCGAAGTAGCGAGCCCAAGGTCGCTGGCCAGTTGTTCGAGGAACTCGGCCGAACAACCTTCGATCCAGAACCGACCCTCTTGGTAGTCGGTGACCTTTAGCTTTGGTGGATCTCCGGCCCACCATGCCACGGTGACTCCCGCAGCGAGCAACGCTCCGCTCCAAAGAGCCGTTTCCAGATTGCTGCCGATCGCCGCGACGAACAACGTCATCGCACCAAGGATGATCAGGAAACCACCGATGGTTTGCTGCCAGATTTGCAAGCGGAGCTTCCAGCAGGTGCCATGCACAAGGTCGCATGTCTTAGCCACCACACGGCCCCCCGAGCCCGTCCATCTGAGTGACGGCCGAGTCCAACTGGCCCAGCCCGTAGGTTGATTCGTAAACACACACCGCTTCGGCAATCGCGCGCGTCGGCCGACGATCAGGTAGGAACCAGCGACATCAATTTCAACGCCGTTACCCGGCGAGTCTGGTGCTGCATATGGATTTTCGCTGTCCACGAGGCGACCTCACGTACCGCAGTTGGTTCGAATCTCTAACCGATTGATGCTTTGCCTGAGCAAATTCGTCTAACAATGACGCTGCCAAAACAACTGTGGCGACCCGCCGCGCTTGCTTAATTCGAATTGGTTTTCATGAGCGACCAAACCGTCCACGCCGCCAACACAAACCCGGCTCCGAACCAAAGCGGCCGCCACGCTTCGTCGTAGTAACCCACCGCCGCGCAAAGCAGCACACCAGCGAAGCCGTATTTATCGTCTTTGGTCATGTGACTCTCAAAGCAGGCCGCGTGTCGTTAGTTGCCGAGCTCGATGCACTTTAGAACCGAGTCGTCGCGAACAAACAGTTTGCCGTCACTGATGGCCGGCAAGCGGTACCCCCGCGCGCTGTTGTTTAGGATCTTTGTGCGCCACAGTTCTTTGTAGCTGCTGGGATTGGCGGCGACGGCGATCAGTTGGCCAGTGTGGGTGAGAATCAGCAGTTTGTTTCCGACGGCCAGTGGTGTTCCGTAATCGAGGTTCTTCTGCCGCCAGAGAACCTTCTGTTTTGCTGCGTCTAAACAGATGAGGGAAGCGGAACCGGGACCAGAGTCCTGGCGGCCATCGACCGCGTAAAGATAGTCGCCAACCTTCACCGGAGTCGCATACTGCGATGCCAGCAATTCAGTGTCGCTCCAAATCTTCGTCGCTGACGTATCGCCGATCGCCCTGTAGGTGGCTCCAATGCCATAGCTCGAAGTGAGCAGCAGTTTGTCACCAAGAACAACCGGGCTCGATCCGTTGACTGTCGGGCCACGCTTGCCGAATGGGAATGACCAACGCACTTTGCCAGTCGTGGGATCCAGCGAGCTTGTCTGCATGCGGCTCACAACAATCAGGTGCCGCGTTCCGTTAACCGTTGTTGCAACGGGCGATGAGTAGCTGGCGGTGTCTTCGACGGAGCGCCAGATTTCGGCTCCATCTTTCAATGCGAACGCCACAACGGAAGCGCCATTTCGTCCGCCAACGTTCACGATGATGCGATCACCTTCGATGATCGGCGTGCTGCCGGCTCCAAAGAACCCTTCCGGCGCGCTGAGGGTTTCGTGAGTGTCTTGTTTCCAAACTACGTCTCCTGACTTTGCATCCACGCATCGCAAACCGCCCGTCGCACCGAATAGATAGACCCGGCCCTTGTGGACAATCGGAACACATCGTGGACCACCATCGCTGGTGAAACCGGGGCGGAAGTCTGTGGGGAATTGCTGTTTCCACTGTGGCTTGCCGTCGGCGGTTGCCAAAGCTTCCAGGACTTCGTTGTTGTCGACTCGATGGAAGAGGAACACGCTGCCACCGACGACGGAAGCGCCAGCGAATCCGGAACCAACCTTGTGTTGCCACTTTGTTTTGAACCCACCAGCAGGCAGCGCGTCCGGCAAGGTTTCGCCAGTGACAACACCGTCTCGGTTCGGCCCGAGTATCTGTGGCCAGTCATCGGCGACGCATGCGGTGACAAGAGTCAGAGTCAGAAACGCGATAGTCATAGTTGCTGTTCCGGTAATCGTCTGTTGAGGCCACGTTGGCTCTCTGGTCGTATTCCTTTGGGTTTACCGCACAACTACTTGGTTGGTTCGCCCGCCGAGCCCTGGGTCCACGTTGGCATCTTAGGCGGAATTTACAGTCCAACCAGTCGTCGGCCCTCTTCCGTCTTCAATGAGAAGTCTTCGCCTGAGAATTTCGCTGCTTCGTCCGTCGTCAGGAAGGCAATTGCTTTGGCCACCCATTCGGTTGGGATATGAATGTTTGGATCCAGCTGGCTGACGGGATTGATGCCGGACGCTTTGATTTGAATCTGCATATCTGTTGCGACCGTGCCGGGACTCAGCCCGATGGTTCGGATGTCCGGCCCATACTCCAGATGCGCCATGCGAGTGAGCATCAGAGCGGCGGCTTTTGAGGAACAGTAGTGGCTCCATCCTTCCAGCGCTGTGGTCGCGGCGCCCGAACTGACGTTGATGATGGTCCCGTGACCGGCCTTTAACATAACCGGCAGTGCGGCTCGCAGAATACCACCACTTTCTCACCCGACTCTTTGTTCTCAATCCTGACGACAGGCCACTTAATCGAGTGCAAACTTGTCTCCGCCAACTCCCAGCCGGTGGGTAGTTCCAGCGACGCATAGCCAAGATCGAACGGGGCTGTGGGTTCATTGATGGACGGAGTCAACTGTTGCGGTTCGACGGACAACTGTTCAACCATGCCGGGTTGAGCCATGAACTCGCGATAGTGAAGCACGCGAGTGAATCTATCGTACGTCAGGAACCCGATGACCACGGTAAGCCCGAGCAGGCAGAAGATCGCGACCTTGGTTCGCCGTCGCATTGACGTTAAACGATGTCAATGCGGGCGGACGAAGAGATTGCGAGTTCGTCCAGGACACTCCGGTTCAGCGATGCTTCGGCGCAGGAATCCTGCGTTTCCCAGATGACAACTCGCGTCGCGGTGGCGTTGGTTCCGTCAAGAACCTTGGGGCAGACGTTGTCCAACAGATACCGAGCAATGTTTTCTGCTGTCGGGTTGTACGGTAGCAGGTAGTACTTGTTGGGCTTGGAGACCTGAATCGCTTCGATGGCGTTCTCGTCGACTTCGTTAATCAGGAAGCCGTGGTCCCAGTTGTCATCAATCCACGTCTTGAGACGTGTCTTGAGTTCTTTGAAGTCGATGATGCGACCAACATCATCGACTTCGTCTTCACTTGATGAGACGTAGAACTCGGCCACGTAATTGTGACCATGAAAGTACTCGCACTTGCCGCCATGACCGTACAGACGGTGACCCGCCGAAAAGCGAATCCGTTTCATGATTGTCAGGGCCATACGGTTTGCTCCGCGAGCGTCCTCAGTCCGTTAACTATCCCCGCCGGATGTTGGTGGGGCGTCCAGCTTTTCGAGGACGTTGTCGATAATGCGATATTCTTTTGCCTCTTCCGGAGACATGAAGTTATCACGATCGGTGTCCGCTTCAATCTTTTCAAGCGACTGACCCGTATGTTTGATCATTAGCTCGTTCATTTTTCGCTTGATGCGAATGACTTCCTTGGCGTGGATGTCCAGTTCAGTGGCTGTACCACGGTATCCGGCCAAAGGCTGGTGAATCATGATACGGCTGTTTGGAAGCGAATTTCGCTTGCCAGGTGCACCCGCGAGAAGCAGGTGAGCTCCCATGCTGGCAGCCTGACCGATGCAGTAAGTTGCGACGTCGCAACTGATGTACTGCATGGTGTCGTAGATCGCCATGCCGGCAGTAATCGAACCGCCTGGTGAGTTGATGTAGAAGTGAATGTCTGACTTGGGATCGTCAAACTGCAGGAACAACAACTGTGCCACGATGCTGTTGGAGACCTGGTCGTTGACTTGTGTTCCAAGAATCACGATGCGGTCGCGCAGCAACCGGCTGTAGATGTCCATCGATCGCTCTTCGCGACCGTTCTTTTCAACGACGTATGGTACGAGGGTCGTCATAGGTGGTTCCGTTCAAACTGATGTGTGCTGGTAGGGGCTGGTCAGTTCCCAAAGAAGACCGCGAGGGACTCCGGGGAATCGGTTAGCTGTCCTTCTTTGGTTCGTTTCGAGTCAGAACTTCGTCGACCAGACCGTACTCTTTGGCTTCCAATGCAGTCAGGTAGCGGTCGCGTTCTGTGTCTTTCGCGATCGTTTCCACGTCCTGGCCAGTGTGACCTGCCAGAAGTTCGTTAAGCAACTCGCGCGTGTCGATGATGTCTTTGGCCTGGATTTCGATGTCAGACACCTGACCACCGACTTCGCCCCACGGCTGGTGAATCATCATCTTTGAGTGCTGCAGTGCGAACCGCTTACCCGCGGTTCCTCCGGCAACAAGAATCGCTCCACCACTGGCTGAGAGGCCAACGCAGTATGTGGCAACGTCGCATTCAACGAACTGCATGATGTCGTACATCGCCAGTGTGGCTGTGACCGAACCGCCCGGCGAGTTGATGTAGAAATGGATGTCCTGATGTCGGTTCTCTGACTGCAGGAACAGCATTTTCATCACGATTAAGTTGGCACTGCCGTCGTGAATCGGCCCATCAAGAAAGATGATTCGGTTCT
Organism: uncultured Planctomycetaceae bacterium; assembly: GCA_964485095.1. GTDB lineage: Bacteria > Planctomycetota > Planctomycetia > Planctomycetales > Planctomycetaceae > CAYNWT01. Next base: position 69,298 of record CAZAIB010000008.1, on the reverse strand, counting down.
CGAGCAGCAAATCGCCGATCGTCATCTGGCGCTGACGCTGATAACTGGATGCCATTGGCTGGTAGGCGGAGAGTTTGCTGAGTGGGTCCGTCATGTGGTTGCTCCGTTGTGGGTCGCCAACAGGCGTCCCGATAGTCTCGTGCCACGCTGGATACGCCAGCACATTCGTCAAGTGTCGAGTAGCTCGCAGAGCTTATATCAACACTCTGTGGAAGCATAGCGCGATCGGGGGAACGGTCAACCGAGGGGGTTCAAGGGATCAACGAGACGGATGGTGAGATTGGAAGCGACACCATCATTGGCTTCGGTGTGGCAGAGATTGCATTGGCCCCTCTGGCTGCTGGAAGCAACCTCGGTCGGTACAGCGTCCCCGAGTCAGCAGATTCCCCCTCGGGGCCACCGGCTCCCCGACGGTCACTGTTTTGCGAGGCTGAACTACTTGGTGACACCGGACTATAGTCAATAACTTACCCCACCGGCTTCATGCCGGTGGCTTGTTGGCCTTTGCGGTACTGTTTGAGGTTCGAGGTAGCGCAAAGGCCAGTAAACCACCGGGGTAAACCCGGTGGGGGATCGACGAATCCGGGGCACAGCTGCTTGCCGTCAATTGGTCACAACCGCGGAGGTTCTCAGCACCGGGCGATCTGTGTTCGCACGCTCAGTTCATCGCTTCCGCAGTGTCAGAGGAATCAGCACACAGAAAATCAATGCTGATTGTGGCCCAGCGAGCCTATAAGTCTTCTGAGTCACTGCGTAATCTGTGAGTATTGGGGTAAATGGGACGTGTGAGAATCGTATTCTGTTCAGGACGATCGATTGGAGGATCGGGGCTCCATACGGCGGTTTAGCCCCCCCAGCCTTCACAGTCTCTGGAGTTGATAGCCCAAACCGCTAGGCATCCGCGCAACATGTGAATCTTTCCTGCTTTTGCGTGTCGCTGTAGAATTCGCGGGTTTGCCTGATCTCCAAAGACAATCTCAACGCCATATGGCTCTCCACCCCGCATCGTTGGACAACCGATGGTCGTCGAGTCGAACTAATTTAAACGCGTACACATCTTGATGATGCTCCATAGAATTGCATTCAATCTCCGCCAGCATTCGCTGGAAATCGGTTCTTTGCCAATCCGCCCATTCCAAACAGTTGGTTGGCACCCGAAAGGAAGCTCTGTAGTGAAACACATTTCTCACTTCGTTTTGACCGGTTTGCTGCTTGTAATCTCGATGCCTCAGATGGCTCGAGCTCAGCAGGCACAAAAGAAAGTGATGCCTCGTATCACTATCGTGCATCCTGGTGTCAAATCGCTCCGCAACGACCTCAAGGCAATGTTTAGCCTGACCAGCAAAAGCGAGAGGAAGCAGTGGAAGAACGTCAACGACTTCCTTGAGCAGTTCCTGAAGGGCGTAAACGAAGATAGGCCAATCCGAATCGATTTCCTGGCAGAGAAGTCGAACCTGCCCATGCTACTAAGCGTTCCGGTAAACGATGTCGGTGATTTCCGAGACGGCATCGAGATTCTGGGAGTGGTTACGGACCCCGAAAGGAAAGACAAGAGTCTCTACGAAAGCACAAAAGCCTACGAAGGCTTCATGCGCTACCTGAAAGGTTACGCATCATTTGCCACTAAGAAGAACGACATTGCAGCAATCCTCCTGGGCGATCGATCAGTGGCGATCAAAGATTTGGTTAGCCGGAAGTACAATCTCGGCATTGAGATTGTGAACACAGAGATGGGCCAGGCGGAAAGGAATCTCCGTCGAAGGAAGTTCGCCGACAGTCGCGCCAACCTGATGGCAGCAATCAAGAAGCAGCCGACTGAGAGCAAAGCTGCGTTTGCACTGCGACGCCTGGCCGCTGAACACCAGATGGACGAAGCTGAGCGATTCCTGGCTGACATTGATCGCCTGACCGCCGGGTTCAACCTGAAGCCAAGGGCGGCCGGGGCGACTCTGTCGATGGATTTGAAACCCATTGAAGGGTCAGAACTGGCTAAGACGATTGCCGATTTTGGCAAGACAGTCAGTATCTTCGCGAACGTCAAACGCGAACCCAACGCGATTCTTAGCCTGCGAGTCAATCATCCGCTGGATGAAATGCGCAAGGAAAACCTGGCTGAGTTCTGGGAGAAGGCACTACCGAATTCTGTCGAACGCATCGACAAGAGCGAACGGTCAGCTGGCGAAAAGGCAGCCGCCAAAGAGCTTTGGAAACACATGCTGGGCATGCTGAAGCTGGGTTCAGACGCCGGGATTATTGATGCGTTCGTCGAAGTTACGAAGGAAGCAAACGGCAAACACACGATGGTCAGCGGGCTGAAGGTTCCGCCTGGCTGTGACCTGATCAAGATGCTGGACCTCGTGCCGCAAGCGAGTACAAAACAGAAGCTGGAGAAAAATGTCGCGAAGTATGGTGACACTGCCATTCACAAGCTGACCCTGTCCACTAAATACAGAGCCGAGTTCAACGACTTCTTCGCGAACAACGGCGTGATTTGGGTCGGAACCAGTGCCAACGGTCTTTGGACAGCTGTCGGTAGTGCGGGTGCTGAGAACAAATTGAAGGCGGCAATCGAAGAGGTCGGTAAAGAAAGCACCGGTGAAGTGGGTGCGCCAACGATTGACCTGATGGCTCACCTGCGCCCCTGGATTGATCTCAAGAACAAAGTCGAAGCACGGCTGCCTGTTCCGAAAGAGAAAAAGAAAAAATCACGCCGTCAGGAAATGCGTGACCTTGGCCGCCGGGCACTGGATTCTATGACAGACAAAGATGACGTCATTACTTTCAAGCTGAAGCGAGTTGAAGACCGGGTCGAAGGCGTGACGGACTACGGAACGGGAGTCATCCGATTGTTGGGCAAGTTGTTGGCCAAGTTCTCAAGAGAGAATCTCGGAACGCCATAGGCCGTCGTCCGGCCAGCCACTCGGTAGTGTCGCCGAACTCTCCGAGTTCGGTCAGTGCTAAAACCGGACTCGGAGAGTCCGGCGACTTTTTTCAAGCCTGGTCTACTGTTTCGGTTGAGCCTTGGTCCTGCCTCTGGATTTGGTTTCGTTGGGAGTAGATCCAACGGTCTGCTTCGTTTCCGGCTTCATTGGTTTGGGTTGCTGCTTGGCTTTGGGCTTCATCGCCTTGCCCTGCGGCGGCTTCCAAAACCGACTCTCGTTTCGTTCCTGAACCTCAAACCCTGAAGTTAGGTACGGAGGAATTCCGTGGGCCGCTATGACGGGGCCATTCTTGAATCGCACGACCACGGGACGATCTGTCGGCGCCTCCTGTGGTGCCGCGGCGCTGAAGATTCCCACAAGCAAACCTAGTGAACACATTGCTGCTGCACTCCATGGCGATTGATGAGAACCCAGATTAACTAGCTCCGCTGGCATCGTCCAATCGGCTCGAACGAAATCCTATAGGGCAATGCGTCAGCTACCGTTCTTCTACAAACGGACATGCCTTTCCCACGTTTGGCGGTTCCACGCCGTAGTAACTGAGTCGGTCCGGCTTGGGTTTGCCAAATGCATGCGTTATTCTGCCGACTCGCAATCACTGATGTAGGGGGAGCAAATGCCACGCTGCTTGGTCACTGGCGGTGCCGGGTTCATCGGTAGCCACCTGACCGGGAGGCTTCTGGAGCTTGGACACGAAGTAACGGTTCTGGACGACCTTTCAACCGGTCGCATGGAGAACCTGGACTCCGTCAAAGATCACCCCAACTTCCACTTCCGTCAGGCGTCAATCACAGACCCCGTTGCTTTGGCCGATGTCGTGCCTGGCATCGAAGAGGTCTACCACATGGCTGCCGCAGTTGGCGTTCAACTGGTGGCGGACGATCCGGTCCGCACCATTGAAACCAACATTTACCCGACGGAGACACTGCTAAGACTGGCCGTGCACGGGGTAAAACGGTTCTTCCTGGCCTCTACCAGCGAAGCCTACGGCAAGAACCCCAAAGACGCCTGGACTGAAGAAGACGATCTGCATTTTGGTCCCACATCCAAACCTCGCTGGGCCTACGGCTGTTCAAAAGCGATCGACGAATTCCTCGCGCTGGCCTACCACAAGAAGTACGGTCTGGGCGTAACCGTTGGCCGGTTCTTCAATGTTGTCGGACCACGCCAGGTTGGCCACTACGGCATGGTGGTTCCACGGTTCGTCGAACAGGCACTCTCCGGCGGACCAGTCATGGTTTACGACGACGGAACCCAAGTGCGCTGCTTCGCGCATGTGCGTGAAATTGTCGATTGCGTGATCACGCTGATGCAGACGCCGGAAACTGCCGGCAACGTGTACAACATTGGCAGCGACCAGCCCGTCACCATCCAGGGACTCGCTGAGCAGGTGATTGAGCGAACCGACCCGTCCGTGAAGATTCAGTACAAGCCGTACGAAGAAGCTTACGGAGCCAACTTCGAAGACGTTCGTCGGCGTGTTCCGAATATCGACCGGCTGGAAGCGGCCATTGGTAAGAAGCCAACTGCGACGCTGGGTGAGATTCTGGACGACATCATCGAATGGAAACGTTCGCAGTAGTTGACCGATGTCCGAGTTTTCGCTCCAGTCACCAGGCGTCGATGCGACCATCGCGTTTGGCTCTCAGCTTGCCGGGCAGCTGATCGCCAGAGATGTGATCGCGTTGTCAGGCGATCTTGGAGCCGGGAAGACTCACCTGTCCAAGGGCATCGCGTCCGGGTTGGGAGTCGATCCGGATCTCGTCAACAGTCCTACGTTCGTGCTGCTGCAGCAGTACGACGGCCGACTGCCCGTGTACCACTTCGACACCTATCGGTTAAGCGAACCGGCGGAGTTCGAAGACATTGGCGGCATCGAACTCCTGGAACACGAAGGTGTGTGCCTGATTGAATGGCCCCAACGGATTGAAGAATTGCTACCCGATCGCACCATCTGGATCGAAATCGCAGCGACCGGCGCCGACATCAGAAGCATCACAATCCGCGGCACGCACCAACGCTCACGGGACATCATCGCGGGACTAGGCTAAGCCCAGACCGTACGTCGTTCGCCGATTACAGCCACCGCATGGGGTCCGGTTGCGTAAGCTGCGTTGAGTTTGCGTTCTGCACCGCTTGATCTGATCGTATCTCTTCGCACGATTTCGACTGTCCTAACCGTTGAAATCTTCGTTTCGAATATTCGAAGTGCTTGTCTCGCATCGCTCGTGACGTCGAAGACGATCATGCAGGCGACCGACCACCGTAGTGTGTCTTGCAAATGAATCGCTCACAGCCTGTGAAATCACGACTCACCGAAGTCGCAGGGGTACTGACATGCGTTTCTCCATAACAACAACTGCTGTCTTAGTAGGGGCTTTGGCCCTCGCACCAACGTTCGGCCACGCTCAGGTTGGAGACGCCACCGGGCAGAACACTGCGACGAGCCAGGTCGAGTTGAAGCGTTGGTTCTTGGAACCATCACAGATCGACGAAGTCATTCGCACCAGCGACGAAACGAACTTTCTGAAGGCAGCGTCGTTTGCCCCGCAGTCTGGTTCGAGGAACCTGCAACCACCCACCCCCCCGGCCGCTTCGCCAGGGTCAACTCTGCCTCTTCCGCCAGTTGCACCACAGACCGACCCGCCGCAGGTTCCTGCTGAGATTCTCCCGACACCACCGTCACCAATTGCCGAAGGCCACACCGTTCCTTCGCCAACCACGGTACCCCCTGTGCAATCGCGCCCGGTGCCATCACTTCCCGCGTACCCTGGAACAACGCAGTCAGCCACACCACAGGTGGACTCGGCTACCGCCAGCCCTGCCAGTGCTCAGCCGAGTTTCATTAACAACGCCTACCCAATGCCGAGTCAGTTTAACGCAGGGGCAGGATGTTCTACTGGTCAATGCGGTACCCCGACCTGTGGCGGTCAGTGTGGCACATCTTGTAGACGCAGCCCACCATCGCTTTGTGATCGCGGGTGTCGCAACTGGACTATCTCAACCGGTGCCCTTTTCCTGTTCCGCAGCCGACCAAACCGACAGCCGTTGGTTTTCGACCCACTTGGTTCTGGCCAGGCCATTGACGGGAGTAACTTCTCATTCGGACTGCAGACAGGTTTTGAAGGAACAGCGATACGTCACAGGGCGTTCGGCGACTGGGATTTCGAAACGAAGTACTTCGGCATCGAAGACTGGTCCGCGTTGCAGTCGCAGCGGTTCGACGGGAACCCAATCGGGATCAGCAACACTCCGCCAACATTCGTGTCGGGTCCGCGACAAGTGACTTCACGGTACTCGTCAGACATCCACAACTTTGAGTGGAACCTTAAGAAGCCTGTCGGCAACGGGATGAACTTCCTGATCGGCGTACGCCACCTGCAGTTGAACGAGAAATTGAACACGAGGTTCACTTCCCTCCTCACACCACCGATCTCGACCGAAGACTACCGAATCAACACCACGAACCGGCTGTACGGTTTGCAGGCTGGCTTCAGCAAAGCCCTATGCAGTGACTGTGCGTATTGCCTTGAGGTTTACGGTAAAGCCGGCGTCTTCGCGAACGATTCGGAGCAGCGGTCATCCTTGGTCAACTTCCTCGATACGGGGGTAGTGGAATTCGGCATGAACGATCGCGATACGCAGCTCGCATTCATTGGAGAAATCGGCCTGCGGTACACATACAATCTCTGCGACAACGTCAACTTCGTGACCGGATACCGCGGTCTTTGGGTTGATGGAGTGACCCTGGCCAGCGACCAGGTCCCAAGCACCAACTTCGCGGGCATCTCATCAAACATCGACAACAGTGGCGAAGTGTTCTACCACGGTGCAACGGCCGGTGTTGAGTTCCGGTTCTAAGAGCAGCATGTCACCTCTCCTGCTTTGTATGCAGGAGAGGGCACTGGCTCAGCCGTAGGAGAGGACACCGCACGAAGCGGCGCCAACTCTCTACCCGTTGCGTGGGCCAAAACGCCTTACGCTCGCGCGAACTCCAACGCATCCAGAATCCGCTCAGCAGCCTTGGACTTGTTCAGCACGTAGAAGTGGATGCCCGGCACCCCGGCATCCATGAGTTCTCGACACTGCTGAATCGCGTAATCAACTCCGATCTCAAACTGAGCGTCGGCGTCGTCCTGCACCGCTTCCAAACGACTGGCCAGGTCGGCGGGGAATTCGGATCCGCACATCGATGTGATCCGCTTGATTCGAGCGAATTCTGTGATGGGCATGATTCCAGGAACAATCGGGATCGTGATTCCGCTTTGTTCACATTGTTCGCGCCACTTCAGAAACTTGTCGTTGTTGTAGAACAACTGCGTGTAGATCGCGTCTGCTCCGCAATCGACTTTGCGTTTGAGATTCACAATATCGGTTGCCAGGTCTGGGGCTTCCGGGTGGCGTTCAGGATAACCCGCGACTCCGATACCGAAGTCCGGGAAGTGTTCTCGAATAAGAGACACAAGTTCGTTGGCGTGACTTAGCCCGCCTTCCACGGCGGAGAAGTTTTCCTGGCCTTCGGGCGGATCGCCTCGCAAAGCCATAATGTTGTGCACACCGCAACCCGCTGCCTTGTTGAGCCACTGCAGCAGTTCGTCTTTGGTTGAGCCCACGCATGTGAAGTGGGCGGTCGCGGTCTGGCCGAGGTCGTCCTGGATCTTACGGCACCAGTCGTATGTCTTGGCTTGCGTGCTGCCTCCGGCTCCGTAGGTGCAGGAGACAAACCCCGGTGAGTACTCAGTCAGTTTCCGAAGGTGCTTTAAGAGTGTTCGTTCACCGGCTTCGGTTTTTGGAGGGAAGATCTCGATCGACAGGCAAAAGCCTTTGGCGAGTGTTTCGGAGAGTCGCATTGGGGTCTCTTTTGGTGTAGCAGCTGTTTGGTTCAATCAACCAACTGCAGTCTTAAGCTTTGCTGGAACGCTGCATTTGCGTCCTGAGTGCAGATTATTGCTCTGACAGCATAGTTTGTGCGTGGTACCTGTGACCACTTCAGTCTTCCTAAACCAATGGCCAATTGAGACTTCTGGCTTAAATCCTGTACAATTTGGCATACCGGTCAGACTTCCACAGAGACGCTAGCGCATGCGTTTTCAAAATTCACAACCTTCCCCACCTTTCGGCGGTCGCGACCGCGTCATGGTCTTCATGTTCCTTGGAGCCCTCTTGATCTTCTTTGCTGTGAAGGTCGGTTCGAAGCCCGAGTTCTGGAAGGCGATGAAAAAGAAGCCGGGCGACCTGATGGAGCACTCAGAGGTCGATACGAACCCGGCGGTGCTTCTGGACGACCAGAACCTGTTTACTCAGGGCGGTACCGAAACCATCGCACCGCCAGCTACTGTCAGTGTTACCGGTGATTCAGAACTGCGGATCCCAAAAGGTAACCTGAAACCGGTTCGCGACAACACGATGGGCATCCGCGCGTCTGAACGCCCATCGTACTACGCGACTCTGAAGTACGCTCGAGAAACAGACCCAGCCTGGGCGGCTGAAAAATCGCAGCACATCCCATACACGATGCTGATGGCAGAACCGTGGGAACACCGTGGCAAACTTGTCTCAATCAAGGGGCGACTAAGGCGACTGGTTCCGATGGCCGCAGGCGCGAATCGGTCGGGTATCAGCACGCTGTATGACGCATGGGTGTTTTCGGAAGATTCGGGCAGCAACCCCATCCACGTTGTTTGTTCCACGATCCCCCCGGGAATCGAACCAGCCGCGATGTACAACAACAACCCACCCGAAGTCACGCTGAACGGGTACTTCTTTAAGACGCAGGGTTACCGGTCGCAGGGTGATGGTACTGAAAACGTAAGTCTGCACACGGCACCGCTGGTCCTCGCCTCCGGTCTGAATTTCATTCCCGTCGTGCAGGCAGAATCGCGCGATATTGCTTCTGAGATGGTGCCTTGGTTGTGGTGGTTCGCCATCGGCGTTGCTGCTGTGTTGGGAATGGTTCTTTGGAACTTCGCGATCAGCGATTGGTCGTTCCGACACACTCGCGCGCACGGACTGCTACATGCAGAACCTGTTCCCGACTTCCGCGGCGTGGACGCGCTTTCGACCGGGGAGATGCTTTACGAAATGTCTCGCGATGGCGACTTGCCCGACCAGCAGGATTACCTGGCTCCAGCAGACTATGTCGCTCGCACCGAATCTGTTTCGGGAACTCACGGGGATTTGTTTGGGCTCTTCGATGACGGAGTATGAACAGTATTCTGTCAGCGATCACCATGTCGTCGGCTCAACGAAGCTGAGCCTGGCCGATGAGGATCCCGACCTGTATGGGATGCTGCTGTTGGCCGATCAGAAAATCGGTAACGTTGGCACGGCCTCAATCTGGATTTGGGCGCTGTTGGGATTAGGGCTCTGCGTTGGGCTACACATGCGGTGGTTCGAAACGCTGACGGGCATGGACTGTTCGGCATTCCGAGGATTCGGTGTCTACATGCTGATTTGCACAACCGCGTTTACGCTGTTCGCGACCACCAATTCCTGGCAGCAACGCAATGTCTACTACGGGATGCGAAACGAAATCCTAAACGCGTTGCAGAAGAGTGGGCGTTCTGTGTATTCCATCCTGACTGCGATCCAGTCGGACGATTTGTTGAAGAACATCGCCGGACAACTGAAGGACGACAAGAATATTCAGGTGTCCGCGAACCCCGCAGACGCCATCAGGTTTTAAACAGAGTCGACTGTCGGAAGTGTTCGGCAAACATCTCCGTAATCTGCCCGGCGATGGCGGCAATCACGGGCGGAACAACCGCGTTCCCGAATTGCCGGTACGCTTGCGTGTCAGACACGACAATCGGAAGTCCTGGCGGGAACCCCATCAGTCGTTGAGCTTCTGACGGCGTCAATCGTCGCGGGTTTCCTCGCGGTTGCCGAATTAGAATTTCTGAACCGTCTTTGTAGTAGCGAGCACTTAGCGTCCGCGAAACGGAGTCCAGCGGGGCGATGCCGAAACCGAAGCCGTTGCCTTTTTGGCGGTGCTTTTCTGCGTACGCCTGCAGGTAGTTCCAAAGCTTGTCTGAGAGCTGATACTTGGCATCGACAGATTTCTGAAGAACCGTTTCGAACCGCGGCTTCCGACCGCGCGGTGGTTCGGGGAACTCGAAGTTCGGTTCGTCGCCGAAGACGTCCCGGCGGAATCCGACGATGAAGACACGTTCGCGGTGCTGCGGAACATACTTGGCGGCGTCGATGATCTTATGGAAGACCGTGTAACCAAGTTCGTCCAACGTGGATTGGATGACCTGCCAGGTTCGGCCTTTGTCGTGAGAACACAGGTTCTTCACGTTTTCCAGAAACACGACAGCTGGCTTCTTTGCCGCGACAACTTCCGCAACGTGGAAGAACAACGTGCCCTGCGTTTTATCTTTGAAGCCGTGTTTGCGGCCGAGGCTGTTTTTCTTGGAGACACCGGCTATCGAAAACGGCTGGCACGGAAATCCCCCGGCCAAAATGTCGTGGTCGGGAATATCAGTCGGTGCGATGGCCGTGATATCGCCGAACGGTTCTTCGCCGAACCAGGCTTCGTAAGTCTTCCGAGCGAACCGGTCGATTTCAGATGAGAACACGCAGTGCCCGCCGGCCGCTTCCAGCCCCAACCGAAATCCGCCGACTCCGGAAAACAGATCGATGAACGAGAATGGAATCTGTGCACCGACTTTAGGCAGCACACGGCGACCTCGGGCAGAGGTTCGTGGCTGCGTCCGCGTTGTGACTCCGTTCTTCATGCTTCCTGTTTCCAATTTGCAACAGTATCGGCTGGGCGCAATCGCTGTACAAGCCACTGCAGCCCGCACGGGTTCTGCCGGAAAAGGTTGATTCGCAAGTTATCGGACGGGTCCGCGTGAAACACTCCGCGAACCGTGGTAGAACGTTACCCAAGTACTCACAAGAACAAACTGCTGGCTGGTGCGCATGGCGGCTAATCGACGAAAAAAATGGCGATCAACCACAATCCTCAGCGTTCGCAAAGACGGACTGGTGGCGATTGGTGGCGATGGACAAGTGTCGTTTGGCGACACTGTCATGAAAGCCGACTCCACAAAAGTCCGCTGGCTCATTGAAAACAAAGTGGTCACCGGTTTCGCCGGATCCACCGCCGACGCCTTTGCATTGTTGGAACGCTTTGAAGCCAAGGTAAAAGATTTCCCCGGCAACATCGGTCGCGCGGCGACGGAACTTGCTCGCGACTGGCGTACGGATCGAGCCCTACGTCGATTAGAAGCTTTGATGATTGTTGTCGATGCTGAGAACACTCTGCTAATAAGCGGAACCGGCGATGTGGTGAGCCCAACTGATGGAATCATTGGGATTGGTTCCGGCGGACAGTTCGCCACCGCCGCCGCGCGAGCCCTGGTGGCTCATTCAAAGCTCAGCGCGACGGAGATTGTTCGGGAGTCTTTGAAGGTTGCCGCGGGTATCGACATTTACACGAATGACAACATTGTCGTGGAGGAACTCAAGTGTTCGAACTGACGCCCAGCGAAATCGTCGCGAAGCTCGACGAACACATTGTCGGTCAGGCACAAGCCAAACGCGCCGTCGCCATCGCGCTGCGGAACCGCTGGCGTTGGCGGCAACTATCGGACGAACTGCGGCGTGAAGTGACGCCCAAGAACATCCTGATGATGGGACCAACCGGTGTCGGAAAAACCGAAATCACGCGTCGCCTGGCCAAACTAACCGGCGCGCCGTTTGTGAAGGTCGAAGCGACCAAGTACACAGAAGTCGGCTACTACGGTCGTGATGTTGAGAGCATCATTCGTGACCTCGCCGAAGCAGCTATTACTTTGGTCCGCAATCGCAAGCGGATCGAAGTCGAAGAGATCGCCAGGGACCGTGTTGAAGATAAGCTTCTGGACCTGTTGGTTCCGTCGCCCGAATGGGATCCGGAGGGCGACAATCGAGAAGAGTCTGCCGATCGGCACCAGCGGACAGTAGAGAAGATGCGACAGAAGTTGCAGGACGGGCAACTGGAAGATCGCATTGTGGAGCTCCATGTTGAAGCGAGAAATTCACCGGTTCAGGTTCTTACCAACATGACCGGCATGGAACAAATGGACGTCGATCTGCAGGGCATGTTCGAACGCATGATGCCTCCGCGTCCGAGCAACGAACGCATCGTCAAGATCAGTGAAGCTCGCGTGATTCTGCTGGAACAGGAAATCGAATCGTTGATGGATCGCGATGCGATCAACGAAGAAGGTCTAAGATTGGCCGAAGATAGTGGCATCATCTTCCTGGACGAAATCGACAAGATCTGTTCGTCTTCCGAAGGTTCGCGAAGTGGCGATGTAAGCCGTCAGGGCGTGCAGCGTGACTTGCTACCGATTGTGGAGGGAACCACGGTCCAAACGCGGTACGGTTCTGTCAGCACAGACCAAATGTTGTTCATTGCTGCCGGAGCGTTCCATCGGGCGAGACCGTCAGACCTGATGCCGGAACTGCAGGGCCGCTTTCCAATTCGTGTTGAACTAAACGACCTGACACGAGACGACTTCGTGCGAATTCTGACTGAGCCATCTGCATCACTGACACGCCAGTATGCTGAGTTGCTAAAGACCGATGGTGTGACTCTGGACTTCACCAAAGACGGCATCGGCGCCTTGGCAGACGCCGCGTTCCATGTGAACCAATCAACGCAAAACATTGGTGCTCGACGGCTGCAGACGATCCTGGAACGCCTGTTAGAAGACGTGAGCTTCGACGCCCCGAACGTCAAGAAGAAGAAACTTGTCATCGACGCCGACTACGTGAATCGCCAGTTGGAGGAGATCACGAAGGACGAAGACCTAAGCCGATTCATCCTTTAGGAATGTATTCAGGCCACGGGTCCAACCCCTATCACAATTAGGGCTGCCCATCTGTGGCTCTTGTCTTGTTTACCCGTCCGGGGACCGCGTTGGACTCCGGCTGGCTCACTGTACACGGTAGTCAGTATGACCCGATTGTCCGGTACAGTCGGCCTACCGCGGTGTATATCGGTAGCGCATCCGGTGACACGTAGTACGCAGGTGCGGGTTATGAGACCTGCCGAGAGCGACCAACCCGCGCGTTTTCCAGAGCCAGGGTTCCGGGGGCAAGCTAGCGTTCAGTGTCCGAGAGGTCCTAAGGAGACTTCTACTTGTTCGGACAGTGAAATCAGGAACCCTCCGGGCCCGGTTGAATCTCATGCCAAAATTGCCAAGGCTGGAATTGCTAATAGCGTTTTTGCTCGTGATGAGCCTCGCGGCTTTCACGATCAACAACAACTGCTCCCGAGAACTCACCATTGCTCCCGGCGCAGACTGGCACGTCAACGTTGCGGATGATCGCGATAACGGTGGTACATCCGTTGGGACCTGTGAAGAACTCCCAAGTGTGTTCCGAATGGAATACCGCATCGCCGACTCGTTTCACAGCCCGTATAACGTTCTCATTCTTAGGCGAACCGACGGCCAGAAACTGGACTTGTCGTGGGCTGAAACTCTGACAGTAGCGTTTCGTCACACCGGTGACGAAACAGCCTTCCTGTGTCATTTTCGGAACTACGAAGACTGTAGTCGGCCAGACGATTTCACCAGTTGTAAGTACAACGAGAGCCTGCTGTGCGTCAGTGACGACGCTTCGTCGGTGACGCTTAGCAAAGAAGATTTCGATGTGCCGTCCTGGTGGTCGCGACGATACAACCGCACCGCCGAACAGGCCCGGCCAAAGTTCGATCAGATTGATTCTATTGAATTCGTGACGATGATCCGTCAGGGAGATGGTGTTCTGGAAATCGCCGGCGTACACGTCGCTGGTCAATGGGTTGCGTCAGCCACACTCATGAAGTGGCTGCTAGCGATATGGATGGGAACGTTCTTTGTCGTTCTGCTTGGCCGGGTTTGGTGTCTTCGTAAAGAACTGTCGGACCGCGCCGAAAGCGAACAGGAATTGCTGCTCGCCAATAATCAACTGGCCAGTCAGTCGAAAGAGATGTCCGAGATGGCATGTCGTGATCCGCTGACTGGGCTATTCAACCGCCGTGGCGTCCGCGATTCCATCGACAATCTCATGGACGAATGGGAATCGAACAAAAAGCGATTCGCCGTAATCACTCTGGATATCGATCACTTCAAGAAACTCAACGACACCCACGGCCATGCCCACGGGGACGATGTGTTGTGCGAACTGTCGCGAGCTGCCACCCGTGAACTGCGCAGCCGCGATGTCATTGCCAGGTGGGGTGGTGAAGAGTTCGTGATTATCTGCGCGGGTGCCTCTGAGGCTGCGGCTGCTAACCTGGCTGAGCGACTTAGAAAGAAGTTTACAGTTGGAAAACTGGGCTTCACATGCAGTTTCGGTGTCAGCGAGTCAGCTGAAGGCGATGACTTTGACAAGATTCTGGAGCGAGCGGACCTGGCTTTGTATCGTTCGAAGACAACCGGTCGAGACCAGGTAACGACGTTTAGCGACCTCTCAGCATCTGTCTCGGAAACGCTATCCGAAACTGGCTCCGCTACTGCGGAGAGTGCACAGCCTTAACCAGCGGCTGGTGGGTCGGTATCTCGTTAGCAGATAGACCCCGAGCCGTTTTGGCGCAGCCACGGGCCGTGAGTAATCCTGGCTAGGGGAGCCGGATGTTGGGAGTGGTAAGGTCGTCGAAGAATTTGTCTCGCCACCTAACGTATGCATCTTCGACCGCGCGTTGGCCCTTCATTGTGGCGGCGCCGAAACGGATGGCCTTGTCTATGGCTCCTTGCTGCCCAAGGCCGCCGAGTGCGTCTGTGATGGCTTTGATTTGCTCGTCTTCCCGGATCTGATCTTCGAGTTCCGGGTCGTCCTCCGGTTTGATGCTGTGCGAGGTCTTCCAAACGACACGCCATTTGCCGTCCGGCATACGGCCAATCAGATACGCCTCGACCAGAGCCTGCTTCATCGATGCGTCTGGATGAACCAAAGTAACGTGTGCCGCTCGCGAGTCGGTCTTTTTCGCTTCGGCTACCGCCTGCTGGAACCACTGTTGCTTTACCGGTCGCGGCTTGGCTCTTGTTGGTTCGGCCAGTAGTTCTTTCATGACCGAGTCGATACGGCTGGTCATTAGTTTTGTCAGGATCTGTTCGACGTTGGCTGGTTGCCCGTCATCTTTGTCTCTGAATACCGTCTCGGGTGTGCCCAGCATTTTGACAGGCTTGCGGTACAGCTGTTCGATGATGGCTTGGCGGGCCGCCCATTGATGTTCGTTGTCGCCACGCGCCGGAATGCGGGCAGACAGGTCCACTTGCCCTGTGGGGAATTTGACGGCTTTTTCTTTCAGCTCTTCGGCCAGACTCTGGCCCGATCGAATCTCGATGTCTTTCAGACGTTCCCGATACGCCAGCCACAGCGGTTTCCGGCGTTCTCCTGCAGACAGTTGAAGTCGGCGGATCGATTTGGCCGGCAGTGTGCAAATGATGAACTGCGTAGTTTGCTCTTTGGCTCCGCGGCCGAGTGTTTCGATCTTCTTCTGCTGGTCTTGAAGGTACTGGACAAGGTCTTTGTCTTCGGATCGTTCTTTGAGCCACGTTTCGATTCGCGTGGTCAGGACCTTACGCAGGGCCAGTTCGCGTTCGACTTCCTGTTCGCGAAAGTGCTTGTATTGTTCGGGCTGCTTCGCCTTCAACCAGGCTCGCTGAACCGCGACAACGACGGGTTTGGTGCCGCCGTGTTCCAGCACAATTCCGAGCAACGGCTGCTGGTTTCGGACGCTGACATAGTCGACAGATCGCTCCTTGATCGGAGCGACTTTCTGAACGGGCACATTCAGCAGAAACAGAACGGCTATCGATGTCATGGGTGGTCTCCTGGGACCGATTGTACCAGTCGTATGACCGATCCGCTTCCCGTCGAACGGGTTTTCCCTGTCATGTCTGTTCAGAGCCCGAACCAGGTCGTTAGCTTCGATTAATAGTTCGAACGAGAACGATCGGTCGAAGCGATCATCGGCAGTTCAAAACAACTGATTCCGCGTGAGAACAACAGTACAACGGCACGGGGCGACATTTCCCGTGCTATCGATAGGTAGAGCCGACGCAGTACCGCGTCAGTGAGCGAGTATGATGGAAGAAATAGTATTCGAGGGGGGAGTTCAGGTTCCGACGTGGCTAAACAGCCTCGCCTCGGCTGCCGCTGAACATATTCATGGCATCGACATCCTGTCACCGATCGGTTGCCACTCCTACCACAATCAGGCTCGTGACGAGTTCGAACTCACTTTGTTCGCGTCACAGACGCAGGTTATCGGCGGCCGTCTTGACGGTCGAAACGTTCCCTGCGGATTCGACGTCAACATTGGCGACGTGATGGATCTGTTTGACGAACCACCAAAAGTCGGCTGGCAGGCGCTGGCGAAAGGCAAGGAAGATCAAATCGGTCCACACATCGCTTTCGAAGGCATGTACATGGGCCAGTTGGTTTGGCTCCGAATCCTCGGTTCAGCCCCGCAACGCTACGAACACGGTCGGCACCTGGACACCAACTCTCTGAAGCTGGAAGACCTCTGGTAGGTCTCGCTTCGGCAAACTGAAAATTACTGTCAACGCACGCTAGCAACTCTCTTCAGCACGGACCCGCAAGCGTGCGTTGACCTTTCCCGCCCCGCCATTCGGCGGTTTGGGTCTGCGACGCTTTTGGGAGGGGAGTTCGCCGGGATAGAGGCGCTATCGCTGATGGGGCTTTCCGTTTGGACCGGTTCGTTTAACCCGTGGCCGGAGGCCAGGTCGTCACGCAACAGCCTGGCCTTTGGCCACGGGTTAAACTGAGTAGGATTTCAGACGACGCGGGATGCTGCACCTGATTGAGTACGCCGCCGTATCGCGATACGGTACGGGCAGCACTCTCAGGGAAGTACAGATGGAACCAGACTACATCCGCAGCCCCGCGCTGCTCTCGCGACGCACGGCTCGGTTACTGATTATCGATGTGCAGGAAAAACTGGTTCCTGCGATCCACGACGCCGACGCCATCGTTGCCAACTGTGCCGACTTGTTGACCGCGGCGGAATTGCTGAACGTGCCGGCGATGGCGACGGAACACTACCCGAAGGGTCTGGGGGAAACTGTTCCGGCACTCACCAAATGGCTCCCGACGCGGCCGGACAAAGTTCGATTCAGCGCGGCTGAGGTTCTTGACTGGACCATCGAGGAACCTGATGGAACATCGCGCCCGCACGTCGTCATCGCTGGGATTGAGGCACACGTTTGCGTTCAGCAGACGGTTATGGATTTGCTGAGCCGAGGCTTTTCGGTTCACATTCCTGCGGACGCCGTTGGGAGTCGGTTCCCATTCGACCGCGATACGGCATTGCAACGCATGCGAGACCACGGCGCGACGATTACGACGACGGAAACTGTGATCTTCGAACTGTGCGAAACTGCCGCCGCTCCTGAGTTCAAACAAGTCAGCAAACTTATTCAGCAGCGTGGCCAACGCCTGAATTCTTAGTCCGCGCAAACTGATCAAATACGGAAGCAGACAATGAGCAGCATTGCCCCAATCAACCCGCCCGTCCGGATTCTTATGGGCCCCGGCCCCAGCGACATTCACCCCAGTGTGCTGTCGGCGATGGCGGCTCCGACCGTCGGTCACCTGGATCCATATTTTCTGCAGGTCATGGACGAAGTCCAAAGTATGTTGCGCGACGTGTTTTGCACGACCAACGAAATGACCATGGCCATCAGCGGAACCGGCAGCGCTGGAATGGAAGCCTGTGTGGTGAACCTGGTCGAACCGGGCGACAAGATGATCGCGTGTAAGAACGGTGTCTTCGGCGGGCGGATGGCAGATGTCGCAGAGCGCGCCGGGGCGGAAGTGACTTTGCTGGAACGCCCGTTCGGTGAAGTCTTTACCGCCGAAGAATTGGCGAAGGCGGTTGATCAGGTAAAACCGAAAGTCGTTGGCATCGTCCATGCCGAAACGTCTACGGGAGCGTGCCAGCCTTTGGAAGAGATCTCCAAAATTGTCCACGATGCCGGAGCCTTGTTACTGGTTGACTGTGTGACTTCACTTGGCGGACGGCCCGTCGAAATCGATAAGTGGGGCATCGACGCCGCGTATAGCGGAACTCAAAAATGCCTCGGGGCTCCTCCCGGACTGGCTCCCGTCACATTCGGTCCGCGAGCTTTGGAAGCCATGGACGCTCGCAAAGCCAAGGTGAGCAGTTGGTACCTGGACATCAGCATGCTCCGCAACTACTGGGGCAACAACCGGGCCTATCACCACACCGCGCCGATTAACAGCAACTACGGACTGCACGAGGCGCTACGGATTGTTCTCGACGAAGGTCTGGAAACTCGGTTCGCAAGACACCAGAAGAACCACGAAGCCCTGAAGGCAGGACTGGCTGCGATTGGCATTGAGTACTCGGTTGCCGAAGGAATTCGTCTGCCGATGTTGAATTCGGTTCTGATTCCGGAAGGAGCCGACGACAAAGCCGTTCGGAGTCGTTTGCTGAATGAGTTCAATATCGAAATTGGTGGCGGACTTGGTCCGATGGCCGGCAAGACCTGGCGCATTGGATTGATGGGCGAAGCCAGCACGTCGTCGAATGTGCTGCTGTTCCTAGCGGCGCTGGAGCGTTGTTTGCTGGACCAGGGAATTGGTCTGTCAGCGGGCGCTGGTGTTGCTGCGGCGAGTGCAACGTACGGCAGTTGAGACTCGCCGGCGGTTGCTGCTACTTGAATGTCAACGCTTCGGATCGCGGCAGGTCGTCGAGATCTCGGATTGCCAGTAGTTGCAGGAAGCGGTCTGTGGTGCGGTAGCGGACTTCCGAGTTCTCTTCGGAACGTTCGATCTGAATGAGTTCACGGCGGAGCAGGTGCCGGAGTGTTCCGTTGGGCTTGTCCTTGCCGAGATCTTCGACCTCATTCTTTGTGATCGGCTGGTGGTAGGCGACCAGTGAAAGAACCTCCAACGCGTCCTGAGTCAGCTTTACTTCTTTGGGGCCCAGGCCGAACACCTTTCGCCGCAAGGCCTGGTGTTCTTCTCGTAGTTGCAGGACGTAGCCGCCTTCCAACAACTGAACTTCGTACGGGCGATTCTCAGATGCGTACAGTTGGTTCAGCTGGTCGATGAGTTCGACCAGATCGTCAGTTGTCACGTCGCCGCGGAACAGGGTTCGCAGGTTCTTGGTCGTCAGCGGCTTCCCGCCCACGAACAGCGCGCTCTCGATGATTTGGAGCGGTGAGACATGGTGTTCGCCGTCGGGTTGCGGTTCGATGTCGACCGGTTCGCGTTCTGAAACGGCGTCCAGGTTCTCACCGACGGATACCGCTGACACGTCTTCTGTGTCGTTGGTTAGCTCTGCAACATCGCTTAGGTCTGCAGCTGTCTCCTGAATGACTTCATGGAACGCATCTTCAGCGTGCTCCAACGCGCTTAACGCGCGCATGTATGCGGCTTCTAAATCGCCGTCGTCGGGGATGTCGACCTGTTCGGGATCGGTCATCGGGAGGAGGCTGTGTCAGGGGTAAGTGAGGTGCGAGCTGTTCGGAACTGTACATCCAAAGCGAAAATGGCGGCAAGATGCATAGACCGGGCGTTTGTTTCCCGGCTGTTGCGGCGGTAAAATCATCGGTTCAGGCAAGGCTTAGCTCACGAATCACCGTAAAGGCTTATTGATGGATCCCCAACAAACTCGACGCAGCTTCATTGGCACAACAGCCGGACTCGCCGCCGCGGCCACTCTGGCATCACCAGTTCTTGCCGGCCCGACACCGCCGCAGGACAAGCTGTTTGATATCTCTCTGGCCCAGTGGTCGCTGAATAAAGAGTTCTTCGGCCGCAAGATGTTCAAGGGCAAGAAGCTGGACAACCTGGACTTTGCTAAGACTGCGAAGCAGGAGTTCGGCATCAATGCGATCGAGTACGTAAACCAGTTCTTCAAGGACAAGGCGAAGGACAAGTCCTACATCGCTGACATGAAGAAGCGGGCGGCGGACGAAGGTGTGAAGTCGTTGTTGATCATGGTCGATGGTGAAGGTCGGCTGGGTGATCCCAACCTGAAGAAGCGAGCGATGGCAGTTGAGAACCACTTCAAGTGGGTCGAAGCCGCTAAGGAACTCGGCTGCCATTCGGTCCGCGTCAATGCGGGTAGTGGGGGTAGCTACGAAGATCAGATTCACCGCGCGGCCGATGGCCTGCGTGCTCTGACTGAATTCGCTGCTCCACACGGGCTGAACGTGATTGTTGAGAACCACGGCGGTCTGTCTTCCAACGGAGCGTGGCTGGCCAGCGTGATTGAAAAAGTCGATCACGAGCGCTGTGGAACTCTGCCCGACTTCGGCAACTTCCGAGTTGCACAGGGGGAAATGTACAACAGATACAAGGGTGTTCTGGAGCTCATGCCACACGCCAAGGCGGTCAGTGCGAAGTCAAATGACTTCGACGACAAAGGCAACGAGACTGCCACCGATTACCTTCGCATGATGAAAATCGTGTTGGCTGCTGGCTACAAAGGTTACGTCGGCATTGAATACGAAGGCCACAAAATTGATGCTGCCGCTGGCATCATGGCGACCAAGAAGTTGCTGGAACGTGTTCGCGAACAGCTCTCGTAGCGACCCGTGCTGACTTGCAAACGATGAACTCCGATGGCGATTGCTGTCGGGGTTCTTTTTGTTTGGTGTTCCCGCTTTGCGGTTTCGAGCCCGAGCCGGTAAACAAAGAAAACCCCCGCCCCGCCAACATAGTTGCGGAGTGGGGGTTCGTTCGCGGAGCAAACGCGATTCAATGCATCGCTGCTATCACTGTGACAGCTTAGCGACGCGGTTGGGCACCAGGTGGCTGGTAGCCTGTCTGACGAACGTTGCCCGGGGTGGGCGGGTTGGTCGCACTGACAGGGTTCCGCCGGGTTGTTGATTCTCCGGTGATTCTGTTCTGGATCTGAGCCGTATCACGAATGGTCTGGAAGGTCTCAGCAACGAGTTTCTGAACTTCCTGCTCCATCAGGTCTTCGTGCAGTTGAGCCTTCACATCGTTCGGATCGTGTTCCACCTTCTCGGTGAAGCCTTCGAACTTCATGATGACGTAACTGTTAAGCCCGACTTCGATGATCGGTGAGATCTCGCCAGGTGTTCGCATTTTGAACGCGGCCAGACGGACTTTTTCGTGGGCACCTGTGTAGCGTCGGATTGGAGGAACCGCTCCACCAAGTGAGCGACTGTTTGGTTCCACTGAATGTTCCTGGGCCAGGCGACCGAACTCTTCCGGGCGACGTTTGACTTCGTCCCAGACTTCCGTAGCGCGACGGCGGTTGTCGAGCATGATCATTTTACACTTGGCTTTTGGGCCGTAAGCGTCGTAGTACGCCTGCTGCATCATTTCCTGAGTAATGTTGACCTGCTTGCCGGCCAGCTTCTTGAGTGCCAGCATTGGCCAGATTACATCTCGTTGATACTGAAGTTGGCTTAGGCCCCGTTCGGCCTGGAGCATTTTGTACCAGGTCTTCACATCAAGGCCGAATCGCTTCGAGATCCGCACGATCTCCTGGGTCACTTCGGCTTCTGTAATGGTGACTCCCTTGTTGGCACATGCCTGTTGGATGAGAACGCGATTGATCACGTTTTCAAGCACTTCCACTCCATAGCGGTCCATGCATTCAGATGCGACAGCTTCGTAGGTCACGGACTTTCCGTTGACTCGAGCCAGCACTTTGTCATTCGGGTTTGACTGACCCTGTGTTTGTGCGGATGCACGGGTTTCCTGGCCATTCGCCGGATTCGTTCGGCCTACCTGCCACGCGATTCCAGCGACAACAACAGCCAGTATGGTTCCGGCGACAAAAGTTCCGCTACGGCGATTGGCCGGCCGAAACTGTGTTTCGTTAAATGACTTAGACATCGTTTGCTCCGATCTTTGCTCCGCGCACAGCGGGGGCGCAACATGGCCACCCATGTGCAGTTGGGTAGAGAGACAGTTGAGTTGTGAGTGAGGAGATCTTCGGGTGAGAATTCACCCGGTCTTGGATGGACCGGCCTTATATGCCCGTGGATTCAGGTCGGTCAACGTGGGTGCCGGGGCTTAGGAACCGCATTTTGAAATTGCGATTCCGGCGGGTGGGTCAAACCGGCGATTTCTGCATGCCGGGCGGGGGCAAGTTCAGGAGTCCGACGGATGGAACCGGTTCTCTCTCAGGCGGCGCACTTCCGTTTGGAAATCGGTGCCGTCGAATTGGAACACGCGGTAGCCCGGCGGTTCGTCCGCGAAGGCGGGTTCGTCTCCGTTCGGGTCGAACTGTAGTCCCGTGGAGGGAGTGGTAAACACGTCCGCGGTCCCCAGTTTGTGGGCGGATTCGTGATGAACGTGCCCGCAACTCACGAACCTGATGTGAGGATTGTCCAGGACGATCTGCTGCATCTGACTGCTGTCCGTCAGCGAAATTCGGTCCATCCACGGGCTGTTCATAGGGATTGGCGGATGGTGCATGAAGATTCCGATCGGTCCCGAGATCGACTGAACCAGTCCGGCAAACCAACCAAGTTGGTCAGCACCCAATGTGCCATGCACTTCGCCAGGGCAGTGTGAATCGAGACCAACGAAGTGCCAGTCGTCGCATTCGAAGGAGAAGGTCAAAGGGGCCGACTCGCGTACTACTTCCGGAAAGGTGTCTCAAATCAGCGGTCGATCGTCATGGTTGCCTGGCACGATGTGCAGCCTGGAAATCCAAGGGCTCAGCAGCGACCGAACATCCTGATAGGTCGCGGGCAACTCGTCGTGGGTGTGGTCGCCTGTGACGATCAGGTGTTCGAACCCCGTTTCCTGCTCAGCAATCAACTTCAGGACATCCAGCAAGCAGTCGCGCGTTGGAATGCCTTTTAGGGTCGCATCGTGGTCCGCGAACAGGTGCAGGTCTGTAAGTTGGACGAGGCGGAATGTCATGGGTTCTCGATCAGTCGATAGATGCGATAGGTGGCGTTCCGATAGACCGGCTCAGCTTCGATCGGCTGGATTCTTTGCGTGATCAGATACTCGGCCGAACTGAGTTCAGCAAGCCGACGGAGGTCTTCGGGGGAGTATGAACCATCCGCGATCGAAGCCACTCGCCACTCGCGCATGAGCCAGAGGCGACGGTTCCATTCGACAATTCCAGCCGCGTCCTGCGGGCAGTCCTTGTAGTTCACCCATTCGGCTCGTTGGGCGTACCACTTAAAGTCTCGGGCTTCGCGAGGTGTGACGCAAAGTGTTTGCTCGCTGGTGTTTGTGGAGCACCAATCGCACACATCAAGCCAGTCTGGCGCGGCTTGGGGTGGGTTTGAGAAGCGGCTCCAGGCGGGCCCCGCGAAAGTAAGAACGCACATCAACGCGGTCGCGATTCGAATTTGGTTGGCGTTGTTCTTCAATGCTCCATGGATGACTGATCCAAGGTGGAGTGCGAGGACCATTGGAAGCAGTGCGTCTACGAGTCGAAAGGGGTAGAGCTTTAGCAGCCCCGCCTTCCACGCGTAGCCAGGCATTTGGCTTGCCGGTCTTGGTCCGTACCCGACCCAGACAGCCAGCAACGCGAACAGCGTGGCCGCCGCTACAATCGGCCATAGTCGCGTCGTGTTGCTCAGTGGCCGGAGTCTCAGCAGTGCGATCCAAACCGCCAACATCAGGCCGTACTGAACCCAGCGGTAAAGCGGGAAATCGACTGGGTCCAGATGGTGCTTCAGTCGGCCAAACACCTGGATGTAGTTGGCTTTTTCCTGCATATGCCGGACGTCACGGACTTCGGATTTGAGTTCCGCCGGAACCTCATCCGGTGGCTGCAAGACCGTCAAAGCCGGAACCAGACCCGGGCTGGCGAGAACGCTGGCGAGTACCGCGCCCAGGATCAAGTGTTTCGCCTTGCCGCCCGACCAGGCCGGACTTCGAGCAAGCACCAGCTGTCCAACTTCACTGCACATGACCGCCAATGTCACCCATGCGCCGACCACAGGGTGGAAGCTTACGGCCAGGCCAGCGTTGGCGCCGAACCACACCCAGCGCCTATCGATCGCGAACCGGATTGCCAGCAGGCCGAACGCCCAGGCTGGGACCTTCCCTTCGATTCCGCCAACGATCCACTCGCCAGAGAGCGTTCCGAGTTGGTTCAGGCATAAGAACAGCAGCAGGCTCAGCAGGACCGCTCCGGTCCGCTCCGCCAGCAGTCTCCTGCCGAGTGTGACCCAAGCGTATGCGAGCAGCAGCAGCCCCAGTGCTCGGCTCAAAATCGCAACGGATCTGAAGTTGACGTGGTCTGTTATCCACCCTGTTGCATAGAAGAATACATAATGGGCGTCTGATGAGGCCATTAGGAGGTCTCGTTGACACCAGTTGGGCTGCCAAAAGTGCTTGGCTTTTCCGAGGTAGTGGGGTTCGTTAACGCCAGGAGCCGGCGCGACCAATAGGCTGAAGGTGAAGAGGGCGACCCAACAACAGCCAATAGTTAGGGTTGCGTGCGCTCTCGATTCGGTGGCTCCGGTTATTTCGAAGCCTTCTTCCGGGCAGTCTTTTTCTTTGATTTCGCTGCCTTTTTGGTCTTCTTGGCCTTCGGTTCATTGGCCATAGCCCTCTCCCAGCCTTCCCAGAATTTTGGTGTCGTGCCGGTTCGAACAATGGGGCCGCCCATGACCATCTCTCTCGCAAAATGTTAGGATCTCAGGCAAGGATTGTCCGAGTCGATCGACGATGCGTCAAGACTGGGTCAATCGGTCCGTGCGGCTAACATGCGGAATGGGTGTATCCCACATTGTGTGAATTGGTTTGACGATGGTGGAAACCCGCGATTACGATCGTTTTGCGGCGTGCGCAGCAATCGGTTGTGACGGCTCCGCGAATCCACCAAGTCAGCCCGCCTATTAATCCTTCTGATCCCCTCATTTTCCTCATTCATGTTGTGTTGACGAGCGATGACCGTCATACACCTGTCGCTGCGCGCGCCTGCGCCGTAGCGGAATTAGGACTTTGGGCGGTTAGTGTTGGTCTGACGCCTTAAACTGTTGATAAATCAGGGGTTGCATTAAATGTTGATTACGTCCTGGCTGCGGTCTGTACAGAATCGACTCATTCTCAATCGCCGGCGGGCCGTTCGGCGGCGACCTGAACGCGACTCCGGAGCACAATCCGCAGAGAAGCTTGAGGACAAAACTCTGCTGGTGGCTCCGACTCTGGTCGCGGTCCAACCCAACGTCGGCGAGTTTTTGTCGCCAGACGAAATCCGAAATGTGGCGCCCCAGCAGATCACTCTGCAATTCAATCCGGGCCAAGAGATAGATCCGGCGACCTTGGGGGCCATCACGCTGACCCGTTCGGTGGACGGGACGTTTGGCAACGGTAACGACGTAGACGTCGAGATCGGTTTTGCCGGCTTGGGTGATCTGCCTGAAGACGTAGTCGTTCGGTTTGCTCAAAACCTGCCGGATGACAAGTATCAAATTAATATCTCCGGCGAGGCTGGGTTCGGTCTGGCCAACACCGATGGCGAACTCATCAACAATGGGGCGGATGAGACATTCCCATTCGAACTCGACCTTGGCTCGCAGGTTGTTTCGATCGTTCCTCAGCCGATCACGCGTCGGAATAACGGGACCCTGATCCAGGCCCGGGACCAGATCGATGTCTACTTCAACGACGATGATCTGGACCTGGCTTCGGCGACAGACCCGTCGTTCTACGATCTGATTTTCACGAACGACACCGCAACCAATTTGGATGATGTCACGTTCAGGCCTGACTCCGTCGAGTACAGTCCTGCGACCGACAAGGCGACTTTGACTTTCTCTGCGAACATTCACAATCTTGGTGGTGCAGGCACGTACCGGTTGCGAATTGGAACTGACGAAGGCACCCCGCAGGCTCCAATTGAAACAACTGTTCTGGCTGATCCGGGTGACGCATTTCGCACCGCGGATACGACCATTGGCGACCTAAGCGCTGTTGGAAATACCAGTCAGATTCTGAGTGCTGGCATTGAGGCGCAGTCATACACGCTGGATTTCCCGGGCTCTAATTCCGAGCCAGGGCACCGCGAGATTGAAGCTGAGAGGCACATCATCCTTGGCGCGGATGACACGGATGGTGTCACAACCGTGTTCTACAACTTCCAGGACAACTACGGTTTTCTGCCCGATGGGACGCCTTTGCTGAACCTCATTACCGATGCGCAAAAACAGCGCGCTCGGGAAGTTCTGGAGCTATTTAGTACGGAAGCGGGTCTGGACTTCGTTGAGACGGACAACCAGGGTCTGACGATCGTTACTGGTGATCCTGCCGCTTTAGGTTTCCCTGGTGATGGGCCGGGCGGCAACTTACACACCTGGGACCGGAACCTGGGCATTGTCGTGTTGGATGCGGCTGAGAACTGGAACGACGAGATCGCGTTACCGGCTGACGACAACCCAAGCTGGTTCCATGAGGCTGCCAGCGGAATTGGTCGTCTACTGGGCCTGGGTTACTCTGGTGATTTGCCGGAGTCCACGATTGGTGGCGATGACCCGTTGGCGGGCAATGGCGCCGATCCGGAACCCGATTTTGTGGTCAACGCTGATACTTTTCACCTGCAGCATCGGTTCCGTCCTGACAGTATCGATATCGATCTGTACCAGTTTGAGGTCAGTGATGCTGGTCTATTCAGTGCTGAGATTTTGGCAGAGCGTCAGGCGAACTCAAGCAACCTGGATTCAGTGCTTCGGCTGTTTGATGCTGACGGGGAGTTGGTTGCTCAAAACGACGATTACTTCAGTGAAGACAGCTTTGTGGAGTTGTCACTGGAGCCGGGGACTTACTTCATCGGTGTTTCCGCCAGTGGAAACGATGACTACGAACCAATCATTGCGAACACTGGTATCGGCGGCACGTCGCAGGGCGCGTATGACCTTCGTCTGGACTTCCGACCGAATGTGGATGACACGCTGGTTGATGCAACCGGTACAGCGTTTGATGGAGACCGAGATGGTGTTGCCGGTGGCGTTGAGAACTTCTGGTTCCGCGCGGTTGAGCCAGTCGACCAGATTGTTGTTGACAAGAATGCCCCAGACGGTGGGACCGGGCGGGTATCGTCTCCTCTGAATCAGATTGATGTTGCGTTGGCGAGTGCGTCTCCGGGCGACATTGTCAGGATCGTTGGTAACGGCGGGGCTGACGGCGATATCTCGACGATTGAAGATAACAATGCGTACGAAATCGGATTTGATGTCTCGTCGACTCCGCAGCCGCTTGTTGACGGATCGACGCTGGAGGTGCCGACCGGCGTCACGACAATAATTGACGCTGGTGCGATCCTGAAACTGAACCGAGCCCGCATTGGCGTAGGAAGTCCGACGTCTTCCGTCGACAATAGCGGGGCGGCTTTGCAGGTTCTGGGGATTCCGGGCACTGATGTCATCCTGACTTCGTGGCAGGATGAAAGTGTCGGCAACGACACAAGCGGCCCGCCAACGACGCCATCACCAGGTAACTGGGGCGGGATTGCGTTCCAAAATGACGTCGACAATGACGAAGCTCGTTTCAACTACGAGAACGAGGGCATCTTCCTGAACTACGTCACTCACGCCGATATCCAGTTCGGTGGTGGCAATGTGGTCGTGAACTCTCAGTCGGAGACTGTGAATCCGATTCACTTGACGGAAGCTCGGCCGACGATCATCAACAATAAGATCTCTCAAAGTGCCGATTCGGCCGTGTCTGCTGATCCGGACAGCTTTGAGGAAACCAACTTCAACACACCTGAGTTTCAGTCGCTGACTGCGTTCACGACAGACTACAACCGTGTTGGTCCTGATATTTACGGGAACATCCTCACTCAAAACTCCACGAACGGCTTGTTCATTCGTGTTGAGACCGCTGCGGGAAGTGACCCGAACCGTCTGAACGTTGCGGCTCGGTTCGACGATACAGACATCGTGCACGTGCTCACCGGCAACCTTGAAGTTGCTGGCACGCCTGGTGGCGCCGTGCTGGACTCTACAAGTCCTTCCGTCATTCTTGTGACTCTTACGGAGTCGCCTGTCGGCGGTACGCTAACTGCTGGCGTTTACAACTACCGATTGGTATTCGTGGACGCGGCAGGGAATGAAAGTCCGGCTTCCGATGTAACAAGAGATGTTGTGGTGACCGGCCCAACTTCGACCGTGCTACTTGAGAATCTGCCTCCAGCGACGTCCGGCTTTGTGGGGCGACGACTCTATAGAAGCGATGCGGCGGCTGGTGGCACTTACGAGTTGGTTGCCAACCTTGACGTTTCGGATACGACGTTCCTGGATGACGGAACGACGTTTACTCAGACACTGGATCCTGTTGCTCAGGTTCAGCTTGCACGGTTGAACGCTCGCCTGGCAATTGACGCCGGAACAATCCTGAAACTGGACCAGGCTCGAATTGAAGTTGGCTTCGGTGCCAGCTTGATTGCTGAGGGTGATTTGGGTCGCGAGATTATCGTGACTTCACGCAACGATGACCGCTTCGGAATCGGTGGTACGTTTGATACCAACAGCGATGACGACGATTTGGTCGAATCAGAGCCGGCTCCGGGAGACTTTGGTGGCATTTACGCTGGTCACACCAGCAACCTGAGTCTGGACCGGACGCTTGTGACGTTCGGTGGTGGTACTACGCCGCTTGAAGGCACATTCGGATCGTTCAATGCCATTGAGATCCATCAGGCGAACGCTCGGAT
The DNA here is from genome assembly GCA_964485095.1 of uncultured Planctomycetaceae bacterium. Taxonomy (GTDB): domain Bacteria; phylum Planctomycetota; class Planctomycetia; order Planctomycetales; family Planctomycetaceae; genus CAYNWT01. Next base: position 40,714 of record CAZAIB010000008.1, on the reverse strand, counting down.
TACTAACTCCGTCTTTGAGAACAATGCCGATGGCGTTGGTGTCACGGGAGCCGAGAACCGGTTCGGCCGTTTGGCCAACGCTTCAGCGACAATCTTTGTAAGAGGTTCGCAGCCGATCATTGTTGGCAACATCATCCGAGATGGTGCTGGTCCGGCAATTTCTATTAACACAAACAGCCTCAATCACGAGTTTGTTCGCGACGCGGGACGATCTCGTGGTGACGCATCGTTCATCGATTCTTACTCAGACAACCAGGGCCCGTTGATTCGAGAGAACGTTCTTGGTCGCAATGCGATCAACGGTGTGGAGATTCGCGGCGAGACAATCGCAACGGGTGGAGTCTGGGACGACACCGACATCGTCCATGTGCTCCGCTCTGAGATCTACATTCCGGATCTGCACACCTTCGGCGGTCTCCGACTGGAAAGTAGTCCTGACGCCAGTTTGGTCGTAAAGCTAAGTGGAGCCGACGCCGGGTTCACTGCGAATGGTCGACCGCTGGATATCACGGATCGAATCGGTGGTTCCCTTCAGATTGTCGGCCAGCCGTTCCGGCCAGTCGTTCTGACCAGTCTTGCGGATGACACCATCGGTGCCGGCTTTGGGTTAGACGGGTTGCCTCTGACTGATACAAACAGCGATGGCAACGCCACCACGCCACAACCTGGCGACTGGCGCAGTGTGCTGATTGATCAGTTCGCCAACGATCGCAATGTGAGCATTATCGTCGAGGGCGAGACGGCTAACGAACTCGCTCCAGACACAAACGGTGCGACGACTGTTGCTCAGTTCCTTGGTCAGCTTGGCGAAGGGGAGAGGGATAGCGACGAGAACCTTCGTCTTGGATTCAGTATCAACGGGTCGATTAACCGCGCCGAAGATGTTGATGTCTACAGTTTCTCTGCATCATCCGGAACGGAGCTCTTTATCGATCTCGATAGCACGCGCCATGCATTGGATGGTGTTGTCGAACTGCTGAACGCCAACGGTCAGATTATTGCTCAATCGGATAACTCGCTTGATGAGCTGAGGGGCAACTTTAGTGTGTTCACGGGCGTCGGGGACCCAAATGCGAACGTCTTGAGCCGGTCTGTCCATGAGGGCGTTGACTACTACTCAACTAACCAGCGTGATGCCGGGTTTCGAGTTATCCTGCCGGGTGCGACTGGCAGTGTCGGCACTTTCTTTGTTCGAATTCGGTCCAGCAATATCGACTCGCTGGATCCGACCGCTGATCGAGGTGATCTTCAGGATACCTCTAAGCTTGGTGACGGTCTGACGTCTGGTGGATACGAGCTCCAGATACGTCTTCGCGAGGTGGATGAAGCCGCTGGGTCGACGGTTCGGTATGGCGACATTCGGTTTGCCACGAACGGTATCGAAGTCTTCGGCCATCCTTCTCATTCACCACTTACCGGTGAGCTGGCAGAGCCTGAAGGCGACGATGGCAACGACACTCTTGGTACAGCCCAGGACGCCGGGAACTTCGGCAACACAGATCGCGCTGCTTTGGCGTTCTCTGGAACATTGTCTGATCCCGCCGACGTTGACTTCTTTGAGTTCGATGTTCAATTCGATTCAACCGAAGACGGTGACCCGTTCCCGGATCTGCACATGCCAGTCATCTTCGATCTGGATTACGCGGATGGGTTCTCTCGAGCCAATACCACAGTCTCGATCTTCGACGAGAATGGTGAGTTGGTCTACATCGGTCGAGATTCATCAATCGCGGAAGACCGACCAGCGCCATTGAACGGGGCTGATGTCGATGACTTGTCTCGCGGAACAGTTGGTCCCCGTGACGCGTTTATTGGGCCTGTTGAACTGGCTGTGGGCAGGTACTTCATTGCTGTCACCGCAAGCGGTCAAATTCCATCCGTACTTGATCCGGCAGTCACAGCGCAGACTCGGTTGGAACCGCTTACCACGATCACTCGTGTTGCCGAAGAACGATTTGGCAATGACGCCCCGGCGACATCCGATGGTCCGATTACAGATTTGTTCACAACCGTAACTGAAGCTGACGGAACTCTTGGTCTTGATCCAAGCCACACAAACTTCACTCTAAGTGACGTTTCGCTATTCGTCAGTGGTTCGGGGCAGACCGGAGCGACGACCGGTATTTACCTGGTTGACGCGTTTACCGGAGCTGTGCAGGAGCATGTGGGGCAGTTCCAACAGGCGATTGGTGACATTGCCATTCGCCCCGACGGCGAGCTGTTTACGCACGCGAATAGTGTCTTCAACGGTGTCCCGAACGACACGACTTTGGGCCACTTCGCTCACATCGATACGTCGAACGGAGCGATTACGGACCTTGGAGACGAAGGCCCCAACACGTTTACGGGTGACTGCATTCCGCCAACGGTCAACCAGGCGAATGTTGGCTTGAACTACACTGCCACTCACTTTGACGGCACCGGGGCGACAGCCGGACTTGCCGTAGCGGAGAACAGAGCGGTCACTGCGAATCCGCCTGCGGAGGATTACTACAACCGCAACGCTCTGTTCAACTTTAACTACAGCACCGGTACCGTCATCAACCAGGAAGCTCTTCCCAGACTCGGCCCAGCGCTAGCCTGTGATGGCATTCACACCGACCTCTTTGAGATCGGGCAGATTACTGCTGTTCAGGACAACTATATTGTTGGCCTGGCCGACGCACGCGATGCGAACGGAAGCCCGAACAGCTTTGGAGACACGGATCTCTACGCCATTGACGATCAAGGCGTCCTGTATGCGGTGGACTATGTGCTGGGTACGGCTCAGGCCCCAGGCCGAGCCCGCAACGTCAGGACGCAGCAGATCAGGCAGGTAATCGACCGGCCATTCTCTGGTTTGGTTAACGGACCTCGTGTTGGTACGGAAGACGGTGCGTACGAGCAAATCCTGTTCGGTATTACCGAAGACGGTGAGATTTACGCATTCGACACCAGCGGCAATCTGCAGCCAGTGCTGGCCGATGGTCAATCCATGGTATCGACGGGTATCCCTAATCCATCTGGATTGGCGTTTGGAACCCTGGACTACAACCTTTGGAACGTTACCAATAACCGTGCTAATGATGCCGGCCACGGGACGACAGCCGCTCCTGACGGCAGCCGCGTAGCGACTCCAGGTGGTAGCAGTTTGTATTTTGGTAACCAGGCCGGTGGCCTGGATGCGGGGAACAAGAACAATCTCGGTGCTGCTAACGGGTTCTTGCCAACCGCCAACGCGGTCAACGACATCAACTTCCCGGGCGGTGCTCAAGGCGATGTGATTAGCAATGAGTTCTCGCTGGAAGGGTACAGCTCAGAGGACAAGCCAGCCCTGTACTTCAACTACTTCCTTGAGACCGAAGATCTTGAAGGAACAAACGTCTCAGACAGTCTTCGTGTGTATGTGGGCGGCGACGAAACCTTTGTCGATCCGGCGACGGGGGAATTCACTTCCTGGAGTCTACTCGCAACCAACAACGACGTTCAGATTGCCGGGCCAGGCAATGACGAACTCGACTTTGGCATTGGAAATGCGAATACCAACTTCCCGGACACACAATCATTCCGTAACGTCGAACCGCTGTTCGACAATACGAACACATGGTTGCAGGCGAGAGTTGATCTAAGTTCGTTCGCGGGCGCCGATTCTCTGCGGCTAAGATTCGTGTTCGCTAGTTCCGGAACACTAAATATCGGTGGGGCTGCGACTGCGAACCCGGCGGTATTTCCTGCCACGGGTGGTGAGGAACTCTATTCGCTGCCTGGCAGTGATCTGCGTGACGGCGACCAGTTCATTATCGAAGATAACGGTGTTCAAAACACGTTTACCTTCGATCTTGGTTACACGCTGATTACTCCAAGTGGCGGGGCGATTACTGAAGGTGATACGTTTACGGTTGATGGCACGACTTTCGAGTTCGACAGTGATGGCACAACCTCCGCCGGGTTTGCGGTACCTTATGCTCCGCTTATGACGGCCGACGAAATAGCATCAAGCGTCAGTGCCGCGATTGACCAATTCCTCGCAGGGACTGTTGAACCTTCTCAGTTTGGCAATCGTATCAATCTCATCGGAGCTGGAACGCTTTCACAGGCGGGTAGCTTGGTCATCGAGGGATCCCCTGGAGCGGCGGAGAACCCGATCTCAATCAACTCAGCACTGACTCGCGAAGAAGTTGCCGCGGAAATGCGTTCGGTTCTTGCGTCGGTCCTGGCTGGTGGTAGCCCGCTGGCAATTAAGGGCACAGGCGATCAACTGGTCCTGGCGACGTACAACATTATTGACTCCGGGCCACTGCCAGCGGCGAACACGTTGCCGGGTGACGGGTTTGGCTTCGCAGATTCGAATATTGGAGGCCCATCAACCCGGGGTAGTAACAACGCCGTTGAGGGTGTCTACATTGACGACATCATCATCGGATTCGCGGAACGTGGGGAACTGGTGACCAACGCGCCAAACGACTCCACCTTTACTGCGGATCCTCTTGGTTCCGCTGGTACCCAGGTTGGCCCATACGATGTTGAAATTCGCAGAGCATCTGAGTTTGGGTTCTCACAAAACGCCGCTCCGTCGCTGGTGCTCACTCGCAGCATTGACACGAATGACCGGGTTGCAAACCAGACATCGCTGGTTGTGCCAAGCGGTGGCGGTATCGGTGATGGAGAAACCTTCTCGATTAGCGACGGCACGAACACCGTCATCTTCGAGTTCGAAGACGTCTCGGCAGGCAATGGCGTTGCTGCTGGCCATCAGCCGATTACCTTCGATCCGTTTAATGGAGCTACCGGAGATGAGGCTGCCGACCTTGACGAAGAATTGGCGGTTCGGATTCGGGATGCCATCAATAGCCCGGCTGTTCAGGGCATTATCGATGTGACTGCCGGCCTGTCCGATGGAGCTGCCACAGGTGGTGGAAGCACCAGCAATATTGTCAACTTGTACGGCAATGTGATTGTTGACCTTGAAAGGCCCGCCGATACCTTCGGGGTTGTCGGTGAACTGAACCCCGTTAGTCCACTCAACAGTGATGACCTCTTCACTTTTGAGAACCTGTCTGCTGGCGGTGAGGGAATTAGTTCCATCTCCCTAATACTTCCTGAAGGGTCGTACTTCGATCCGGACCCAGGCGGTGTGGCTCCTAACGACTCTGGACCAGATGGTTCGTCAGGTCCTGCAGTGAGTGTGAACAGTGACGCCGTTGGGCAGACCTTCACCTTCGACTTGAATGACCTGGGAGTCCGCGACACAGTTACCGTGTTGTTCTCCAACTTCGACGCTGGCGAAGTCTTTGAGTTTGGCGTCGATCTGGAATCAAGCAACAATCCGCTGGATTACCTTGGAACGAAGTACATCATCACCTTCGATTCAGGTCGTACTGTAGCCGGGCTCTTCCAGAACACTCAGGACGTGAACCCGCTGGCTCACGATGACATTATTGACCCGGCTCGAAGAGATTTCGTCGGGGTACTTGCGAGCCAATTGGCCCTGATTCAATTTGATGATTTCGGTGACTCGAATCAGTTCCGCGATCAGGGTCAGATCCTCATTCAGCAAAACAGCGTGACTGATTCTGCTGAATTTGGAATCGTGGCGGACGCGGGCGATCGTAATCCTGCCAACGTTCCACTTAGCGGCACGCTGCCTCACCAGGGTCCTGTCAGGAATCTTCAGGAACTGAATACTGAGAACCTGGTTCCGGGCGTTGTCATTGAAAACAACGTCGTCGCACGTGGCGGCACTGGCGGAATTCACTTCAGCGGTGACTCGACAACCGGAGTGCTTGCACCGGTTCCATACGGACGAATCATCAACAACACGGTTGTTGGAGATTCAAGCGGCATTGGTATCCTGGTTGACGACAATGCCGGACCAACAATCCTCAACAACATCGTGGCGGATCTGACAACCGGCCTTCAAGTCGCCGGCGATTCGCAGGCAAACACGGTCGTTGGTACGACTCTCTACAGCGGGAACGGCACTGACGCGGATTCAGGAGCAATCGGACTGGGTACGTTCAGTATTGTTCTGCCGGGAACAGACCCCCTGTTCATTGATGCCGCCAACGGTAACTACTACCCGGCCCCACAGTCGGCAACAATTGACAGTTCTCTGAACTCACTGGGTGACCGGGCCGAAATCGTGCAGGTCAAGAGCCCACTGGGGATTTCTGTTTCACCAATCCTCGCTCCGGACCTGGACGTCTTTGGACAGTTCCGCGGCGATGACCCTGATGTTTCACCACCAAGCGGACTAGGGTCCAGCGTATTCAAGGACCGTGGTGCGATTGACCGTGTTGACTTCTTCAGGCCATCAGCAGTTCTTGCGAACCCTGAAGATGGAAGTGTGATTGACCTTGATCCGGACCCTGATGAAGTTTGGATCAATGTGCCTGATGTGCTTCGTCAATTCGTCATTCGATTGGACGATGAAGGAATCGGAATCGATGACTCAACCGTAACCTCGGCAGCGTTCAAACTGTTCCAGGACGACGTCGAACTTGTTGACGGTGTCGATTACATCTTTACATACAACTCGAATACCAGCGAAGCCATCTTCACGGCCGTGACGACATTCGAGTTCGAACGCTTCTACCGCATTGAAGTTGACAATAACGGACCGATGGAAGACGGCATCCAGGGTATCCGTGACCTTGCCGGGAACTCACTGCGTGCCAATCAAGCTGACGGAACGACACAGTTCTTCATCCTTGTGACTGACGGTGTGAACGATCCGCCTGAGAACAGCGTTCCGGCGGATCAGACTCTCCCAGAAGACACAGTCTTCACGTTCAGCTCTCTGAGTGGTACCGGCATTACGGTGTCAGACCCTGATGTGCATCTTGGCAACAACGAGTTGCAGGTGACGCTGACTGCGACCAACGGCCTGCTGACGCTTGGTGGAATTACAGGGCTGACATTCACAGTCGGCGATGGTACAGACGACACCACAATGACGTTTACTGGCGATGTTGTGGATCTCAACATCGCGTTGAACGGCTTGACGTTAACTCCTACACCAGAGTTCGTGGGTGACGCGACGGTCACGATTACCACAGAAGACCAGGGTCAGTTCAGTGGTCCGCCAGTTGAGAATGAGTCTGATACTGATGTCATTACGCTGACATATTTCCAGGTCAACGATGCTCCAACTTTCGACCTTCCTGGTAACCCACCAGTCGGCGTCATTGAAGATGCTGGACTCCAAACAGTCGTAGGCTTCGCTGCGAATATGGACGCTGGTGCTCCAAACGAGAGTGACCAGACCTTGACGTTCCTTGTCAGCCTCACGTCCAGCACCGGTAACCTGGCCTTCACAAGTGGGCCAGCTATTGATCCTGTCACCGGTGATCTAACATACGAAACGGCACCACATACCAACGGGACAGCCACATTCGAAGTTGTTCTTCAGGATGATGGGCCGAACGGCGGTGAGGACGTCAACACAAGTACGCCGTTGTCGTTCACGTTGAACGTCGAAGCGATCAATGACGAACCGAACTTCGAATTGCTCGGCGACGCCGACCCACCAGCAGTTGACGAAGATGCCGGGCCGCAGACAATCCCCGGTTACATTACAAACGCTGTTCCTGGGCCGATTGAGGCGACCGACGAAGTTGGTCAGGAAGTGTCTCTTAGCTTCCAGTTGATCGGAACCAGCGGCAACCTTGAGTTCGTCAGCCTGTTCATCGATCCGGTCACAGGCGACCTAACCTACGAAGCTGCTCCGAACACTGCCGGTTCCGGCCTGGTTTCGGTAACAATTGTTGACAATGGCACAGCAGCACCTCCGCCACACGACAATGAAGGGCCAACACAGCAGTTCTTCATTGTTGTCAACTCTGTTGATGACGTGCCGGTTGCTGTCACGCCGGATTACACGATCGATCACGGTGACTCGCTTGTGCTGGACGCGACTGAGTCGTTCGATGTCGACATCCCACTTGGCGATTCTCTGACTTACAGTTGGGATCTGGACAATGATGGTGTATTCGGCGACGCGGTGGGTGCTACTCCCAGCATCCCCTGGTCCACTCTTATTGGGTTCGGATTCACTCCGGCCAGCACGAATACAATTCAGCTGCAGGTGACCGACGAACCGGATGGATCGGGTAACAGTCGGACGGATATTGCTCAGGCTACGGTGACAGTCATCGCTGTGGACTACGGTGATGCACCGAATAGCTTTGGAACCAACAGGCCCGATGGTGCCGCACACGTCATCCTGCCTGGCTTCCACCTTGGCTCAGGTGTTGATAGTGATATCGATGGCCAGGCTGGTGGCAATCTTCAGGGAGACGACAACAACGGAATTGATGACGAAGACGGTATCTCGTTCCCAACAACGATTGAGGCAGACACCACCCAGGCGCTGTCGTCACCATTCACTGTCACTGTCACGTCAGTCTTTGCCGCCAGGCTTGACGCCTGGGTCGACTTCAACAACGACGGTGTGTTCGATGCAAGTGAGCATATCAACGGCGGGATTAGCTACGACGTCTTTAATGGTACGCAGTCGTTGCCATTGACGGTTCCAGCGGGATCGGCATTGGGCAGCCTGCCTGCTCGCTTCCGATTGAGCACGTCTGGTGGACTGACCCCAACTGGTCGGGCGAATGAGGGCGAAGTAGAAGATCATCAGGTCACTATTATTGCTGTGCAACCTCCACAGGTGCCGGCCTTTGATACGACTGCTCCGGGGCCAAGCACAACTGATCTCACGCCGACATTTGAATGGAGTGCAGATCCGGCTAACACCTCGTACCAGTTCCAGTTGTTCGCTCCGGATGGCTCTCTCCTTGAAGACGGCCAGAACCTGGGCGTTCCGTTCTTCACGGTGGCCAACGAGTTGCCGTTTGGGACTTACACCTACCGCGTTCGAGCTTTCAATCGAGCCGGAACAGCCAGTGACTGGTCGCCGTTCGCATCTCTCGATGTGGTTCCCGAAGCTGTCATCTACGAGACGCCAACTGGTCGCGTGCCGGATTCGACTCCGACATTTGCGTGGACTGCGATTGAGGGAGTCGAGGGATACACGCTTGTCGTCAATAACCAGGCTGGCGACAACATCATCACTGAGACTGTGACCGGCACGTTCTTCACGTCGCCGATTGAACTGCCTCTGGGATCCTATGTTGTTGAGGTCAATGCTTTTGCTGGTGGTGTCACAGGCGACGCCTCTCAAACAAGTATCGACATTGTAGCGCCCCCGGTCGTGACAGGTCCGGAATCGTTGACCTTCGACGAAACGCCAACCATCACCTGGGAAGCTCCTCTGGGAGCTGGAACGTTCCAGGTTCGAATTCGCAAACCTGGCGATCCAACAAACCTGGTAAACGTTACGGGGATCACCGACAACTTCTTCACGCTTACGGAGCCACTTCCATTCGGCGACTATGTCGTCCTTGTTCGCGCGACAGCTGCCAGTGATCCGACGTTCTTTAGCAACATCGATAGAGAAGCATTCGAGATTGTCTCGAGACCAGAGATCATAGCGCCGGGCAACGAAATAACGGACGGTTCTGCGACAGTCCAATGGACTGCAGTAAGCGGAGGCGAGTCTTATGAAGTCCGTATCAACAATGTGACAACGGGTGAAGACAACTTCATCGTCGAAACCGGAATTGAGGGACTGTCTTATCAGTTGCCGAACCTGCCAGTCGGTCGCTACGAGATCGAAGTCCGCGGTATCAATCCGTTCGGTGAAGAGAGTCGAAGCGATATCCAAAGTCTTAACGTTGTGACACGGCCAACCGGGCTGTCACCAATCGGCTCGTTCTTCGACAGGCAGCCAGTCTTTACAGTGGATACCCTCGACGGTGTTCAGGACTACGAACTTCGTGTTCACAAACTGTTGTCGGGCGGGACTCCTGGTACGGAAGATGGCCGGGTTAACAACTTCATTCGGTTGGTTCTTCCGAACGGCGAGACCAGTTACGGCAGCCCATACGAGACCATCTTTGGCACTCGTATCTTCATACCAAACTCAGGATACATCGCCTACTTCCGCGGGATCACGTCAGATGGTTTGAGGACCAGATGGAGCGAAGGGTTCCAATTCAGGGTCGGTGGACAGCCGACGCTGGATCCGGTGGAAGCCAATGGAGACAGTACCCCAACCTTCAACTGGACCCCAATTCCTGACGCCGTTCGATACATCTTCAGGATTCGAAGGGTCTCAGATAACAGGGTTGTGCGACGCGAAACTCAGTTGTTCGACACGACTTATACACTTACCGACCCATTGCCAAGTGGTGACTACCGAGCGTGGGTACGAGCTGTCAGTGCCGATGGTGTCCTAAGCCCATTCAGTGGCAGCAGGCCATTCACCGTGACAGACAGCGCCGAGGCGTTCCTGGAACTGGATGACCAGCCGATAATGGTAGAGCCAGAGTCAGTGGCTCTGGTAGGTCCCGAAGGTATCGAACTGCAGCAGCAGATTGAGTTGCCAGAGGTCGCACTACCAGTGGGCACCGTAACGGATCCTGCCATTGAGATTATCGAGCAACATGACATTCCTATGCTGCCCGAAGAACGATTCATCCCTGAGTCTGAGGGAAGCAGCTGGCTTCCTGAAGTTGAAGGCGTTGATGACGTTTTGAGTTCATCGCTGGGCTGGCTTAACGACGTCACGGCTGAAGACATTGCTAACAGCGAAGCAAATGACGTTGAACTTCGAGCGACCGAAGTCGCCGGAGGTGTTCTGGGTGGTCTCCTCGGGGCCGCACTATTGAAACGACGAAGTGACAAAAAATCGCGAGATCGTAGATCGCTTTAGATCAGGCTGTTTCTACGTATTCCTGAAAAGCATCTTCGACTAACGAGGAGAGTTCTGTGATTAAACTCGACCGCTCTGGCTGGGCCCGGAAACTACTAAAACGTTCTGTGACGAATCTTGGGCTGAGCTCTCGTCGACGCCGCCGCGCACACCTTGAAACCGAAGGGCTTGAAGAGCGGTGCCTGCTGACTCCGCTAATCCTCAACGACGTCGCGACGACGCCCGAGAACACGCCCAATATGACAGTCGTTTACGATGTAAACGATGCCAATACTGGTGCTGATACCGACATCGATCTTGACCCTCTTACCTATTCGATCACGAGTGGGAACACGGGCAACGCTTTCGAAATCAATCCTGCCACAGGTGAGATTTCGGTCTTGGATCAGCGCTTCCTCAACTTCGAGGTAACCCCAACTTTTAACCTTGGTATCCAGGCTGACGACGGGCTTGAGGCTCCAAGTAACGCCGTCGTCACTATTAACCTGACCAACCTAAACGAAGACATCGCGCTCAATGCCGCATTCCTCGTCGACGGAAACCTGACACCTGTCACCTCGACGTTCGTCGGTGAGCAGATTGGTATTCAAGCGGAGTATTCGACAGAAAACCTGCCAGATCCGGTCGGTTACGCAATTGAATATCGAGTTGACGGCGTCCCACTGCGGAACGAGGGACTCGACAACGGATTCGGCGAGCATATGGTCCCGCCGCAGTTTTGGGTTGACCTGATTGAAGGTTGGTACACGACAGGCGGTACTCATACTGTCGAAGTGATTGTCGACCCAGATAACACAGTCGCCGAAGACGATGAGACAAACAACACAATTACCTTCGTGTTCTCGGCTTCCACCGCATCGCCACCAGTTCAGTTTGCGTGGCCCTTGGATGGGACGCCGCAGGAAGAGTTTTACATCACGGCATACGTCGATATCGATCCAACGGTCGACGATAACACCGAAGACGACGAACAGGACTATACCGGAGGATTCCATACGGTTGATCAAACCACCGGTTGGCATATCAGCCCTCCGACTTTCCAGGACCAGGATCTAGGTGTTCCGGTCTACGCCTCTGCGGATGGCGTGGTCCTGGCAGTGAATGATGGTGAGTTCGACCGGAACTTCGAACCGCTCGATCCGCTGCCAGACCCGATTCCCGAGACCAACTTCATCACCATTAGTCATGGTGATGGCTACACGACCACTTACAGCCGATTGCGACAACATTCCGTCTTCCTCCGCCCCGGCGATCCAGTCGTCGAGGGTCAGTTAATCGGACTGGTTGGAAGTTCGGGGCCGTTCGCCTTCGAACCGGCTCTGCATTTTGAAGTGGCTCGTAACGGTCGGCCGATCGAGACACTACTTGATCCAAACGTGTACCTCTCTGAGATCCCCGACTATTCAGGTAGCTTCAGCACAGTTCGACGATCCTTCTTTACTCAGTGTCTGCCGACACATCCGTTTAACCCCTGTCCGAACCCGATTAACTTCGAGGACTTCAACCCGTACGACTTCCGCCCACACATTCTCGAAGGTCCATCTTCTGTGGACTACTTCCCGGTTACGGGAGACCAGGAAGTAACAGTCTTCGTTGAGTTCGCCACAGTGCGAACAGGCGACGCGCTGGAAGCTGTCTGGTTACGGCCTGATGGTAGTGAGTACGCCAGAGACCAGGCCAATGCCGATCGCGAAGACTACTCGGCTGAGTTTTGGTGGCAGCAGCGACTGCCTCCTGAGGCTATTCAGGGAACCTGGACCGTTGAGTTCTTCCAAAACGGGGCGAAGGTCGGTGAGGACAGCTTCGATATCCAGCTTGAAGAATTTGCCGATATCCGTGTCGAGCGACAGTCGCTCGTGTTCCCAGCTCAACTCAATATCCCTGAAGACATTTACGTTGACGAACGGTTTACGCCGGTTGATCTCGATCAGCCAGGCGGCGGCGAGTTTGGTGGCGACCCGGATGAGACCTGGTCAATCCACAATCAGGGCACGAGCACTCTGATCATTGATGAGATTCTGTTGCCGCAGGCGTTTCAGTTCGATCTTTACGACAACCTTGGCAACCTGATAACCGACTTCCCTGGTGCTGCTTCTTTCACCGGCGGAAATGCAACCCTGTCAACTGACCCTGGGGACACGACTTATATCCTGGTCCAACCCGTGCCGGGACTCGATCCTGGTTACTACTCGGGCTCGGTGCGACTGTTCACGAACGATCCTGAAGAACAGGATTACAACATCTCTGTTGAGTCTCGAATCCCAGGATCAACGGTACCAGGTTCTTTGGAGATTGGTGTCGCATCGCGAGACATTTTCGAAGATCCCGTATCCGGTGATCTGGTTACACGACTCGTTGGAAACGTCCGGCGGATTGGAGATACACCAGAGACACTTGACGAGGAGGTTGTTGTGGACCTCGTGGCAGAGGTTTCCGATGTGACGTTCCCTGGTAGCGTGCGACTGGCGCCCGGTGAGGACTACGCGAGCTTCTACATTGAGACGGTCAACGACAACAAGATTGAAGGGTTCGAGTTCCTCCGTATTGGTGCTGTTGACCAAGACCCGTTGACTCCTTATCTGCCTGCCTTCACCACAATTCGGATTGTTGATGACGATGTGGCTGGCATTTTGACGGTGGAAACCGATGGTGGTACTACTGTCGATGAGAACGGTTCAACAGACACGTTTGATGTCTCGCTTCCGGCAGAGCCAATCACAAATGTGGTTCTGGATCTGTCAACGACAGATGGCGGAGAAGCAATCGTCGGCCCCACACGCCTGACATTCACACCGCTTAACTGGAACATACCTCAGACGGTGACCGTGACCGGTGTCAACGACGATGCAACAGATGGTGATATTGCCAGCAGCGTTGTGATATCCGTAAACGACTTCCTGTCGGACAATGACTTCGACCCGGTCGAGGACGTCTTGGTTCCAATAACCACCATCGACAACGATGTTCCTGGCTTCCTGCTAACGCAACCGGGTGGGGCAACGGTTGTCGATGAGAGCGGAACAAGCGACACAGTCAATGTTCGTCTCACCCGAGCTCCATCGTCGAATGTTCTGTTTGACGTAATTGTAGGTGACCTCGGTGAAGCGACTGTCAATGTTGGAGCCGTCGTCTTTACGCCGACCAACTGGAATGTCGATCAGCCCATTGTTGTGACCGGCATTGATGACGATTTCGTTGACGGATCGATTTCCAGTCTGATTACTCTGTCGATCAGAGACAGCTTGTCTGACCCCGATTGGGTCAACGTTGCCGACCAATCCTTTTCTGTGTCGACGACGGACGACGAAGTTGCTGGATTCACAATCACTGAAACCGCCGATGTCGCCGGTGGTGTCGTCAGCACGATTGTCAACGAGTCGGGAACGACCGATACATTTGACATCGCATTGGATGACCTTCCTCTGACGAACGTGAGGCTCCAGCTGTCAGTTGATGACAGTACAGAGATTGCCGTTAGCCCGGCTGTGGTTGTCTTTACTCCAACTAATGGTACGACGCCGCAGACCATAACGATCACAGGTATTGATGATACGTTCGTCGACCTGGACGAGATTAGCTTCGTGACAGTTGCTGTCTTTGACGGGCAGTCCAACGACTTCTTCGATCCGGTTCCTGACCAGGTGGTTTCGGTTACCACCATCGACGATGACGTTGCGGCTTTCACTGCGACACCGGGTATCTTGAGCGTCAGTGAGAACGGACTGCTAACGGACACGCTGCAATTGGTTCTTAATGTGGAGCCGAGTTCGCCGGTCGTCCTGGACGTGATCAACCCTGACCCATCGGAGTTCGTTCTTTCGACAAGTCAGCTTACGTTCACGCCAGCCAACTGGGATACGCCACAGGTTGTCAACGTTGGCGGTGTGGATGAATCGGACGTCGACGGTGATATCTCTGACTTCATCATTGTGTCCGTAAATGATGCACTGTCTGACGACGAGTTCGATGTTCTGGACGACAAGCCCATAGCCATTACAAATGTCGATGATGAGATCGCAGAGATCATTATCGTTGAGACTCTTGGGGCTACAGAGGTGAGTGAAGATGGCGTCACGGATTCATTTGATGTGACTCTTACTGGGCCACCGCTTACCGATGTTGTCATCGAGATCATCCCGACAGACATCACTGAAGTTTCATTGTCAGCCACAACACTGACTTTCAATGGCACCAATTTTAACGTGCCGCAGACTGTCACTGTGTTTGGTGTCGACGATAGCGTTATCGATGGAAACGTTCCTGGAACCATCGCGGTCAGGGTTGTCGATGCGTTGTCGCACGACGCGTTTGATGTGGCAATGGACCAGTTCGTCAGCGTCGTCACGGTTGACGACGAAGTGCCAGGCTTGGTCATTACCCAGTCTGGTGGCAGCACGTTAGTTTCAGAATCCGGAACAACCGACGAAATTTTGGTTAGACTGGGAGATGAACCGAGCACAGATGTCGTAATCGATGTAACTGCGGCTGACCTCGGTGAGGTCAGCGTAGCACCGACGCGACTGACATTTACTCCCGCGAACTGGGACCAGGATCAGACCGTCACTATTACCGGCGCGGATGACGTTTTCGCTGATGGGAACATCAACAGCCTTGTGACATTCTCAGTCGATGACACTGTGTCAAATGGCTTCTTTGCTGGAGTCGCTGACATAGACGTCACAGTGACGACCGTGGATGACGACGTCGCTGGTTTCACTATCACGGAAAGTGGCATTCACACACTGGCTCGCGAAGGTGGAAACACGGACCAGGTCGAGGTCGTCCTGACTGCTGCTCCTCTGAACCCAGTGACGATTGATGTTTCAAGTCAGGACGCGACTGAAGTCGGCGTTTCGCCTACGTCAATCACGTTCGACGCCTCGAATTGGAACGTCGCTCAGACCGTCACATTTAGTGCGGTGGACGATGCTTCGCAGGACGGCAGGAACTTCACGGATGCAAACTTCGTAGTCAATCCAGCCTCTGACGGAATGTTTACCGGTGAGACTGGCTCCATCACGGTGATCACAATTGATAATGATGCACCGGTCTATCTTGATGACACTGACCTGATCGTCAACGCAACGCCAGGCGCTGACACCATCAACTTGGCTGAGTCAGGCGGAACCATTACCGCCACGCTCAACGGGACGCCGTTCGCCTTCAATGTGGACCAGTACAGCCGAATCGTCGTAACCGCGCGGGCGGGCGATGACTTGATCACGGCGACGACTGTTACGTCTCCACTGCTCGTCAAGGGGGGAGGAGGCAATGACACAGTGTTCGGCGGTTTTGCTTCTGACACCATTCGAGGTGGAGGCGGACTAGATACCCTGGTCGGCGCTGCTGGCGATGACTTGCTAAATGGCGGTAACTCACGTGACACCATTCTAGGTGGAAACGGTGCAGACGAGATTCTGGGCGGTCGAGGCCTTGATACGCTGGACGGCGGAGCCGGTGATGATTCGATCAAGGGTGAAGGTGGCCTTGATACATTGATCGGTAGCTCAGGTGACGACACCCTTCAGGGTGGCGATGGCCGGGACGTCATCCAGGGTGATGGTGGCGACGACTCGATCAGCGGTGGCGCCGGCAACGATACGATCTTCGGTGGCGCAGGAAGCGATAGTGTTGTTGGGGGTTCTGGCCAGGACAGAATCTTTGGTGAGGCTGATGGCGACCTGCTAATCGGTGGTTCAGGCGACGATACAGTTATTGGTGGTGACGGCCGAGATGTCGTCACCGGCGGGACTGACAGCGATGTTGTCGAAGGAAACGATGGCGAGGACGTCCTCATCGCTGGCAGGATTTCCCTTTCTGTCGTCAACATGGCTTCGATCCTGGCTGAGTGGAACTCCGCCCGTACTTATCAGCAACGCGTGGACAACATTCATGACGGTCCAGAACAGACCGAAAACCGTCTTAACACTGCGTTCCTGATTGGTCCGAACCGACCGCCAACACCGCAGACAGCCTTTGATGATGACAGAAGGGATCTTTTGACTGGTGGTTCAGGCAACGACTTCTTCTTTGCAAATGTCATCATGCGGGACGAACTGACGGACAACACACTGTCCGAATGGGTCGACCTGATCTGACGGTAGCCAACGCAACCGAGTGTTACAGAGCCAGTGCATGCCATCATGCACTGGCTCTTTTTTTTGGCGTGCAGTTGCTCACTCGTTACGTGACCGTGTGCATAATTACGAGTCGGCAAATAAGCGCTTACCGGTCACCGCCGTTTACTCAAACTGATCGTCGTCGTCGGTGCTCGACTCGCGCTTCTCGAACAGAACCAGGCAAGCCGGCAGTAGAAGTAAGTCTCCCAGCAATGCAGCGGCCATCGTGACCGCAGTTAGCTCGGCGAATCTTCGAGTGGGAACAAAACGCGAGAGTAGTAGCACCGACAGGCCCGACACGATGAGCACCGTGGTAAGCACGATGGCTCGGCCACTGCTCCTGTACACAGCCGAAATGGATTCGTCTATCCCCAACCCCTTTCTGCGTTCTTCACCAAAACGCGAGAGGAAGTGAATGGTGTCATCGACAGCAATGCCCAGCGTGATTGCGAACACAATCACGACCCCGGCGGTCAGGGGATAGTCACGGAGGGCGATGTAGCCCAGAGTGACCGCCAGCGGCGTCATGTTTGGGATCGCCGAAATGAGACCTGTTCGCAGCGATCGAAACAGCAGTGAGATGACAGCAAAGATTGCGATCGAGGCAGTCAGCAGTGAATAAAACATATCCCGGACGAATTGGTCCATGCAGCGAGCGTGAAGAAACGCGTCCCCTGTTACCGTCGCGTGAATCGGGTCCCCATCGGGGAAGATGATTGCCAGCCGAGACTGCAGATCATCTATAAGCCCGTTCATTCGCGCGCTGCCGATGTCGCGGACGCGAAGCAGCACGCGTGCGCTGCGGTTGTCATCGGTGATGAAGAACTCACGCCTGGTGATTTTGGCTGCGCGACGGATGTTGCGTTCGAATCGGGCGATGTTTTCCTGGTTCAGTTCTTTGTGCGCACCAGCGCTTGCGATGTGTAGATTCACATAGCTGCTTGCGTAGCGAACCTCGTCAGTGCGAAGCAGCTCTTCCTGGAATGCCAGAAGTTCCTCAAAGACAGCCGGTTCAAAAAGTGATTCCGGGTCGTCAGTGGCAAGCTGAATTTCAATCGCCGCCAGACCCGCGAGTTTTTCATCCAGCAAGTGAACCGTGTGCATGGTCGGGTGAGCGGAGTCGTAGGTTTCGTAGATGAATGAATTCACGGCCAATCCGCGGGCCAGAACTCCACACGTCAGGACAACTCCAAAGCTGGCGATCAGCACTGGAATTGGACGCCCCGACACAACTCGTCCCAGGCGGTCCACTAGCCAGCCTGCAGCGTGATGGGTCCGGTTTTTCATCGATCCTGATCGCGTCCGCGACAGTGCGCTGCCAAGGATCAGGACTACGCTGAAGTACTGGCACACCAGGCCAAGCGACGCCTGGAAGGCAAACTGCCGCAGGACGACCGACTTAGAAATCAGCAGGCTGCCGAACCCGATTGCCGTTGTTGCGAACGTAAGCATGCACGTGACGGACATCTCGCTCATTGTGGCGACTGCGGCGGCTTTGCCATCGGTGCCATGGTGCTGCAGCTCATCAAGGTGTCGCGACACAACGTGAACCACATTCGCTGCACCGATGATTAGCGTCAGAGTGGGAACACTGTTGCTAAGCAACGTGAACGGCTGCCCCAGCGCGGCGATGATTCCGAATGACCAGATCACGCCCGCGAACACCGCGCCCAGTGCGTAGAGCGTGATTCGGATGTCGCGGAACATCAGGATGACGATGATCAGGAACAGTGTCCCGGAAAGCGGAAACATCACCTTCTGATCAGCCAGTAGGTTCTGAACCACATCGACTCGGAGCGCGGCGATGCCTGAAATGTGGGTCCGATAGCCATCAGGTGGCGGGGTCTCTTCGATGACTTCCGTCACCGCCTCGACCACAACCCGAGTATCAACCATCGATCTCGCCTCGGGGTCAAACTCGATCACTAGGTTCGTCAGACGCAGGTCCTCACTGATCAACGTGCCTTTGATGAGTTCTTGTCTGTCGACTTTGTCGCGAACTCGCCTGGCGATCTTTTCCACGACCGGTGTCGTGGGAACCAGCGGAACGATTTCTTTTAGTCGCATGCTTTGCAGATTGACAACGCCGCTGACCAACTGCACTCGCGGGACCGCGGTAAGCTTGTCTGCAAGTCGCTTTTGCCAGGTCAGCGCCTCCGGCGTGAGCACATCGTCCGAACCAGTCGCTTCGACGACGACGACAATGGTGGCGTCTTCATGCCCGAAAAGGCGTTTGTGGTTCTCGCTGAATTGCAGCAGGTCGTCCTGGCCTTCGTAGACCGACTGCGGCGAGAACTCAAAGCTGATCCCAGCTGCGAAATACGCGGCAAGCAGGGTAACCAGCAACATGGACACTTGGATCAAGCGATCCCGTCCGACTATGAACTCGGCAAATTGTCTCAACCGCTTCTTCCAAACCGCGGGTAGTTCAGTCCAACCTGTCTTAACAGGTTTCTCGGCAATGAGTGGATCTTTAACAGCTTTGCCGCTGAGTTTCATCGGCCAAGTGACGAGCACTGACGAATATTCGGTTAAACGCCGTGGGTTTGGTCCACAAGACCTGTCTTGACCAGTCCGGTCTCCAGTAAGATTATTATGGTAGACATTCATGAGTCCAAAAGGGCTCGGGCCATTATCCGGAACGCCAGTTCATGCTGCTCCTCATCATCAGACTTCTCTATCTGGGTATTTGTGCCGGGGTGATTGCTGCTTATATCGAGCCAGCAACCCGGACGACGTACTCCACAGAAGCTGCATACCCAGAGATCGTGGTTCGTCAGCCGGCCTTCTCTTTCTGTGTGATGTTGGCGATTACGCAGACCGCGACACTGTTCGACATGCTGTTTCGAAGGAAGCGAATCGAAGCCATTTCGGCAGTGTACTTTGGCCTGTTCGTGGGCGTTGTTCTGGCCTATTCGCTTATCCAAGCGCTTGTCCATGTCGTTCCCAAGGAGAACTCGTACTACCCGCTTGTCGTCATGTTTCCGCTGCTCATGATTCCGTTCATCTGCGTGACTCTGATCCTGCAAACCAAAGACAACTTCCGGTTTGCGATTCCGTACGTTGAGTTCCAGAGAGAACTGAGAGGCAGCCGTCCCCTGGTTGTTGATAGCAGCTCACTAATCGATGGACGAATCGCGGATGTTGTCGAGACTGAGATAATTGAATCCGAGCTGGTTGTGCCAGATTTTGTCCTGGGCGAGATTCAGGACATTGCTGACAGTCCCGACAAGAATCGTCGGCTCCGGGGGCGTCGCGGACTGGATATTCTTGAACGCCTCCAGGCGGGTGGTAAAGTCGGAGTGCGTGTTCACGAAGATCGCAAAGCTGATCACAAAGGAATGACGGTCGATCAGCGGTTGGTTGCTTTGGCGCAGGAGCTGGGTGGCGCGGTTATCACTAATGATTTCAATCTGAACAAAGTCGCCAGCGTCCAGGGCATCTCAGTGGTCAACCTCAACGACCTTGCCAACGCTTTGAAGTCGCGATACATCCCCGGCGAACGGTTGCAGATTCGCGTGATGAAACAGGGCGAATCAAACGGGCAGGGCGTCGGCTACCTGGACGACGGAACGATGGTCGTTTGCGAGAACGCCGACCATCTGATCGGCGAACGCTTGTCGGTCACCGTCACCAGCGTCCTGCAAAAGAGCGAAGGTCGCATGATCTTCGGTAAACCCAGCGATCAAACCGACGCGTAACTTAAAGTAACGCTGTTGAGGTCCGCACTTCGAACTCGTTCGTTCGTCGCGTCACGACTTCGTCATGATGTTCAGAACCGTCTTCAGGTCTGACTCGATCTCCAACAAGCTTTGGCGCACTGCATCCTGCTGATGCCGCGAAAGACTGTTTCGCAGCGCCTCGCGGCCGTGTTCAGAAGCCATTGCCTTTGCTCGCGACGAAGCGATGGCCAGACCCTTGAAGACTTTGACAACATCATCTGCCTTGGGTTTCGCAGCCATGTTGGCTCCCCCTTTGTCTCACATCGGATGGTTGCTCTGCCTGTTGAGCCACACTAGGTCGCTTACTTCTTTGCTTTGAGCTGCTTGTACTTCTCTGAGTACTTTTGGAAGAGCCGTTTTTGGTGGTCGTTGAGATCGACCTTGCGGCCGCGAATCCAGGCGTGAGTGACATTGGAATCAGTCTCCAGTGTGTCGCCCGTGCAAACGAAAATTGTGGCGTCCTTGCCTGCTTCCAACGAACCCACCCGATCGGCAACACCGAGGATTTGAGCCGGATACAGGGTGATGGATTTCAACGCTTCGTCTTTGGGCAAGCCATAAGCGACGGCGTAACCAGCTTCGTACGGCAGGTTCCGAGCGTTCATTGACTCAGAACGATCAGTACCCGAAATGCAGTACTGCACGCCGGCCTTCGAAAGTCGCAGAGGCAACGTGTACGGAGCATCGTAGTCGTCCGAACGCCGTCGAGGTCGCCGGTGTACGGCACTCACGATCACTGGCACCTTGTGTTTCTTCAGCAGCTCTGCGCACAACGGAGCGTCGTAGCCGCCGAGGATGATGGCTTGAACCTTCTGTTCGACTGCAAACATGACTGCCGATTGAATCTGGTCAAGCATATCCGCACCGATCAATAGCGGGATCTTGCCGTCGATCACGGGAATCATTGAGTCCAGTCGGATGTCGAACTTCTGTTTGCCTGCCGCTCTGGCCTTCTTGTACACGCGCGTGTCCGAGAACAACTTGCGCAATTGTTGCAGAGCCGACTCGCGTTCTTCGTCTTGTTCTTCTGGCGATTCATCCCCTTCTGCGCGGAAGACCGGTTCCATTCGGGGCCAGTTGACCTGCAGAACCGCGGCACCTTTCAGCGTCATGTCTTCGAACGTCCAGCCATCCATGTACATCACGGACGCTCGACCCGATACGATTCCGCCGGTAGGAGCCGACAACGCCAGCAACACACCGTTGCTGCGGGTGACAGGAATCAGAGTGCTGTCAGGGTTGACCGCACGATTGGCCTGGAGATTGGGATTAAGGGCGCCGCCTTCGCGGTGATCGACCGTTGCTCGTGTTGACGCGATTTCGGTCAGGCCGAGTTGCGAGTGCGATTCAAACAGTCCCGGGTAGACATGCTTGCCGCTAACATCGATGCGCTTCGCGCCTTCGGGGACAGCAACGTTGGCTCCGGCTGCAACAATTTTTCCATCGTCAAACAGCAAGGTGCCGTTCTGTATCGTGTCGCCACTGACGGTGTGAATAATCCCGCCCACCAAAGCGATCGGCTGCGTCTGCGGAGCTCCTGGGATCGTGTCGTCGGCAAACGTCGAAGTAAGCACCAACGTCAGTAGCAGAGCAAGTTGAGTTGTGAGTTTCATAATTCCATCCGGAACAAACTGGTTCACTGCTGAGTCAAAAGAACGAGCCGAAAGATGAGCTTCAGACCTAGTGATCGTGATCGTGGTCATGACTGTGGTGGCCGCAGAAGAGGTCTTCGCGAGGCCAAAGTGCAGCCGGGTCACCATCGCCGACTCCCGGCTCCCGCATCTTCTCACCGGAGACGAGGATCTTTTGGATCAGCGTGGCTCGCATCTTTCGAGTCTTCGCTCGATGGGCCGCGTCGTCGCTCCGGTCGAAGTACTTGCGCCCGTCGATCCATGTCTGTTCGGCCCGCGCGAAGTTCGACAGTGGTGATGCACTCCAAACGACAAGGTCCGCATGCTTACCAACTTCCAGAGAACCAACATGTTGCGCAATGCGAAGTTGTTTCGCCGGGTTCAGCGTTACGAACTTCAACGCTTCGATCGGTGGAACTCGACCATACTTCACGGCCTTTGCCGCTTCCTGATTTAGGTGAGTCGCCAGTTCCCCGTCGTCTGAGTTGAACGACATGACCACGCCCTGATTGTGCATTAACGCTCCGGCATGCGGGATCGCATCCTTCACTTCAAACTTGTACGCCCACCAGTCTGAGAACGCACTTCCCATGGCTCCATGCTTCGCCATCGCATCGGCGACCTTGTAGCCCTCCAGAATGTGCTGGAACGTTCCAATCGTGATATCGAACTCATCCAGAACGCGGATCAATGCGAGGATTTCGTCTTGTCGGTAGCTGTGGCAGTGAACCCAGCGAGTTCCCTCCAGAATCTCAGCGATGGCTTCCATCTCCAAGTCATAACGCGGAGGCATGCCAGATCGGTTGGTCTTCCAGTCAGTCCACCGCTGTCGATACTCGCGAGCGGTTTGGAATTCATCGCGGAACAGTTGTTCGACGCCGAGTCGTGTTTGTGGATAGCGTCCGGTCGGATTGCTCCAGTTACTCTGCTTGACGTTCTCACCAAGAGCGAACTTCACGCCCTGCGGTGCTTCGGTCAATTTCATTGACTCCGGGTTTGTGCCCCATCGCAGCTTGATGACTTGATTCTGGCCCCCAATCGGATTGGCCGAACCGTGCAGGATGTTGGACGAGGTCACTCCGCCAGCAAGTTGCCGGTAGATCGTGATGTCGTCGCAGTCGATAAAGTCACCGATGCGAACCTCGGCCGTAATCGCCTGGCCGCTTTCGTTCACACCGCCGTCAGTCGCCATGTGGGAGTGGCAATCAATGATACCGGGACTGATGTGCCGGCCATCCAGATCGACAACCGTCGCTCCCTCAGGTGCAGTGATGTTCTTCCCCACCGCGGCAATCTTGCCATCACGAATGAGAACGCCGCCGTTTTCGATGATTCCATCCGGCCCGCTGGTCCAAACCGTCGCATTGCGAAACAGCATAGTCTCGTGCTGAGGCTCAGTCGTCCGCCCGTAAGCTCCCAGTGGATAATTGACTGGGTAAGTTGAAGGTTGGTTCTTCTTATCCGACTTCTCTTTGTCCTTCGTATCTTCTTTCTTCTCGTCTGCCTCTGCACGAGTCAGTGCGAGTGGGCTTTTCGATTCGTCTGGCCACACCACATGACCAACACCACTCGCCGAATCAGCAGACAGCACGGCGCTGAACCGGACGACGCCTTCGATTCCCAGTTCGTTGCCCAAGAACGTGCCGCTTAGCTGGACGTCTTTCAGGCCGATCCGCGAGAGCTTGACTTTGTCGTCGTCCTCCGCGTCTGGCTTTCCGACTTTTGCCGACGCGTCATTGGCGCCGCCTTTAATCGCCAGAACCAGACCGGATGGCTTCTCATCAGCGTCTGCGATCTGCAGTTTCCAGTTACCTTCGATTTTGCGTTCGGCCGATTCCTTGTGTTTAAACCGTTCGCCGGAAACCCATGTTTCGACGACTTTCGTATCTGGTTCGAACACGTCGCCATCGGTGACAACCAAGCTGCCAAGTTTGCCGACTTCGATCGAACCAAGGTACTGCGAAACACCAAATAGTTCTGCCGGTCTCTGAGTCAACGCGGTCAGGGCCGCTTCTTTCGGCAGACCACGTACGATGGCCTTCCTAAGATGTCCCAGAAAGTCACTGGTCTTCTTCAGGCCATTCGCGGACAGAACAATTGAGACACCCGCTTTGTGTAGGCGACCTGCGTTTTCAGGTGCCGTATCCCAGTGCATGAGCGACTCCAGTGAGACGTTCATTGCCGATTCCGCGGTCGCGACGTTCGGCGGCTTCGGAAAGTTCACCGGCACGATGACCGTTCGCCCCGTTGCTCGAATGTCTTCCAGGCGACGATACTCGTTTCCGCTACCATTGATGACGACATTCAGGCCGAACTCACGGCCAAACCGATCGGCTCGCAACGCGTAAAGTTCGTTTGAAGTGTCAATGACGACTGGCGACTGACTGTTGAGGAACGGCACCATGGCTTTCAACGCATCGTTGTTTTCCGGAACCGTGATAGACTTGTCGGTTTTGATGGCTATCCATGCAGTCTTGAACCACTCCGCGTCATAGAACGCCTGTCGAGCCAATGTGAACGCACCCATGGGCGAGTTCGGATAACTGGGAGCGGTTCGCGGCCCGGCTCCACGCCGACGTCGCGTCACAGTCAATCGCACATGCATCGCGCCGTCGCCAAGGATCGCCTGCTTCGCGGGCTTGTCGTTTGTCTGCACAACAGAACTCTGCCCCTTCACGATTCCACCAGCGGGCGCGATTAGGCGAGCAACAAAACCCTGCGATCGATACTTCTTCGTGTCTGAAGTCTTCGGTTCGTAGAAATTACTCACCTTGGTTTGTGGAGTGACATTGGTGTTCCAATAGGGCGAACCCTGAACGTCGCCTTGTGGTCGAGCGACCTCGCTGAAGCTGTCGATAAAGCCCGGGTAAATTGTCTTGCCCGACATGTCGACAACGATTGCATCGGCAGGAACGTCACCACCAACGGCCGCGACCCGGCCATTGCGAATAGTAATCGTGGCACCTTCAACGATGTTGGTCGCCGTGACGTACACCTTCGCCCCGGTGAGGGCATAAGTCGCGGGCCGATTTTCGTGCAGCCCTTCTTTGTGATCGGAAGACTGAGCAACCGCGTCCCGAGGTCTGCCCAACACAAGGCAGGTAAGCAGTAGGGAAAAGACCAATGCTGCGGAGTGTTTCGCCATATGAAGTCACCAAGGCAAAGAGGCAAACCTGAAGATCCTGAGAAGAAAGGATAACAGGGCATTGTCCACGGGCTTCGTTCAGTGCGCCGACATGCAGAGATTCGGCAAGCGACGTTTTCTGATCTGCGGAACGTTACGCCTTGGCAACATTTACGGCGTCGAGAGTGGCATCGGTGAGAGCGCGCCTAACCAGCGTTCAAAACGACATCCCGCGACCGGGCCCGAGGCCTCACGGCCTGCGGCTCACATTTCGCGTCCATTTCTCAACATACAACCGGCAGCGCAATCTCAAACCTCAGTCACTCCACCAACCGGAACCCCGATGCAACGGGACGTTGCTTGCCTATTCGTCTTGGCCGGCTTCGAGGACGGAGAGGAATGCTTTTTGCGGGATCTCGACGGAACCGAATTGCTTCATCCGCTTCTTGCCTTCTTTCTGTTTGGCCAGAAGCTTCTTCTTTCTCGAGATGTCGCCACCGTAGCACTTCGCCGTAACATTCTTGCGCATCGCGGAGATGGTTTCTCGGGCGATGATGCGGCTGCCGATTGCGGCTTGCAGCGCGATTTCGAATTGGTGCTTGCTGATTTCCTTCTTCAACCGTTTCACCAACGCGCGGCCGCGACGGTCTGCGTTTGAACGGTGCACGATTGTGGAAAGCGCGTCGACTTTGACGCCTTTGACGAGGATGTCCATCTTCACGAGATCGGCCGGTGTGTAGCCGATGATCTCGTAGTCCATCGTCCCGTAGCCACGCGTCGCGCTTTTGAGTTTGTCGTGCATGTCGTACACGATCTCAGAAAGCGGAAGTTCGTAAACGACCTGCGTTCGCTGCGGCCCCATGTATTCAGTGGTCTTGTAAATGCCGCGGCGGTCCTGCGACATCTGCATGATGGTGCCGACGTGTTCGGCCGGCACAATGAAATTGACTTTGGCAATCGGTTCTCTGAACTCGTCAATCACGCCCGGGTCGGGAACCTCCTGCGGATTGTCAATCATCACCACATCACCGGTAGTCTTGAGAACCTCGTAGGTGACGTTGGGAGCCGTTTGGATGAGATCGATGTGCTGTTCGTGTTCGAGACGCTGCTGGATGATTTCCATGTGCAGCATGCCAAGGAACCCGCAGCGGAATCCAAACCCGAGTGCGTCGCTTGTTTCCGGAGCGAAGGTGAAACTGGCGTCGTTCAGACCCAGCTTCTGCAGTTCGGCGCGGAGCTTCTCGAAGTCGGTGGCGTCGATGGGGTACATCCCGCAGAAGACCATCTGCTGCGGTTCCTGGTACCCGGGCAGGGCTTCTTCGCACGGTTTGTGAAAGTCCGTCACCGTATCGCCAACGTGAATGCTGCTGAGATCTTTCGCGCCCGTGATGATGTAGCCCACCTGGCCAGCGACCAGCTTCTTGCAGGTTTCCATCTTCGGGCGAAACTGTCCAACCTCAATCACGTCAAACTTGCTGCCCTCGCGCATGAACTTAATGGACTGGCCTTTTTCGATTGAACCTTCAGTCAGCCGCACGTAGGTAATCACGCCGCGGAAAGAATCGTACTTACTATCGAACACAAGCGCTTGAGTTGGGTTGGCTGTCTTCCCGGGCGGCGCGGGGATGCGTTCGACAATCGCTTCCAGGACTTCTTCGATGTTGGTTCCCTGCTTGGCACTCACACGGATCGCATCTTCGGGGTGCAGACCGAGGACTGTTTCGACTTCGCCCAGGACATCGTCAATGCGCGTGACGGGCAGATCGATTTTGTTGACGACGGGAACGATTTCGAGATCGACTTCGATGGCCGCGTAAGCGTTGGCCACGGTTTGAGCCTGAACGCCCTGGAACGCATCCACCAGCAACAGCGCGCCTTCGCAGGCGGCCAGGCTGCGGCTGACTTCGTAGTGGAAGTCAACGTGGCCGGGGGTGTCAATGAGGTTCAGTTCGTACTTCTGCCCCTTGTACATGTAGTCGATCGCAACCGTTCGCGCTTTCACGGTGATGCCGCGATCGCGTTCAATATCCAGATCGTCCAGGATCTGTTCTTTGAACTCACGCTCTGTAATCGCACCGGTCTTGAGCAGTAGTTGATCGGCCAGCGTGCTCTTGCCGTGGTCGATGTGAGCCACGATTGAGAAGTTGCGTATGTAACGGGGGTCCATGGTGCTTCAGTTGTTGCCGCCGAGGGCAAGCTTTAGTGGTGTAGTGAGAAAACGCTGCGATGAATTCGTAGCAACCGATCAGGAGCGCCGTCGCGATCGCGGCAAGAACGCGAATCAGGAGAACACACCCCGCAATGAGATGCCGGTCCAGCCTCCCCGTCTGCGAGTCGCGACAGAAGCAGGCGACTCCAACGGTTCGTAAGGATTCGGTTCCTTTACAGCTATCGAATCGTAGCTTTCCGCCAGGCCACTCGATAGTTCAGGATCGGGCATTCTGACCTACGAATTCACGCTCAGAACCGATTGTATGCCGCGCCGCTGGAACCTACGGCTTCTGACTTGGAATTACCACCGGGATGGTGAGCGGAGCGTCGCGCCCTTCAGTCTTCACTGTCACAATCGCACGTTGGGTTTTGGTTTGAGCCTCTGTCAGGAAATCGGCGGACACTTTGAGAATGGTTTGATTGCTGGCATTCGTTTCGTAGGTCGCCTTGATGAACTTCGGCGACGTAGTGATGCTCTCGATCTTCGCCAGCGATCCATTGGGGCCGGTCAACGAAGTCGTTGCCTCTAGTTTCCCCGCAGGTGTCTGCTGCAAAACAATGGTGCTCGGTTCCACTTTCATGGCGAGACCTGCAGTGTCGGGGGACTCTATGCCCTGGCCGCCGAGCGGTATCTGTATGAGTGGGTAGTTCTTGTCGTCGGTTTCAATGTTGATGATGCCTCTGTGCTTTCCGGGTGGGATGTCTCCCTTCATCTGCACATTCAGTTTCACAACACGCTCGCTATCCGAAAGTCGCAGGTCCGACGATTTCTCAACAGTCCAAAGATCGCTGCTGCAGACGATGCTCTTAATGTTGAAAGACTTCGCGCGATGGTCTGTGATAGTCACCTGCATTGGTGTTGGCTCGCCGCCCGACTGATAGAACCACATTGCCTTCGGAGTGACTTCCACCTTCTTTTCCGGAAGAACCACTTTCAGCGCCAGATCGACTTCATGAGGCCGGCCGTCTTCGTACAAGACCTTGACCAGGTACTCGTGAGGACCTGCGGCTTCGTTGGCGGTTCGGATTGGCATAAGCAACCTGCCGTACTCACCGGGTGCGATTGTTTTCGAATCGATCTGCGGACGCAGGCAGCCGCAACTTGGTGTCAGGCTTTGAATCCGAATTTCCTGGTCGCTGACGTTGCGGTAATTGAACGGAACCGCCATCCCCATCACTTTGGGAGCCTTCGGATCGTCAGGGTCCGTGCCAGCGACGTTCATTAACCGGGGCGTGATCGGTCGCTCGCCGTAGTTGATTAAGTACTGATCAAAGACCAGCGGGGCAGAGGGGCGTTCGCCAGTAACAGGCGATGCGTCCGGTGTTCCGTTGAACCAACAACTCGCGGCGAAGGGAACCAACGCCAGCGCGAGGCATGGCCAAGTGCGAGCGGAATCTTGTTGCTGTTGCTGCGACATCACGAACCTCCGTGTTCGGACGGACTGTTGACCGGCTCGCGGTCTAAGTCCATAAGATAGCGGAGGTTATACGATACGAAGCGGCTGCTGAACAATACCGCGATCCGCGCGTTGCATTTGACGCCTGCGGGACCGGTTCTACGCTCAAATGGCTCGGAAAACTGCTACTTCCGCGGCTGCCCGAACAGATCGTCGAATGTCACGGGCAATGCTTCCGGATCACGCGGCGGCAGTGGGCGCGGTTCCTTGTCTGGGAGGCTTTGGCCCGAATCGAACGGTCCGGGAATCGTCTCCCAGAACGAATCGTCCGGCACCCGCGGTGCTGGTAGCAGCCGATCCGGACCGGGACTCACGGCGTCAATTGGTCGTGGCCGCGCACCTGGTCGGACTGATTTCTTCTCGGCACCGAAATGGATCCGCGGTTGCGCGGTTGATGGGTGTCCAAGTTGCCAGACGGACCTCTGTTGCGTCTGCTCTGGCGCGGGCTGAACCTGTTCTGCAATGTGGTCAGGAAGCCGGACTGACGTTGGTGCAGGTTCTATTTGAGGTGTTGCTAGTTGTTCGAATGGCTCCCAAGCCGGTTCGAACCGAGCGATGTCGGGTAGATCCGGAAGGTCGGGGACGTCAGGCACAGACGGTTCGGCGTCCAGCTGTTCCAGTTCGGGTGCGTCGAAGTCCGGGAAATCTGAGTCGAACTCGTCGGACCCGGGCGGCGGTGGCGCTGTCTCTCTTGGTCGTACTCGGTCCGGTACCAGGATTTCCGGGCCATCGTCGTGGTAGGGAACATCGTCGGTGCCGCCGTAAGGCAACTCAGCAATTCCGGGTGAACCTAGTGGCGTCGGCGAAGCAAACGGTTCCGGTTCCGAGTGAAGATGGTCATTGCACATCGCATACGTTCGTTCGCAGGCGCGGCGGATTGCGTCGTCGTAGGCGCACACGTCCCAGCCGCCTTCAGCCAGTTGAATTCCACTGCTGGCCAACAGCGAGCCTTTGGAATACTCAAGGTCAATCATCGAGTTGGTGAAGTCGACGACTCGTTGGTAGTACTGGCTTTCGGCCTGAGCCAACGCGGTTTGAGCCCGAAGTACCAGGTCAAGTGTTGTCGTGCCTTCCTGGCGTTCCAGGTCCAGCAGTTCAACACGCCGCCGTGCAGCGATTAGCCGTTCTTCGTTTGTGCTTGCTGATGTGTAGCTGGCGACCAGACTTTGGATGGACAGTGTAATGTCGTGTGCGATTTCGCGTTCTGTTTGAGCAAGAACGGCTCGCGCCTTGGCGACACGAAGTTCGTAGTTGCGAACCTGAGCATGCGCGGATCGGAAGCCGAGAGGAACACTGAATTCGAAGCCAGCGTTCCATGAACCGAAGTCGCGGCTCAGCAAAGAGCCGAATCCACTGCCCAGGCCGCGATCTGTGACCCCTTCGGTTCGGCTACCCAGCAGGTCATCACCGAACCCGGATGCCTGGGCTCCGGCAACAAAGTCAAACTGGGGTCGCACCAGGCTGCGGGCGGCCCGGAGCTGCAGTTGCAGGCTTTTGATGTTCCACTTTTGACGCCGGAGTTCGACGCGTCGCGTCAGCGCTTCGGCCAGGTTGCTGCGCCAGTCCGGTTTGAAGTTCGCAATCAACGGCTTTTCAGACGGGCGAATTATTTCGCCGTCATTAAGTTGCAGTCCGAGAAGGCGACGGAGGTTGGTTTCTGACGTGTAGAGTGCGCTGAGAGATTGTTCGACGTTCGCCTGAGTTGCATAGAACTGTTCCAGGGCCTGGGCTTCATCGGCTGCCTTTAGCGTGCCCACGTCCAGTCTGATCTTGGCTTCTTTCCACGTTTGGTGAGCACTGCGATGAGAAACCACAGACGTTTCATAGTTTCGATAGGCGAGATACAGAGCCCAATAGGCCTTTTGCACATCCCGGACGGAATCGCGGACGGACGCTTCGAACCCGGCGAGTGTAATGTCGGAGTTGATTCGAGCAATCAGGACACCCTGGCTCACACCCGTAATGGCTCCAAAGTTTGGATTCACCGGACCCGCAATGCGTGTGAAGTCCGTTCCGGACCCAGCCAGCAACGGCTGCCGGAAACTGACTCCTGAGTTACCCGTGTAGCTGGACGGGAACAGGACGTTTTGTGAGTTGGTACCCAGGTAGCTCCAGTTATTGAAGAACTGCAGCGATGCTCCCGTCGCGAACTGCTTACTTAAAGTCGAACTGTAGTTTGCCGTTTCAGCATTCGATGTGGCTCCGGGAACCGGCACGCCGTCTACAATTGCAGTCCCGTTTATCGGAGTTGACGATCGTCCCCAGGTCAGCGAGCTCTGCACCGTTGCATCAAAATCTGCCAGCGCGGCCTCGACTCCACGACCGCCGAATAGAACTCCCGTTTCACGGATCGCCTGGTCATACACGGACGGGATATTGTCCGGGTTCCCGTAAATCGCTTTATTGCCGACGGGCGCGGTGATGCCTGTCTGCACGATCTTGTTATTCATGAGCGCGATGTGAATCACTTCGCCCAACGATAGTTCTCTAACAACGTCGTCGCGGCGGTCGGCAATCGTGCGCGGCGCAGACGCGAACAGCACGTCGTCAGGTGTTTCCTGGACAAAATTGCTATGCGCGATTTTGGTTGCTTCACCGACGTACCACTCCCGTTCTGGTTCGCCGTGGTAGCTGATTTCGTCGTTTCGCGCACCCAAAGTGCCGCAACCGGCCGCGCATGACATGGCCGCAGCTAAACCAGCTACCGCAACATGCGCTTTCACGCGGCGCGCAAACCGCCAACGCTTGAATCCAAACACACTAACCCCCACAGCTGCGACATACCGAGCGGACGCAGCTCCCCTGAAGTGCCCCTCTTCGAATCACCGGTCCGCGCGGGCGGCTGTTTCCGGGTTCGAACCGTTGGAGTCGGATGTACTGGACTGAACCGGCATGGATTGCCGGAGCGACAGACGATCGTCACAAACGGTATGTTTGGTATCGTCCGCACAACCCGCAGACTTTGACACTTTGCTGAGCAACGTGAAGCTCGGGCGGCAGTGGGCCTAATTGTCGTCGTCTGTGGAATCGAGTTTGGACGCGGCTGGAGCCCGCCGGAAGACGGCTACAACGTCCTCAACGGGAACGACAAACAACAGGTTGTCGGGGTCGAAGTCGACCGGGATCGCGTTCTTGGGGTGGAACAGAACTTTGTCGTACTTACGGATCGGGAAATCCTCATCGCGTTCCATCTGAACGCTGATCTCAACGATTCGTCCTGTAATTGTGGGGACCTCGGCATCGTCTGGCAGAACGATTCCGCCCTTGGTGGTTTGCTTTGCTTCGTCCCGGCGAATCAATATTCGCATGCCCAGCGGTTCAACAAACTCGCTCATTCAATTGCCCTTCTGTGTCCACAATCAGTGCCTCGAATATAGGTTTGGTTGAGACGCTTTTCAGCGGTACGACTCGAAAAAATTATGTAGAAGGTGTTGGTCCGATCAGCCCGGACCCACTGGCAAACTGCGAAAGATAGATTGGGGATTCCGGTCGTCGGCGACATGCGACTTGTACCGCATTCTCGGAATGCTGCGCTGGTTCCGTCGCGCACGTTGATTCGACTGACCGACAGGCAACATGGCCGATAGTTCGGGAGCAGCGCGCTTTGTGCGCTATCTCTCTTGAGCAACCGAACATGATGAAAATATCAAATTTCAGATCGTTCCGACGTACGGTTGCCGGAGTATCTCTGATTGCTTTGGCCCTCGTCGTTGCGAACGGCTTTAGCTTTCAGGATGCGTCTGATGAGGACAGGGAAGACCAACAAGCAGCCGGCCTGACGATTGGATCAGTTCTTCCCGAAAAGGCTCCCGAAGAGCTCTCGCTCGACGCGTTCGAAGAGCTTGGCGAAAACTGGGAGGAGTGGAGTGAAGCGACTTCGGATCTTGTCGCAGAGCTGTACGAAGAGAAAGAACTCACCGATTCCGAATCGCGCGAACTAATTGCGAAGCTTCGGACCAAGCTGTCAACGATCGACACTTGTCTCAACGACAGCGTCTACTCTTCAATCCATGTGCCACTGCGGCGCCTCAGAAGAGCTCTGCAGTCAAGACTCGACTTGATTGACGCGTTGGACGGGATCATTGAGAACCGGGAACCAATATCAAGTTCTGTAGAGGCCGCGTTGGAAGATGAGTTGTGGGATTCGGTTTTGTATCTCGACAACTACCTGGATGAAGTGATCAACGGCGACCCGTGGAAGGCGTATGCCCAACTGGACGCTATCGAGGCCGCTTACGATTCCGGCGAAATGGGCGAACCGGCCCTCGAGCTCCTGACGACTGTAAGCGACAAGCTAAATGATGTGCTTGACGACGCAGAGGACGAGCAGCAGCAGTTCGGACGTCGATTCGCGTTTCGGCAGTTTGTTGATTCACTGGATGCCTATATCCAGTACGTCGATGACGAAGTGTCACCAGACGATTTCTTCGTGAGTCAGGTTGGCGGGCTGGTCAAAGCACTGGAAGATTACAGTCAAACCCGCCAGCGGATGGACGCATACCGCATCCGCAAGGGACACAGGATACTGGACGACCTCTCGCCGGGTTTCGCAGATCGTCTGCAGTCGTTGCTGAGTACGCGATATATGAACGACAACCTCCGACTGAGCGTGTCGGAGAGCCTTCTCAGCTATGCGGTTAGCCAGCACAAGAACGACTCCGGCAGCATTGCAGATTGCATTCTGGAAGCATGGGTTACCGGACACCAGGTGACTGACGCTGATGTTACGGTCAACGTGGTTCCGAATGCAGAACGAGCCCAGTTCGTCCTGCAGCTGAATGGTGTTTCCAGAAGCAATACCCAGGGGCGAAAGAAACCTGCAACGGTCTTTACGCGGGGAACCAACTACTTCTGGGGCCAAAAGTCTGTCACGTTTGATGGTTCCCGGTTCGACACTTCTGCAGAAACGCGGTTGTGGGTGAACCCAAACAATATGACTCAGGGAATTAAGACGGACTTCGATGGTATCCCGATTCTCGCGTGCATTGTCCAAAAGCTCGCACGTAAGCAGGTTGCTGAGAAGAAGGCGGAATCAGAGCGGATTGCTGCGTACAAGCTTGCGAAGAGAGTGGTTCCACGATTCGACCGTGAAGCCGATGAACGGTTTGGGAAAGCGACGAATACCCTGAACAGCAAGCTGTTCTCGAAGCTCAGAAGAGATCGACTTTACCCACAAAGGCTGCGAGCATCGTCAAGTGATCTTGATATCTCGTTGATGAGCCGCACGATGGACGACGCTCAACTGGGAGCGGGTACGCCTCCGGCGTTGATGACTACGTCGTCCGGTTTCATGGTTCAGATTCACGAGAGCCTTATCAATAACGCTATCGATCGACTTAACCTGGCGGGGCGGACGCTGACAGAGAGTGAGCTCAAAGAAGAGATCGAACTTACGATCACGGACCTGACTGGCCGGCCGTTCGAATTCAAAGAAAAAGAGCCGGCCGTTGATGAGCCTGAAGAGGAATCAGATCCGGACCTGACTCCTGAAGAGATTGATGACATACCCGCTGCTGACGACAACGACGATGGAGACGACGGCTCTGGAGAACCAGGCCCGATTCTGGTTCCGCCTCAGCTTCCGGGTAGAGCAGCCGAGCTTGCTGTCCCGAATTCAATTTCGCTTCTGCCTGTTGCGTACTACGTTGTTCAGGACGATGGCGAAGATGATGCCATGGACGACGAGGACGACGAAGAAGATGAAGACGAGGAGGATGAAGAGGAAGAGGAGTTGCCTGAGGCCACATTCGTTTTCGATCCAGTAGATCCTCTTCGAATCAAGCTGGGAGAAAATGGTTTTACAGTGATTCTGAAGACTGGCCTGCAGTTGGAAGGTAAGGCAGACATCCCGCCAACCGTGATCGAGATTCCGATTAGCTTTGAGCTCACCGGGAATCAGATCCGCACCAAAGCAGGCGAAGCGAAAATCTCTGTTTCAGGTCCCAGGTTCAGGGCCGTTACAAGTGCTGCCCAAATCAAACGAATCCTGGACGCTCGTTTGGTACCGCGAGAGTTTGATTTGAAGAGCATCGAGCTTCCTGTTGAGAACAAAGCATCGCTGTACCTCTCCATCACAGACTTCTTCTCCTCCGACGGTTGGCTGACCATCTCAGCTTCCCAGTAGACTGACGGCTGTGCTCGCTCAATCGAGGATTTAGGAGTCGTCTGTAGCGCCGGTGCGGAGTACTCGTCCGCTAATGTAAGTGTCGCCACCCACGCCTCGGCTATCGACATCGGAGAGCGTTGACAGCGAAGGGATGCGTTCCAGCCCCCGTCCGGCAACGGGCGTGGCTGCATCAGAACCGCCCACGATCTTTGTCGCGATAAACACGTGGGCTTCGTCTACAAGTTCTTCATCGAAGAACGCCCCAAGGACTTCGCTGCCGCCTTCAACCAGCACGTTGGTGCACTCACGGCGGCCCAGTTCGGCAAGTACCGAGGTGAGCCCGTCGGTCATGCGGTGCACCTGAACTCCGGCGTCTGACATTGCGCCGACTCGCTTTTGCGTGGCGTCTGTGCCGACAAAGATCAGAGTCGGAACCTCCCGCGCGGTTTGGATCAGTTTCGAATCGATGGCCGTTCGCGCTTGGCGATCCAGAACCACTCGCAACGGCACCCGAGCGCCTGGTGGTCTGGCGGTGAGTGAGGGGTCGTCTGCGACCACGGTTCCTCGTCCGACGATGACGGCATCCATTCGTCCTCGAATCTCATGGACGATCGCTCGTGACTCCGGTGAGGAAATCCATTGTGAGTGCCCCAGTCGTGAGGCGATTTTGCCATCCAGTGTCATGGCCCATTTTGCGATGACCCATGGCACGCCGGTTGTCACGACCTTGCGGAACGGAGCAACAAGCTTCCGGGCTTCAGACTCAAGAAGGCCAACTTCCACCTCGATACCACGAGTGTTCCGAAGCTCTTCAATTCCTGGACCATCCGTATGCGGAGCCGGATCGGCACAGCCAATCACAACGCGCTTGATCGTGGTATTTCGGATAGCCTGCGTGCAGGGCGGCGTTCGTCCGGTGTGGTTGCACGGTTCCAGCGTTACAAACAGAGTGAGGCTACCTTTGTAGTGGCCTGGGATACCGTTGATCGCATTGACTTCTGCATGCTCGCTGCCGATTCGACGGTGCCACCCTTCGGAGATCATCCGCAGGTCGTCGTCGACAAGAACCGCACCCACCATCGGGTTCGGTTCGACCATTCCCTGACCGCGATACGCGAGCTCGATCGCCCGGCGCATGACCGCCTCTTCGGACTCGAAAGGCTTCGGTAGTGTCACGAGAGATTCCGCGTCAGTCGTTGTTGGTCACGAAAGCGTTCGACAACGAACTTAGTCCTGACCAGGTACCCAGAGTTTCTTGCCACCGGCTCCATCTGCGTCGCCGCTATCAGAATCGGGAGTCCAAACGGTCTCGCTGCCACCCGCTGCGACTGTTGCAACTTCGGAGACGAGATGACCGAGGCCTTTCTCGACCATGAACATTGCCATGCTCTCGCGAATCTCCGGCAGCTTCGGGAAGTACTGTTCTTCGAACTTCTTCCACAGACCCGGAATCTTAGAATCGGTTGGGTCGTCCATGCGAAGGTTCAATTCTCGCACGTCCCATTCAAGAATGTTTCGGAACGCTTCGTCGGCAGCTTCAGCGGCGTCACGTCCCGCAGCCAACCACTTCAAGGCTTCGTCGCGACGATTCTGTTCGCGACAGATTCCGACCAGCGTCGAAAAGACTCGTTCGGATCCAATTCGGTCGACACAGGCCTGTCGACCGGCGACTTCGGTTAACGCGGCGTAGGCTGTTCGAGTGTGTCGAACCAGGAGAACTCGTCGAGCGATATCGACAAGTTGTTCGTCGCTTAGGTCGCCGAACTTGATTCGTTGCAGGGACATGGTCGAGAAGCCGGTCACGTTGTTTGCGCCCGGAACAACGGGTGACGGGGCTTCCAGATCCAACGACTTTCGGAGAGCGTCGATGTCCAACATCACATTGTTTCGGTCGTAGAAGGCGTCCAGGACATGAATGGACGATTGGAGCGCGACTTTTAGTTTGGCGTCACCTTTGGCTTCCAGTGGTGTCTTGCCTCCCAGGCCGGAGAGTTTCAGGTTCGGCCAGACGTCGGTGGCAACGGCCTGCATCTTCTGAGTTTCAATATTCCGTGCGATAGTGGCAGGGAATTCGGCGGGGAAGTGGCAGTTCCACTCCAGGCCTTCCAGTTCCACGGGCACGACGCCCAATGGTTCGTCATCCGCTTCTTCGTCCAGCGTGATCTGATCTGCGACAGCTTTGTTGAGAGTCGCGTCCGCTTGTTCGAACCCTTCTCCTTCGACGCCAGTGATCTGCAACTGTGCGGATTGCTGATCGGTTGCATCGAACACAAGAACGTCTGCGATGAACTCGGGAATGTCTGGTGGAGTTAACTGTTCTGGCTGCTTGTCGGTGGGGAATGGCTTCGCCAGCAAACGGTATTGTGCAACGGGCCCTTCGCCATCGAGCGGTACTTCGATGCTGAGCCGGTCGAACAAGTCTTCTTTGTCCAGGCTGGTGAGCAGCTTTGAAACTGAATCAATTTTGTAGCTCTTCAGGACGATTTCGTTGACGTCCTCAGTCAATTCAAGATCCAGTAGTTGCGCCAATGTCTCGCACTCGACCGCAGCTTCGTCATCCTTGTAAAGAGAAGCGGATTTGTGGAACGCTTCGGCTGCAGCCGGTTCGTTTCCGTCCCACGCGTGGCACAGCGCAAGGTTGTGCCAGAGTTCTGCAGCGTCAGGATGCTTTTCAGTGAGTCGCTTCAGCAGAATCGACGCGGGCTTCCAGCAACCCAGGGACGAAAGCCGAACCGCGCGGTCTAGTTCTTTCTGATCTTCCACGGCCGCCGTGTAAGCGACAAGTCGATGCACGGATCTGAGCGGATAAGGTATCCGAGAGCTGCCTTCAATCTGCGCCAACTGCATGACGCAATGCGACCGTCGATCTTCGGGCGATAGCTTCACCGCAATCGCCGCGTGTGCGCGGGCGGACATGAAACTTTCGGCTTCAAGCATGACAAGAGAAATGGCTCCCGCCAGCCGAGTCACTAGTGCCGGTTCGCGTCTCGCAGAAAGTTGGAACGCGCGATGGATGGTGCGCTTTGCGGACTCGTAACCATCGGACACGAACGCGGCCAGGGCGACGATTGCGTTGAGCTCCGGGTTCTGTTCGTCGTTGCCATCCTTCGTAAGGTAGCGCTCGCATCGCCCCTTCGCGGCGGGGTATTCACCCTGTTCCATGAGCAACCGCGCATGGCTGGAGGCAACCCATAGATTCGCGCCAAAGTTCTGTTCAAGTCCCTCCAGGATTTGAGCCGCGCGCTTGGGTTGGTTCTCGCGGAGTCGGGCCACCTTCTGCATTTCAGGGATCACGTCCTGACAGCAGAACTTGATTTTCTTGCCGCTCCCGCAGGGGCAGTCGGCGTAGGGATCGTAAGACATTACAGGACCCTGCTTATTGCTTCGTTCTTACTCTCGCTCCGTTGAAACGGCCTGTCGGAGATTTGGGGATCAGTGGCCCAAAGAGTGAACTTATGTACTGGCTAGCTTCGTCTAGTGGCGAAAATCCTCTTCAAACGCATGCTATCAGATAAATCCTGCTTTCCCAGTCTCGCCACTCCCATCGATAATTAGAGGTTCGGAAACGAGGTAGGGCGTTCGCTCTAATGTGTGTCCTTTTGATCACATGTCGTGGTGGCGTACGCTGTATTTTGTTGGATAATCGGCACAACGCCGTCTTTCAATCGCTACGCCTGATGAACCGTACGCCAACGATAATTTTGATGATGCGGTTTCAGAGGGCACTCCGAGACAATAGATGAGTCTAAGTGCGCGCAGAGTGTTGTTTC
Organism: uncultured Planctomycetaceae bacterium; assembly: GCA_964485095.1. Lineage (GTDB taxonomy): Bacteria > Planctomycetota > Planctomycetia > Planctomycetales > Planctomycetaceae > CAYNWT01. Next base: position 1,818 of record CAZAIB010000008.1, on the reverse strand, counting down.
ACGTTGCGCATTCTCGGAGATAGGGCGGCTTGTCCGCCAAGAAAACTAACTCAGGATTTGGGTCTCCCCGCCCAGCTATTTCAAAGGTCGTATTCAATGCTGATCAAAGCATGGCTCAGTTCTCTACAGCGTCAATTGGTTCGCGAAACGCGAAACGCCGCCGGCCTTCGGGCTCGTCGCCGCGATCGCCAGGCCGATTCGGTTGGAGCCACTGAGCAGCTGGAGGAGCGATCACTCCTGACGGCCCTGGTGATTAACTCTCAGAACCTGGACGACTTCGCCAATGTGAACGAAGGTATTGAGATTAACAACTCGGACCTGGTCGGGTTTGATTCCCTGGTCATTGAGTCCGTAGCGTTTGGTGGTCTTACTACTGAGGCGATAGACATTGACCTGAGCGGTATCAATCTGACTGCTCTGGCAATCGAGAACGTGGACGTAGCCGACTACGTTGGCGCGGGTATCGACATTAACCTGAACAACATTACGGGGCTTGAGACTCTTGCGATCGAGGACACCTCGGTGAACGGTGATGGCGTCGGAGCCGCGATCACTCTTCGGGGTGGCACCGATGTTGAAGGTCTAACAGTCGATGACTCCGACCTTGCCGGGCTCCGGATTACTGCCAATCCAGGCAGTGAGATTGGGCACGGTGCCGTAGTCGAAAATCGTTTGACTGGTGGTATTGGTGTCGAAGGTCTGCTTTTGGAAGTAGACCAGGCCAATGCGGACAACTTCTTCATTGTTGACAACGAGAGGATCAGTTCAGCGACCGGTGACGCGTTGCTGGTTGATCTGCAGGATTCGCCATCTGACGGTATCACGATCAGTGGGAATACGCTGGGAGCCGATACTTCTGTCGATATTGAGTTCGTTGTCGATGGTGACACATTTAGTCAGCCGTTCCGGTTCACTAACCCAGCCACCAACGGCGAATTGGTGACGCGAATCTTCATTGACGTTGAGCCTGCCGGGCTTGAGTTTGACGAGGATCCGACAACAGGCAGGCCTTTCCGAGCGTTGAACGACTCAGACGTGACCACCAACCTGTCGGGCACCATGACAACTCTCACGACCTTGGAACTGAACTTCGACGAGGGGGGTGAGTTGGATAACGGTTTCGCACCGGGCGAAGAAATCGTGTGGGAAATCGACCTGGACCTTCTCGGTGGGATTGAACGATCAATCAACGGTGCCCAGATGATCGGCACCGAGGTGACTTTTGAGTTCAGTGATGGCACGGTTATTTCTGGTGTGCTGGTTGGTGTTCCGGGTAGCTCAGACGCGTCGCAGTTCTCGCAAAGTGCCGGAAACGAGGGTGCTAACGGCATCCATGTCGTAGCCGATAACTCACCCGTTACCAATCTGTTTATCGAAGACAATATCGTCACTGGAACTCCGGGCAGCAGTCTGATTTTTGACACGTTTGATCGCAGTGACGTGACCGGGCTTATTCGGAACAATGAGTTTCTGAGTTCAGGTAGTGACGGCGTTGTCTTCAACTTGACCGACGGGAATTTCCAGGGTGGATTCGTCGACAACAGTGTCTCCGGTCACGACGGCCACGGCCTTCTGTTTAATGGCGAAGTCACCCGATCGGGTGCGGTTGAACGCGTCTTCCGGGGCAACAACGACACAATCGTCATCGAGTCAACGTTCCATGAACTGCAGACGGGTGACATTATCATCCTCCAAGGACTGCTGGACGACGATCCGAACCAGATATACCCAGGCAACGGGCAGTTCCGAGTTACTCGACTAACTACCAATACGTTCTCGCTGAGTGCCTTGAATGCCGGGGATGCTCCGCCGCAATTC
>CAZAIB010000007.1:70032-96503 GCA_964485095.1 uncultured Planctomycetaceae bacterium | reverse complement strand
ACCAGAATCAACACCACAATCAGCACGGTACCGTGACGGTCTCCCGCCAGCGATTTTGCTTTGGCCAGCGCATTCAGGTGCTGTTTCGAATTCAATACTGCAAAGGACTTCTTCATGCTTACAGTTCCTCCGGCTCAATCGGTGGAACAAGAGGGATACCAACGACTCGGCGATACTGTCGAACAAGCCCTTCCTCTTCTTCTCCCGATCCAGTCGAGGACTGTTGTTGGGCATTCACGGACGAAGAACCGGCCGCGCGGACACTCTGACTTTGAATCTGCACAGAAATGATAATCTCAATTGCCTGCGGCAGCGTATTCGTTTCCATCGTGTCCCACTCGTCCAGCCAATCTCCGCCAGAGTAATAGCGAAACCGAAGCGATGTCACTTCTTCTGCCAGCAATGTTGATGCTTCAACCTGTGGGTCAGTGTCGTTCTCAGCAATCGCCTTATTCAAAGTTGTGCGATCGCCTTCCATACGTGCCAGGCCAATCGAATCTCTGGTCAACGTTGGCGGCGCGACTTCTCGAGCGAACTCAGCCGATACGCCGGTGCCGTTCTCTCGACACATGTAGTAGTAGACAGTCAGTGCGTCACCAACTCGTTCAAGTGGGCTCACAGCGACATCGCGATCAACATACTCCATCCGCCGGTCCGGGCGGTTGATGTACAGAATCAGTTCTTCGGTGGTTCCAAGAATGCCGGTTTCAACCGGAGGAGCCGCTGAGCCATCCAAGTCGTCTTCGAAGCCATCAGCAAAACCGTCTTCAGCGGCGACTTCTTCACCACCAAAATCGTCGGAGCCCAGGTCTTCCTCCTCCGCTGGCGTGAACGTGATGGAGCCGATGTCTTTAGCAATCTGCTGCAGCACGCCGCGGGCAATCTGACCTTGTTCGGCCTCTTCCCGACCCAGCGTCGAGAGTCGCAGGAATATGCTCATCGTCTGCGAGACGGCCGCAACCAGCAGCAGCATCAGCCCCAATGCCAGCAGGATTTCAAGCAATGTGAAACCGTGTCGAGGCTGGCGACCATCGGTAGTTCGCTGAGAGAGAATGCGTTTCATTCTTCTTCGTCCTCAGCAGCGTCAAGCCAAATCTGCGGATCTCGCATCATGCGAGTCAGCGAAAAACTTTGATCGACATCGTCCTGGTCGTTTGTGTGTTCGACCGTGACCGTAACCGTTAGCAAATCGCCATCACCGTCTTCAACGTCCATGGACCAGGTCAGACTCTCGTCGACCTCCACACCAGTCTCGAACGACTGGCTACTAACGGAATTCAGTTCCAGAATACCGGCGCCTGCTTCCGCCATCTGTGATTCAGCAAGTAACGCCATCTGACTGCGCAAACGACCTTCAACCGAAGCACGGGTACCGGTGCCCAGCAAGTCCGTAACGATGGTCGCGGAAGCCAGGAAAATCCCCAAAGCCAAAAGCACTTCGAGGATCGTCAAGCCGTTTCGAGCACAAGCGTGTGTCTTAGGTTGTTGTCTTTGGTGACGGATCATTGTCCAACCGCCTCCCACGAGACCCGGGATACGTTCACTGCACCAGTCAAACCACGAATGTCGATACGCACAGAACGTTTCTGTGAATCCAACATGTAGACAAACGCGTCCCGGGCATTTCCTTCAAAGCTAAACTCGACCGGATCCGACCAGGAACCACCGGACAATTCACCACCGCCCTCAATCGATTCAAACCACTCCGGCGACAACTGTTCGCCGGTCCCGGCTGAATCAAGTTCCTCGCGAAACTCAAAGCCTTCGCCGAGGTCACCCCACAAGCCGAAGTACTTGTTGTCTTCAGTTGTCTCAGGCACATCTGCCGGATTTGGCAGCATAATGAAACGGCTCTTACCCGGTTCGAACCGGAACTCGTACACCAGTCCCGATCTGATCGCGAAGCCGCGTCCCTGAGAGATCGCCTGCCTCACTTGTTCGCCGCCTTCCTCCAACAGTCGGACGGCGTAAGCATCCTGAACGACAGGAACCGTTATCGACGCAGCAAAAATAAGGATGCCCATGACAATCAAAACTTCAAACAGCGTCAGTCCGGCTCGCAGGCCGGACTGAGCTGATGCAGCGTTAAGTTGAGATGTTGGGCATCGCTTCATAACCGACTTACCAACCTAGTTACTGGGCTGCGTAATGGTCCAGTTGTTGATGTCATCACCGCCGCCGTCGTCGTTACGACCATCCGGACCGTTTGACCAAATCGCTGGCTTGAACTTGTTGTTCTCGCTCTTTGTGTTTGGCCATTCGTAGTTCAAAGGCTGGTTCCACGCATCAAGTGCAGGACGCTCAAGGTAAGGCTGTTCCTGGCGACCCAGGTACTCAGACGACTGAGTCAACGCCACAAGGATGTCCGGACCACCTGCCGGGTAACTACCACGGTTGGCGTTGTACATCTTCAACTGACTCTCAACAGTGGTGATAGCAGTCTGCGTCGCACGAACCTGCGCGATGTCTCGTTGGCCGATTAGGTTCGGCACGACCATCGCGGCGATGACAACGATAATTGCCAGCACAATGAGCAGTTCCAGCAGCGTAAAACCGCCGCGTTGGCGCTGAACTTCTACAACTCGTTTCTTCATTGGATTGAACCCCTCAATCTGAACGCAGCAACGCTGCAAATCTGTAACAACTATGGACTAAACACGCTGGAACAATTGTGGTTCCGGCAGAAACTTCAATTGGTGTACTAAAAGCCTTGTGACATCCGCAAGACCGGCAACAGCAACGCTGCAATCACAAACACAACCAGGGCCGCCATCACCAACAACATCATTGGTTCCAACAGCCTAACGAACAGCTCCAGTTGAGTATTTGTCTTCCGTTCCTGGTTGTCAGAGATATCAATCAGGACGTTTTCCAGATTGTTCGCCTCGGCCCCGACAGAGATCATTTCCACAACCTCACGTGGGAACTCACCACTGGCTCGCAGTGGGTCAGCCAGGTTTTTACCGCCTGAAACGTTGTCGGCCGCATTACCAATTGTTTCACTTAGAACGCGGTTGCCTGTTGCGTCCTTGGCAATACGAAGCGACTGCAGAATCGGGACACCGTTCTTCAACAGCGTTCCGAGAATTCGAGTGAACCGGGCAATCGCCAGACTGCGAACAATTCCACCGATGCCGGGGCATCGCAGACGGAACCTGTCGAAGTTGGAACGACCGTCATCGGTCTTCAGGTACTGCACAGCAGCAAAGATCGCGGCTCCCAGCACCACCACAAGCAAGAGCCACTTGGTCTGTAACCACTCGCTCATACCCATCAATGTGGTCGTCGCCCACGGCAGCGTTCCCTTTTCTTCCATCGAGCTGAACATGCCGGCGAATTCGGGAACAAACTTCACCAACATCACGATGACGATGATGGTTCCGACCGTCATGAGGAACGCGGGGTAAACCATCGCTCCGACAACTTTGCCTTTGAGTTCTTCCTGGTGCTGATTGAACGTGGCGATTTGTTTCAGCACATCTTCCAGGAAGCTTCCTTCTTCACCGGCTCGGACCATACTGACCGCAAGTTCGTTGAAGACCCTGGGATGCTTTCGCATCGCATCGTAAAGTCGCGTACCTTCAGCGACCTGGTCTTTCACATCGTTAATCACGTACTTCAAAGCAGGATTGGAAGACTGCCCTTCCAGCAACTGCAGCGACCGCAGCAACGGCACGCCCGACTTCAACAAGTCAGCCAGTTGACTGTAAAACGGAGTCAAATGCTTCGATGCAACGCGCCGCCCGGACTGCTTCGCCTGTGACACAGATTCCTGTGCCATATCAATCTTCACCGGAAACAGCGCGCGCGCGGCGAGGCTGCTGAGGGCTTCCTGTTCGGAACCGGCAGTCAGCGTTCCCGTAACTTGAGCTCCGGTTGCTTCTCGGGCGGTGTAATTGAAATCTGGCATAGTTTCTTGTCTCAGTCAGGCTGTGCTGACGGAGTAGGACGCCAGGCAAAAGCCTGACCTACTTCCCCTATGATACGTCTCCGCGTGTCACTCGCATGACTTCTTCCAGGCTGGTGATTCCCAACGCGACTTTCTCAAGACCGCTACCACGTAATGAAATCATGCCCTGTTTGGTTGCCTGATTCCTAATTGCTCCGGCACTGGCGTTCTCAGCGCACAGGTTTCGAATCACTTCGTCGGTTCGAAGCAGTTCGTAGATACCGATTCGACCCGAGTAGCCTGTCTCTCGGCATTCCCGACACGCACCGGCTTCGAATACCGAGTCCGGCCATTCGCCGTGGAAGTCTTTCGGCAAATCCGCATTTTTTGACGCGACTTCGCGTTTGCAATGCTTGCACAACCGACGAATCAGGCGTTGAGCAAGAATGCCTTCCACCGTACTCGCAACAAGGTACGGTTCGACCCCCATATCAATCAGTCGCGTAAACGCGCTGGAGGCGTCGTTGGTGTGAAGCGTGCTGAAAACAAGGTGACCAGTCAGAGAAGCCTGAATCGCACTTTGAGCCGTTTCGTTGTCTCGAATTTCCCCGATTAGAATTACGTCAGGGTCGTGACGCAGAATACTTCGCAGGCCGGCCGCGAATGTCAGGCCGATTCGAGAATGAACCTGAATCTGGCTGATGCCGTTACTGTGATACTCGACCGGATCTTCAACCGTGATGATCTTCGTGGTCGGGTTCTTAATTTCGTTCAACGCCGAATACAGCGTGGTTGACTTACCACTACCGGTCGGCCCGGTCACCAGCACAATACCGTGCGGCATGCTGATGAGATCCGTGAACGGATCGTAGGTATTGTCCGGCATACCGATAGCCTTCAGATTGAAGACCATCTTGTCCTTGTCCAGGATACGCATCACGATGCCTTCGCCGAAGATCATCGGGATGACAGAGACACGAACATCGATTTCTCGACCGGAAACTCGCAGCTTAATTCGACCGTCCTGAGGCAGCCGTTTTTCAGCGATGTTCAGGTGCGACATGATTTTTAGTCGCGTGACAATCGCTGAGTAGAAGTGATTGATCTCTGGCGGAACCGGCTGCAGTCGCAACATACCGTCCACACGGAAGCGGACAGTCAAACCCTGCTCAGATGGTTCGATGTGGACGTCACTCGCCCCCATCTCCAAAGCTTCAATCAGAAGCTCGTTGACCAACCGAATAACCGATGGAGCCGACGCGTCTTCAGCAAGTTCGCTGTCAACTTCGTCCAGTTCCTCCAGCAACTCAACGCCATCGTCAGCACGCTGCTGAACCAGGGCGTTAATCGTGTCACCACCGACACCCAATCGGTCTTTAATCAACGCGTCCAGTTCGTCACTACGCGTGACGACGGGCTCCAAGCGGAACCCACTTACTGAACTCAGTTCGTCCAACCCGTCCAGATCCAGTGGATCTCCGGTCGCCACAACGACTCGGCCGTTGCTTTCATGAAGCGGTAGGATTGAGTGGCGAAAAATTGCGGTCGTCGGAAACTTACCCAGCAACTCGTCGTCAACTGTGACGTCTTCCAGGTCGATGTAGCGAATCCCGAATTCTTCACACAGCGCTTTCAGCGTCGTGTCTTCAGGAGCAAGCCCCATCTGAACGACAACACGATCTAAACGATCGGCATTGCCGTTCGCGGCGTCGCGTGCGACGTTAAGCTGTTCGTCGGTGATAACACCGTGCTGAACAAGTATCTGACCAATATCCATGAGTGGCTTACCAACGATTCTATGCGTTCTGGATTTCCCTCCAGATCAATTGCGCTCCGTCCATCCGACAGTGCCAACAACAGACTAGCGTCCGCCGCGTCCTCCTCCACGTCCGCCGCCTCCACCACCACGTCCGCCGCCGGTTGCTCCGCCGCGACCACCAGTTGTGCCACCGCGACCGCCTGTTGCACCGCCGCGACCAGCACCTCCTCGGCCTGCTGTGTTGCCGCCGAATCCACCGCCAAACGCGCCGGCTGCTCTCAGCTGATTAAGCCGATCCTGCTGAGCCCTCGCTGCGTCTGTCGTACTGGCACTACCACCACGATTGCTTCCGCCAGCACCATTCATTTGAGCTCGAGGCAGCATTGAAGTGATAGTCTCGACCGCCTTCTTGGCGTTGGCACTTCTCAGCGTGAAGATCTTAATTCCCGGCTTCGCTTCAGCCACGAATTGATCCATCGATTCACAGACGCCGCGAACTTCCTGGTAGACCTGTTCGCTGCACGAACAGTAAATGCGGTTGCTGTTTTGATCGATCGTAATCGCTAGTCGAACCGGAGTCGTTTGGCCTCGACCACCGCCGCCACCACCGCCACCGCCCATCAACGCGCTGAATGGATTGTTCGACTGAGCCCCCTGTGCCCGCTGTGGCTCAAGGTATGTCTTGAACAACTCTCTGACCTTGTCACCAACAATCGTCGCATCCGCGTGCTTCAGGTGAATAGGTGCTCGCGGTGTCAGATCGCGACCTGACTGCGGCAGTTCTGACATATCCAGAACTCGCAACATCTCTTCAACTTCACCAACCAGGTACGGAGGACCTGCAACCATTAGCGAGTTGGCTCGAACGTCCGGAACAATCCGCAGCGACTGTGGACCGGTACCGATTGTGTTCAAACCAGTCATGTCCATCAGCGAGCTACCAAAACTGGACAGACCGCTTGTCAGGCCACCCACCACACCGCCCGAATCAGTTGCTGTGTTGGAAACAGAACTGGTCGGAAACAGCTGTTCCAACATTGCGGCCGCTTCAGTGCAATCAGCCGACGTGAGATAGAAAATGGTCCAGCTATTCCGAACCGGCATGGTTTGGTTAAGTATGTCCATCATCTCTTCAGCACGAGCCAAAGCAGCGCTGTCGTCCGAACTAACGATGAGTGTGTCGCCCTGGTACGTTACCATCACTTCGGGCTTTTCCGGATCACCAACCATCTTGGTCTCTGCTTTGGGAGTTCCCACCAAAGCACTAAACTGATTCAGCAATGCGTCGTTTTCCTGTTCTTCATCCTGAAACAGAGCGGTGAACGCGTAGTCCGCCGCAGACGAGTTCATTGTCGTACGCGACTTTGTTCCGCTACCCGCAGCCGGTGCTTGCGGAGCAGGCTGTGATGGACGGAATGAGTCCTGCAAGCTACGACCCGGGACAACGGAACCCTTCACCGGGCTTTGCTGAGATGGCACCACCAATCGGATTGGATTCGATCTTGGCGAAGACCACATCTCCTGCATGACTCGCATCACCCGCTCGGGATCGCGGCCTCCCATCGAGAACCTTCGCACGGACCCTTTCGCCATCTCTGTCTGCGTGGCTCTGGTACCGTCCTCGCCCATTTTCAGCAAAACGGCCTTGATCTGATTGAGCTGGTCTGAGTTACCGCGGCAAATCAGCAGCCGCTCGTACGGCTGAGCCATAATCACTGGACCACCGTCCGCTTCTTTGGCAAACATCGTAGTCAGCATTTGCTGAGCCTGAACCGGGTCCATCTTCTTCAAGGCAATCACATCTGTGGCACCCTCTCCGCCACCGCCCTGATCCAGCTTAGTAATCAGCTGCCGAATCTCTTCTTGCTCTCTAGGGATCGCTTTAATGTGCAGCGCCCTGGCTCGCACATCTTCGTTTACGATCCGGCCAGGCATCAGTATTTCGATAGTCTTGCCAACTTCCGTCACATTGGCAGACACCATGGTGTAGACCTCCAGGATCGGAACATTGCTACCGCGGCCACCCAGCATGTTGCCGTCTGCATCTTCGTTCACATCGACAGCCGCAAGAATCTCCTCAACGCGCTTCAACTGCTGTCCAGTCGCTGAGACCAACAGGCTGTTTGTTCGATTGTCAGGAGTAACGGTAAGTTCCGTCGCCTGCGTTGTAGTAGTTCGTCGAGAACGGTTCTCTGAGACGTTTGTTGCTGACGGTGGCAAACCAAGTTGCTGACGAACCAGCACACTGGCCTCATCAGCACTCATGTTCTTAATCCCGAACTGCTTGAATACAATTTTGCCCGTGGACTCATCGATAATCCGCTTCACCTTACGCAAATTGCTGCACAGGTCGGTCACAATCAAAGTGTTGGAACCAGTCAAAGCCGCAATCCGAACAAACGGGTACGGATCAAGCATCAGGTCAACTTCACGAGCAACCTGCTCGACATCGCCGCTCTCCATCTTGAAAGCCACTGTTAGAAGTTGGTTGTCGATGTCCGAGTAATTCTCGATGAGCTCTTCCGGTGACACTTCCGGAACAAGACTTGGCGGCAGGCCATCATCGAACTTCCACACGATCATGAAGTTATCCTTCTGAACCGTCAGATAACCTTCGCGAAGCAGTGAACCATTCATGATGTCCAACGCCTTACGCGGCGTGTACTTCGTTGAATCAGTGTGAGTGAAACTTCCTGGCGGAACAGCATGCATGTCCAGTGTCAGGTTAGCGCGGTCTGCAAAGACCTGCAGAACCATGGACCATGGAGCCCCTTTACTGTTGAACGAGAACGGCTTGTCGCTGTGGTCTTCGTTCTCATCTTCATCAGCGGAACCAAAGGAAATTGACGCTGGTTCGGTTGAAGCAGTCGATGTTCCCGCCGCAACTGGAGAACCTGTGCCTCCTCGACGTCGTGGCGAGTTCGAAGCGACAGCCGACACGTTAAGGTAGCTGTCCCATGTCTTGCGTTGACCAGCAGACAGGTTCGCCAAAGTCTCTCCATCTAACTTGGCTTCAATTTTCTGTCGCTCTTCGCGACTTGTCGCGCCTTGAAGCTCTTTTAGGTAATCGCTGCTCCGCCTCTTCGCCCGACGCTCTGACAGAGAGGTTTTGATCTTCTCTTGCTGCTCTTTTGATAGCTTCAACTGCGTCGCTACTGAGTTCTGCAACAAAGCCGATACGCCGTCCCGCTTAATCAGTAATTCGCTAAGCTTGCCCTTCTGCTCATCGCTTAGGATGTCGTAAGCCTTCGTAGACGCGTCTTCACGCATTTTCACCGTGTTGGTTTTGTACGCTTCACGAATCGCATCTTTGGCTGCGTCGTCTTTGGCGTCCCGAAGTTCACCCAACATCTTCCTGAAGTCGGGCTTCGCGTTTTTCGAAACCTCGTCCAGGTCCTCAATCTGCTTGTCGCTCATATCCAGACTTCGCTGGACCGACTCTTTCTTGAGTTCTCCGAGTGTGCTGTTAGTACTCTGGGATACAGCTTGTGCACCAATGAACGAAATCACCGACGCGATGGCAATCCCTGTGAGAATTGAGCGACGAACTGAGCTCATAACGTTGCTTCCGGTAGCAATGAGGTGGGTTTAGGGGGGAGGACTCTGTGGAACGCTGCCCAATCGTAGATGCCCGTTAGCGGGTATTCCACGTTGTTTTTTGCTGCATCCTGATCATTTTAAACGATTTACGTCGTTTTGATACTCTCGGTTACAGCGTGGCAGAAACCTGATCTCCCTTACGTCAGGACTGTGTTCACCACAATCTCTAACCCCTTAAACACAACTCGACAGCAATAGGGCTGCACTTTTTCTGTTTCCACGGGAATCCCTTAGCGCGCGAAACCCGCGTACCGGCAGGTTGGGGTTTTTCAACATCCGCGCCCTGACCGGCAGACTCACTAATAGAACAGACAGTATTGTCGACAGGGGGAGATCAGGCTGTAGAACCGGCCCAATCAGGCTCCAGCGCACCGCTACTGCAGCACCAGATCAACAATCACCGGCAGATGGTCCGAACCGGTCTCCCCACCAGTCCGAAAATCAACCACACCAATTTCCGGCGAAACCAGAACATGGTCGATCGGAATCCACAACACAGGCCGCCGGGCTGGCCACGATGGCAAGACCCCAAACCCATGCCGCGTGCTAACCAATTTGCTGTCCCGCAAAGCGTCTCGCATATGCGGTGACCATGGAGTGCAGTTCAGGTCGCCCGCAACAATCAGCGGAACCCCAGCCACCGCCGCCCGCTTTTGAGTCGCAACGATCGACTTCAACTGGCCGTTCCGCCTCTTTGAATACTGTCCACCCATTGGGGGCAGTGTGTGCGCGGACAGCACTGTCACTTTGGAACCTTCAATGTTCACTGTCGCTTCAATCCAGGGCACCTGGCCAACCAACTTCGTTTCAACCGTCTCGAATGGAAACCGACTAAACATCGCCATCCCAAATGCATCCTCCCGAGCAGCGATCTTCGAGTGTGGGTACACCTCACGAAGGCTCTTCAATTTCGCTGCCCACGAAGTAGTGACTTCCTGGAACACAACAATGTCCGGCTGTTCCATACCAACCACATCCAAGACCGCGTCGTAGTCCGAATTGCCCGCGTAGACATTGACCGACATCAGTTTCAGGTTCGAACTACCAGTCGAATGCTGCGAAGTGTCCAGCCACAGGGGTGAAATTTGCCACAGCAACCACGCGCACGCGACAAGCCCTACCCCAACGCGTCTCTTTTTCTTCCTGAGCCCAAACCACAGAATCGGCCCAGCCAGAATGACGAGGTACTGGACCTGGAAGTGACCAAACAAATCCAGGAACCACCACAAACGACCGCACTCGCCGGCCACGATACCCGCTACAATCAACACCAATGCCGTGTAAGCCATGCGGTCCAGCGCGGCGCGAACCAGTGGCTCTTTGGATGGGTCTTTCCTTTTTCGAATGTCAGGGATGTCGCGGACGGTTGTGTCCTCCGGCGTTCGTTATCACTACGCGATAGAGCAAGCAGTCTTGATGGACATCGTTCGGCCAGCCATTACTTCCATTCGAGGCTACGTGCCCGGTGAGCAACCGCAGACCGACGGTTGGCTGAAGCTCAACACAAACGAGAACCCCTACCCAGCGTCGCCCATGATAGCCGACGCGGTCAACGCGGCCATCACCAAAGGGCTACAGGTCTACCCTGACCCGCACGCGACATCGTTCCGCGAAGCCGCCGCCGAAGTTTACAACGTCGATCCCGACTGGATCCTGCCGGCCAACGGCAGCGACGAAAACCTAACCATCCTGCTTCGCACATTCGTCGAACCACAGGACACCATCGCATTCCCATACCCAGGCTACGTCCTCTACGACACACTCGGCCGCATCCAGGGCTGCAACGTCGAACCCATCCTTCTGGACTCCAACTGGAACCTAAGCGATGGCGCACAACAGCTTGCCGAACAAGCGAAGCTGGTTCTGGTCCCCAACCCCAACTCACCGTCCGGAACCTTCATGGACGACGCAGCCATCGACGCGTTGACTCCAAAACACGGCCTGATGGTCCTGGACGGAGCGTACGCGGACTTCGCAGACTCCCCGCAGCAGCCAGCTGAGTTCCTCAACATCGCGCGACAGCACCGCGTCGTGTTCACTCGAACTCTCAGCAAAAGCTACAGCCTGGCCGGACTTCGATTCGGTTTTGCCATTGGGCACCCGGATCTCATCGCCCAGATGGGCAAAGTCAAAGACAGCTACAACTGTGACGCCCTAGCCATCGCGGCCGCCACAGCCGCCATGAAGGACCAGGACTGGATGCTGGCGAATCGAGCGAAAATCCTGGCCACACGCGCGCGAGCCCAGACTGCGTTTTCTGAGCTAGGCTTTACCGTGACGCCGTCCGAGGCCAACTTCCTCTGGATGACCCACCCCACTGGCGAACATAAACGGATCTACGAACAGTTGAAGGAACGCCAAATTCTCATCCGCTACATGCAGTTTCCACTTGTGAAGCGCGGTGAGAACGACTTCGATGGACTAAGAGTCACAATCGGAACCGACCAGGAAATTGACTCTTTGCTGACTGTCCTCCAGGAAATCATTTAACGAGAACCACCCGTGGCACGCACTGCCGAAATACGACGCGAAACATCCGAAACCCAGATTGAACTCCGTATCAACCTGGATGGTTCCGGCCATGCCGACATCGACACGGGTGTTGGGTTCCTTGACCACATGCTGACCCTGTTCGCGGTCCACTCGCTGTGCGACCTTGAGGTTCAAGCCAACGGCGACACACACATCGACGATCACCACACCGTCGAAGACATCGGCATTTGCCTGGGCCAAACCATCCGAGAGGCCATCGGCAACAAGGCCGGTATCGTCCGCTACGGTCACATGACGTTACCAATGGACGAAACCCTGGTCACCGTCGCGCTGGACCTAAGCGATCGACCACTCATGGTCTTTAACGCCGAATTCCAAACCGAAAAAATCGGCGAGTTCGACACGCAGTTGGTCCAGGAGTTCTGGCAGGCCGTCGTTTCCAACGCCCGCATGAACTACCACGTCGTGCTGCACCACGGCAGCAACAGCCACCACATCGCAGAAGCCATCTTCAAAGCCTCCGCCCGAGCCCTCCGCATGGCCATCTCAAACGACCCCCGCCGCACCGGCGTCCCCTCCTCCAAGAACGCGCTTTAGGTCTTGGCCGCGGTCTGACCACCTGCTTGTGTCAGTCGATAATGATGTCCTGGTCTTCGTTCGCAAAGAACCAATCACTAGCCGCGCCACCGTTGAGTGTATCTCGGTCGCCGTCATCAAACACGGTGCGAGCTGCACCGACATCGATCAGGAACACATCCCCGTTCTCACGATCGCCTGAACCGCTTCCGTCGGTGAGATTCGCTTGTCTGACCAAGAACGAACGATCGGCTTTCCATTCAGCAGCGATCAGAATCAGCTCCCGCACAGACAAGTTTGTTGAGCCACCAATGAGAAGATCTTCGTCCCGGTCACCGATAAAAAAGTCGGTTCCGTTGCCTCCGACAAAGACGTCGCGCCCCGGTTCTGCTCCATCTGCCAGGAGCAGGTCAGTTCCACTGCCAGCGATCACAAGATTGTTCCCACCACGTGCTTCGATTACGTCGGCCCCACGGCCTCCAATAATCGTATCATCGCCGTCACTCCCGACAACGCGGTCGTTTCCGGCCCCAGCATTAATCCGAGATGCATCCCTGGCCTGAATAAAATCGACGCCGGTACCGCCCGCAACTTCACCGGAAAATACATGAATCTCGTCGTCTCCCGCACCCCCTTGAACTCGATCGAAACCGCTTGTCGAGAGGGGGGAAGATCCGTGGATGAAGTCGTCTCCGTCGCCGCCTCGCAGTATGTCGGTTCGATCAGGCAACACGTTCAGAGACTCCGGATCAAACTCGCTGGAGGTTGCCCCGAAGAGGGTGTCGTCGTCACTTCCACCGTTGAGCGTATCCTTTGATTCGCCGCCGAGTAGCGTATCTTGTCCGTCATCTCCGAACAGCTCATCGCGCCCCTGTCGCCCGACAAGGAGGTCGTCACCGTTACCTCCAATGAGTGTGTCGCTGCCAGTTTCGCCTCGTAGAACATCGTCGCCTTGTTGACCGTTCAATGTGTCGCCGTTGGCGCCGCCCATCAGAAAGTCACGACCCCGCCCCCCAAGGACAAGGTCGTCACCTGCCCCGGCATGAACCGTGTCATCACCGCTACCGGTCGCGATCGTGTCTGCTCCATCGCCACCGTCCACGTGAACCGGGAGTGTGATGGACTCACTGATCGTCAGAGTGTCAGCACCGTCACGCAACAGGACCCGTATGCCAGAGATAGCCGTTTCCGGGAACACAGATTCCTGGCCATCAATTTCAACACGGACGTTCGAGTTGCTTAGAGAAACGTCAATCACGTTGGCAGCATTGTCTCCGCCAATCAATAACGTCGAACCGTCCATCGTCGCGCCGAGAAGTTCATCGCTTTCAATAACCACACGGTTTAGCGTGGATCCGACAATCAGATCGGGGGCGGAAACAAAGTAATTGAGTGTCAGGTGCTCCAAAGGTTCGAACTCAGAATCGTCAAGCAGGGACAGCTGGAAAGATTGCGTTTGCCCTGCCGCACCTGTGAACGCCCGCTGTTCGTCAAATGCGGTGAAGTCGTCTCCCGCCGTAGCGGTTCCATTTTCGCTGGTGACCCGAAGGTCGAAGGCCAAACCAACATCGGTTCGCAGAGTGACATCGAACTGATATGCCCCCGACGCTTCGTTCACGAGTCCGGTCGGAGTGACTTCGAAAACAGCATCAGCGAACTCAGTGGCTCCAATGTCGGCTCCAGCGCCCGCGAATCGTGGAAACTCGAGTCGTTGATCGAATTGTTGCGCCGGATCTGCTGTACCTGCATCAATCAGAGGACTGTCTGACAGTGGCAGCACTGTTTGTGTCGGACCGCCGTTCGCCTGCAGCGGACCCAGCTGCGGGTCGATTGGGTTGGCCGAGCTGCCGACAAGATTGCCATCGGCGTCTGCAGCACCTCCGTTTGCCGTTAGTTCTGTTCCCTCGTTCGAACCAAAAAAACTGTGCCGCGCTGACAGGCCATCTGGTGCTGAGACATCGGACTCCTCTGCGGTGTTCTCGGCGAACACGGAACTTACTGCATTAAAATCTCCTTCTTCTGAGCTCGCTCGAAAGTAAACACCTCCGCCGACCGTTGCTTCGTTACCCACGATTGTTGAGTTTTCGATGTCCAGCGAAGAGCCAACAGCATAGACGGCTCCACCCAGTGCCGCCCTGTTGTTGACGAACGTTGAATTTGAAATGTGAAGCGTGCTGGAGTCCACTGCAACGGCGCCACCGTCTGAACCTCTAAATGTAAGACCCTCGTTCCCCTCAAACAGGGACGTATCAATCTTACCACTGGCACCGTCCAAGAGCGCTATTGCCGCGCCATCCAGGGTTGTCCTTCGATTGTCGATGAATCGAGATCGGCTGATGTCAGCTGTCGCTCCAACAACTCGAATCGCACCTGTGACGTTGTTTCGAAAGAACTCTGTATTCGAGACGATCAGCGGACTGGCCGTCGTGAGACCAGTCTCATTGTTGCGAATACGACTGTTCGTGATCGTAGTTGAGTTACCAGATGTTGCGTCATGATGATCCTGTTGGCGAATCGCGACCTGCATGCTGGTTAAACGCAAACCATCGAACTTCATATCCACCCCGGGCGCATCTGCCTCGAAGCCATTCGCATTGCGCCGGCCTCGGATGTGAGTTCTTTCCGCGCCATTGCCCTCAATCGCAACCGATTCTGTAATGACCAGGCGATCCTCAATCTGAATGACTTCGATGCTCGGATCGAACACGATGCGATCCGCCCCGTCGCCAGGGACTGAGCCGTCTACTGACTGGTCTGTGTTGGCGGCTTCGATTGCCTCCCGAAGCGTGACGACTCCGTCATCAGCAACGGTATCCGCCGCTGAGGTGACCGTGATCGTGGCGAGCAAAGCACGCGTTTCGAGGCTCTCTACTATCGCTGACCCGTTCCTGCGACTACAGCGTTGTTGTTCATAAAACGATCGCATTGACACCCTTTTCCGCACGTGACGATAGTTGCTAAACGTGTATCGACAAACTCGACCAGGTCCCATCAACGCCCAGAGGATTGCGAAACAGAAGCCGAAAATTCGGCAGATCCCACCAGCTAACTTGCGCCGACTTAGCGCGATAAGCCAATATGTCAGGTCCACACTCCGGCGAAAGCGGCAGCGCATAAGGAATACCCCTTATCCTCAAATTAATTGGCCCCGCAGTTGCGCTCCTCCGTGGTAGTTAAATTCTGATTGGTCCGGTAGGCCGCGACGCTACCTCCGCTCGCGCACTCCGACCCACCAAAACACACCGGTCGTCATGAGAATCGGAGTGGCTACCATCAGCAGGTTGAATCCGAACCCCTGCGTCGCCCGCCAAAAGCTTGCAGCTGTCCGACCGCCGTTGGCACCCAATCCGGGAATCAACAAAAGCAGCGCCAGGAAAACTGAGATCCCCAGCGCGGCCAGGAACAGTGTTCCGCCATGTAGAGTACCACTGCGGTGCAGCGAAAATGCCACCGGCATCCCGATGAGAAGCATTGCCAGGTAAGACAGCACGACACCGAAGGTCAGCAGATACATAGGAATCACGACGACCCCAACAGGTGTCGCTGTACTACTGGGGTCGTGAAACAGCAGCCCACCGAAGAAAACCAACGGGGCCGCAATGACCGGAAAGACGGGTGATGCGAACCAAAACGCTCGCCACAACCGCTTCTTTTCGAGCGCCGCTGCGGATGGCGGATCGCCTGGCGGTTCAACCGGTGGTTGGTAGGGATTCTCGTCGCGTGTGGTCACGAGATGACATCTTTGATTACGTGGCCGTGCACGTTGGTCAGGCGACGTTCCAAACCGTTGTGGTAAAACGTCAGCCGTTCGTGATCCAGCCCCATCAGGTGCAGGATTGTCGCGTTGAAGTCGTACACGGTCGTCTTATCCACGGCCGCTTTGAACCCGAACTCATCGCTCTCACCATAGCTCATCCCTGCCTTCACTCCGGCTCCGGCGAGGAAGCACGTGAACGCGTTCGGATTGTGATCGCGGCCGGTTCCGTTTGATTGCAGGAACGGCATCCGACCGAACTCAGTTGCCCACACGACCAACGTGTTCTCCAGCATACCTCGCTGTTTCATATCGGCCAGTAAGGCCGCCGTCGGCTGATCCATAATCTCAGCCTGCATCGCGTGCGTTTCGGCAATCTTCGAATGCGAATCCCAGTTCGTCACACCGTTGCCGCCCGATGGGTCACTGCCGTTGAACAACTGGACGACTCGCACACCCTTCTCCAGCAAGCGGCGAGCAAGAATGCAGTTCCGCGCGTAGTGACCGCGGAGTTCGCTGCCGCCTTCGACACCGTATGCCTTAAGCGTCGAGGCCGTCTCGCCTGACAAATCCATCACGTCGGGGACAGACGTTTGCATCTTGCCCGCCAGTTCGTAGCTGGCGATCCGGCCCGCCAGGTTCGCGTCGCCCGGGTACTTTTCAAGGTGCTTCGCGTTGAGCCGCTTGAGAAGTTCAACAGTTCCCTTGTCTGAACTCGCCGACAGCGAACCAGGCCGGTTCAGATTATTGGGCGGGTTCTTCGCGTTGAAGTCAGTCCCCTGAAACGCCGCCGGAAGAAACCCGTTGCCGAAGTTGTTCTTCCCACTCCGAGCAAGCCCACGTGGATCGTTGATTGCAACGAACGCCGGCAGCTCCTGATTCTCCGTCCCCAGCGCATAAGTGACCCACGAACCGAACGACGGAAAACCTTCCATCGTAAATCCGGTGTTCATGAAATTCTCACCCTGCGGGTGCGCGCTGGTGTCTGTTGTGAGCGCGTGCAGGAAGCAGAAGTCGTCGACCTGCTTCGCCAGGTTAGGCAGCAGGTCAGAAACCATCTTGCCCGTCTCGCCGCGCGGTTTGAAATTCCAGAACGGCTTGGCAATGTTTCCGCTTGGTCCTTCAAACGTGACCGCAGGCAAACCCGGCGGCTTTTGTCCGTGCAGTTTGAACAAAGCCGGTTTGTAGTCGAACGTATCAACGTGACTAACGGCTCCCGGACAGTAGATCACCAGCACCTGCTTCGCCGGCACATCAAAGTGAGCCTTCCGCGCGGCGTACGGATTGTTGGGATCAATGTTCGGCCGCAGGGGCGCCTTGCCACCAACCGTCTGCGGCTTATCGTCGGCCAACAGCCCATCACCATCCAGCATGCTGGCCAGCGCTAGTCCCGCAGTAGAAAGCCCGGCCGTTCCCAGAAATCCGCGCCGGTTCAAAAGGAACCGCCCTTGCGGAGAAAGTTGTTCTGCGTCGTTCATCCTGGTCTCACAGTTCGTACTACGCCTTCAGGCGGAAAGCCGCCCCCAAACTCCGCGTTTGCTCACTCGCCCTACGGAACAAAAGCAAACTCGTTCGAATTGATAAGCGCCCGACACACCAGCGGCAGTCCGCTGTCCTTCGCCAGCGTCAAACAAGCCGCCCGCTCATCGTCTTCCGGAACGCGCCCCAACAACAATTCAAAACATCGATCAACAGCCTTGCCGGCGTCGTCGCCCGCATCCATCGTCGCTCGATCGGCGATCCGCTTTGATTGTTCCAACACGAAGTCGCTATTCATCAAATTCAAGGCCTGCAGCGGCGTCGTTGAAACCGGCCGTTTTGCTCGAACCTGACCGCAGTCGGGAAAGTCGAACGCCGTGAATATTTGATCGTCCACACGACGCATGCGTTCCTGATAAAGCAATCGCCGCCAGGTCTTTGGCCCGTGATTGTCCAGCACCTGCCACTGAGCGTAAGTTTTCTTTTCGTTGTGAATCCGATAACTCCGACCGCCAATCGATCGGTCCAACGCACCGGATGCCTGGAGAATCGAGTCGCGAATCACCTCGGCCTCAACACGCTTCGGAGGGAACCGCCACAGCAAAGCCGAACCGGCATCCTTCACCAACCCCTGCTCAATCGGAGCACTGGACTGTTGAAACGCGTTCGACATCACAAGCGCGCGGATGGTTGACTTCATGGACCAGCTCTTGCCGCCCGGTTGAGTCGGCTTGATGAACTCAGCCGCCAGCCAATCCAGTAGCTCCGGATGACTGGGCGGAGCACCCGCTTTGCCGAAGTCGCTGGTCGTGGGAACAATGCCAGCACCAAACACGTGGTGCCAGATGCGATTCACCATCACGCGCGCTGTCAGCGGATTGTTGGCAGCGCTAATCCACTTCGCGAATTCGGCCCGACGTTTGGAACCG
Organism: uncultured Planctomycetaceae bacterium; assembly: GCA_964485095.1. Classification (GTDB taxonomy): domain Bacteria; phylum Planctomycetota; class Planctomycetia; order Planctomycetales; family Planctomycetaceae; genus CAYNWT01. Next base: position 78,024 of record CAZAIB010000007.1, on the reverse strand, counting down.
GCTGCAGTTGAATCCAGATTCAAGTCGCCACCAAAAACCGCTGGCCCAGCCGGAGCCACCTCATCGCGCGGGCTTTCCGGACTGCCGCGGTGCAACACGTAAGTTGTCGCCGGTTTCACGAACCGGCCGACAAAACTTGGACGCGGGCCTTCCTCAGCCAGCGTGGCAATGGCCGTTTGGATTTTTTTGAGTGCCGCCTTTCGTTCGGGGTGTTTCTGGTTCAGCTTCTTGTTGACGAACCAGGTTCCCACCCACGGTTGCCAGGAACCATCCGGCTCGAGTACATCCATGTCGAATTCGTATCGAGGCAGGTACGGCTTCTTGTCCAGGTAGTCCGTGTCGTAGAAGTATTCACGATTCGAACTTAAACGCAGCCGGTTAATGGTCTCGGGCTTCTCAAAATCAAATCGGACCCATGGTCGATCTTCAGCCTTCGCGTCCTTTGCCGATTTGGCTCGCCACGCCATCGTTCCATACTCGCTGTCGTTGACCCGATTAATCGGATTGCGACCACCGGTCCCGGCTTCCGGCATCCCCGACACCTTCGTCCCCCGCCGCGCGGCGGCCAGGTTCTCGCTACGATGTTTCTGACCAAAGATCTCCAATTCGTCCAGACCAACGTTCTTCATCTTGAACCGAATTCGCACAGCCTTTGTTGTTCGTGACTTGAAGTGCAATTCCCGGAACGCGCCCCAGTCTTCTTCCCAACCACCAAGTTCACGCAGCACCTTGCGTTGTTTTGCGATGTCGCCCCACAGTTCATCACCCCGCTGCTTACGAGGATGTTGTTCGGAGAATTCGGGAAAGCGGCTGCCGAACTCCACATCCTGAAACACGCCGGTCATCGAGTAGTAATCCGTAATCGTAATCGGATCGAACTTATGGTTGTGACACCGCGCGCACCCAATGGTCACGCCCATCATCGAAGCACCGACAGTCTGCAACACTTCATCCAACCGGTCCGCTCGCGCTTGGCGAATCGCTGTTGGTTCACGACCAACCGTCGCCGCAGGCACATGCGGGCCGGCGACCAGGAACCCGGTCGCTTCCCCCGCGCCCATTGAATCGCCCGCGATCTGTTCTCGAACAAACTGGTCATACGGCTTGTCTTCGTTAAACGCGCGAACGACGTAGTCGCGGTAAATCCAGGCGTTCTTCCGGTACAGATTCGCTTCGGAACCATTTGTCTCTGCCCAGCGAATAACATCCAACCAATGCTGCGCCCAGCGTTCGCCAAAGTGCGGTGAAGCCAACAAGCGATCCACCAAAGCCGCATACGCTTTCTCCGGTTCAGCCTGAAACGCAGCCAGAAAGTCGGCGTTCTCTTTGGGCGTCGGAGCAATTCCCGTCAACACAATCGACGCGCGACGAATGAGTGAACGCGGATCGGCCCGCTTCGAAAACGAAAGGCCGTTCTTCTGAAGCGTCTGCAAAAGGAACGCGTCAACCGGATTGGACGCGGCGTTCTGCGGAACCTCCGGACGCACAACCGGCTGGAACGACCAGTAGTCCGAACTCTCATCCAGAACCGCATCCATCTGCCCCGGCCAGACCGCGCCTTGCCTGATCCACTGTGTGATCAGTTCAATCTCTTTGGTCGGAAGCTTGTCCTCATCCGGCGGCATGGCCATGTCCTTATCGACACGGTTGATCACTTCAACCAGATAGCTCCTCCCAGGCTTCCCGGGAACCACCGCCTTCAACCCGGAATCACCACCGCGCAGCATGTGTGGACGCAAATCCAAACGCAGGCCAGATTCCTGTTCGTCCGCACCGTGACAGCCCCAGCATCGCTGTTCAAGAATCGGGGCCACGTCACGCTTAAAGTCAACGTCCTCCCCGCGCGCCAGGCTGGCCAAACAAACCACCAAAACAACAACTGTGCCCACTGGAAAGCTGCTGCAAAGTCGAAACATTCAATATCCCGTTAGTAAAGCTGGGCTCTTGAGGGCGATTCGTTGTCGGCCAGTCGCCTGAACCGGCGCGTTGAGACCTGGGCACCTGGCCGATTTACTCAGTCTCCGGTGGGTCCGGTGTGACTGCGTCTTCCAGGCCGGTCAGAAGTTGATCCAGCCGGAACGGTTTGTAGAGAACCGATTTCAGGCCTTGTTGTCGAGCCTTGACGATCGCGTGCGATGGGTCGTAGCCGAAGCCAGTCATCAGAATGATTGGCATGTGTTCGTGAATGCGGCGGAGTTCGCAGAAGCAGTCGTAGCCGGTCATGTCCGGTAGCCGGATATCAGCCAGCACCACGTCGTAGTGAAAACTGCGAGCCATCAGGCAGCCTTCCTGACCGCTGCGGACCGTCTCCACAACGCAACCAAAGCGGCCGAGTAATTGATGAGCCGCCTGGCGCACCGAATCGTCCGCGTCGATAACCAGAACACGTTTGCTTTGCAGGGCAGGTCGAACTTCACGATCGACCAGTTCGCTGTAGGAGCCCATCGGTGCGATGGATTCACCGATATTCTTAATGAGCTGCCGGACGTCGCGCGTGTGCCGGAGGATGTTTTGCAGCCGCTCGCACACATTGGGATCGTGACCGATATAGCGTTCCAGCACCCATGCCGCGTCGGCAAGGATTTCGTCAACCGGACCAGAGACTTCGTTCATGATCCGTTCGGTGCTGCGGCCAACGTTGGTGACCTTCTCAGCAAACAGAAGTTCCAGCGTGTTCAGCGCGATTGCGATCTCGCGGCCGAAGAGTTCCAGAAACTGCAGATCGCTATGCGTGAACGCGCTGGTTCCGGGGCTTTCGACGTTGAAAGTTCCCATGACTTCATCGTGCAGGACCAGCGGCACCGTTAGGCTGCTGCGAGCATCAGCCGCGCCGGTGATGTACAGCGGATCCTGTCCGGTGTCTTCGCAAAGATAGCTCTTGCCTGTGTGCGCGACGAATCCGGTAACGCCGTTTCCGGTGGGTTTGGCGAACAGTTCGCGGTCCGCCGCCAGCGGTTCCATGCCTTCAATCAGCAATGGATCCAGGCGACCGCTGTCCCGGTCAAGCAGGCGGATTTCGATCTTGTCGAAGCCAAGGATATGCTGTGTGGAATGGAGAATCTGCGACTTCAGTAGTTCAACGCGATCATCGACCGTCATGTCCGCGATGTCACGCGGAGAGAGGTCGCTTAGGTTCACACCGGCGGTGTAGATCGCTGTCAGCTTTTCGCGATGCTGGACATCAATGGAAACGTCGCGGATGACGATGACCAACAAGTGTGGATATTCTTCGCCCGGCGGCGTGATTGGTTCTGCGTTGAGTTCGAAGTAAGTCTTCTCGCCAACACGCAGGGTCGTTCGCGTGGATTCTCCTGAGGCGAGTGCGGACTGGATTGGGCCAAAGTCCGGTCCGAGAATCTCGTTGGCTTCCAGAACATTGAAGAACTCGCGAGCGAGAATGTTGGTTTCGCCCGACATCTCCTGGAACCGACTGTTGTGCCAGATAATCTTCGCACCGGAATCGACCAGCACCAGGCCATCAGGTAGCTGGTCCAGAATCCCGCCGGCTTCCATCAAGGCTCCGGCCGACAGCGGGTGCGACAGAGAAGTCACCAGAATGTCGTTCTCACCATTCCCGATCGCGCGAAGTCCGTCCAGAAGGGAATCCGGCTGACTGACTTCGCAATGCGAACGCAGTTGATCAATGAGAGCCTGAGTTGATTCGTCGAACTCGCCTACACAAAGGAGTTCGGGTGTCTTAGCCACAGTCCTTGGCTCCGCGCAAATGAAACGCCCTGTTCGAGTATACGGAGGCTTGTTGCGTGCGACAATACGACGGGGCCTCTTAAACCGGATGCCTGGCAGAACTGCTGGCAGGAATATTGGGACGCTGTCGGAACCCCAACGGACTGGTTCTGAGGTGGAACTCGGGACGGCGGCTTCACCGCTGTAGCCGCGGGCATGCCAGCCAGAATCTCAGGCAGCGGCAGTTCTCGTCGCGAAAGCAGATTCAATACATATGGCAGCGCATGCAGAAGCCCCGGCGTGAACCGGGGCTTCCGTGTTGCAAACAGTTCTGGCTCGAACCTACTTAGGCAGCGCCAGTGATCTAGAAATCAGAGAAATGTATTTCGGATCAGTGGCGGCCCCGACAAGGGGCCGCCGCTGTTGAACCTTCAGACTAGCTGCCGCCAAGCAGCGAATCGCGAAGTCGAGCAAGTCGCTCCGTGAAGCTTAGTCCGGTACTCGGAGCTTCGACGCCTGACGTAAAGCAGATGTCGTCGATGGCACCGGAACCGTTCATGACGACGTCCATTCGAGCGACGCCGTCGACGTTGATGTCAAGAGTCCCAACCTCTCCGTCCCCAATCCGAGGAATGGTAACGGTGTCGATCAGACTTCCATCTTCGCCATACAGACGGACCACACCACCCTCTTCCGTGTCAATCAGGTTCAGTGATTCCACTGACGAAGCCTGATCGAAGTCGAACGAGAAAGTGCCGCCACGTGCGTTGTCATCCGGGTCACTGGAATCTCCGTCCTCAGAGATGATCAGGATATTGCCCTGACCACTAGTGCGGAGGTCCGTATCGCCACCGGTCGGATTGTTGCTGTCGAAGACCATCGCATCAGCCGTTGCTCCATTCGGGAACTGAGCCGAAATCGAAACACCAGGAATCTGGTCGGTGACACGGGTGCCACTGCTCAGACTTTCAAAATTCGCCTGTTGCTTAACCAGCTCTGGTTCTGGCTCTGGTGCGTCTTCAACTCCGGCATCGTTGTCCGCAGTGTCCTCACCATTGACTACAGTGATTCCCTCGATGACGCTTTCATTCACGTCACCAATGGCGTCGCTGTCGCGGTCTTCGAAACCTGGCCGGTTGGCTTCAATCAGCTGAGCACCTTCCAGAACGCCGTTCGGGTCAGTGAACTTCACGCTGTACTCACCCGGGGCCAGGCCGTCGAAAGAGTACTCGCCATTGGCATCCGTGAAGACCTGATCACCGGTCGGGGTGCCGTCGGTATCCAACAGCATGACCAGAACGCCTTCAACCGGCGGCTCATCGCCATTGTTGTTGTCGCGAAGGTTGCCGTCAGTGTCCGCGAAGAATCGACCGGACAGTGAGCCAGCCTCGGGTGCCGTCACGTCGATGCAGACTGTGGCAGTACTGGTACCACCATTGCCGTCATCCACCGTGTAGGTGATCGTAGTCCTTCGAGTTTCCCCTGGTTCGAGGTCGTCGAAGTCGCTACCACCGTCGAACGTCAGTTCGCCGTCGGCACCAATTGTGAAGGTTCCGCCGTCGCTACCAGCAACCGCAGCTCCAACAGCTGTCGACTCACCGTTGACGGCTGTGACGACAAGTGAGTCGCCGTCGCTGTCAGAGTCATTGGTAAGAACATTGGTCTGAACCGGGTCGATTTCAGTGATCACTTCGGAAGTCGCATCTTCATTGGCAACGTCGAAGTATCCCTGACTCTCAAAGTTCCATGACTCAAGGAACCCGTCGGCACCGTACGAAGTCTGCAGTCCTTCCATCGGGTGCAACCACATACCGAGTCGTTCGCTGAACGCCACTCCGTTCCAGTCAGGACTGTCGCTGAATTCCTGAACCGTTGTCGCATCCATTGCGAAGGAGAAGACTGTGTTGCCAGCGGCGTCAGTCGTTACCTGGATGTCAGAGAACGGGCTATCACCACTTAGAGACGACACGATAGGTGCACCGTCCCGGAAGGAGCTGAAGTTATTCTCGCCATTGTAGTTGTAGGCGGTAATAACAGGCTCACTGCCAGAGTTGTCGAAGTAGAACAACGCCAGCTCGTCGCCGTTGCCTTTCGGGTTCGGACCGTCGTTGATCGCCAGCGTGAATCCATTCGTGTCACCATCAACAACCAGCTGGAATGCAAGTTCGTTGGTGGTTTCGTTGAATGAGGTCGTCACCGACTGGATGTCCCCACCAGCATCGCTGCCTGGTGGATTTTCCCGTGTGTAGGTGAAGATCGTTTCTTCTGACGTTTCCGTGGTCAGCTTGTCGTCAGCTGCGTCTGGATCGACGTTCGGCTCTTCACCAACAGTGATGCAAACTTCGGCGACATCAGTTCCGCCGTTGCCATCGCTGATTTCGTAGGTGAAGATGACTTCACCACTGAAACCATCAGCCGGTGTGAAGCTGAACGAACCGTCCTGGTTCAGGATCAAGTCGCCACTTGCCGGAGGATCGACAAGCGTGACACTCAGGTTGTCGCCATCAGGATCTGCATCGTTGATAGTGACGTTGCCGGTAACTTCCGTCTGGAAGTCAGTTTCGACCTTGTCATCCTGTGCATCCGGGCCTTCGTTTGGCTTCGGACCAACAGTGATGCACACCTCAGCGATATCGGTCCCACCGTTGCCGTCACTGATCTCGTAAGTGAAGACATCAGTCCCACTGAACCCTTCAGCTGGCGTGTAGGTGTAAGTGCCGTCTTCGTTGAAGACCAGCTCACCGTTATCCGGACCATCAACAAGTGTTGCGGTCAGAGCATCGCCGTCTGGATCGATGTCGTTAGCAAGAGCATCGCCAGCGATTGCGGTTGCGTAAGCAGTTTCAGCCTTGTCGTCCTGAGCGTCAGGACCCTGGTTTGGTGCTTCGGCAACTTCAATGCAAACTTCGGCTGTGTCGGTTCCACCGTTACCGTCATCGACGGTGTAGGTGAACGTGTCCAGACCACTGAAGCCAGGGTTCGGCGTGTACTCGTAGCTGCCGTCTGCGTTAAGCGTCAGCGTTCCGTTGGCTGGACCTTCAGCGAGTGAGACCGTCAGGTCGTCACCGTTAGCGTCGCTGTCGTTGCCCAGAACATTGCCACTTGCAGGGCTGTTGAAGTCGGTTTCGACCTTGTCATCAACAGCGTCTGGATCGACATTCGGTTCTTCGGCAACTTCAATGCAAACTTCGGCCGTGTCTGTTCCACCGTTACCGTCATCGACGGTGTAGGTGAACGTGTCCAGGCCGCTGAAGCCAGGGTTCGGCGTGTACTCGTAGCTACCGTCTGCGTTAAGCGTCAGCGTTCCGTTGGCTGGACCTTCAGCGAGTGAGACCGTCAGGTCGTCACCGTTAGCGTCGCTGTCGTTGCCCAGAACATTGCCACTTGCAGGGCTGTTGAAGTCGGTTTCGACCTTGTCATCAACAGCGTCTGGATCGACGTTCGGCTCTTCACCAACAGTGATGCAGACTTCAGCGATGTCAGTTCCGCCATTGCCATCACTAATTTCGTAAGTGAAGGTCACTTCACCGCTGAAATCGTCGGCTGGCGTGAACACAAACGATCCATCCTGATTCAGGACAAGATCACCGCTTGATGGTCCTTCCACAAGAGTCACGCTCAAGTCATCACCATCAGGATCGGCGTCGTTGATGGTCACGTTGCCAGTGACTTCGGTCTGGAAGTCAGTTTCGGCCTTGTCGTCCTGAGCATCCGGACCTTCGTTTGGCTGCTCTGCAACTTCGATGCAGACAAGGGCCGAGTCAACTCCGCCGAATCCGTCATCGACCTGGTACTCGAACACGTCCTCACCGCTGAAGCCAGGGTTCGGCGTGTAGTCGAACGTGCCATCTGCGTTAAGCGTCAGCGTTCCGTTGGCTGGAGGCGTCAGCAGGCTGACAGTCAGATCGTCACCATCGAAGTCAGTATCGTTGCCGAGAACAGACCCGGAAACAGGCGTGTTGAATGCAGTTGCGACTTCATCCTTCTCGGCGTCCGGTCCCACGTTCGACCGCGGAGCGACCTCGATGCAAACCTCTGCCGTGTCGGTTCCACCATTGCCGTCGTCGATCTGGTATGTGAAGACGTCAGTGCCACTGAAGCCCTCAGCTGGGATGTATTCGAACGAACCGTCAGCGTTCAGCGTGACAGCTCCCGACTCCGGCGGAGTCAACAGTGTTACGCTAAGCGCGTCACCGTCCAGGTCCAGGTCGTTCGCAAGTACGTCGCCCAGAATGCCAGCTTCAAACCCTGTCGCGAGCTTGTCGTCAAGCGCGTCTGGTGCTTGATTCGGTTCAGGCTGCGGTTCCG
>CAZAIB010000007.1:0-69769 GCA_964485095.1 uncultured Planctomycetaceae bacterium | reverse complement strand
CTGGCTCTGGCTCTGGCTCTGGTTCCGGCTCCGGTTCTGGCTCCGGTTCTGGCTCCGGTTCTGGCTCTGGCTCTGGCTCTGGCTCTGGTTCCGGCTCCGGTTCTGGCTCCGGTTCTGGCTCTGGCTCTGGCTCTGGCTCTGGCTCCGGTTCTGGCTCTGGCTCTGGCTCCGGCTCTGGCTCTGGTTCAGAAACCTCAATCGTAACGACTGCCGTATCCGAGTTGCCTTCGGCGTCGGTGATTGTGTACTCGAAGCTGTCAGTGCCGGTGAACCCGGATTCTGGAGTGTATTCGAATGTGCCGTCGGCACGCACCATGACCGAACCGTTCTCCGGCAAGGAAACCATCGAGACTTCAAAGCTGTCGCCCTCTGGATCAATGTCATTCGTGATCAGTGAACCGCTGACTGGTTCGTCTTGCTGAGTTGTGAACGAGTCATCAACTGCGTCAACCGTATTATTGGTTGGCTCTGGCTCCGGCTCTGGTTCAGGTTCAGGCTGTGGTTCTGGTTCTGGCTGCGGTTCCGGCTGTGGCTCTGGCTCCGGCTGTGGTTCTGGATCAACGAGAACGTTCTCGATGTTAATGAACTCAAGCGTACCGGTTACATCACCGTTCCCGTCCAGGAACGAGACAACACCGTTCTCAGAATTGTCCGGGTCAAAGTCAATTCGAACCGGACCCTGACCAGTCAAATCAAGCGTGTCAGAGTCAACACCGGTTTCACTTCCATCGATGAAGTCACCAGCAGTCGCGCCCACGAATCTGTCGGCATCAGCACCACCAATCAGAGTGTCGGCGCCCTGGCCGCCATCAATCACATCGTTGCCGTCACCACCAAGAACCGTGTCCTGGCCTCGACCGCCATCCAGCATGTCATCGTCGCGGCCACCATCGACCAGGTCACGGCCGTCTCCGCCGTCCAGGACGTCCGAGCCAGACGCACCAACGATCGTGTCGGCTCCGGCACCACCTGAAACGGTATCATCGTCGCTGCCTGAGTGAATATCGTCGTTGCCGGCCCCGCCGTCGATGATATCGCTTCCTCGAGATCCTGTAACCGTGTCGTCACCATCACCCGCGTCGATTTCGTCGTTCCCGACAGAACTTGCGAGGAAGTCATTCCCTTCACCGCCAAGCAGTGTGTCGTTACCAGCTCCGCCAAAGACAGAGTCGTCACCTGAACCGCCATCGACCAGATCATCGCCCTGCTGGCCACGCAGCTCATCGGTTCCTGCGTCTCCAAGGACTGTGTCGTTACCTTCTCCGGCTCTGATGACGTCATCTTCACGACCACCATCGACGAGGTCATTCCCGCCTCCGGCATCGATGAAGTCATGTCCAGACGCGCCCCCGATAGTGTCGTCTCCGTCACCACCAAACACCGTGTCACTGCCGCTGCCTGAGAAGATATCGTCATTCCCGGCACCGCCGTCGATGATATCCTCACCGCGGGCTCCTTCAACGATGTCGTTGCCCTCACCCGCATCAATGGTGTTGCTTCCCGCGTTGCCATCAATGACGTCATCGCCTCGACCGCCAATCAGCGTGTCGTTGTCAGCTCCGCCGCTAATCGTGTCGTTTCCATCTCCACCATCCAGCAGGTCGTTGCCCTGCTTACCACGTAGGATATCGCCGTCCTCACCACCTACGATTACGTTATCGTCAGCGTCGCCAACGCCATCGAAGAGACTGTTGTCGGCACTACCTGCTTCCAAAGCATCAAGCGCAGCCACCGTATCCAGTGCCGCCTGATCGACATCAATATCATCCACCGATGACGCGTCTTCGTCGGTATCCGGCTCCAAACCAGTAGCTGACAAAAGGATTCGCGGCTCCAGAGTCTTCGGATTCAGTCCTGCGCGCTTCTTCTTGCCGTTGTTTTTTTTGTTCTTCTTGTTCTTAGCCATGGTTATTAAGCCTTCACGAAATTGTGGTGATGTTTCAAGTAAAGATGGTTGCGCCCGCTTAGCCTGGCGTGTCTACTTGTGCCCGGCTGGGATAGCTCGGAGTTGTCGGTGATGACTACTGGCGACATTGGTGCCAGCGACTTCGCCGCTAAACTGAACTGTGAAACCGGCTGGCAGACGGCCATCGGTGTTAGCTATTTCAAAGACGCATCGAAAAGTTTTCGTTGCGGCGTCAATCAAGGGTTCTCGGGAAACAAGCCGGCCCACCAACGCACGGTTAACCGGAGCGGTGGCGTCCAACACGTAGTCCTGTCCGATCCTGAGCGTGGAGAAGTGTTTCAGATCGGCGAAAAGTTCGACCTTCAGCGTGCTCAGGTTGGCGACTGTTATCAGCGGGATCGCGCGAACGACTGATGCACCCTTCTGAGTGCTGACGCGGACAACAACGCCGTCGAATGGCGCTTTGAGATGCAACTGCTGCAATCGCCTTCGTTCGACGTCCAGAGTACCGGCAGCCTGGAGGTGATCCTGGCGAGCTCGATTCACGGCGGCGTCCGCACGTTCGACAGCGGCTTTGGCTCGGTCAAGTTCGACATCGGCCAGAGCCCGGCGATCGGGGATGCTTAGCATTCTTTGGAGTTCGGCCTGAGCCAACTTCAGATCGACCTGAGCCAACTTGACCTCGGCTGGTCCTGCAGCAGCCTCGGCAACTCGCACGGCAGCCTTCGCCATCGAATCGTCAAGTTGCACCAGTACCTGGCCCGTCCGGATCCACTGACCTTCTTTGACTGGGATCTCACGCAGAATCCCGTCGGCTGGCGCAAGCAGTTCGACGCGTTGCGATGGCTGGACGATACCGGGCAGTGAACCGTGTGAACTAAGTTCCTCGGAAGACTGCAGCCTCGCGGACACCAGCTTTACCGGTGTCGCTTCCACCGGTTTTGCCGCGTGGACTTGCGTTGGCGAAAGGCCAGCAGGTGCGTTCTCAGTAAGGACCGGTAACACAAGCACCGCCCCCAAACAGAGGCCGGCACAAATACGGCGAATCATTCTGGTTCTCCAAACTATGGCCCTTACCAGCAAAACCTAGGTCGTTCGGGATGACTGCGAGGAGATAACTACCGTGGTGAAGAGAAAAGCGGGGCAACCTGGATAAACACCACGAGATCTGCCGCTGGGACCAGTTCTTCAAGAAACGCTGACTCTGACGGTTGTGACGAGCCGATCTTCTCTAGGGGCCCATAGCGCGGACACTGCGCATGGTTTGTCTGATGTGGGGTGGGGGCGTTGAGAGTGGTTCGGCTGTTTCAAAACAGATTGCTGGTGGCTTTGCTTGGCAGCGCGACGGCATTGCTGGTCGCGGGTTGCGTGGTCGGACCGGACTACGAGCGGCCAAATTTGCCATTCGATCTGAACAATTTCGCAACGACCCAGGACGAGGAAGCTACCGACGAAAAAACCGAGGCTGAGACTCAGGCGGAAGCCGTCAATTCAAGTTTGTCCGACGTGCACAGCTGGTGGGCCAACTTAAACGATCCGCTTCTGACTGAACTTCTCTCGCGAAGCTGCCAGGAAAACCCTGGTCTCCTGGAAGCCGCATCGCGAATCTCTCAGGCCCGATCTCAACGAGAAATCGTAGTGGGCCGACTGTGGCCCCAACTCTCTGGCGACCTGAGCTATTCTCGTTCTCGAATCGCCCCGTTCAGCAGTAGCCAGACAGGCCGTCGTTCCGGAGACACGTTCGACGCCTTCACAAACGCCTATCAGGCAACCTGGGAAATTGATCTCTTCGGGCAAATAGAACGCAGCATCGAAGCCGCCAACGCGCGAGCTCACGTGGCTCAGGAAGACTACCGTGACGTCCTGATTTCACTGATGTCAGACATCGCCACCAACTATGTTGAGCTTCGAGTTCTGCAGCATCGCCATGCGATCGCGAAGGAAAACATCGAAGTCCAAACCAAGAACATGGAACTCGCCGAGACCCGCAACAAAGCGGGTCTGGTCGGACTACTGGATGTGAAACAGGCTGAAACATCCGTCCGCACAACGGAAGCCATGATTCCCACTCTGGAAGAACAAATCCGCTTGCGATTGAACCGACTAAGCGTCCTGTCAGGTCAGCCGCCATCACAACAGTTCTACGAATACATCGGCACCGGTCCGGTACCAACACCGCTTATCGGCATCCGCTCCGGCATCCCGGCTCAACTGGTTAGCCAACGGCCCGACATCCGCGGCGCGGAGAAGGAACTACATGCGGCGAACGCGGACATCGGCGTTGCTGTTGCTGATCTCTACCCGCGACTCTCACTGATTGGGAACCCATCGTTCGATACGGCGCAATTCAGAAACTGGTTCCGGAGTCAGAGTTACGGGTTCTCTGTCGGCCCGACGTTCCAATGGAACATCTTCACGATGGGCCGCACGCTTAACGCGATTGAAGCCCAGAAGGCGGCACGAGAGCAAGCCGAAATGCGGTTCAGAAATGCAGTCCTTCTGGCTGTTGAAGAAGTGGACAACGGGCTCATTTCTTTTCGCAAGTCTCGACAGCGAGCCCAAACGCTTGAGAAAGCCGCCGCTGCTGCAGCTGAATCAGTGGGCCTCAGCGAATCGACCTACCAAATCGGGAACGGAACCTTCCAACGCGTGGTAGACGCCCAACGTCAATTGCTACAAACACAAGATCAGCTTGCAACCGCACACGGCGACGTTGTCCTCGCATGGATCAACACCTACCGCGCCCTGGGCGGCGGTTGGGGCAACGCTCCTTGTACCACGACTGCAGGCACAGTTGGTGGGACACATGGTGGCGCGGACTTCGGGTTTGAGGGCTACTCAGACCCATCCATAGGTTCTGGCTTGCCTGGGTCAGGGTTCGGTCAACCTGCTGACGAAGAGGAACCTGATCGCGAGGCCCCCGCAGACCTGGCCCCGGATGATCAAGGAACTGATGACACTGAAGACGATGCCTCAGACTTCAACCCGGTCGCCGGCGCGCCACGGCCGCCGAGCCGAAACACTGGCGTTCCGTTGCCGATTCTGGAGTCACTGCACCAGCCGCCTCGCCCCTCACCGTGGTCAACCACAACGCCTCAAGCCCCGTTGGACTTAAGCGGCCAGCAGCAACCAATCCAACGTTCGCGCGCAGCCTGGGGGTCCGCCCGGGATCCGCTTTCCGTCCCACAACTGCCACCGGTTTTGAAGAAACTCCCCGGCAGGTCCGTTTCAGGGCAAGCACCAGCCAACTCACAGCCAAGCCCCTGGAGCTCGCTACCCAGAAGCTAGCGGGCGAGCAGTGCGAAGTACGACGGGCATTCCTGCCGGTCAAGTGCCACAGATTCCGCGCAAGTCGGCCTTGGCATGTTGGACTCGGACATCCGGTGGCACATGCAACCCAGGCTATTCGTTGTCCCGTCGCAAAAGACCAATCGCCATCATCTGCCAAAGCTCCCGATGACCAAAATGTACGCCCAAAACACAACGAACAGGAGCACCACAGACATGGGTCCGGCAAGGAACCCGACAACAATGGCGTATCGTAGTTTCACAAACAGGTGGCTAAAGCCCACTGCAAACAACAGCCCACCGAAACCGACGACCGGCAGTCCCATCGTGCCTGTGTTGCCGTAGCGATTGGTGACCAAAACAAGCCCGACCAGACCGCACATCAACCCAGCCACCATCAACCCCGCAGAGACCCATGTCCGTCGCTGACCTCGAACCACAGCGGGGACGTCAGAATCGACATCGATAGGTACAAATGGACTATCAGGTTGTTCGGGCATAGCCTTGCACACAAAGCGACAGTCAGCACACAACTGTACGGTCGGAGCTATGAAGAACTAGTTGCAGCGACCGAAGAGCGATAGTTCCGTTATAGGCAGTTCCGTCGAGGACTACCGCAGTTGGCTAAACAGTCGGCGTACGCTTCGCAAACACACGGTCGCTACACTCGAACCGAGTACGCCAAAGCGAACCACGGCGCGTTGGCCGTTGCGTAGCTGGTTGTGTTCGGGAACCGTGATTGCGATTCGCAATTCCACGTAGGGCCTTTGCGCTTCGCTATCTTCTGAAACCGGGATATCGCCGCCGCCAAGTTGAGTCATCTGCGGCTGTTCAATTCTGTTCGACGCTGATCGACGCACATCGACAATTCGTCCATGCAAAGTAGAACTATTCCCGCTGGCGAGCATGAGTTCCACTTCATCGCCCAGTTGGGGATGCATGTCGCTAAAGGTCTCTTCATCAATTAGCGATGACACAATCCAGCCGCCTGTACCAAGCTTTGCGATGGGTTCGCCGGCTTCGATGTACCGCCCTTTCGTTTGCAGAATATCAGCTTCAGAGATGACTCCCTGAGCCGGCGCAACGATCGAAAGTCGAGAGACCAATTGCTGTGTCTCTGCCAGCGTTTCACGAGCCTGGCGTAACTGTTGCTGTGTCACCGCACTGGCGCGATCCTGAAGTTCCAGTTCGCCCAGAAGCTGAAGTTCAAGGTCTTTCACGCTGGAGGTGATATCGACAAGTGATGCTTCGAGTTCCTGATTTGTTAGTCGGCACAGGATGGCTCCCTCGGCAACAGCGGTTCCGTTGGGAACACCGGATTCGACCAGGAATCCTGGTGCCGTCGCGTAGGCGGCCATTTGTTTTTCAGGCAGCACAACCCCGGGTGCCCGCATCGCTCCGGGAACCGGGATCAGGAATGTTGCCAGCAACGTGCCGGCCAGCACCATTCCGCTGGCGACCCAGGCGCGTGTTCTTCGGTCTTCGATTTCGGGCGAGGTTCGGAGGTAAACCAGCCCGCCTTTGACCATCTTGATAACCGTGCTGCCGATGTAAGCCGTCAGCACAATCGATCCCAGAACCGGAATAAACATGCCCAGAACCGTCGCGATACTGATAGCGATTGTGAGTCGGTAAATCGAACAAGACAGGCCGAATACGATCAGCCAGATTCGTTCAAGCCGGCTGTCGATGTTGCTTTCAATCCGTAGTCCAAACAGCACACGCTTGACCACGCGGCTAAATTCAAAACTCGCATCTTCGCGCAGCATTGGCCGTCCCAGAAGATCGGCCAGAGCGTAGTAACCGTCATACTTCATCAACGGGTTAATGTTGAAACCGACCGTGATGATTGTCGACAACACGACCGTGTACTGGGCGATCGAATTCACAAGCGACGGTTCCGTCATGCTCCAAACCAGGATGCCCAACATGGCGAACCACGATTCGAAGTACATTCCACCCATTGCCACAATCAGGCGTTGTCGCCTGAATGGCAGGTTCCAGGAATCCGACGCGTCCATGTACGCACACGGCGATCCCATCAGGAAGAACGCGCCCATCTCAGGAACCTTCGCGCCGTAGTGACGGCAGGCGTAGGCGTGTCCAAATTCGTGGATAATTTTCAGCCCCAACAACAGCCCCCACAGAATTACCAGGTTGGACGTTGCCAACATCGAAGACAGCGGGTTGGTAAAATCAGACCAGCGGCGAATCACCAGGCTAAAGCAAAACGCGAAAGCTGCCAGCCACACAAACAACATGCCCTTTGAGAACATTGGCCGAGCGAACACCATGGTTCGATCAAGAAACGCCATCGGTTCAAACAACGGGACGCGAAAAAACAGAAACGACTTCGCAGTCTGAACCCGCTGTTGCTTCGCCTTCTCGACGTATCTCTGGTGCAGCTGTGCTCCGTCTGAGATTGGCAACTGCAGCAGGTGTAGTTGATTCAGGTGAACCACGTACCGGTAGAAGTCTTCTTCCTGGTCGGCCCCAAGCAGATCTTGTTTGACCAGTTTTTCAAACACCTCACCCAGCGTGTTCGAACCGCGCATCTGCGAAAGGATGAGATAGTCTTCCGCCGAAAGTCGGTGGTTCTGAAACGTCACCGGGTGGTGGACGATATAGGAAATGCCGTCACGGTTAACCTGACGCGTGTACTTCAGGTCTGCGCGAACGCGGACCTGGACTTCCGCCAGGCGGCCGGCCAATTGCTGCTGCGGGCCGCTCATAGTTTCCATGCCTGCATGCGAACCCAGTCAGTCACACCGTGGAGGTAGACCCACCACACTGGCTTCGACGTTGTGTCAATTCGGGCGATGCCCTGCATACCTGGCCTTAGCCAGTCTGCTGTTACTCCCTGAGGTTCTGCTCGAGCCATGAAGGTGTTCTCGCCTTCAACAATCGAAGCCGAAGCATCGACTTGAGCGACTTCGCATTCCCAGGCTTCTCCCGGCCGAGCAAGCGTGCTGAACTCACCAGTCATCCCCCGAGCAACGTAGGTCGCACCGGCTTCATCGACACGCAGATCGACGGCCAGTTTGTCGGCCGCGGCCAGTTGCAGCAGTGGGGTTCCGACGACAAGCGTTTCTCCGACACGCTGCAAGACGTTGCCTTCGATGACATAGCCGTCGAATGGAGCCACCACGATGGCCTGACCAATTTGTTCGCTAATCATCGCGAGACTTGCCCGAGCGGCTTCGGCCTGATTTCTGGCTCGTCCAGCTCCGGCGATGTCGTTCACAGTGAGAGATTCGACTGTAGCAATCTCAGCAATCTTCAACTGCGCGCTGAGGCGCTGGTGTTCTGCCATCAGCGGTTTGGTATCGAACTCGACCAGCGGTTGGCCGGCCTGGACAAAGTCGCCCGGCCGCACATGTGCTTTTGTCAGTTGGCTTTCGAATGGAACCGCAATGTCCAGCGGTTCTCCCGCCACGACTTCGCACGGCACCTGTAGCGTGTAGGTTGTTGTGCCCAGCAGCATCCAGCCCACAAAGGCAACCGTCGCCAACAGGATGCCGGTACGCGTGCGTTTATGAAGGGTCTTCCATTTTCCAGTCACGCTTCCCAGCGAGTGCTTTGCGTGAGTCAACAGGCTCCGATTCGCCTGATCCAATAACAGGAGCCCCGATGCCAACGGAGCAACCAGTTTGTCGGCGGCATCCAGTTCTTCATCCGAAAACACCGTTCCGTCGGCGCGTCGGAATGAGATGACGCCCACGATTTCGTCAGCGTGCCGAAGAGGGATAGATGCGACTGCGACCGATTTAGAATCTTTCAACCATTCCTGGTGCATCGGCAGATCGGCAATCGCCTTCTCGCCGTGATTGTCAGGACAAACGACGTTGGTTTCGGCATCGGCGGCTTCTTCCATCGCACACAGTGTGGCCTTCGTGCCGGGACTGCGGGGATGCAGCGTATCCATTCCGGAGACACTTAGCATTCGCGCAGTGTCGTCATGCAGAATGCTGATGGCGACTTCGTCGCAGCCAAACTTCGCCTTGAGTCCGTTGGTAATCGCAAATGCATATTGGTGTAGTGAACCGTATGAACCAGCCTGCGAGATTCCGCGCTGGGCCGAAGCTGCTGCGGATGCCTTGCCTGTGCCCGCTGCACTCGCGTTTCGGTTCCGGACGGCTTCTTCGAACATACGGACGTAAGCCACTAGCTCACGAGATTTCGCGTCCGCTGCCGCGTCGCTGTCTGCGTCAATCGCCATGGCGACGGCGCCAATAGAATCTGACGAACCATCACGGTGCATCGGCACAGCAATGGCGTACTGACCGCTACCGGATGACTGAGTCACGATTTCGCCCAACTGGCGTGACTTCAGAATGATCGCGTCACAAATTGGCTGCCACGATTCATCGTTGGCACTTGGCGTGGTGATGGTGGATGAACCGGTTCGTCCATCAAGTTCAACCAGCAGATAGCGTGCGTGGAATGAAGCAGCCAACCATTTACCGGCGCCCTTCCAGGCCACTCGATCAGAACTCGCTCCGCGGATCGCAGCACAGGTCGCTTCGACCGGCGGTACTTCAGCCGCAGCCGCCTGAACCGGTGGCGCGGCGATTTGTTTTGTTTTTGTTTCGGCTTGCGTTTGCATCGAGATATCCGTTGCCGGAGGAGGTTCTTAAGCGAATTGGTTAGTCCAGCAGGTCGGACAGATCGACTTCATCAAAGAAGCTCATCCCAATCTCAAACGCGCCTTCCCTGACCATGTGGCAGCGAATACACCGAGCCATCATGTGTCCGATACCAGCCTCGTTTTGGGCAAACGTCAGCCAGTAGATATCGCCAGGAAGAACCGGCGTTGGAGCCAGAAGTTTGCAACCAGTTGTGGACAAGTCTGAACTGCAGGCCGAGATGGTCATCTCGCTGCGACGACTCGCGTCTCCACGCTGAATCGAGACGTCAATCTCCAGGCTAAGGCGCGTTTTGCCTCGCTTCTGCAGAACCGCAGACTGCGAACTGATTTCCAGTTGCTTCAGGGCTTCGATTGCGTCGGAAGATTCAAACACGCTTCCGGACATCAGGCTGTTATCGTTCATGACTTACACCACGCAGGGTTCTCGTTACGACGGAAGCCTAGGTCGTGTTTCGATAAGGCAACATACGCGTGGCTGGGCCAGCGGATCGATTGTGTAGCGATCGTGAGGTTTGAACCGGTCGCAGCGGTTCGGTTGCTCTTCCCGCGGCGTATGCGACCATGTGCAAATGGCTGATGTGCATTCCAAGAAGACGCGTTCGTACAACATGTCGCAGATCCGCGGCAAAGATACAAAGCCCGAGCTCATCGTGCGCTCGCTGGTTCACCGAATGGGCTACCGGTTCCGGCTGCACGTTAAGGACTTGCCCGGCAAGCCAGATCTCGTTCTGCCGCGACACGACAAACTGATTTTCGTGCATGGTTGCTATTGGCACATGCACCGTTGTCGCTACGGGCGCGTGGTTCCGAAGACCAACACACAGTTCTGGCAAACAAAACGTCAGGGCAATGTCGATCGTGATCGCCGCAACCTAAGAAAACTGCGCCGCGAGGGCTGGACGGTCCTGGTGCTGTGGGAGTGTTGGACCCGGGATGTTGTCAAGCTGCAATCCAGGCTCGATGCGTTCTTTGAAGCGTAGGGCTGCCTCTGAATCATGCGAGAACCACCAAAGATGAATCGACTTGTGCGCGGCCTGTGTTTGTTGTTGCTTGTGTGCGGAACGCACGCGGCTGACAAACCGAACGTCCTGTTTATCGCCATTGATGATTTGCGTCCGGAGCTTGGTTGTTACGGTTCGCCGATCGCGATTTCTCCGAATCTTGATGCGCTGGCCAACGACGGCTTGTTGTTTAATCGAGCGTACTGTCAGCAGGCAATCTGCCGGCCATCACGAGCCAGCCTGCTAACGGGGGCTCGGCCCGAAAGTACCGGTTTGTTCCACAACTACGTTGCGTTGCGTGAACTGCAGCCGGACATCATCACGCTGCCGCAACACTTCGTAGCGAACGGATACGAGAGCGCTTACTGCGGCAAGATCTTCCACAACGGTGACACCGACGAAGGCAAGTCGTGGAGCCGCGAGCGTGTGAAGTGGATCAAGGGAATGAAGCGAACCAGGGGACCATACGCGCTACCCGAGAACAACAAGATGAAGGCCGACAACATGAAGCGGATGCGAGCCAAATACGGCGACGCAGCGAAAAAGGGTTTGGCGGCGGGGCCCGCTTACGAGAAAGCAGATGTGCCCGACACCGCGTACATCGATGGCTACAACACACAACTGGCGATCGCCACGATGAAGGAAATGGCAGCGAACAAAGACAAGCCGTTCTTCATGGCGATGGGCTACAAGCTGCCGCACCTCAACTGGTGTGCTCCGACAAAATACTGGGACCTTTACGACCCCGCGAAGATTCCGATGGCCACTGAGACGGAAGCTCCGATGGCCGGTGCAGCAATGGGGCTGCACGCTTCGTTCGAACTGCGAACCCGGGCTGGTATTCCAAAAACCGGCCCGCTGGGCGAGCAGCTTTCAAGAACACTGAAGCATGCGTATCTTGCCAGCACCAGTTACGTGGACGCTCAAATCGGAAAGCTAATCGCAGCACTCGAAGCGGCCGATCTGCGAGACAACACAATCATTGTCGTGTGGGGCGATCATGGCTGGCACCTCGGCGACATGGGCGTCTGGGGAAAAGCGACCAACTACGAAATTGCGACCCGCGTGCCGTTGATGATCTGGTCACCGAAGATGAAAGCCCGCGGTGCGAAGACGGACGCGTTGGTTGAGCTAGTCGACATCTTCCCGACGCTGTGTGAACTGGCTGGCATTCCGAGTCCCGATCACCTTGAAGGCCACAGCTTCGCGCGGTTGATGGACAATCCAAAACTTCCGTGGAAGAAAGCGGCGTTCAGTCAGTACCCGAACCCCGCGCTGCGTGAGTGGGCTGCGAACCCGCTATCGCAGGGAATGCGCGAAACGTGGTTCGGGCCGCTTATCAAAGAGGTCGAAGGACGCATCATCGAACAGCAGGGTCAGAAGTGGGACCGCGAGTTGTTTGAGAAGCACTTGATGGGCTACACGATGCGGACCGATCGATATCGGTTAGTTTTGTGGAAGGACCACCGAGACGCGAAGGCAGAACCGATTTACGTTGAGCTGTTCGACCACAAGACCGATCCCAGCGAGACGAAGAACGTAGCCGCCGATCATCCCGACGTGGTGACCACCTTGCGAAAGCAGTTCGACGCTGGATGGCAAAACGCGTTTTGATCAGCGACTGCGGGTGCCACAGCAACGGGCCGTGGCCTGGCCTATTGCCTCGCGTGGCTCCGCATCATTCCCTGGCCGGAACAAGCCGGTTCAGCCGCGTCACGGACCACAGAAACCACACCATCCTGGCAAGGACTGCGGTGCCTATTGAGCAGTCCAGAGCCATCCAGCCACCCATCACCGCACGGCCAGCCACCAGCTCGGCGATCTCTGAGTACACAAACATGGCGTATATGCCAGCCTGAATGAGGAAGTGCAGACCGCTTAACATCCACAACCCTGGCTCAGTGCGCCACTTGCTGACTGTGACTGCCATCACACCAAACCCGAACAGCATGAAGCCGGACATGATGAAGTCACAGACGGCCAGCAAGATCCCTCCCAGCATCGCAGGTAATGCCCACCGAATGCAGCGGTCGATCTCAATGTCATTCATCAATCGCATAACGACCCGCCCGAACGGAAGCGCCGTCGGGCGGTGGCCTCCAAAATCGAGATTACTTTAGTTCGCGAATCATGATGTTGCGGAACTGAGCCACACTACCGGGGTCATGGGCCTGGAACGCAATGGTTCCCGTGCCAAGTCGGCGCTCGAACGAACCAGAGAACGCCTTGCGATCCTCTTCCTCGTCGAACTCAACCATCGTCTTGTCGTTGACTTTCAGGGTGATGTGATTGTCCTTCACGACGATTGTCTGCCAGTACCATTCATCGTCTTTAATCAATCCCTTCAGGTCATCAGCAGAAACATTCTTGACGCCGTAAAGGCTGCTGGTCTTCTTTGTGTCTTGCTGAGTGATATTGACCTGGCACTCGTAGCCATACTTTGGCCAACCTGTTGGCTGGAACTTCGTGTGGAAGTAGATACCCGCGTTCGCCCCTTTTTGAGTCTTCACCTGGCAGCGAAATTCGAAGTTCTTAAATGCAGCCTTGCCGTCCTTGCCAACGAAGAACAAGTGACTGCGTTTGCCCTGACACCGCAGCGTTCCATCAACAACCTTCCACGACTCAGGCGCCTCATTGACCTTCCAGCCCTTCATGGTCTTGCCATCAAACATGTTGACCCAGCCTTCACGGGCCAGCTTCTTGAAGTCAATTTTCTGATCCGCTTTCTTCTGATCCTGAGCCTGACAGGCTGCCGCGGAGACGAGAAGGATTATCGCTAGCTGTTTCATGAGTGTTGCTCTTCGGTTGTGGAATCCAGAACGTCCAGTGTCCGAGCAACCCGCTAACCCGTCAAGCGCGCCGGCAGCGTTGGAACGCCCGCCTGTTTAGTCGTTTCCGAACCCGAAGCCGCCTGCCAACGATCTGCGCATAGTTGCCTGCGCTTCCAACACACCCGGGAAAACACCTCGTAATCCAAGGGGTTTAGCCAATCGGCACGCTTCTTGCGTAGACCTGCATCACACTCACAACACCTTGGTTTAGGAAACCCACGACAGTGATTGGCACCCGCAAGCTTCTAAGACACCTCGTTTTTCTGGCTGGAATATTCTTCGTCCAGAACAGCTTCGGCCTGGCTCAGGAACCCGTCCCTCCGACTCAACCAGTTGCAGCGACGGCGAGCGCTGTCGAATCTAAAGCACCGCCGAGAAAGCAAGTCATCAAAAAGAAACGACCAATGGCGGTTCCCGAGGAAGCTTAAGACATCACGACGCCTCTACACCTCTCACCTTCTTGACGTACAGAAAGGGCCGGCAGCTTTGCAGCTACCGGCCCTTTTCTTTTGCCACTTTGTCAAACGCACACACGTCATCCAATTAAGCAGAACCAAGCCCCATCATGCGGCGCCATGCACTCATTTGGCCCATGTGGATCATGAAGTGACCGCCAAGATAGAACGCCATCATCGAACCGACTGTCGTGAAGCGTTCTTTCATCGCGTTCTCATTGGGCGCCGTAAGAGCTGAATCAGGCGCGTTGCCCAAAGCTTCGATGGCTGCTTTCTGAGTCGTGATTAGCCGCTCAGTAATCTCATCCATGGCGGGATAGATAGAACCGTCCGGGTCATCGACACAAGTCACACCCTGGTCAAACACCTCAACAAACTTGTCGCTGGGCTTGAGGTTCGAAACGTCGCCGCCAAGGCCCTCAACCACGCGTGGGCTGTACAGACTTAGGTGACCGTAAATGAAGGCCGGGTGATTCGACTCAATGACACCGTTTTCGCCAGGGGCAAAACGCGCGAACTTATCGGCAGTCACGTCCGCCAGTAGTTTCTCGCTGTATCCAAGACTCAACTTCGCGGACTCCGCGATCATGATTCCAATAGACATTCAATTCCTCCAGAACTTGATGTTCCAATTCTGTGGACATCCTGAGCCGCCGGAATGCGGATCGATTCTTCCACTCACTGTTTCTTAGCAGCAGCGAAGGTACCATATTCGATTGAATGAATCAGCACGGTCTCTGTTTGAGAACTCACAATGAACGCACATCGAACCATCCCTCTAGTTTTTCTTTTGGCATTCAGCCTGTTCGTCCCGTCTGACATCTCGGCTCAACAGACAGAGACGGAAAAGAAATTCAACATTCCCGAAACCGACGAGGGTCTGCCCGGTGCTGGTCCGATTCGACGGTACGACTGGTTCCAAAAACTGTGGCAGAGCAGACGATCGACGTGGGCCAAAGCCGTTGAGAAAGACCAGAAAGCACTCGTGTTCCTGGGAGACTCAATCACGCAGGGCTGGGGCGACAACATGGGCGACAGTTTTCCGGGTGCCAAAGTCGCAAACCGAGGCATCAGCGGCGACACAACACGCGGCATGCTGATTCGGCTGCAGGAAGACGTGCTGTCCCTGAACCCATCCGGCGTCGTCATACTCATGGGAACCAACGATCTGGAAGAAGGCGCGAAGCCCGCGACGATTGCAGCGAACGCGAAGCTGATTATTGACGAACTCAAAAAACACAACGACAAGATGCCCATCATCCTGTGTCGTGTTTTCCCAAGTTCGACCTCCAAGAAACGCTCGGCCAAAGACATCAAGGAAGTCAACAAGCTATACGCCAAAGCTGTCTACGGCGATCCTCAAATCACAGTCCTTGATACATGGACGCTGTTCGCCAACAAAGCTGGTGATGCGAAGGAAGCTGAGTTCCCCGACCTGCTACATCCGAACAAACTTGGATACACGAAGTGGGCGAAGGCATTGCAGCCGATCCTGGCCACCGCTGGGTTCGTAGAAAACACTCCGGACAACTTCGTTGTCGAAGAAGGATTCGCGAGCCTCTTCAACGGAACCGACCTCACCGGCTGGGTTCAGCTACCGACCACCGCAAGACAAAAAAGGCAAGCCGCGAATTGGAAGAGGAACGACCCCAACGCACCACCGTGGCCGATCATCGAGAAACGAACGGAACTCGACGGAAAGACCAGCCCCGACGGCCGGTACACGGCCATCAACGGTCGTTTGGTCGTCACAACGCCAGCCCAGGGCCGCCGCATTCAGCAACTGTGGACCGTGAAAGAATTCTCAGACGACTTCGTTCTGAAGCTCGAGTTCCGAGCCACCCCTAACGCTGACAGTGGCATTTTTATTCGCGGCAAGCAGCTGCAATGCCGCGACTTCCTGCTGGCCGGCCCCTACAACAAACTCAAACGCTACCGCGCGCAGGGGTGGAATGAGATGGTCATTAAAGTGAAGGGACAAGAAGCGTACTGCACCTGCAACGGCGAACTACTGGACGCGAAGTTTAAGATTCCTGCTTCCGGACCAATTGGTTTGGAAGGCGACCGAGGTCAGGTTGAGTACCGACGCATCCGTATCGGCAAAGATGATGGCAACTTACTCGGAACGACCAACCGAACCGCAGCGTGGCGGATCGAAACACACGACGCCGGCAAAGCGTCGATGGCCATCGACGGTGACAGTATCGTCCTAAAGGCAACCGCGACCACCGATACAGACTGGCACGTCCAGGCCTATCAAATGAACCTCACCCTGAGGGATGACACCGAGTACAAGGTAACGTTCCAGGCGAAGTCTCCGGAAAGCGTCACAGCAGTCCTGCTTGGCATGACCCACATGCCGGACAACTACAAGTCCATTGGCATGTCGGAAGAATTCCAGCTTCAACCCGACTACATGGACTACGAATTCACCTTCACCGCAACCAACGTCGCTAAAAACAACCGTCTCGGTTTTGTTATTGGTCGCGAAGTCGGAACCGTACAGGTTAGAAACTTCAAACTGGTTGAAACCGGCACCCCATAGTCGGACGCTGCCATGTTCTGACACACCCACTCAAACAGACACGGTCATGAAACCAGACGACAAACTCTGCTACTGCTTCCATATCTCGCAGCGCAAGGTGTTGAACTACCTGCGCATCAACAAACCGCGAGTGGCAAGCCAATTGGCCGATTGTGGTGGAGCCGGCACGGGATGCGGTTGGTGTGTTCCGTTCCTCAAGAAGCACTTCGCGACGTGGAAGGAAGGAATCGACACGGAAAGCGTCCAGATGACCGCGGCTGACTACGCTGCAGCCAGAGCGGACTACGTACGCGATGGAAAAGGCAAGCCGCCGTCGGGTGCTGAGCCATTGCCAGAGTAGCCATTCTTCAACAAACCAACTCGGACCGGACCCGATGGATAAACATCAGCAACTCAAACAGGTCTTCGGGTTCGACGAATTTCTGCCCGGACAGGAGACGGTCGTCGATCAATTGTTGGCTGGCCATTCATCAGCGGCCGTGTTCCCAACCGGTGGCGGAAAATCGCTTTGCTACCAACTGCCGGCGCTGATGATGGAGGGCACGACCATTGTGGTCTCTCCGCTCATCGCATTGATGAAAGACCAAATCGACACGCTCATCTCCAAAGGCGTTTCAGCCGCGCGATTGGATTCGTCTTTGTCGCTGGAGGAATACCGCAGCATCACGCAGCGAATTCGACAGGGCGAACTCAAGATGCTGTACGTTGCGCCTGAACGGTTCACCAACGAACGGTTCCGAGCGATGCTAAACATGATGAACGTCTCCCTGTTCGCCATCGACGAAGCACATTGCATCTCGGAATGGGGCCACAACTTTCGTCCGGACTACCTGAAGCTGGCCAACTTTGCCAAAGACTGCAATGCCGACGTAATCCTGGCGCTGACAGCCACTGCGACCCCGGGGGTTCTGTCTGACATTTGTCGTTTCCTGGACGTGGATGCCAACCACGCGGTCAGAACGCCGTTCTATCGCAGCAACCTGACCATCCTTAGCGATGTCGTCACCAGTGAAGATCGCGACCAAACACTACTCGACCGCATTCGCACGCGGCCGCGCGGTCCAACGATTGTCTACGTCACGCTACAGAAGACCGCCGAGTACATCGCGCAGTTCCTGAAAAACAACGGTCTCCCCGCGCGAGCCTACCATGCCGGGTTGGATCCGGAATTTCGTTCCGGTGTGCAAGAGTGGTTCATGCAGTCTGACGAATCAATTGTCGTCGCCACGATCGCGTTCGGGATGGGTATCGACAAATCCGACATCCGCTACGTCTACCACTACAACCTGCCCAAGAGCCTGGAAAACTTCGCCCAGGAAATCGGCCGCGCGGGGCGTGATGGGAATCCATCGACGTGCGAAACGTTGTACTGCGTTGACGACCTTAGCACGCTGGAGAACTTTGTTTTTGGCGACACTCCCGAAGCCGCATCGATCAGGACACTGGTCGATGACCTGTTTGATCAGGGCGATCAGATTACAGTCAGCGTCTACAGCCTTTCCCGAACCCACGACATCCGCAGTCTGGTGCTGCGAACACTGCTGACGTACATAGAACTGGACGGGTACCTGGCCGAAACAACGCCCGTGTATTCCAAGTATCAGTTCATCCCCCAAATGTCGTCGGCTGAAATCCTGCAGCGGTTCGAAGGCGAACGCCGAGACTTCCTGCTGGGAATGTTCCAACAGTCGACCAAAGCGCGGAAGTGGTTCTCGATCGATCTGGAATCAGCGGCTGCAAAATTGAACTGCGATCGCACGCGTCTGGTCAAGGCTTTGGATTACCTGGCCGAACAGAACATGCTGGAACTCAAACCCAGCGGACTGGTCCATCGCTACAACAAGCTTCGAGATCCCGACAGCCGACACGATCTGGCCGATTCACTTCACAAACGAATGCAGCACCGCGAAGAAAGTGATCTCGCCAGAATCGGCGAGGTTGTCGAACTGCTGACGCAGCCAGACTGCCAGGTAGACAAACTCAGCCGGCACTTCGGCGAAAGTCTGGACAACCCCTGCGGCCACTGCTCGAGGTGTTTGAACTCTGACGGTATGAAAGTTCCCGAACGGGCAGCCGTACCGATTGATGAAGCAACGTGGCAGCAGGCCAGTCAACTGCGACAGGCGACCCCAGCGCTGGCATCACCGGTTCTGTTCACGCGGTTCCTGTGCGGGATTACGTCGCCGCGATTGACCAAAGAAAAACTAAGCCGCCACAAGCTTGCCGGAAGCCTGGCCAGCGTCCCGTTCCAACAAGTCCTGGAACGCGCCAGCGCGCAGTGAACCACAGCGGCCCGGGGAACCGACAACCAGGCTTTAGAACCCGGCGGGCTGACCATATTTTCGTGGATCGCTGCCGCCGAACAGCATCTTGCCGAAGCGTCCGACCGACTGCGAAACGCCCACGCCACCAGTCGTCTGCACCTCGTGTCCAAACTCCCGCAGGCTGGCAGCGTGCGAACCAAACAGCTTTGCTTCCAGGCTCAACCGGTTCGGCGACCACTGGTGGTGCAGCCGCGGCTGATTAACCGCAGATTGCGGCTTCAGTCCGAACCGAATCTGATTCAATAACACCTGAAACGTCGCAGTGATGATGCGAGGACCACCAGAGCCTCCGATTGCCGCAATCGCTTTCCCGTCTTCGATCACCAGCGTCGGCGTCATGCTTGAAAGCGGCTTCTTCTTCGGAGCCACCGCGTTCGCGGCGCTCTGAATCAAACCAAACGCATTCGCTTCACCAGGTCGAGCGGCGAAGTCGTCCATTTCGTCGTTCAGAATGAAACCGTACTCCGGCACCACGACAAAGCTTCCGTAGGCCAGGTTAATTGTCTCGGTGCAAGCCACCGCGTTACCGTCTTTATCGATCACCGACAAGTGGCTGGTTCCCGAATCGCTGGCCGAAAAGAACCGGCCGTATTCCTGTTGGCTTAGCGTCTTGTCCAGCTTGATGCGTTTCGCAATTTCCGCAGCGTAGTCGGTTCCGATCAAGCGATCTATCGGCACGTCAGCGTAATCGGTGTCGCCAAGGTACTCAGCCCGATCAGCGAACGCGTGCTTCATCGCTTCGGTCAGGATCTGAACATAGCGCGGCGAATTGTGACCGAGTGCGGTGAGCGACTGATCGGGGTGTTGTTTCTCCCAGGCCTGCAGAACATTCAACATCTGTATCAACGCGACCCCACCGCTGGATGGCGGCGGCATTGTGAGAACCTGCTTGCCATCAAACGTGCCGCTTAACGGCGAACGCACAACAAGCGGCTGTTGCGTAGCCAAATCGTGTTCAGTAATCACACCGTTGTCAGCACACGCAGCAACAATGGCCTTAGCGACAGGACCTTTGTAGAACGCGTCTGCTCCGTGTTCGGCAATCAGCTTCAACATTGGCAGCTGGGGCGAGTAGAACTTCTTGCCTTCGGTCTTTAAGTAGCCGTCCAGCAAGAGTTTGTACTTCGCGTTGTAACCGGGGAACTTCTTGAATTTGGCCAGCGTTGATCGCTGGTTCGCTTTGTCACCCGGATCCAAAACGAAGCCTTCCTCAGCGACCCGAATTGCCGGTTCCAGAAGTTTCGCCAGCGGCAACGAACCATAGTTTTCGGCCGCGTAGCACAAGCCAGCGACGGTGCCTGGAATACCAACGGCCCGCGGTCCACGCATCGATGCGGTTTCATGTTCCGCCTTGTCTTTGTACATATCCGCCGACGACGCCAACGGCGCGCGTTCTCGATAGTCAAGCGCGATGGACTTTTGTTGCTTTGCGTCCCAGATCACCATGAAGCCGCCACCGCCCAGACCACAACTGGCAGGACGAACAACAGACAACGTGAACGAACTCGCGACAGCCGCATCGACAACGTTTCCGCCCGCCTGCAGCATCTCCAGCCCTGCCAGACTGGCTAACGGATGATCCGCAGCGACCACTCCATTGCCGTACGGACCAGTTGCCTCCTTCTCTTGCGCAGCCGCGGGCAGAACCAGAAGGCAAAGCATGGAGGTAACTCGAACAGCAAATCGCATAGCAGCATCTCCGAGAGATTGTTCTGAGGTTGTATTACCGTTCGTCACGCAGGATTGAGCCGTAGTCGCATCTTTATCGCCCCCGGCTTTTTCGTCGGGGGTTTAGTGGCTTCTGCACTACTTCAGTGCGACGGATGTTTGAAGTAGACCCGTGTTTGGGAACCACTAATTGGATGCAGCTTTGTCTTTCGCGGGTTTGACTTCCGTGACCGGTGATGCTTCGCCCGTGTCCTGTGGGTAAAGCAGAACCCTATCGTGAGTCAGCAACATCAGGTCCGAACGACCGTCGCCCGTGACATCGGCAATCAAAGCCTCACGCGGTTCCACACCGGCGGCATTCCGATCTGCCGCAAAGCTCTTCTCTTCGAAGACCTTGAAGTGCATCGCATGACGGAGCCCCTTGTCCGGATCGAAGTTCAGCAATTCGATCATGTGAGAACGCGTATCGACCATCGCGATATCCGGACGGCCGTCAGCGTTCAAATCGCCAGCGATCAAATCCTGAAAGAAGACGCGTTCCAGTTTGGTCTCAAACGATGCCACTTCTTCCAAAGTCGGATCTGTCTGTTCTGCGTAAAGAACCGAAAACTGACCTTTGCCGACCAACAGTAAATCATCTTTGCCATCACCGTTTAGGTCGCCGATGTGAGACGCCTGGTAGTCCAACGCCCCCAGCTCAACCTCGCGCCATGGTCGGAACACATTGTCAGCTTTGCGAAGCACTCGCAGCTTCCGGACTCCGGAGTCAATCAAAACGATCTCGTTGCCGTCTTCGCCATCGAGATTCAGTTCCACACTCCCGGCAACCTTTGCCTTGTCTTCAGCGGCGTTGTACTGATCGGCAACCTGCCACTGCCCGTCTTCAAGGTTCATTCGACGAGCGAACGTTTCCTGCGAGACCAGCAGTCCCGTCTCGCCCTTGGCGCCGGAAATTGTGACGTTTGCAGAACCAAGCTTGCCCAGTTGAATCCCGCCCTTCGTCTTAAGCTGTTCCAGCTTTCCATCAGAGTTAATCAAGACGGCTGGTGGCTTGTTGAGATCGAAGAACACCAGCACATCAGATTTGCCGTCGTTGTTCGCATCCAGGTTCCGCAGCTCTTTCGGTTCATCCTTCATCGTGAGTTCTGATTCCATCACAGTCTTCCACGCATCGCCGTCCGCACTAAGCGCGGTTAGCAATTTCGAAGACTTGCGGCCTTCCTTCTTCGTGCCAACACACACAACTTCAGGCTTGCCGTCTCCGTCGATGTCAGCCAAGTCCAGACACGTTGGAATGAACTCAGCACTGCCGTCTTTTTCCTTCGGTGTGACCTTAATGGGCAGTGACTTTGGGAAACTTAACCGTCCGTCGGCGTAGCGACTGACCGCAACAACCTTTTCCCTGGAACTCATCACAATCACTTCGGCCGTGCCGTCGCCAGTCACGTCGGCAATCCGAATATGGTTGGCTCCCAACAGTCCCGGGAACGTTCTGGCCTGACCAAGCCCGAGCCCCTTCTCCTGCAGAAACACCAACATCTGAGCCTTCTCAGGATCCGTCACGACCACATCCACAAGACCATCGCCGTTAACGTCGCCCATCTGAAGATCGCGGCCCTTGCCGGTCTCTCCACCGAATCCATACTGCGTCAACCGCGCCGCAAGTTCGCCGTCTTTCTGAGTCGGCTGCTTAACTCGCGAAACGGCCACGCGGCCGGTTCGGGTATCGATGGTCAGCACTTCCGTCTCGGGAGTCTCATCAATATTGAACAACGTCACTGCGCGAGGTCGCTTCAGATCGAACCGAAGTTCCGGCCCAAGCTGACCACCGCTTAGCTGCATCCTCGCACACAGACCCCGAACATTACCGTCCGTGGACAGGTACGACAGGTCGTCCAATCCGTCGCCGTTGAGGTCGGCCACCTGAATCAGAGACAGCGACGTGGAGGTGTTCATCACGGAAACCGGCGTCTGCAGTTTGCCGTCTTCGCCCTGATACAACAGGTACGTTTCCGTCTTACCAAGAACGACCAGGTCTTCGCGTTTGTCATTGTTGAAATCACCGGTCGCCATCATCCACTGCAACGGCGACACGTTCGGCAGACGAACAGTAAACCGATCGCTCCAGTCTGACTTCGAATCATCTTTCGGCTGATACCGAACCACCAACCGATCCGGAGCGCCGAGGTACGCGATGTCGGTTTTTCCATCGTTGTTAAGGTCGCCCGTGGTCATCGCTGCGACCTGACGATCAACCGGAATCTTGACGTGTTCGAACCGCCAATCGTTGGTGATGTCATTCACGCGGCTCGGCTTGTCGGCGTCACCCTTCTTCCGCTGCTGCAGCAGATCCAGCCGACTGTGACTGTTGTCAATCAGCAGCACGTCGACCAGGCCATCCCCATTGAAGTCGCCCTTAACCATGTTGGCCGAACGGCGTTCCAGTTTGAAAATTTCAAGGCCAGAGAACCCGTAGTACTTCGATAGCGATTCTGGTTCTTCGTCCTGCCAGCCAAAGGCAGCGCCCGAAGCACAGGTTCCGAGAAGCAGAAAAACGCCAAGCAGGCGGTGCGTGTGAAACGGCATATTGGTTCTTCTGATGGAAACGAATGGTCAGAACCAATTTTGGAGCGCAACTGTCCTGCGTTCAAGATTCAGGACCAGACAATTCCCGGAAAGGGAGGCTGGAACGTGCGATGGCGTTCAATACTTCGCCAATCTGATTCACATTCGCGTATCGGCCGTGATCCGACGCGACCGGCGCCCGTTGTGATTCGAGAGAATTGCCGCGACATGAGGACCAGGCTATCGGCATAGCAACGCAAAACCCGTTCCGGGCAACGACTGAAGCTGAACCACTCACGCTGCGGCGCATCGCAGAAAAGGTCGCTAGCGCTCTGCAGATTTTGATGCTCTGCGGCCTGGGAGCGATATTCAGCTGGCTGTTATTGGCGAGGGTTCAAGTTGGCCGAAGACTGGATGACATTCGAGAGCGAGGTGAACCAGCAACGCTGGCTGAACTGAGTGGCCACATCAAAGTGCCGGAAGATCAGGTGGATTCTTCGGACGCCTGGAACGCTGCTGTTAACACCATCGACCTCCACATGATTGAGCCAGCTGGACCACTGCCATTCGTAGGCACAGGCGCAGCCCCGGCAGGTATCGACTACGAGTGGGAGAGCCTGAACGCGGCCCGAGATTTCCTCAATCAACATAGTGCTCAAATTGAAGCGGTTCACAGCGCAGCCGCCAGCGGGAACCACGCTGCATTTCCACGCCGTTTCTCTGAAACAGACGACCCGCAACACCTCAAGAAACTCCGATGGATGACCCGAGTACTTCAGCTGGATGCCCACGTCGCTGTCCTTAGCGGTGACCGCGACCGTCTGCTGACGGCAATCAAGACACAAGTCGCTATCGTCAACGCGCTGAGATATGAAGCGGACATGATCGGGCAGCTAACTCGGTTTGGACTGTTGGCGACCGCGCGTGCTACGAAGGAGACACTTCTCCCTCATGCCAACCCTTCGGACGCCGATCTCGCTGAGCTGCAGACCCAACTATTGGACTCAAACATCAAATCGGGTCTGCACCGGACGTTGATTGGTGAACGCCTCCTGGTACTGGAACAGATAGAGGAGGCACCCTGGCCAATACACGGGCCGCTTGGTGTCTGTTGCCTGGACTACTACGACGAATGGATCGGCTTACTGGAGCATGACTGGCCAACGCTCATCCCCGAGCATACAAGACTCTCAGCAGCACCCACTACCACGCGACTTTTCACTTTCCCACTGGCTAGTGCCGACGTGTGGCTGACACGAAGTGCAGCCAGAACCGAAGCTCTACGAAGGTGTGAGATAGTCAGCCTTGCACTGTGGCGACACCAACTCAAGTACGGAACCACACCACAGAAGCTTGATCAAATTGCCGACGAGTTCCTGACCGACATCGCGGGAAAGCGCGTTCTGACGGATCCGTTCGACGGAAAGCAATTGCGTTTCCGCGTCACAAACGGCGGCTGGATGGTCTACAGCATTGGCCACGATCTGGTCGACAACGGCGGAGATCTGGACACTCACTACACGTCACGCAGGCACGGTGAGGGAGGCGACTGCGGGTTTGAACTCGCAGTACCGGTGCCGTAGATCGATCACCGACACCAGAACCGCAACTATTCCCAGGCCCGTGCTGCCAGCAAATCAGCGATGCGTGCTGAGGCTTTTCCATCGCCGTAGGGGTTGGTTTCAATTTGTCGGCGAGCGTATTCCGCGTCGTCTGTTAACAGCAGGCTGACACGGTCGATGATGCGCTGGCAATCGGTTCCGACTAATTCAACAGCGCCGGCTTCCAATGCTTCGGGCCGCTCTGTTGTTTCTCGCATCACGAGAATTGGCTTGCGCAGCGAAGGGGCTTCTTCCTGGACTCCGCCGGAATCAGTCAGAATCACATGCGCACGGTCCATGAGCCAGACGAACTCGGGATACGGAGCCGGTTCGGTCAGCATCACGTTTTCTGTTGCGCCCAGGATTTCATTGACCGGCTCGCGGACATTGGGATTCAGGTGGACCGGATAAACAAAGGCGGTGTCCGAGAACTTTTCGGCCAGCGTTCGAATGGCGGTGCATAGATCCTGAAACCCTGAACCAAAGTTCTCGCGCCGGTGGCCGGTAATGAGAACCATGTTCCGGCCGTTTAAATTTGCGTACTTTTGATCCCACTGATCATTGTTGGCCCGCTCTTTTGCGACTGTGTGCAGCAAAGCATCGATCACAGTGTTGCCGGTCACGTGCACGTACTTTTCAGGGATGCCTTCCTTGAGCAGGTTCGCCTGCGATGTTGTCGTCGGTGCGCAGTGCAGGCCGGCGGTGAGACCCACAACGCGACGGTTGAATTCTTCCGGCCACGGCGCCTGCATGTTTCCGGTTCGAAGACCGGCTTCGACGTGTACGAACGGAATGCGACGGTAGAACGCGACCATCGACGATGCCATCACTGTTGTGGTGTCACCCTGAGCGACAACGCAGTCCGGGTTATGGCGTTCGACAAGAGAATCGATTCCCTCAACACACTTCGATGTCAGCTTCGCCAGCGTTTGATTCTTCGACATGACCTGCAGGTCGTCGTCGGCAGTGATGCCAAAGTAGTCGTTGACCTGGTCCAGCATTTCCCTGTGCTGTCCGGTCAGGCAAACAATCGGTTCCAGATCAGCATGAGCGTGACACGCGCGAACAACCGGAGCCATTTTGATGGCTTCGGGACGTGTGCCGAACACAAGCAACGGGCGAACAGACATAGGTGCCTCAGGCGTGAGTGCGGTTGATCGACGGTGGAGTATTTACGATGCCCCGCATCCGGTCCAACTGCTCAGCCAGCCGAGCTTCCTCAGCATCTGACAGCGGACGACTGCTTGGAATTCTCAGGTGTCCGAAGCTTGCAGACTGCGGCTCGCGTAAAGCAACGCCGCTGGCAAAAGCGATTTTCTCAACAACACGCTGAGGGTCCGCGCAAAGTTCTTCGAAGGTTGTTTCGGTTAGCCGAGCCGGATCGATCTGAACCAACTGCTCTGCCAACTGCGTGTGAATGTCGCCAATCTGATCGCAGACATCGGTCACATAACCCAGCGGGTCGTCGGCGTTCTGACTTC
The DNA here is from genome assembly GCA_964485095.1 of uncultured Planctomycetaceae bacterium. GTDB lineage: Bacteria > Planctomycetota > Planctomycetia > Planctomycetales > Planctomycetaceae > CAYNWT01. The sequence goes on along the minus strand of CAZAIB010000007.1, from coordinate 43,456 downwards.
GACTTGCCAGGCCCCAGGCATCCGACTTGTCTCCCTGCACAAACTCGCGAGCGCGGATAAGCGATCGAGCGATGTCCGCTGCCTCGCGCCGCAACACGACAACATGCGCTGTTGGGATCGCTTCGCTGAGCATGCCGATGCAGAGTGTGTTGCGATTGTTCTTGTTGACCAGAGGCTTTCCGAATGCCTCAGTCCAGGTCGCGAGGAACTGCAGCATTTCCGGTTCCGCATTCGCTCGCAACACGGGCTTGTACCGATCCGTTCCCAACCACCGGTTCCAAATATGGAACGCGTCATTGGGCGCCGATAAACCTGATGTCTGCCCGTAGAAACTTCGCAGCTTCGTTGTCCGCTTGCGTTTCCAGGCAAAGATCTTACTCGCCGCAATTGGAGCCCTGGGAAACATCTCACTGACGTTTGGGAACCACGTTGTATCCAGACAATCCGCCAACAACTGATACAACACCGTCGTGCCTGCGCGGGGCGGGCCGATCAGCAGAATGACTGGCTTGGTAAGTACGACATTCTTTGCCAGTAGCTTGCGTTCGCGCCGCTGCAGCATCCAGTCGGCCGGCATCGCCAACGGGCGCAGTCCCTCTCGAGCCATCGCCCAATACGCCGCCGGGTTGCACGACATCAACATGCGGCGCGCAAGGCCAACCGGATCTCTGAAGTTGTTCAGATACTTCGGCGTGCTTCTGGGTTTAGGCGTGGGCGAGTTCATGCACCGATCCCGGACTCGGCAACGTAACGCGTTTTTTTGTGTCGGCGACTCTAGCAGCGTGTTCTCGCATCGGGACAACCTCAAACCGCTTGCAGAACTGATCCATCACTTTGGAAACAAGTTCAAGCTTCGGCTCGGCCGGTTGTCGCATCGCTGGGAAGAACGACAAGTCAGAATCGTCATCGCACCCCATGAAATCAAGCGGGTGCAACAATAATGACGGGCCCACCCCAAACAGCTGACACATGCGTAACGCCATGCGCCAGTAAGCTGAGGCAGCAAGACTGGAGAACTGATTCAGGTACAGCAGATAGCTGACGTGAATCGGAACCTTGAACAGTGGCATGGTTGTCACGGGAATTTCCAGCAACCGGTGTTCGTCCAGTTCCCACTGGTACGGCTTCAGCGGACGGAAACCTTCGTTCAACTTTCCGAACAGAACCTTCCGTTCTTTCTTCTGTTTCTCGTCCAGTTTGGCTGTCATGAAGTAATACATGCGTGCCAGCGGTCCCAGAAACGTTGGGAACGTTGAGCAGTCGTATTCGTAGCCGCGTTCGCAAAGAACTTCGAGAACCGTTGGACTGAAGCTGAACCCCGGACCACGAAAGCCAACCGGCTTTTGACCTGTGACGCGTTCCAGATGCTCTTCCGTCTTCGCGAACTCGGTCTCGATTTCCTGCTTAGTGTAGAGGTGCAGCCACGGTTCGTGATTAAAACTATGGTTGCCGATTTCATGCCCGGCGGCACTGATAGACGCAAGCGCCTCTCGGTTCTTATCGCGTGACGCGTCCTGACCAACGATAAACACCGTCATCTTCTGATCGCGCTTCTCGAAGAATTCGATGAACCGCGGAACAACAACGTCCAGGTAACTGGGGTACTCTTCCCAGCCCGGGTCGCCGTGGGTCTTCATGTACGACCATTTGTTGTCGAGATCCAACGACAAACTAGCGATGGGTTTGGACATGATTCACTCCGGTGTCTCAACGACTGCTGAATGCGGCCAGGCTTAGGCCAGAACTGGTTCTGCCTGTGTGTTTGTGGCTCCGGATTCGTTCAAACGCGGCTGAAGCAGTTCTTCGAACGCGCGTTTGGCCAAGCACAATGTTTCGTTGACGTTTAAGGTTCCGTTGACGATCTGAGTTGAATTTACTGCGTAGACACCCGGGACGCTGGTTTGCATTTCCGGCAGGTTCTTTGAGTAGTTCAAAGTCGAGAGCCCAACGACATGGCGGACTCGGGAAACCTTAAACGCTTCGACCTGATCACGATTGAAATGCGGGTACATCTTCTCCAGAGCCGACACGAATTCTTCCTGCAGGTCTTCGTCGCTCTTTTCGAACACCGGATCAGTCGGATCGGCATAACGAGGCAGATAGATGAGAGCCTTGCCGCCGAATTCGCTTTTATCCACAAGCGCGGACATTTCGATGACGGCTGTGAATGGAACCCAGTCGTCCGTGATGTTGGTCACGTAGTATGGCGACAACGATTCTTTCAGAACCAACGACGCACACACGATTCCCTGGTACTGAATGCCATTCAGCTTGTTGTGTTCGTCCGAATTCAGCTGCGGACACATTTTCGAGATCAACGGCGACGGCACCGTCATCACAACGTTGTCACAGGTCTCGGCCGAACCGTCTGCGAACCGCAGTTCGACACCCGCATCAGTCTTTTCAACGTTCTGCAGTGCACAGCTGGTTCGAATCTTGACTCCATCCGCGACGAGCCGTTGTTCGTAGGCATCCAACAGACGCTGGTAGCCACCGGAGATGTAACCGAACATCTCTTTCTTCAAACCAGATCGGCGAGCGGCGTACATGCGAGCGATTGTTGCCCAGATGAAAGCGGCAGATGTCTGCTTGTAATTCTCACCCAACTTCGCGCGAAGTAGTGGGAGCCACATTTTGTTTGTGGTGCGACTGCCAGACCATTTTCGCAGCCAGTCTTCGACAAGAATTGTCTCCAGCTTCTGCCAGTTCTTGATCTTCGAACCAAGGAAGATGGTTCCTCCCAATCGCAGCTTGTCAATCATCCCCAGCGGCGGAAACTTCAGAAACTCAACGGTGTTCGACATCGAGTACAGTTCACCATCGGTGAAGAACCCGGTCTTTGTCTCAACCCATTTCGTTGCGTCTTCCAGCCCAAGGTCGTCCATGACGCTGCGGAGTTCAAGGTCCGACAACAGCGTCACGTGGTAGTGGCGATCCCAGGTGACGTCGCCCAGTTTCCAGGCGTCAGCCAAACCACCAAGATGGTCGGCCGCTTCGTAAAGAGTGACGTCAGCTCCAGCGCGGGCGAGCAGCTGAGCTGTTCGCATGCCAAGCATGCCACCACCGATAACACTGAAACGTTTCATAGGACTTAGGGTTTTGGGTCTAGGATTCGGTATCTGAAATTTCGGTCACAACGCGGTTTTGAACGACATATGCGCGGCCGCATTCTTCGCACTTAACTTCTTCTCGAAACTCAGTGCCTTCTTCCGGGAACTTCATCAGCATGGGCCCGCAGCGACACACACAGCCGATGGACTTCGCAGGCGAACCGATCGCAAGATGAAAGTCGGGAATCGACCGAGTCACCACCGCGCCCATTCCGACCATTGCAAATCGACCGACTTCCAGGTCGTTGCCAATAATGCACCCCGCTCCAATCGTCGCGCCTTCGCGAACAAGCGTTGGCAAAGTGTGTTCGTCCGGATCTGACGAACGCAGTGCCGTCAAATCAGGTGTTGTGGCGCGTGGGAACCGATCGTTAGTAAAGATGGTTCCCGCACTAATCATGACACCGTCTTCGATGGTGACACCGTTGCAGATGTAGACCATCGAATTGATCTTCACCCGGTTGCCAATCTTCAGCTCGTAAGCCAGGACCGACTTGCCGCCCACGATGCACTCATCGCCGATGTGCGTACCAAACCGGATGTGCACATTGTCCCAAACGGACGTGCCCTCGCCCAGCGTTACACCATCTTCAATGATTGCTGTGTCATGAACTCGAACGCTCATGACACGCTTCCGGTGGACTTGACATTACCACCGCCCTTCCGATCGGCACCTTCGCAGGCAGGACCAACGGCGTGCCACTGTGTGTTGTTAAGCGAAGCGTAGGCTGTCTCAATGACTTCCACAGATGCCAGAGCATCAGCCGAAGTAATCAGCAGTTCTTCTTCACCGCGAATCGCGCCGACCAGGTTGTCTATCTGGCTGCTGAAGGCCTGAACCTTGTCATAGCCGTCACCAACTTTGGTCCATTCCGCGTCTGAAGTGCGTTTGTACTTTGACTCACCCCAGCCAACCAGTGCGGTTCCCTGCGAACCGTAGATGCTGACGAAGTAAGGCTGTTCTTTCTTGAGGCTCCATGACAGATCGATACTGCCAATGGCTCCGCTGTGTGCGCGAACAAACACGCGGACGGTGTCTTCGACAGGAATGTCCTGAATCCGACGACCTTCAACGACCTGCAGTTCGGCCAGTGGGCCCAGCAGGTATCGCATGATGTCTACTGAGTGGGTTCCGTTGTCCATGAGAACTCCGCCACCGCTGATCGCAGGGTTTGAGTTCCAACGGTTGGACATATCGACGGTCGCTGTGAAAACGTTCTCAATGAGAATGACTTCACCAAGGATTCCGGATTCAATGACGGACTTAATCTTGCCCATGTCTTCGACGTACCGAAACTTCGATGCCATCGTGAAGACAACATCACTTTCAGCAGCCTGATCGATCATCCGATGCGCTTCTTCTACAGAAACGGCCAACGGCTTTTCGCACAGGACATGCAAACCACGCTTCATGATGCTGGTTGTGATGTCCGGGTGCGAAATCGGTGGCGTGCAAACGATGACGGCATCAAGATCCATCTCGTCACACATCGTGTCGTGATTGTCGAACGCTTTACACTTGAGGGTCTCAGCAATCGCCTGAGCTGCGGGCAGCCGAGTATCAGCCACCGCGACCAGTTGGCCCTTGGTGTTATTCGCGAACGCCAAAGCGTATGCCTGAGCAATACCGCCAGCGCCAACCATTCCAAAACGTAGACGTGTCATCGAAGTTTCCTTAGCAACAATTGAATCCAAACAGGCCCCGAAACCATGTCTTAGCCAGCGAGTTCTTCAACGCATGCTTTCACTGACGCAGCGATGAAGTCGATGTGTTCCTGCGTGTATTTTTCGTTGAACGGGAGAACCAGAACGCCTTCGAGCGCTTCAAGTGTTCCGCTGAACTTCTCGTCGCTGTAATCAACGGCTTCCGGACGAGCCAGAGTCCAGGGCCAGCGGCTCTCGCCAAAGGTGACCTGATCTCGAATGACCTGGCAGCGGAAGGCAGGCTTCTGGATGTAGCGAGGAGCCGAAGCGATACCGTATTCCTTCAAGGCACCCGCCAGGGCGACTGCTCCGCCAGGAATGACGCTCTCGTCAACTCGCAGGCAGTATTTCCAGAATGTGTGAACCGCTCGGTTTGAGATCTTTGGTGTGCTGATACCGCGAACGCCGCTCAATTCCGTCGTCAACGCTTCGGCCATGAGGACGCGTGTTCGAGCAACCCATTCGAGCTTGTTCATCTGAGCCACAGCGACAGCACCCTGGAGTTCTGTCATGCGATAGTTCAACGCGAGGAAGTAGTGGTCTGCGTTCTTGTCGCCGTAACCCCATGCCTTGTTAATGAACAGGAACATGCGTCGGGCCAATTCGTCGTCATCGCTCACGACGATGCCGCCTTCACCGGTGGTGATGTGCTTGCCCTGCTGCAGGCTGAAGCAACCAACGGCACCGAAGGTACCAACGTACTTGTCGTCGTAGCTGGCCATGAAGGCCTGAGCGGTATCTTCGATGACAGGAATGTCGTGCTTCTTTGACAGTTCCATGATGGCTTCCATTTCGCATGGATTGCCAAACAGGTGAGTGACGATAATCGCCTTCGTCTTTTCGCTGATGCACTTCTCGATAGAAGCGGCAGTGACGTTGCATGTTTCAGGATCAACATCACAGAACACAGGAATCGCGCCCTGATACAGAATTGGAGTCAGTGCCCCCATATCTGTGACGGATGTTGTGATGATCTCGTCGCCCGGTTCCGGGTTAATTGCCGCAACAGCCAGGTGCACGGCAGCACTACCGCTGGCACACGCGAACGCATGTTTGGCTCCGATTAGCTTCGCGAAATCGGCTTCCAGCTTCTTAACGTAGCTACCTTTAGTGCTTGTCAGAGTTCCGCTGTCAATCACATCCTTAAGTGCTGTGATTTCGTCGTCACCCAGCGTTCGGCCCGTGGCGTTTTGATCGAATGGGAGGGTAAGAAGTTCAGTCTTTGCCTTGGTCATTTGAACGCTCCTTTTTGGCTATTAACAGTAGATGCCCTTGATTCAGTTTGCGCAGGGACCTGACTACTCTTTCCCTTAAGACGCATTTTCAGAACACGTCCCAACAGCCTTAAATGGCCACCGATCGTGCGAAATGTTTTCATTTTGGATTCGCCAAAGATCCGGACTTCCAAAGTCGCCGGGTGTTCAACGATCTTTGAATCTGCCAGACATAGTTTGGCGACCAGTTCTGCGGTGCCCAGGAAACCGGACTCCTGAATTTCCAGATCGCCGACCACCGACTTTCGGTAGACGCGGCAGCAACTCGTCCACGTGTACATCTCGCGACCAAGCAGGACGCGGTACATGGCAGACAGGCTCCATGACAGGAACAGTCGCCACTTCGGCACATTGCGGACACGGCCTTGTGGGTGGTATGGCGAGGCGGTGACCAGGTCAACGCCTTCAGTCATGAGCGGGATCATGTTCCGCAACTCATGTGGGTCGTAAGAACAATCGCAGTCAATCGAACAAACGACTTCTGCTTCAGATGCCCTAACGCCCGTCATGATCGCCGCTGAGACTCCCTGATTCACCTCATGCTGAACCAGCGAGTACCGCGTTGGATCGCTAAACGTATCCTGTAGTATCTGCCAGGTACTGTCAGTGCTCTTGTCATCAATCAGAATGAAGTGAGGTTCGCAGGTCTGCGACAGCGTGTCCCCAACACTCTTCAAAGTATTCGCGAGGTACGGAATCGTTTTCTCTTCGTTGTAGCAAGGCACAACGATAGAAACGGGTTGCCGGTCTTTGGCTTTACGAACTGTCACTGCCACGGGAGCCTGTGCGTCGATTGACACCGGAGTCTCCACGGCTGGAACGATGGCCTTGCGTTCGAGTCCCAGGTAGTCCGCTGCCGGACCAAAACCCTGGCCCTTGACGAATTCCCGAATCATCGACTCGACGCGTTCCAGGTTCCGGTAGTGTCTCATGCGAGCCATTCGGCCAGCGGCAATACGCGGCTGATCTGCATCCAACTCCCACGTATGGAAGTACATGACAAACGGATGGTCGTTTTGCTTGATCCCTTTGGCGACAGCCGACCGGATGAACCAAGCCGGGAATTGCCTGAAGTAGTTGCCTCCAGCGGTTGGTACTCTCAGACCGCAGATCTTCTTACTGGACAGTGCGACTTCCCAAATCAGGCCGCTGGGTGTCTGACGTTCAGCCACGTACGAATCGGACTCTTCGTGGAAGGTCCGCATGACTGGTAGAATACTGGAGTCGTACTTATGCCCTTCCTGAACAAGGACATCCAGAGCCCACTCCTGGTTCTCTCGCAACCACTCGCCGGAAAGTCGATACCCGAGTGCTTCACGCCCGGTAGCGGCTTCGATGGCTTTCTTGGATTGGATCACGTCTTCACGAAACTCTTCGCGGGTCAGAGTTTCCAGATCGCGATGGTAGTAGCCGCGGCTGCCAACTTCGTGGCCGGCGTCCACAAGTGACTTCGCGATCGCAGGCCAGCGTTCGGCGATCCACCCGAGAACAAAGAACGTCGCTTTGACCTCAAGCTCGTCCAGCAACTCCAGTGTTCGCTGTACGTTGCTATGCAGACGCGTCTCGAACCGGTACCACTGGTCCTGAGTAATCAGGTGCTGGAACGCGGCGACCTGGTAATAGTCTTCCAGATTGACCGTTAGAATATTGCGAGGGCGGTTGAGATCGGGTGAAGCGGACGACGCAACCGACGGCGCAGCCAGAGCCTGGTCCGTTTGTTGACGGACTGCAGCGTCTGTGCTTTGTTTGTTTGGTTTTGTCACTATCAACTATCCGCTCCGAACGAGCGTCTCCGTGTTTAGCTCTCGCAACATCAGGAATCACCGCCCACCGAAACCTAGGTCAAATGACCGTGCCAGGGGCGCCACTAGTGCCTGTGGAAACACGAAACACTTTGTTTCTGTCGGTTCTGCAGGTTATGCAGGGCTGGAAACTCCGAGGTCAGACAGCAACATCGATAGACACGCCGAAGACTGCAATGCCCCCCCTTAACATTCCCATTTTATGCGCGTTGTGCTGCTAAATACCCCCCAAGGCTCCGTTAACCCATGCATCATCCCGTACACACAGCCGCGAATTGGTCGGCAGAAGAGCTCACCGACACCGCAAAATGGATAGCGCAAGTTCACCACAACGAAGCGATGTTATGTACTCCAGAAGGTGAGGTTCAACCAACTGACCGGTTCCTCCAACAGCTGGAGCAAATCTCAGCGGACCTTGAAACTGGCCTCGGCGTCGCCTTGATTCGTGGACTGCAGATCGGATCTCTTCCACACGACACTCTGAAAAGTCTCTTCCTGGCCATCGGACAGAAGCTGGGCACACCTGTTTCTCAGTCAGCTGATGGCGATTTGATCTTCAGCGTTCGGGACGCTGGCTTTGGGCCAAACGACGCTCGCACACGCGGCCCGAACACAAACAAGAAGCTCAGCTTTCACACAGACCGCTGCGACGTCATCGGATTTCTGTGCGTACAGCAGGCCAAGTCCGGTGGAGAGAACCAGATCGTGAGTTCGGTCGGGTTATACAACCAAATCCTTAAACGCCGACCGGACTTGCTAGACGTCCTAATGAAACCGTTCCTCTACAAACGGCACAACGTTGACACCGGTAACGATCAGCCCTTCTGCGAACAGCCCGTTTTTTCATTTCGAGACGGCCACTTCGCGTGCGCGTTCCTGCGAGTTCTCATCGACCGAGCCTACGCCGACGACCGCGCGCCGGACATGACGGATGAGCAGAAAGAAGCGTTGGACTTCCTGGAAGCCGTTGCGGCGGAACCAGAGATGCAAGTCCGCATGAAGCAACAGCCTGGGGATATCCTGTTGCTTAACAACTGGGTGACGCTGCACCGCAGAACCGGGTTCGAGGACTGGCCTGAACCCGAACGCCGAAGGCACATTCTGCGAATGTGGCTTTCGGTTCCAAACAGCCGACCATTGGACCCGATGTTCAAAGCAAACTACGGAGCCGTTGGTGCCGGAGCCATTCGCGGCGGCATCCACCCGAAACAAGTTTGATTGAACAAACGGCAGAATGAAAAGAACAACCCGGAAAACGGTGCCGGGTTGTTCTAACGTGGCTTTGTGGTCCTAGCGTCGTCCGCTGTTGTCGTCACCGTAGATAGTGATGGACTCAGCTTCAGACAGACTCTTTGGCATTTGATCAGACTGAATAGATGCTTTCAGGCGGATGTCGCGAGCCACCCGGTTCGCCTTAAACGCGACCTGGAATCGCTTTTGAGCACCCGGGGCGATCTGGTCAACTGGTGGGAAGACAAGCTTCGAACCACGTTGCTCAGCTTGCAGCGGGCCGGCTGTTGTCACGGTTAGCTCAGGCGGAATGTCCAAAGTCAGGACAGATCGCGTGGCAGTCGATGTACCGCGGTTCCGGACGTTAATCGTGAAGGTAACGCTTTCACCAAGTTCAACCGGTCCATCCAACTGCGAAAGCTGCAGGCCCATGTTGTCCAGGTGAACCACCTCAGTCGTGGTGTTCGCACGCGCCTTGAACGCACCGCCACGCTCAACAATCTGCACAATGCTCTCGTGGACGCCAGCGCGAAGAGGAGCCAGCACTGAAGTAAACACTTGACGCTCACCAGCTCGAATACGCCGGATAGGCCACGTGATTGTTCGCTTGATTTCGTTGTACTGACCACCGTTGTTGGCCTGCACAAACCTCATGCCGTCTGGAACTTGTTCAATCAACGTCGAGTTGTCCGCATCACGGTTCGTGCTATTGAAGACCGTATTCTCGTAGGTCGCATTGCGATTGAGGTAACGGCGTGATGGGCCGCGACGAGTGACCTGCAACTGGGCACCCAGGATCCTGAGTCTTGCCTGAGCTCTGGCACCATTAATCCCGTCGGCAACGACGACCGCTGAATTATTCACACTATCTCCCGGTTTGTAAGCAACCAGTTGTAGGGTGACTTCACGAGACTTACCCGCGGCAAGATCTCCAACTTCATACTCCAATTCGTTCCCCTGTGGGTGTGTCAGGTGCTCTGGCAATGGATTTCGAATCCAAACGTTCGTTGCGTCACCCGATCCTTCGTTGATCACTCGGTAGCGAAACTCGACCGTATCTCCGACTCGAGCTTCCTGAGCACCTTGAAGCTCCAGACGAAGCCGAGGAGCAGTCACTGTTGTTCGGGAACCAATTTCCGCTTTGAAATTCACAGTGGCAACACTGCCAATCTGACCTTCTTGAGTTGGAACGACACGAATTTTGACTTCCTTCTGCTCCTGCGGTTGGAGCGATTCGAATCGCCAAACCAAGATACCCTCGACAAGTTCGGCCTGCGGAATGGTTCCGGTCAGCTTAGCTCCACGAGGAATCTGGTCTTCAACAATCACTTCATTGGCGACAGCGTTGCCAACGTTCTTGACAAGAATCGAGTAAACAAGCGGCTTGCCAATTGATGCAGTTCCCGGCGCGGACTTTTCGATCCGCAGTTGCGGACGCAATGTTCCGTGCGGCACTGAATCGACCGACTTCTGATTTCGCGTTCCGCTAATACGTTGCAAGCCTGACGACGACGACGACCGCGATCGATAGTCATCCATAGGTGGCGGCAGAATACGAGCAGGCTCCTGCCGCAATGGTTCGTTTCGTTCGACCTGGGGGTAGTTTGGAAAACTGACAGGGTCCAGTGGGGCTTCGTTTGCGAAGTCGTCGACCACCGGGACCGGGTTACTTTGTGGAACCATCCCACTGTCTTCGTAGCTTTCCGGCCCCCATTGGTCTTCGCGTGTCTCGTCAAAACCCGGGAGGACAGGAGCGGATACTCCAGCCTGTGTTCGCCCAACAGGTTCAGCTTCATAAGACTCTGGCGTGTAAGGCTCAGCAGCTACCTCGTTGCCGAAGACATCTTCTGGCGGAGGCAAATCCTGAGGTGCCCCAGCCGAGTCGTTACCGAATGGGTCAGTCTGGACCGCAGGATCGTCAAACAGTCCACCAGTCCCATTGGGATCAGGAGCACCAACATCGAAATCGTCAGCTGGATCTGAGCCTGGAGCCGCGAGGTCTTCAAACGCATCTCCCATCGCCCCGAAGGCATCACGACCCGCATCAAGAGTAGCTTGCCCGGCATTTGCCACTGTAGACGTCAACCCAGCTGCGGTTTCAGCGACAGCGCCACCAGCATTGCCGAAGAAATCATCCGCAGCTGGTTCTTGTTGGGCCTCAGCCGCACCGAATGAGTCGCCTCCATCAAAGGCATCGGGACCAAAGGCATCGGATCCAGGATCTTGAACCTGTATCCGTTCGGATTCCTGATATGAGGCCTGAGCGATTGGTTCTCCACCGAAATCAGCAGGGCCTGGACCTGCGGAAGCAGGCTCAAACTGATCCATTGAGAACGTGTCTTGCCCCGCCGCTGCTATGCCAGCGAACGGATCCTGGCTTTGGGCCGACAGAGGGACAGCATCACCCGCAGGAGTGATGTTTAGCTCGCTCGCAGCACTAGCTTGCTGCGCCGGCAGGCCCTTCTGAATCTGCATGATCACTAAACAGCCGACGCCAATGACACCTAACAGCGTCGCGAACTTCCACATGGAATTCTGCATGGGAATCCTTTCCCGCAATCAAATTTCAAGCCGAACGGACCTACAGAACCGCTCACTTACTTGGGCAATACCATCTCAATCATTGATCTGGTCTCAACTTGCCCCCCAATCGAACGGGTTGATACCAGATTTACAAAAACGGGAAAAGGCGATTTTTGCCGGTAAGGACGGATGGTATTCCTAACTTCTCAGCGATTCCCATTCAGACAGTTTCTTAGAGGCTGCATCCGTGTTCAAATACGCAGAATTCCATTGAGGCGGCAACTTTGAGAAACCCACGACCCCCCCTTCTCCCGCTGTGCACCGTTCTGTTCGCACAATTACTCGGCGTTCTTCCAACTGGCGGGACCGGGACCCTTCACGCACAAGACGCCGGGGGCGGACTTGCGCCCGGTGGCATTTCTCGGTTCGTATCCGACCGATGGGGGATGGCCCGCGGCTCATTTACAAACCGGACAGATAAACCTGTTCGGCTGTCTGCCGTCGCTATCCCGCCTAACAGCAATGGATTGGAGTACCAACGAACCGTTGAGATCCCTGCCCATTCGCAGAGAACAGTGCAGTGGCCACTCCGGATGCCACAAACCCAGATTGATGAAGTCGAGTACCTGGTCTTTGCTGCTGGTGGTGACGACAACGTCCAGAGTCGGAGAAAGAAAGGCGGCAAGCTTCCGAGGTTTCCGGCCCGCTTGAAGTCGACAGGGGACGGGTATACAGGCCTGATGGCGTCTGGTTCCGAACGACCTGAGGACGACGACGACTTCAACCAACTCCTTACCGCGATGCTGCGTGACGCTAAACGCGAACAGATCATCCTCCCAGTCAAACCTGGGAATATCGGAGGCTTCTCACACGCACTCGACGGCCTCGATCAGCTATGTATCACTTCAAACAAACTCACCGACTACCCGGAGACCTGTGACGCCATCCGGATTTGGGTCCAACGCGGCGGGAACCTCCTGCTTGCACTCGACCAAACAGGCATCGACGTCGCGCACGCACTGCTTGCGGACGCGCTACCCCTAAGCGTCGTCGACACTACGTCCGCTAACTCAGTCACGCTGAACCTGAACCCAGACTACTCAGAAATGCGTTTCCCGGTCCGCGAGGTCGAACGGACTTTTCCAGAACCGATCTCATGGGTCCGTGCCGTTGCTGATTCCGGAGAAGTCATCTGGTCAATCGACGGCTGGCCTGCCGCAATCGCGACCAATTATGGACGTGGCCGAATTCTTGTCACAACAATCGCACCGGCCGCGTTCATCAACAAAACCACCGAAGAAACCGCACTCATCGCGTCTTCGGCGGAGTTTGTAGATAAGCTATTTAAGGTGAAGGCAGCACCTCTTATCACGCGGAATCAAGCCATCGCAACGGCCAGCCAACAGGTTGGCTACAGCATTCCTTCTCGCAACTTCGCAACCGTAGTGGTTCTTGGATTCCCGATTCTGCTGCTGGCTTGCGGGGCGTGGCTGCTGCGTCGCGGGCGAGGAGAATTACTGCTGTGGGTGGTTCCAATCGCTGCTCTCATCGCCTGCGTTCCTGCTGCCGTGATGGGCTGGTCCTCGCGAAGCGTGGCTCCGCAAACAGTCATTCAACAGCAGGTGGTTCGAGCCATTGATGGTGAGACGGAACTCGTAAGCGATGGGTTCACCACCGTTTACACACCGAACTCCGGTGAGCTCGCGATTGAGGCGACAGATCAGTCGATCTTTTTCCCCCAGCCCGACGCCAGCAATTTCGACTACCGACGACTTATCTGGAAGTCGGAAAGCGAAAGCGAATGGAGGAACATGAAACCACCGGTCGGAATAAGAACCGGTGAGATCCGCGAAGTTCTCTCGCTTGAAACCCCACTGCGAGCCACTGCAACGTTTTCTGAATCGGGCCTCGTCGGGAACCTGCAAACGGGCAGCTTCACAAATCCGACCGATGCAATTCTGTCCGACATGTCGCCCGATCGCCAGTCAGTCCAAATCGAAACAACACAGTGGAATTCTTCCCCGGAAAACATCCTTGCCTCCAACGAGTACTTCACATCGACACTGCTAACCCAGGACCAACTCAGGAAAGCAGAAGTCTTTGACGCGATGTTCTCCAGCGAACGCGGTGCAGCGCCAAACCAACTCTCGATGCTGTACTGGGCTCAGGCCGAGACGTCTTCACTCCACATCGGCGATCAAGAAACACGCCGCGATAGCAGCGTTTTGGTTGTGCAACCAGTCACGCTGACACCACCTGAAATCGGCCAGCAAATCACGATCCCCCCAGTCGCACTTCCGTATCGCTCAGTCAGCGATGAAGAAGGCAATGTCGGAACGGCTTACAACAACGGGCAACGAACGTGGATCCAACGCGAACGCGGAGGACAGATCAATCTGGAATTCCAGGTGCCGCCCGTCTGCACGCCATTCGATGTCACCTCCGCTGAACTGCAAATCAAACTCACAGCGGGTTCTCGAATCGTCACAGTCACCGGCGGTGACAGCATGGAAGTTGTCGAGACTTTCATAAGCCCTGCTAAAACAGTCAAAGTCACGCTACCCCTGACACAGGTGGCGCGAGATGGAATGGTTCGAGTCAAACTGGTTGTCAGCGAACCCAATATCCAACGAGAAGAAGGCGTCGCCGACGTCGATCAGGACGACGCGTGGAAAATCGATCGCGTGTTCTTAACGCTCAAGGGCGCCCGTAAAGCCGAATAAAATCTGCGAACACAAAGATGTTCGTGCAATAGAAATAGAGTATTGATGTCAAACAAAGAAACTGTCGTCGAGATAAACAATCTCACGAAACGCTACGGCGAATTCACGGCACTCGACAACTTGTCGTTAACGCTGAATCGTGGCGACATCCTTGGGTTCATTGGCCCCAATGGTGCGGGCAAAACCACGACCATCCGCATCCTGGTTGGACTATCACGACCAACATCAGGTTCTGCAAAAATCGCCGGAGCCGACTGCGTCTCTGACATTCACAAGGTCCGCAAACTTGTCGGCTACATGCCTGACAAGTTCGGCTCGTACGACAACATGCGAGTCCGCGAGTACCTGGATTTCTTCGGGGCTGCGTATGGGATCAAGCGGAAAATTCGCAAGCCTCGCGTTGACGAAGTGCTGGAACTAACCAACGCCACATGGATGCAGGACCGATACGTTGAAAGCCTCAGCCACGGAATGCAGCAGCGCGTGGGAATCGCTCGCACACTGCTTCACAATCCTGAAGTTCTGATTCTTGACGAACCGGCAAACGGCCTCGACCCGCAAGCCAGAATCGAGATGCGAGAAATCCTGCTACGGCTTGCCAGCGAAGGTCGAACGCTTATCGTCACAAGCCACATTCTGCCAGAACTCTCACGCATCTGTGACCGCTGTGCGATCATCGCTGGCGGCAAACTGCGTGCGTTTGGATCGCTACAGGAAGTCACCAGTCAACTTTCTCAGCAGCGAACCATCGAAGCCCAGTTCACGAGTTCAGAGAACCTCAAAGCTGCGGCTGAACGCATCAAGGCGGCGATTGAGAAAGACGCTGAGATCACCGTTTCGGAAACCGAATCAATCATTCGGTTCCGTACAGATGCGGACGACACAAAGCTGGCCGGACTACTGCGAGAAATGGTAACCAACGGCGACAACCTGGCTCAGTTCAGAGAACTCGCCGGCGACCTGGAAGAAGCATTCGTTTCTGCCACAAAGCAAGCCAACGCAGAACGCGACGCACCCGCAACTGAAGCGGCTGAGCCTCAGGAAACAGCCAAATGAGAGATAGCTGGGTCATTGTCGAACGCGAACTTCTCGCATTACTTCGAACCAACAAAGCGCTGGCCATCTTACTGGCGGTCGCTTCGGGCTTCGCCCTGGTCGTGCTGCTAAAGTGGCCAACCAGCGCGCTGGTTGGTTTGTCCGGTTCACAACCACGTCAGGTGTTTCAAGCATTGTCGTACGCAATGCTGACGGCCGCGATTCTAATTGTGCCTGTATTCCCCGCGACCTCACTGGTTCGCGAAGTCAAGCAGCACACTCTGCAATTGCTACTGCACTCACCGCTCAGCCGGACTTCCATCTACCTTGGGAAGATGGGAGCGATGCTGGGCTTCATCGTAATGCTGCTGTTTGCGACGCTGCCTGCGATGGCGTGCTGCTACGCAATGGGCGGCGTTTCATTCACGGGCGAAATTCTGAAGCTTTACGGGTTCCTGTTTGTGGTTTGCACCCAACTGGTTGTCGTCGGACTGCTGGTCGGAACCTACTCGCGGTCGTCCGAAGGCGCTTTGCGGTGGGCGTACGGAGTCACCTTTGGGCTGGTTGTCATTCCAGTCATCCCCGATCTGTTCCTTCGCGGCAGCGCGTCGATGTTTGCGACTGCGGCGTCCAGCCTAAAACTGCTCTCACCGATCCCCGCTCTGTTGCAACTTGTGAATCACAGTTCTGTCGGTGGAGCCGGCATGATGGAATCGCGTGACGCGGTTTCGATTTATCTAACGCTGGCACTCGCCTTCATTGTGCTGGGTAGCCTGTTCTGCATCTTTCGCCTCAGTCATCACCTGCTGGACCGATCCCGATCGCAGGGCATCATTACAGACGACCAATCCGCCGGCGTCCGTGCTGCACGTCGTGTGTTCTTTCTGATTGACCCGCAACGTCGGAAGTCGGGAATCCCGCCGTTGGTCAACCCGGTCATGGTCAAGGAATTCCGAAGTCGTCAGTTTGGCCGGCTCCATTGGCTCCTCCGCCTAATCGCCGGCTGCGCGATCATGTCGCTGCTGCTCACATTGGCGACAACGCTGGGAACCGTCGACTGGGGCGTCAAAACGATGGGCGGCATCATCATCATCCTGCAAGTTAGTCTCATCGTCCTGCTGACTCCGGGCCTGGCTGGTGGAATGATTGCCGGCGAAATCGAAGGTGGCGGCTGGAACCTGCTTAGAACAACGCCACTGCGCCCGGGCAAAATTCTTTCCGGCAAGCTCATCAGCGTGTGCATCACGCTCGCGTTCATCCTGTGTGCAACGTTGCCGGGCTATGCGATCATCATGAAAATTAAGCCGGTGTTGTACGAACAGGTGACGCAGGTCCTGATTAGCCTGGTTCTTGCCGCACTGCTGTCCATGCTGGTCAGCGCGACGGTCAGCAGCTTTTTCCGAACCACAACGGCGGCGACCACAGTGTCGTACGCGATTCTCATCTCGCTGTACGCAGGCACGATGCTGGTCTGGCTTAACAGGGACGCACCGTTCTCTCACAGCTTCGTTCGCCAAACGCTCATGTTCAATCCCATGGCGACCGCGCTAAGTGCGATTCAAACGCCAGGCTTTGAAGGCTACGACCTGGTTCCCACCGGCTGGTGGACGACCGGCGCGATGTGCCTTGGCCTGCTGATCATTCTTTACATTCGAATCTGGCGACTTAGCCGGCCTGACTAATCACATGACATCTTACCGCCAAATCAGAATGCGACTTACCAACTGCCTCACGGCGGCTGTTGTCGTGGCAACATCATTCGCAACAGCGCACGGGCAAGACGTGCAGTTCAAGGGCGAACTGGATCTCCCAAAGATCGTCCGTTTCCGTGAACTGCCAATGCGCATGATGCTGGAGATCACTCAGGAACCGGGAAAAACGAATGTCGTTCTCGAACCGGGACACCTTGAGTACTTCGATAACCTGGTCCGCACGTCAACCGACCCGGAACTACAGACAGACGCAGCCAACTCACTAGCCCGCATCGCGCGAGGCGACCATGGCGACATCTCCGGATCAATTGATGGGCTCCAAAAACTCCTGACCAGCGAGAACCGAAACGTCCGCCGCGCGGCGGCTACCGCGCTCATCGAAGGCAAAGCGACCGGTGCCGCACAGTCCCTGTTGGAACTCAGTCAAACCGGCAACGACCGCCTTCGCCAACTCATCGACCCCGCGCTCGCTGCGTGGTCGTTCGCCCCTGCCGGTGAAGTCTGGCAAGCTCGATTGACGGACATCAATACTTCCGGCACCTCATTGGCACTAGCCGCAAAGGGAATCGAGGCGCTGAAGTTCACAGCCGCCACCGATGCCGTGCAATCGCTGGTCACCAACGCGAACGCATCATTCCAGGCCCGGCAGGAAGCCGCCCGTACGTTGTGTTCGATCGCCCCCGCAGCGGCTCGTGAAGTGGCCGCGAAATGGGAATCAGGCACGATGCGAGAACGCCTACTCGCCACTCGGCTACTCAGTAGCAAAGACGCGGGCTCACCCGAAAAACTACTGGCACTATGCGGAGACAGCGAGAACGCGATCGCGGCTGTCGCCTGGGGCCAGCTGCAACAACTGCAACCTGCACTCCTGCGAAGCCAAGTCGAAAGCGGCCACGCGCATGCCGACACAGGAGTCCGCATGGCCGCCATTCAGGTTATGTCGAAGTTTCCGGATGCCAAACACTGCGGCTTCCTCAACACGCTCACCGGTGATACTCACATCGGCGTCCGAAACCACGCCCGCGAGGTGCTGGTCGCGTATGCAAAAGCCGAACCCCAACTCCGTGACGTGGTGGTCAGCAACGCGGCTCTTGCCGTGGAAAGCAACGACACCTGGCAACGCACAGAACAAGCACTGCACATCGCAGCCACGCTGAACGAGGCAAAGTTTGCGAAGCTTAGCGTTCCACTGCTCACCGTCGATCGCCCCGAAGTATTTGTGACTGCCGCGTGGGTAGTGCATCTGTTTCCCGACCCATTGATCATGGAAGAAGTGACCCGCATCGCCGAACAGCGATACCCGCGTACAAAAGAACGCTCTGTCGGCAGCGATATCGGCAACCAATTAGCCCACCTATTCCAGGCTGGTGGTTACCTTGAACACAAACCGATGCAGGCACTTTGCGAGAAGCAGTTAAACAAAGGCTCGATCGCCGGCATCAATGCCCGCGCCGCCGGTGTCTGGGCTCTGGGCATGATGAACCGAGATGGCTCAGAATCTCCGCTCATCGGGCAGCTCATCGGCCGACTCAACGACCGGAGTACCGATCCCCCGGAAATGGGCCTGGTCAGACGTATGGCCCTCATGTCCATAGCCCGAATGGGAGCCAAATCAGAAATCGACCAGGTCCATCGCGCTTATAAGATCGACCCACCCATGACGCTCATCCCCGAAGCCGCTCGCTGGGCTCTCAAACAACTCGGTGAAACAGACATCCCGCCCGCAAAACCTCCCAGAGATGCAACGAACCCGGTCGGCGGTTGGTCCGTGGCTCCGCTGGAACCGAAGAAGTAGCGTTGCGGATTGGGCTCTCGAGGGAGTTCAAACGAACCCCACTCGAACAACGCTCCGTTTGCATCATTGAACGTCGCTAGTCCGCACCGCGCATGAAAAAACCCGGCAGCTTTGACTACCGGGTTCCTTCGTGGTTCAAAACTACTTCTTCTTCGCCGGGCTGATCTGACGCATGCGAGCACCGCTGGTCTTGGCGATCAGGTCCTTGCTGCCGTCGTCGTTGATCTTCACACCAACGCGTGTTGGCTTGTTCGTTTCAGGACAGATAAGCATCACGTTTGACATGTCGACAGGCATTTCGACCTTCAAACGACCACCTTGTGGGCTCTTTGGGTGCCCTCGGCGCACATGCTTGTAGACATTGTTCACGCCTTGGATGGTCACTTTGCGGTTCTTACGATCAATCGTAACAATGCTGCCGCGCTTCCCTGAATCGTCACCCGCGGTCACCTCAACGGTGTCGCCTTTTCGCAGATGCATGACTGTCTCCCTTATCTCTTCATACCCGTTTACGGAACGGGAGCCGGTTGTTTCCAATTCGAAGCGGGAAAGCATGACGACTTCCGCCGGCAGAATCAAGGTGTCCCTGACCTCAAACCGTTGGTTTTGAAGCAGTCACCCCAGCTTCTTGTTCGGTCGTAGGTACCGATTTACAATGGGTTTACGCCCCACGGGCCTCACAAGCGGCAAAGCCCGCGCGCTTGGCCCTCACTTCACTACGGGACTCTGTAATGCTGAAGTTTAGCGGAGATGGCAAAGCGCACACCTGTAACGGGCAGACTCGACGCGATTTTCTGCAAGTTGGAGCCCTCGGAGCAGCCGGACTGACGCTGCCTGGCTACCTGCAGGCCAAAGAAGACGGACTTGTTAAAGACGACGACAACGACCGCGCCTGCATCATGATTTTCAACCTAGGTGCTCCCAGCCAGCTGGATACCTGGGACATGAAGCCAGACGCCCCCGCTGAGATCCGTGGCCCGTTCAAGCCGATCCCGACGACCGCCGACGATTTTCAGATCTCAGAGATCTTCCCGGAACACGCAAAGATCGCCGACAAATTTTCACTCGTCCGATCCTGCTACCACACCGGCGCTGCAGTGCACGATGCCGGCTGGCAGGTGATGCAGACTGGTCGAGTCTTCAGTGGCGGCGTCGACACACCCCACGCCGGTTCTGTTCTCGCTTACAAACGCGGACGCAAAACCGACCTGCCGCCACACGTCGTTCTGCCCCAGACAATGGGACGCGGCGGAGGGAACCTACCCAACGGCCAGGCCGGCGGATTTCTGGGCAAAGGCTACGACCCATTCGCGCTGATGGCCGACCCGTCGAAGCCCAACTTCAAAGTGCCCGACCTGCTGCCACCTCCCGAGATCGGTGAAGCTCGGCTGAACCGTCGGCGCCGGATGCGTGACATTGTGGACGACACCGTTCGCAACTTCGAAGCGACTGAAAATGCCAGGCTATTTGATAGTAATTTCCAGGCCGCGTATCGGCTGATGACCAGCACCCAGGCCCGTGACGCGTTTGACCTGTCGAAGGAACCAAAGAAGGTTCGCGAACGATACGGCATGAACCGGTTCGGTCAGTGTTGCCTGCTGGCTCGACGCTTGATCGAAGCGGGAGTTCGGTTCGTCACAGTCAACACGTTTCTCACGGTGTTCGATGAGATCACCTGGGACATTCATGGCTCCAAGCCGTTCACGTCCATCGAGGGCATGAAAAACATCGTCGCTCCCATGTACGACAAAGCCTACAGCGCGTTGATCAGCGACCTTGCTGATCGCGGCATGCTGGACAAGACGATGGTGTGCAACATCGCCGAGTTCGGTCGGACGCCGCGAGTGAACCCGGCTGGTGGGCGCGATCACTGGCCGCAGTGTTATACGTGCTACTTTGCCGGCGGCGGTGTGAAGGGCGGTCGAGCGATCGGAAAAAGTGACCCCATTGGCGGCGTGCCTGCCGAACGGCCGACTCAGCCTGGCGATGTGGTTGCCACAGTGTTTCACAGTCTGGGACTGGATTTGGAGTCACACCTGCCAGGCCCATCCGGCCGACCGTTTCCGTTGGTGGACTTCGGCCGCAAAGAGATTCACGAGTTGTTTTAGCACTCTGCCTGCACCAAAAAGCGAGCCAACTATGGACCAGGATCCTTACAAGCCACCTACCGAAGAAGAACCGACCGCCGCACCCGCTCCAAAAGAAGTTTCGGTTTCGGGAGGGAAGGCCGCTTACAACGTTGTGACCGACGTAGTCACTGGCCCAAATCTCAGAGGCAAAGACAATATTTTTCAGGCGAAGTGTATTGGGATCGCCATCGCTGTCTGCGCCGGCCTGGGAGCCATCGGTAACGTATTCGTGACAGACCCCGACATGCCCTGGTTCGCACTACCGATTACGGGCGCCGTTATCGGGTTAATCCTCGGCGCGTTTGGCAGCGGACTGTACTTGATGATTTACCGAGGCGCCCGGCACCTCAAGGGCAAGCACGACTAAGGGCGCCGCCTTACCGGGAAATCGAACTTGTAGTGAACGGCGAGCCTCTGGGCAGAACAGTCGGGACTCGTGGCCTCGTCCACTACAGTTGCTAAGCTGCAGGACAGAGTCTCATTGACGTTGGAATAAACATGCTTCAGGTTTTGATTCAACTCGCTTGCACCACGATGCTAGCCGCACCACAGGTCAGCCCAAACATCGCCATTCTCCCGGAACGCGCGACATTGGTCGGCCCTGAATCGCGCCAGCGACTGCTGGTGGTGCAGATGAGCGATGGAGCCAACATCAGGAACATCCCGAACGCGAAGTTTCGTTCTTCGAACCCGGATGTGGTCAGCGTTGTCGAAGGCGTTCTGGTTCCACACTCAGACGGAACCGCAAACGTGACTGCCAGGTCCGCCGGAGTAAGCGTCTCGATAGAAGTGCGGGTTCGCGGCATGGACCAGCCGCACAAATTCAACTTCCGCAACGAAGTCCAACCCATCCTCGCGCGAACCGGATGTAACTCGGGCGCATGCCATGGAGCACTGGCTGGCAAAGGCGGGTTCAAACTGTCACTCCGCGGCTACGACACAAAAGCCGACTATCACTCCATCGCGAAACAATCCCGCGGACGCCGTATCGAACTCGCCGATCCCGGGCGCAGTCTGATACTGGCCAAGCCATCCGGTGCGATCCGGCACAAAGGCGGGCTGAGGTTCAAAGTCGATTCTCGCAACTACAACACAATCGCCCAGTGGATCGCCCAGGGAGCCACCGCGCCGGCGGCTTCGGATACGGTTCTCAAACAACTGGTCGTACTTCCAAACGCGTCCACTCTAAAACCTGGTGACACACAGCCTTTGTTGGTTCAGGCGAAGTATTCAGACGGCCGGGTGGTCGATGTCACGAGCCTGGCCAAGTTCACTTCGGCAAACGAAGCTGTCGCGACGGTTAATGACGATGGGCTGGTAAAGGTCATCGGCCACGGCGAAGGAGCCATCAGCGTTTGGTTCGACAGCCGCATTGTGATTGGGCGAGTCACCGTTCCCTACGCGAACCAGGTAGCGGACGAAATGTACGCGGCACAAACCAGCCGCAATTTCATTGACAAACTTACCCTCGCGCAAATGAAGCGGCTGAATCTGGTTCCTTCCGGCCCCTCCAGCGATTCGGAGTTCATTCGCCGAGCCTACCTGGACAGCATCGGAGCACTGCCAACTGCCGACGAAGTCAGAGCCTTCCTGGACGACAAATCCGAAACCAAACGCGAGGCATTGGCCAAGGCATTGCTGGATCGTCCTGAGTTCGTCGATTACTGGACGTACCGCTGGTCCGACATCCTGTTGATCAACGGAACCAAGCTGCGTCCCAAGGCCGTGGAAGCGTACTACAAGTGGATCCGCGGCCACGTCGCGGCCAACACGCCGTGGGACAAGTTGGTCAGCGAGCTGATTACATCAACAGGCAGCAGTTACGAAAACGGCGCCACCAATTTCTTCGCTCTGCACCAGTCGCCTGAAGACATGGCAGAGAACACAAGCCAGGCCTTCATGGGCCTGTCCATCGGCTGCGCGAAGTGCCACAACCATCCGTTGGAGAAATGGACCAACGACCAATATTACGGCTTCGCAAACCTGTTCGCTCGAGTTCGAGCCAAGGGCTGGGGCGGCGACGGACGCAACGGTGACGGACTGCGAACACTTTACGTTTCGACCGACGGCGAACTCATCCAACCCGCAACCGGCAAACCACAACCACCGGCTCCGTTGGATGGCGAACCGCTTCCGTTTGATTCTCAGGACGATCGACGCAAGCACCTGGCAAAGTGGCTTACATCGCCCGACAACACGTACTTCTCGCGATCGATTACCAACCGAGTCTGGGCCAACTTCTTTGGAGTCGGCCTCGTGGAATCAGTCGATGACATGCGAGTCTCGAACCCGGCCAGCAACGATCAACTGCTAAACACTGCCGCAGACTTTGTGGTCGAAAACCATTTCGATCTTAAACCGCTGATGTACGAGATCCTGACATCCGCAACGTATGGACGAACCAGTAAACCGACCGAGGGCAACAAAGACGAGAAACGTTTCTACTCACGCTACTACCCACGCCGATTGATGGCCGAGGTTCTGCTGGACGCGATTTCGAAAGTCGCCGACGTGGCAACACCTTTCAACCAAATCGCGTTCCAGGGCGCCGACAAGCAGAAGACTGAGTTCTACAAGTCCGGAACCAAGGCAATCCAGCTATACGATTCAGCCGTCGCCTCGTACTTCCTCAGCACGTTCGGTCGCAACCAACGTCTCATCACCTGCGAGTGCGAACGTTCGGACGAACCGAGCATGATTCAGGTTCTACACATTTCCAACGGCGACACAGTCAACAAGAAACTATCCGCCAAAAAGAACCGCCTCACAGCCATGTTAGCAGCGAAGAAACCAACTGCCGAAATGCTGGACGAAATCTTCCTGACCGCACTGGCCCGCTACCCATCGGAAAAAGAAAAGACCGAGTTCACCAAGCTATTCGACGAAGCCCCTGAGAAAGTAAGACGCATCGTCCTGGAAGACATCTTCTGGTCCGTGATGAGCAGCCGCGAGTTTCTGTTCAACCACTGATTGCGAGCTTCTGGTCCGCACGCACCCGGACTCGTCTTCGGATGAGTACGCCATAGGTTAAGGAGAAGGAGTCTCCCAGGGGCAGGAAGCCCGGCAAGTATTCTTAAGATGCCTAGCTGATGCGAAAGTTCGTAGTGACATTTGTGGTAATCGGAGCGGTGGCTGTTGCGGCTCTGACTCTGTGGCCGAGTCGTGGAGCCAAACCGGGAGTGTCGTCCATCACGATCGACAAGCTTGGCACGCTGCCGGTCGACGAGCTTTCGCAAAAAGTTGCAAGCCCCTACGACTCTAGTGGAAACGGTTGGTGCTATCCAATTCATGTCGCAGCAAAGAATTGCGATGTGGACGCGGTTACAAAGATCCTGGCCACTGGCGGTGACCCAAACTGCGTGTGCTCCGAAGGAGATTCGGTTCTCTGCTGGATGGCTCGAACGCTCGATGTAGACGCAAGCAACAGTAGCGACTTTGAACAGGTGATGGATCTCCTGGTCGCTGCAGGGGCGGAAATCGAAACAGAGGAGTACTTGTCTCACAACGCTGCTTCCTATGGTGCTGAGGTCTTTCTTAACAAAATTCTTATCCTCGGCGCAGATCCTAACCGAGTGGACGCTGGCGGGAACACGATTCTTCACAGAGCGATCGCAGAGGACCAAACGCATGTCATCGGCATTGCCATAAACTCCGGTGGCCGACCGGACATCCCAGATGCCAATAACGAGACAGCCCTCGAACTGGCACGTCGCAAAGGCAACAGCGAGGCCGTTGCGATCATGGAGGCCGCAGGGACACACAACCAGTAGACCGGATTGGGGGCAATTGATGTCTAGTGCTGCGTCAGTTCTTGGGGTGCGCGTAAAAAAAGGCGAGACCATGTGGTCTCGCCTTTTGAATTCAGTCGCTTTCGCAAACGATCAGTTGGCTGCTTTTTCGCTGCCTGGCAGCTTCTCAGCTTTGATCAGTTCGCCGAATGTCTTCTCTTTATCCTTTGAACTCTTCTCTTTGGCGATCTTCTCGAAGGCTTTCTTCAACTTGTCTTCGTCTTTTTCATTCTTCTTGCCAATGGCCTTACCCAGAGCAACACCGTAGTCGTTGCGTTTCTTCTTGGTTTTGCCAGGGTGACAAACCTTGCAGGAAAGGCTCTTCTTCCCTTCCTTGCCTGTGCCGTGCTTCTTGGCGAGGTCCGGGTACACCTTGTTCATGGCGTCACGGTACTGCTTCCTCGCGTGGGCTTCTGATGTATCAAGCAGGCCGATGACCATCAGGCCGAGCGACATGGTGAAGAGAATTTGAACAGTCTTACGCATCCGGTTCTCCGTCTTGAGTTCTTACTTGGTTGGATGTTGGGAAGGCGGCGTCAGCTAGCAAAGTATTAAAAATTGCGGCAGCACGCATGTCGAGCCAGCCCATTTCCGCGATTTTTGGCCAAACTGTTCTCTGAACAACGAATTCGGCCACTAGAACGCCAAGTGCTTGAGTACGGGGCAACGCAACCTCGGCGTCCGGAATGGTATTCGGCGTCCTGTTGGCTGACCAGTACCGGATTCAACAATCGCTGGTTGGAACGGCCAGGTGCCCATTCAAAGCCTCCGGAACCGGCACATCCCGCCGATTGCAATGGGTCTGCCGCCCCCTTTTCCGCCGCATCAGATCCCACCTTCGCGCAGAACGCCAGTTCGCTACATTTTCGCCAGACATTCCAGTCGATTGAAATTAGCCTGACTCAGAGAACAAACCGCACGGCGAAGGACACCACATGATCCGCCTCCAATCCACCTGCCGGATGACATTACTGCTCCTGTTGGCCACCCTGCCCTGTGTGGCAGTTGCTGTGCCGACCAACTGGACCCAGCTACAAGTCGTCGCAAGCGCTTCCGAGTTAATGGTTCTTCAGGACTCGGCTGAGCCTGCCGCCGGAAATGAAGCGGCGGGGACGGAAGAAGCGAACGCCCAGGACGCCGGTGCAGATGATGGAGTAGAACCGTCTGCAACCACTCAGTTCTTCAAGTACTTCATGACTCTAATCGTACTCACGCTGCTGCAAGCGGTGCTTGGGTTCGACAACCTGCTTTACATTTCGATTGAATCCAAACGCGTTGAGGAATCAAAGCAGTCGATGGTCCGCAAGTGGGGTATCGGCCTGGCAATTGTTCTTCGCATCGTGCTGCTGTTTGTGGTTGTCGGCGCGATTTCGAAATTTCAGGCTCCGTTCATCAAGATCCCATTCGCAGGCTACGTGGAAGGCGACTTCAACGTACACAGTTTCATTGTGCTCTTGGGCGGTGGGTTCGTGATCTACACGGCCATCAAAGAGATCTACCACATGACAAGCATGGATGATCTCGGGCACGCCGATGAGGTCAAACGAAGCGTCGGCAGCGCGATGTTTTGGATTGTTACCATGAACCTTGTGTTCTCTTTCGATTCCATACTCAGCGCGATTGCATTGGCTGGTTCTTCCAAGCCTGGTGAAGCGGCGACCATCACGACTGGTGGCATGATTGTGATGTCACTGGCGATTGTCTTCAGTGGAATCATGATGATCGTGCTTGCAGACAGGGTGTCGACGTTCCTGCAGAAGAACCGACTGTACGAAGTGCTGGGCCTGTTTATCCTGCTCATCGTGGGCGTGATGCTGGTCTCCGAAGGCGGGCACCTGGCTCACCTGAAGTTCCTGAACCATCCGGTTGAACCAATGGCCAAGAGCACGTTTTACTTCGTCATTGGCGTACTGGTCTTCGTTGACATTGTTCAGGGCCGCTACCAACGCAAGCTCCTGGCACAAGCCAAGGCGAAAGCTGCTGCAAAGTCAGCGTAGTTGTCGCGCCCCGGTAGAAGCCCGGCATCTTCGATGTAGGAAGACCGGGCGAGGGAACCAGTGAACGCCGCGTTGACTCAAGCGTGAGGGCAACTCAGATGCCGGGCTTCTCAGTGCAGGTCGTCGATTGCCTGCGGTTGCTTACGTGTTCCTGCCTGTACCTCGTCGATTCGCTGCTTGATCATGCTGGCGATGGGGTCCTCAGAATCGAATGAGAGTGCCGCATCGACCGCTTTGGCAGCCGCATCTAACCTGGCCGCCAGCAGGTAGGCCGTCGCCAGATTGCAAAGCAGTTCCGGGCTATCAGGCTCAAGCGCCACCGCGGCTTCGCCCACAGTCACAGCTTCGTCGAAACGTTTCAGAACCAGGCAAACGCCGGCCAGTTCTCGCGGGATGATCTCAACGTTGGATTCAATCTCGAACGCTTTCTTCAAAGATCCATGCGCGGCTTCCATGTTGCCTAACGCGATATTGGCCTTCCCGTGATACCACAGCGCGCGCCAGGCGTCGGGGACTTCGTCCAGAACCTTGTCCAGGTTCTCAACGGCACCACGAACATCGTCTGCAGGCTGCCCGGTCAGAATCGGTTCGCCGATACTCCTGAAGTGTTGCCTGATGACTTCCGTGGCCGATTGGAACAAGGCGTCGATCGGTGACGTTGTGCGTCCAAGATAGACTTCCTTCCCAAGCGTCTTGTCGAAATACACCTCAACGTTGCCTTCCAACCGGCGAAATTCCAGGTCTTCCGAATCACGCGACTTGAACATGAGTCCGGAACCAACTTTCGGATCCCACCCCTCACGCGCTCTGACAGATTCTGGCGTGGTTCCGGTTTTCCAACCGATGACTGCGTTCTCGTACGGAGCAATCTGCAACCACTCGCAGTACGGTTCGACCGTGCGTTCGAACTCACTGACAAGCACGACGTCCGAATCCGGACCCTGGGTCGTGTTCAGACCAAGAGCCTGCAAAGACTCGGCAAACTTTTGGGCATCGACCAATCCCATAAAACAGCAGCGCCAGATGTCATCATCACCAATCGGCGTGACATTGGGCAGCGTCAGGTCGCCGGATTCCAGTAGCGGCGCGATGCGATCTGTCTTGCAGACGACGCTGTAGCCTTCGATTGTGACTGCCATTGAATTCTCGTTGTCAAAGTTAGTTTGCCGGCGCGTCTGCAAATGTCATTGTGGGCTCGACAGGTACACAATTTGACGAATTCGCCGAAAATACAGCGAATCCAGCGAGGATACGTGACCGTTTTGGTGACTTTAAGGTGGGCCGCCATCTTTGAACATCCCACACTCAACGGAACAGCTTTATGAGATTCCTGACGACTGCTTTCTTACTGGGTTCGCTTGCGATCTTCTCACCCAGCGCACATGCAGACGACCCTCTGCAGCTCGAATCGTGGGGTGCGTGGAAGACCTTTGGTCTGTCGAAAGTGTCAGCAAACGGGAGTGAAGGGCAAGATCGCGGTGAATACGAAGGCGGACTGTTCCCCAGATTCCTAAAGACCAAGAAGTCCAAGGCACGCGACGGCGCCTTGGCGAAAGCCGATACACAGAGTTACTGCCACATTAACGGAACACCCCACCGGGACACGGGATCCACTGCTGAAGTACACGGAACCGCCAAGGGCTCTGCACAGGGTGTAGCTGGAGATTCGAACAATGTGCAAGGCGTTGGGAAGGCACAGATGACGCTCACCTACACCGGTGAGGAAAACGGAATCCTTAGCTACGCCATTTCTGTCGTCCGCGATACCAGCGACGACGATGGGAATGGAGTGCTGAATCCAACCGCGAACGGGTTCGGTTCGATCGACGTCACTCGAGACGGCCCCGGCGGCCTAAGCAGGAAACTGACCCTCAAACCATCAAAGATCACATGGACCGAGAATGGTGCCCCCAAACAAACAAAGGCAGCCAGCAAAACGATAACCGGAACATTTGACCTGAAGCCGGGCGATTCCATTTTCATCAACAGCGCGGCGGCTACAAAAGTCAATGGAGTCGTCAGCGCAACGCTGCATACGGGGGTGACTGTTTCGATTGCGATTATTGACGCCCCCGAAGAGGGCGAATTGGATGATGGCCCTGGCGGAGGAAGCGGCGACGGTTCCGGGAGCGGTCCGGGAGGACCTCCTCCAGCGATCTCAGAACCAACTGGCCCAACAACAGCCACGTAGACCTGCTGACGAAGAACAGGGCGGATTGAGGTCGCAGGGCATGAGTTCTGCGACCTTCTTCCGTTGGCCAGTAACGCTAGATCCGAATGAACACTTTGCGGCGGTACAACCACAGCAGCACGGCAAACATGATCAATAGCGTGACGGCTCCCGAGACGACTTCCGTGTACGGTTCGCCGAAAACGGCAAACGGACGTGTTCCGAAATGACGGTAGAGCGTGTTCTTGATTGGTGATTCAGCGGTCCAGCTCATCACGTAAATCAGAATCGAGTTCGCTCCGATGACAAGAAATGGGTAGGCCCAGGCTTTCCATTTCCCAACATCGCAAATGACGTGCAGAACCAGCAACCACAGCATGCACCAACCACCGCTGAACAACGCAAACGATGGTGTCCAGATCCGTTTTACCATCGGGCAAATGTCTGCCCATGCGAGAGCCCACCCTGCACCAAGGCCGATCGCAATCGCGATGAGGAACCGTGTCATGCGAGCGGAATTGCTAAGCGGTTCCTTTAACCACAGGCCGGCAATAAGCCCAAACAGCATCGTGGCCATCGTGGGTACAAACGACAGCGTCGAATAACCGCCGCCATTGAAAATGAACCGGCCGTCTTTGTCTTTCTTTCCTTCCTCGATCTCCCAATCGAACGGTGGAGCTGGCGGGAAGAGATTCATGAACCATTGATCCACCTGCCAGGACACGTTGCTGTTTTTGTTCCACCGCGATGCGAAACCGTCATGGTGATGCGGCCAGTCTTCAGCGACTCCCACAGCCGGATAGTCAAAGTCAGCGGGCGGAGCAGGCGACAATGCGAACGCGCCCCAGAAGCCAACCAGAATCGCCACAGCGGAAGCGTAGTGAACCCACCGCGGCGCTAACGCGATGAGGAACACAAAGAAGTACCCCATGCCGATTTGAGTCAGCGTGTCTTCAAACGTGAAGTTGGTTCGTTCGTGATCCATCGAACGCAGGGCAATTCCAATCACAATCAGCAACAACGATCGCCAGGCAGCGTGCAGCAGCATGCGACCTGCAGACTGGCTCCGCTTCATCCGACTGGCGATCGAAAACGGCATCGCCACACCGACCAGGAATGTAAAGCCCGGCTGAATCAAGTCGTGCAGCGAACAACCTTCCCAGGCAACATGCGAGGTATGGAACTGCAACCACTCCAGAAATTTGTTGCCAGGAAATCGATCTGCCGCATGCGAAAGATGCAGTATCTCCGCAAGCATGAGAAACATGACCATACCGCGGTACACGTCGACACTAATCTGCCGAGCTGGCTTCGCGGCCGGAGAAGTTGGTTCTGAAGACGTCATACTCCCATCGTGATGGCGGAGCTCATCTACTGCAAGCGACGGTGCGACTGGAGCTTATCTCGCCGATACGCTTCTCACTGGCTACCTGGTGACCACCTTGATGTTGCTAATCCGTAGTGGGGTCCGCGTTTCAAACCAGACGGTCAACTCATCAGACATTTCGTCCACGTCACCCGAAACTGCTTTACCATTAACCAAACAGGTCGCCGAGTCTGCTGTGACGCGGACCTCAAGTTGTAGCTGCTTTCCAGCGGGCAGTTCGAATATCGCATGCTTCTTAAACCGCCGCAGTGGGGCTGGCAGGATGCTCGGGTCGTAGGGCCTTTGAGCGAGTAAGATCGCTAAATCGCTGTCTGCTTCGCCAACTCGCTCAATACTCGCTTTGAGCGTATACGGCAACGGGAAGGAAATCCTAGAGGCCACGTTCCACCAGCCGGATTGGCGGGTTCCTTTGGTTTCCCTAAGCTCAAGCGTGTCGCGGTCATCCAGCGACAAGTCGCATCGCAAGGCCTCCCAGCATGCAGTGGGAGTATCACAGTGAAGCTGCGCTTCCTGCCCGGCTGCCAATTGGGCCTGGACACGAATGAACTCAGCTCGAGCCCGTAGGTACGGACCATGCGTTGTCTGAGACTGCTGTTTCACTTCCTCGTTCCATGTCTCAAGTTCTGACATCGAGAACTCAGAAAATGGTTGGGCAAAACGTTGCTCAAGATCATCCAACGTTGAGGCGTTCTCGCCCCCCATCGCCTTAGCTGCCTGCAGGCAAAACATCGGATCGCCGGTCTCGGAAATGCCATCCAGACTGATCGCCTCTTCAAAGTTGGTGATCAATGGAGCAGCCTCAAGGAACATGCGGTTCCGTATCAGGTTGCTCAGGGCCCACTCGCGTGGGAGGTCCAGATACAGCGATTCGTGGTCCCCATGTTCCTTCTTCCATTCCACCAACCGGTCGGCAACAAAATTGAGCAGGTCCGTGGTTTCCAGCGAGTACCGAAGGAAGTTTCTTTTGACATTCTCTTCCTGCTTTAGATACCAGCGAAACTGTCGTATCGCCTGGGACGGAACAATTGTCAGAGGCGTGTCCGTCTCAAAACACTCACGAACAAACGCATACATTTGCTCATCGCTACCACCCCACCGTGGTAGGAGAGAAGGAACATATAGTTGGTACGCTGTCGCGTAATCAAACCGAATGGCCGTTGTGATGTCGAACCACTCTCTCGCGGTTCGGCTTCCCCCTGAACCCGCCCGGGCATTCCCGATTAATCGTCCAGGTGCGTAGGGAAGATTGGGAAACATGGACCACGCGTTTAAGAAGTAACGCCGAGACTTCTCGAACTCTTCACTGAAAACCTTCCATCCATCTTCGCCAACCGTGTTTGCGTAGCCGCCGCCTCTGTAGTGCCAGCCAACAATTTCTGACGCATCGCCAGCAAGGTAATTGGTAAAGAATGGGTGCATGTCTGGCTTGGCTCTTGCCCATTCCAACAGAACCCAAATCTTCACTGCCTTGGGCAGTTGTAGATGCCAGCTGAAGTAAGTTTCGACGACAGATCGAAGATCGTCCGTTTCAGGGTCAAACCGACCTAGTTCAGCCGCTAGCAACCGCGCGTAGGTCCTGTAGATGTCCCTCTTTACTGAGTTATTTGAGGGCTGACTAAGCAGGTAGTCGACGGCAACCTGAAGCTTGAATCGGTCCGAACAATCTACGTTTGGCAAATTCAATACTAAGGCGCGGTAATCGTCTCTCCTGGCTACCCCAGCAACAGTGATCGACATCCACTCCAGGAGTGGGTTTCCCGGACCGGTCGAGCATATCTCGTCCAGTCTGGCGTACATTTCTGTTTTGTCGTCATCGTCGAAACCATAGTCAACGCGCTCAATCTTGTTCAGCAAGTCGATCACTTCGTCTCGAATCGCTGGTGGATCCTGACAAGTCGCTGTGTACTCGGGGACCAGATGAGACCGAGTGATTCGTAAACGCTGATGGTCCTTTTGTGTGCGCAGATCTGCGGGAGCTGTGAGCCTGTCGTTGGGGTCAAGCTTATCGATAAGGTCCTCGCACTGCTTTTCCAGTGCTTCAATGTCGATGGGGTCACACAAGACCGCCAACGCTTCGTTGACCGCTGCTTGTTCGATACCCATTGCCAGCAATGGCGTTGGCGGAGTGATTGCTGCAAGTGGAACCACGAGCTTCTTTGGCGCGGCCACTTCTTCCTCTTCGCTACCGCTCCCAAGAATCGCATACAACGCGCCACCGGCACCACCGATTATTAGGATCGCGATTATGGCCTGACCTGCTCGTGACTGCATGAAAAACTCCGCCTACGGGACAATGCACACTCTGTACGTTCAGTTTGCACATTTGAGCAGTAAGGTTCAACCCGCGAGGCAAAGTGCGATTATGTTTTGAAGTCGCTGCGTGACTTTTGGGTCCAGACGCCATCGATTCGGCGGACTTCGATGGACGTACCCGCGCCCAGGCCTTCGATCAGGATTTCGACCTGGTTCTCGTCTCGAACCAGTAACGCTCGCAGGCGGCGGTCTTCAAGGTGGGGGGTCGCGATTGCAACAAGAGCATCAACGTCCGCGTCGACCAAAGACTCCGCGCAACCCCGGATTGCGAAATCTGGTTTCATTGGTGTGGACCTCGCGGAGACTTAGAACTTGCGCAACTGTGTCTTGGCTTTGATGCGTTTTTCGTTGACGATCTCGAAGCTGGTAATCTTCCACGAATCGCCTTCCAGTTCGACCGTGAAGATACCCTCAAACTGATTCGCGCGTTCGTGGATGTGGCCCCAGTGTTCGATGGTTCCGGAAACAGTCCAGTTAGAACGCATCCTGAACGCGGGCCAGGCCAGTGTTTCATCTTCAACCCGAACGCCCGGCAGATAAGACACCTCACTAATTCGCGCCATCGCGCCGCCCTGCTCTCGCACTTCCAGTGACTTGCGGATATTGAGATACGTTTCCTTCAGTAGGTCACCGGAGACACTCGCATCCAAAGCGTCGTACACTTCGTCTTCGGTCCCGTAGTCGAACGCGCGATACACATTGCGGTGAAGCGTTTCGAAAATCGTTTGCGTTTCGAGATCACTTAGACCAGTTGGTTCTTCGAACGGTGAATCCACTGTCTGCGTTTGGGTCCAGGTTGCGGCAGCAGTGCCGGCTCCGACAAGCAACAGGAAGATCGCTTTCCACCCGAACTTTTTCAGCCCGAATAGAAACAGTAGCACGCCGGCTCCAATGCCGCCGTATGCGATGGGGCGGATCGTGAGTTCCGGTTTGGGCGGCAGTTCGGCAGCGATGGCTGAGATCTCCGGCCGTGGCTCACGACCGGGATTCTTCCATTTGAACGGACGGCCATTGGCGAACCGCGAGAACCGAAACTTGCTGACGTCTTCGAACGCGAAGACGACCGAGTGAATTTTTTGGATGTTGGGACTGTACTTCGTCCATTCCATCTTCACCGTGTTTGGCGTGCCCTTGGTGCTGTAGGACATGATGAGGCCCACGCGCCCGCTTGCCATGCTGACGCGTTTCGATGGAGCCTGCATCGCGAAGTCGCGGAGGTCCAACGCATGGAAATCGATTCGATCGAACACCGGCTGCACCTCGACGCCATCAATCGTGACAGGGTTGCCGGTTCCAAAGTACTTCTTAACCGCCTCGCGTGCGGCGTCTTGTTCTTCGACCTCAAGCCACGATTCGTCTTTGCGTTTGATTTCAAAAATCGCCGCCAACGTGGCCAGTGGAACCAGAACCTCGTGACGAACTTCGTAATCCGTCAGGTAGATAAACGAGTACACGCTGCCGTAACTGGTAATGCCCAGGTTCGCTTCACGCTGCCGATTGACCCACTCATCCCATTCCTTCTCGCTCGCATCTTCCGAGAGCGGCGGGTTGCTCCAATCAAACCGGGGCGGCGTGTGCGGTTCGCCCGGCTTGATGACTCGCGAGTAAACTGCTTCGCTACCCTCTTGCTTCAACGCCAACCTCATTTCTGATGGCAGAGTGAAGTTGCGGTCCGTAATGTTTTGTTCGAACGTGAGGAACTCGGGCGGCTTCTCAAATTTGTACTCGAACTGATAAGTCAGCGTGTATTCCATGAGATCCGGAACATCGATGCCGTCCTCGGGAATTTCGAACCCGACCAGATTGGTTAACTTGCCAGGGATCGGTTCACCCGCAGCGTCACGAATGATGACACGATCGGCGAGGAACTGTTTGTATTCCTGAATGCCGCGTTCCATTTCCTTCTTACTAATCAGGCCGGTCTCGTTTTGTTCGAGCACCAGGAACCGGTCCAGGTCTTCGGCAAACAGCTTCAGTTGCAGACTCGCGCCGGTTTGCGTGACGTAGATATCAGCTTCGGTAATTGAGAACGGATGCTCGATCGGAAGACAGCATGCGATTGCGGCAAGAAACACGGGCATGGCGAAACCTGAATCAGCGATTTGAATTGGTACCGGCTGCAAACTGTCGTAATGGATGAGGCACCGAGTCCACCGATGAATGAACGGCACCTATGGGGGGACTCGTCACCTCGTCCACTACGTTCGCGTCTACATTAACACGCGTTGCAGCAGTTCGGTTCCGAACCTTTGTACCAAACCAGCGACACAAAGGGCCAGAACCAGGCTGGTTCCCAGCACAATTGCCATCTCAGCCAGTTGAAGCCGGGCAATTGTGCCCCGACTGCAGCCCAGTTTAAACATGGTCTCCATCTCACGCTTGCGTAGCCTCAGCGTGAGCAGAGTCACGAGGACCAGAAAGAGAAGCGAGACAATCCCGATAAGCCAGGTGGCCGCATCGAAGAACTTTTTGACTCTGAACACGATCGCCAGCAACTGTTCGACAACCTCCGGCGGTTCGACCATCCGCACCTTGCTGCTGTCTGAAACGAATCGCCCCATCAGTTTTGTCCCGGACGCCTCGTCGGGTGGAACCGCAATAACACTGGAGATGGGGAACTCGTCTGGCGTTCCATGGAAGTGAAACGACGCAACATTGGCGTCGGTAATTTCGGTGTATTGAATGACTGCCGCCGATGCCGTGACCGTGTTGTCTGTCTTCTTCAGAATCAGGTTTTCATCGTTCTCACTTTCCAGGCCCTGATGTCCGTGACCGATGCCTTCGATAATCCACGCGCTGCGAATATCAACAAACACCGCGCGGTCGTCGGGTGTGTCGGACGGCGCGAGGATGCCGACGATGCGCATGTTGAGCGGATAAGAACCGGCAAGGTCGAACACGTTTTCGGGGTCAGTAAGTAACCGGTCGCCAGGCTTTAGTCCCAATGACTCAGCGACCGCCGAACCCAGGACACAATCACCCAACCGAACCAACGGCGTTCCCGCCATGATTCGCGATTCGCGGAAGGTGAAGTATTCAAGCGTCGTTCCAACGACGGGAAACTTCTTCGCTCGAAACCGAACGTGCATTGGGATGGCTGTGGCCAGCCCGCTGTTGGTGACGTAGTTTGCCGTTTCCATCGAAATCGAAGGCGGTGGTTTGGCGTCGAAGTAAAGCGTGCTAATCGCCAGGTCGAACTGACTGCCCGGCGCGCCGATGATCAATGGAGTTGCTGCCGCACGGGCGCGGAGTTGTGTTTGGAATCGGTTGACCAGGAACCGGAGACATAGCGGCAGGGACAGCGTGAGTGTCAGGCACAGAACCAGTATCGCTGTTCGCAAGCGGTGAAAGCACAGGTGTCGCCATGCCAGCCTGAACGCGTTACTCACGAGGTCGGTACCGCCGTCAGAAGTTCATTGAAGTCGACGGTTCGATCGAACTGCGGCAGCAGTGAATGGTCGTGAGTTACCGCGACCAGTGTCGCTTCGGCTTCTCGCACGTAGTTCGTTAGCAGTTCGACGATGTGCGATTTGTTGGCCGGGTCCAGATTCCCAGTCGGTTCGTCCGCCAGCAGCAATTTCGGTTTCGTCAACAACGCGCGGCAGATGGCAACGCGTTGGCGTTCGCCCTGTGAGAGTCTATGGATTTGGCGAGTCAACTTGTCGCCGATACCCATCGATCCGGCTAGCTCGTCGGCTCGCTGTCTGATTTCAGTCGTCGCGGACAACGACGAGTTAATGAAACAGGGCAGCAGGATGTTCTCGCGAACATTCAGGTAGTCAACCAGTTCAAAGTCCTGAAACACGAAGCCGATGTTCGCAATGCGAAAGTCCCGACGTTGTGCATCGGACAGACCCATTAATTGAGTCCCGCTGACGACAATGCCGCCGGAGTCAGGTTCCAGAATGCCCGCCAGCAGATTCAACAGCGTGGTTTTGCCAGAACCGCTCGGACCCACAACCGCGACACTCTCTGATCCGGCAACAGCCAACTCGCCAATCCGAATTTCGAACGGCGAGCTGGGGTATTGAAAGACCAGATCAGTGACTGCGATCATTGAATCAATCAGTTTGCCTGAGCGACTTTATTGTTGCCCACAGCCTTCTTGATAGCACTGGTTAGCGTATCTTGTGTGAACGCATCTCGCAGGATGACCGGGTGCTCCATGTCACCATTGGGAATGATAACCGTGAGTGGAATGCTGATACTCTTAAACCGGTCAAGGTACCGTTGAATCTCCTGGCTCTCAGGGCTATTTCGGTTTGTCTTGTCTGCGTACAGAGGAACGATCTCGTGATCCTTGACCAGAGCGAGTGTCTCCGGAGTGTTCAATGCGACGTGTTCGTTGAGCTTGCAGCTCTGACACCAGTCTGCGCTGAAGTCAATCATCACAGTTTTCTTTTGGTACAACATCGCGAACAACCGCTCTTCAGAGAATCGACGCCAAGGAAGTGTCTGGCCGTCTTCGACGATAGGTAGCTCATTCGCAAACAACGGTGCTGGTTTTACAAATTCTCGAGCACCGAAGAACCCGCCAACGCACACAAGCAAGGCGGCGATGCGGACCTTCCACTTTTGGGATGCTGGCGCGTTGTGCTGATATAGCGATCCGACCATCCACAATGCGATTCCAAGAGCCACCAAACCAATAAGCAACGGAACTGCGAATCGATCTTCAAGTACATAGAAGAAGTAGACAACCGTCAGTAGGAGGACGAAGCCAGCGAATTCTTTGAACCGCACCATCCACATACCAGGCTTGGGGAGCAGCTTGACGGCTGAAGGCACAATAGCGAACAGCAGGTAGGGGCTCGCCATTCCAAGACCCATGATGCCCCAGACGAGGTAGGTCACCATAGGAGTTTGCTTCACAGACCAGATGAACGTTGGGCCGAGGAACGGCCCGGAGCATGGTGTTGCCAGAATCGTCGCGAAAATTCCTGTGAGGAATGCCCCGGAAGGCCCTTCTTTGCTTTGGCCGCCTCCCATGCCCGGGATGGGAATCTCAAAGACTCCGAGCAAGCTGAGCGCCATGGCAAAGATCATCGCCGCCATTACAAAGTTGAATGCACTGTGCTGGAACAAGTCTCCCCAACCCAGTTTTAGAGTGACGGCCAGTACAGCCAAGATGAGGAACACAGTGACAACGCCAGCGGCATAGGCCACGTTGAGAATGAAAATCTGGGACCGACTCTCACCAGCCTGCTTGACGAAACTGAGCACTTTGATGGCAAGGACAGGCAAGACACAAGGCATCACATTCAGAATCAGTCCGCCAAGAAAAGCAAACAACAATGCCATTGCAAGGTTCGCCGGTTCGTCAGATGCAGAGGCGGACGCCGACTCCTGGACTGCTGAGAGGAGACCAGTGTCTGCGGGGCCCACTGCAGTCATCGCGATGGTTGGCTCTCCAAGCGTGAAGTCGACGGCTTTTGGGCCAAGGCATGCGTTCTTGCAGGCCTGGTACTCGATTGAACCAGTCACGGCCACTTTGTCAGCGACAACGCGGTAGCGGCGGGTCCAGGTCACATCACCGTGAAACAACGACTGTTCCTTACCGTCATTAAATGGATCAGCGATCTCAGGTTCGTGGTTGGGCTGGAAGCCTGGTTCCAGTGGCTCAAGGCCGGCGACCTGAGTCACCTGAATCTTTGTCGGGAGGCCCGTGTTGGCTGGGTCTTGATACTGCGAAAACGTATGCCAACCATCCGTCAGGTTCATTGTAATTTGCAAATCAACTTCATCGCCCGGCTTCGGGTTCGCCGGAGTCAAACTGAACTTCAGTGACAGTGGGTCTGGCTTATTGTTCTTTCCGCGTGTTGGTTGTTCTGTGTATTCGAAAACAACAGTCTCTGCGGGCTCACTCGCCAGTTCGTCATCGACTTCGAGGTCCACAGCAAACTCAGCCGGTGGGCGAATCGGCGTGCAGTTTCCGCCCTGCCCGTTCTTGCCTTCGGTGCAGTACTGACCTGTCAGCTGCCCGGAAATCGCAGCCGCGCGTGCGTCGGTGATTTTGAAGCGTTTGACCCAGGTAATATCGTCGTGGAACTTCTCTAGTGTCTCTTCCAGAATCTCGTCGTACTTGGCCTTTGGCTTGCGAGTCGGCTTGAACTCGGCATCAATCGGTTCCAGACCTTCGATCTTGCCTAGCGTGATTTCGGTGCAGCCGGCAAAGTCGGGATTCAGCGAGTAGATGTAGTGGTTCAGGGGCAGAATCACATCGACGTGCAGATACGCCACCGCTCCGGTCTCTAACCGACCGGTAATCAGCCTCGCACTCACTTCGGCCTTCTTGGGTCCGAACTGACCGCCTGTTCCAAGTAGATCGTCCAGCTCCAGATCCTGCCCAAGGGACAAAGGAGCCGTCAGCGTGAGTGCCAGCAGCAAGGTTGCGACGTGTTTGATTGCAAACATTTCTTTGAGTCCTAAGCGTTCTCTAACTCACAGTCCGGTGCAACTGCGGCATCCATGGTTCTCATCGACCGGGCGTTGGAACGCCCTCCAAGTATGTCCAGTGACGGTGATAGTCCAGTCAGTCTTACATCTCTACCCGGGTTTTAGTTCCGCTAAACCCCTGCGTCGAACCACTGGCACGCAGATGTTGATGCCACCCACGCCGGCCGCTGTCAGAGAAAACGTACATATAGCCAATCGGCGGGCGGTACTTGGGCAAACTGATAGGATTCAGTTGCCCTATTCGTCCTATTGTGACGGGAATTGACTCAATTGTCTGCTGACGAGCCCAAAAACCAACCGTTTTTGGACTAGACACAGTCAAGTTTGATTGAACGGGCGCAACCATGCATCGACGACGACGACTTCAACGCAACACAGTTTCTCACCATGCAGATGTCCTCGAGAATCGGCAATTATTGACTGGTCTGGACTTTGGTGATGCGACCACGGCGGCGACAGCCGGTCTGATTGCTGGTCCGGAGCTGGAAGGTATTCAGGTTGCTGGAGAGGGTATTGATGTTTACCCCGCTTTCTCCCCGGACATCCTGCGGTACGCGGTGAATCCAACCGGTGACACAGACGGAATCACCGTCACACCGAATGCTCAGCGCGGAGATCAGGTTGTCGTCAATGGCCGAGAGGTCAATGCGGGTGCCAGTGTGGAACTGAACGATATCGCGAATGGTGAAACTGTGACCATCGAAGTGTCAAACGACACGGATGGAACA
Organism: uncultured Planctomycetaceae bacterium; assembly: GCA_964485095.1. Classification (GTDB taxonomy): domain Bacteria; phylum Planctomycetota; class Planctomycetia; order Planctomycetales; family Planctomycetaceae; genus CAYNWT01. Next base: position 3,580 of record CAZAIB010000007.1, on the reverse strand, counting down.
CGCACGTACGAATTGTTTTACCTGCCTGTCGACTTCCCGTTGGAAATTCAGACCAACGACACCGAGGCTGCTGCCGACGGTTCCATCTATCTGACCCCGCGAGCACAGGATGGCACAACTTACTTGTTGAAGGTCGATAACAACGGTGTGCCGGAACTTGTTCACGACACCGGGGGACTCCGTACCTTCGACTTCAAATTGCACGACAACGGCATCTTCACTTACGCCCAGGAAAACGGGCTCAATGAGTTTGGTACCCTGGACAATGAGATCGTGTTGTTGGATAGCGACTTCAATGAGATCGATCGAATTAGCACCGTCGGTGAGGGCTTGAACCACACCGACTTTCACGATTTCCTGTTCACCCCGGAAGGCGACTATGTCTTCATTTCTTACAACGGAATCGTACGTGACGGCGTCTTCTATGAAGACTCCATCGTTCAGGTTGTAGACGCTGAGACCAACGAGCAGCTGCTGCTTTGGAACAGTTGGGACGCGTTGGACATCGAACAGGACATCATTGGCGGCATCGACCGTTTGCCGGAGTACGCCCATATCAACTCAGTGGATATCGACGACAACGGTGACTTCATCGTTTCCCTGCGTTGGTCTTCGATCCTGAAGTTCGACGGCGAAACCGGCGAAACAATTTGGACGTTTGGCGGTCCGCGCAGCCAGTTGGAGACTGACGATCCCTGGGGCGGCCCGTGCGGACAACACACCGCGCAGATTCTTTCCAACGGGAACCTGGCGTTCTTTGATAACGGCACGCCCTGCCCTGACACTCCCCAGTATGCGAACAGGCCCACCGGTGATGATCGGCGACTGCGGTATGCTGAGTACGAGATCGACGAACGGCGACAGACCGCGACCCTGGTGCGCGAGATTATTCACCCGACCTACGCCGTCGGACCAACCGGTTCGGTTCAGGAATTGAACAACGGGAATGTGCTGATTAGCTGGGGCCTGCCGGGCCGGAACTTCACCGAGTATTCGTTAGCTGAATACGACCAGAACGATAACATTGTTCGTGAGTATTCACTGGACGCTCGCGGGCAGGTCTTCGTGAGTTACCGAGCGTGGCTGTTCGAGAACCCCGACTATCCAACGCTGGCGGCAGACAACGGTGCGTCACACGTCATTGTCGATGGAATCTACCTCGGCAGCGGAGTTGACGCAGACCCGGACGGTCAGCCAAGTGCGACCAGTGGTGACGATGTCGATGTGTTCTTCCCGGAATCAGGCACCATCGGCAACGATGAGGATGGCGTCAGGTTTATCGGTTCTCTGAATCCGGAAACAAGTACCACAGTGGAGATTGACGCATCAACCAACGGGCTATTGAACGCGTGGATTGACTTCAACAACGACGGTGACTGGAACGACGCGGGCGAGCAGATCTTTAGAGATGCGCAGCTGACTTCAGGCACGAATCGCCTGACATTCGAGGTTCCCGCCGGTGCCGAAGAAGGCATCACATTTTCACGATTCCGCTTTAGTACCGACGGAGGGCTAGCCCCGGACGGTCCGGCGGCAGACGGCGAAGTCGAAGACCACCGCGTTGAGATTGAAGCCATTCCTGAAGAACTACTGAGTAGGCTGAATGGCGAGGCGGGTGACAACTTTGGAGGGGACGTCGCAATCTCGGGTCGCTTTGCAGCGGTAGCAGCACCGCAGCAGAATGGCAACGGCGCCGTGAGCATCTACCGCCGAACCGGTGTGAACTCGTGGGCCTTTGTCACTGAGATTCAAAGTCCCGACCGAATCGACAATGTCGATGGCGGCGACCTGTTTGGCCACTCCGTAGCACTTGACGGTGGCACTCTTGTTGTCGGAGCGCCGCTGCAGGAGAACTCAGCGGTAGACCGGTCTTCTGGCGCGGTGTATGTGTTTGGCCAGGACATCGGCGGTGAGGACAACTGGGGACTGGTCCAGCGACTTCAGGCCGACGACGCCGCAAGGGGTGATTGGTTCGGCAATGCAGTCGCGATTGATGGAGACACCATCGTTGCCGGTTCAAGGCTGGCCGATGGGCCGGTTAGAAGGAACACCGGTGCCGCGTATGTCTTCTCGCGAGCCAATAATGGTGTCTGGACCCAGCAGGTTCGTCTGTCCGACGTCAACACGGTCCGGGACGACCAATTCGGGTTTAGCCTCGACGTTGAGGGCAACAATCTCATCGTCGGCGCGCCGCGGGTTGCGGGTGATCGCCTTCAGCAAGGTGCTGTGTATCTCTACAGACGCAACGACAACAACAAATGGATTCTTAGCCGCAAGGTCGAGGCTCCGGATACAGACAACGACGTCAGCCAGGGTGACCGGTTCGGCTATTCTGTTGCGATCTACCGTTCGCTTGCCGTGGTTGGCGCATTCAATGAAGAAGCCGATGTTAGCGATCTGAGTTCCGGAGCCGCCTATGTTTTGCGACGCAATCTTGGTGGATCGAACCAGTGGAATGTGGCTGCCAGGCTGACGCCATCTGATTCAGCGATCCGCGATCACTTTGGCTTTGATGTGGATATCACGCAGGAGCGCATCGCAGTTGGCGCGCGAACCAAAGAGACTGACGCAGGCATCGGAAAAGCTGGCGCTGCGTTTATCTTTGATCGCGTCGGGAACACGGACGTATGGACTGAGACCGCAAAACACGAAGCAGACGACGCGCGAGCTGGAGATAATCTTGGAAGCAGCATCGCGATCACCAACCGCTATCTCATCGCCGGCGCACCGCTGAGTGATCCCAATGGCAGCCAGTCAGGCAAGGCTTATTCGTTCCAGACACCTGCGGCGGCCAGCCCACTGTTGGCGACAGGGGTGCCACCGACTGAAGCATCAGATCGCGTTCTAACGGAAGCCGAACTGCAGCCCATCGTCGAAGCGGCTATCGAGCAGTGGCGTCAGCAGCCACTGACCAGACAGCAGCTTGCGATTCTGGAGACACTGCAGATTTCTGTTGTGGAACTCGGATCGTCACGGCTAGGTGAAGCGGCCAACAATTCCATCCGCATCGACGACAATGGAGCCGACTTCGGTTGGTACATTGATCAGACGCCGTTTGATGTCACTGATGACGAGATCGGCGTTTCAATGGACCTGCTGACCGTCGTGGTTCATGAAATCGGACACGCATTGGGTTACGCGGACACATACCGCCCAGCAGATGCGAACGAAATCATGTACGGGTTCCTTGCAGCGGGAGAGCGGCGTACAGCCAACTCGACTCAGGTCGAGCAGGTTGATGCACTGCACGCTGGGTTGGATTTCGACCTCGACACAATGTAGGCAGGCCAAGCTTCGGCAGTTACTGCCGAACACTCCGGGAGAACGCTCACACAACTACGCCCTGCGCCCCGGTTCCGCGCGCCGGTACAGCTAATACAACCGGAGAAATCGCCAACTCCGGAATAATCGTTACAGATTGCCAGGTCCGCCACCCGATAAATCGAGGGAACCGTCCTGGTGCGCCTCGGACGCCGCGCTTACTGCGTCGTTTGTGGTTCACTCGGACACCTTGATTACTGCAGTTAAGGGCGCACCGATGCGGACACCGCACTGGCTCACACCTCTGGCAATCTGTTTT
>CAZAIB010000006.1:0-104214 GCA_964485095.1 uncultured Planctomycetaceae bacterium | reverse complement strand
CCAGATGACGAACCAGCAAATGGCTGAAACCCTGAACGGATTCGTCGAACGAGTGACATACCACAACCCGGAGAACGGTTTTGCCGTGTTGAGGATCAAGGTCAAAGGACGTAAGGATCTTGTTCCCTTAATCGGCACCACGACATCGGTAACGGCGGGCGAGCATGTTGAAGCGAGTGGTCGCTGGGTCATCGACAAGCAACACGGCCAGCAATTCAAAGCGGACGAACTCAAGACCACGCATCCGACTTCAGCGGAGGGGATTGAGTTGTATTTGGCTTCAGGTGCTATTCGCAGCATCGGGCCGAAGTTGGCAGAGCGGATTGTTTCCCTCTACAAAGAACGCACGCTTGACATTTTCGAAGAATCCTCGGAACTGCTGCTGAACGTCAAGGGGATCGGTGCAGAGCGGATCAAGCGAATCCGCCAAAGTTGGCACGAGCAGAGAGAAGTCAGAAAGATCATGCTCTTCCTGACCGAACACGGGATTACGTCGGGGCGGGCCGTTCGCATTTATGGCACCTATGGCCACGAGGCAATTGCCAAGATCAAGGAGAACCCATACCAATTGGCGGACGACATCCGTGGCATCGGCTTCAAGACCGCCGATGAACTGGCGGCAAGGCTCGGCATTGATCGTAATAGCCCGTATCGAGCGAAAGCCGCAGTGAGATACACGCTGCAGGATTTGGCTTCACAAGGACACTGTGGCTACCCAGCACCTGGCGTGGTGGAACATGCGATCAAGCTCGTCGAGATCGATCAGTACATTATTGAGGATGCGGTTCAGACAGCAGTTCGAGAAGGAAGCGTGATCCGTGATTCCGTCGAAGGGGAACCCTGGCTTTACCTGACCGCCCTCTACAGAGCAGAAGTCGGGTTGGCACAGTCGGTTCACCGAATTGCCTCGGCGATACCGCATCCGCTGCCACGCATTGATGTGGGGAAAGCTCTGGCTTGGGTCGAGGAGCGATTGGATATCCAGTTGGCCGCAGCCCAACAGGAAGCAATCCGCCAAGCATGTCAGCACAAGATGATAGTCATTACTGGAGGGCCGGGGGTTGGCAAGACGACGCTGGTTCGTAGCATCCTCGAAATATTCTCTGCCAAGGGACTGAAATGCGTACTGGCTGCACCCACCGGGCGGGCGGCAAAGCGGTTGGCCGAAACAACAGACCGCACGGCAAAGACAATCCACCGTTTACTTGATTTTGATCCAGTCAACGGAGACTTCAAACGCAATCAAGACCATCCGCTAACCGGTGATCTGTTTGTGTTGGATGAAACATCGATGGTGGATATCGTGCTGGGCTACCAGGTATTGCGGGCGATTCCCAATGGAGCCTGCGTAATTCTGGTAGGCGACGTGGATCAACTTCCCTCGGTTGGTCCCGGTTCAGTGTTAGCCGAGTTGTTCGCATCCGAGGTGGTCCCTGTCGTCCGTTTGACAGAGATTTTCCGACAAGCCAGTCAGAGTCGGATCATCAAAGCCGCTTACGCCATCAACCATGGCCAGATGCCAAGCCCGTCTGAGTCGGAGGATCTGACGGACTTCTACTTCGTCGAGTTGGAAGAACCAGAAGCCATCCAGGATATGATTGTCCGTTTGGTGAAGGAGCGGATTCCCAGTCGCTTTGGAGTCGATCCCAAGTCTGACATTCAAGTGCTGACGCCGATGAATCGTTCGGTCCTGGGGGCCAGAAATCTGAATCAGGTTTTGCAGGCCGCACTGAACCCGAGTGATGGTGGCCCCGAAGTTCAGCGATTTGGCTGGAGCTTCCGAATCGGGGATCGAGTGATTCAGACAGAGAACAATTACGACCGGGATGTTTTTAACGGCGACCTGGGAATCATCGAAAAGATGAACCGCATTGAGCAAACGGTAACCGTCAATTTCGAGGGACTACCCGTCGAATATTACTTCAACGATTTAGACGAACTGTCCCTCGCCTATGTGCTGTCAATCCACAAGAGCCAGGGGTCAGAGTTTTCATGTGTCGTGATCCCGCTGCACACGCAGCACTACCTCATGTTGCAACGGAACCTGCTCTACACAGCGGTTACGAGAGGAAAGAAACTCGTGGTGCTTGTAGGGACGAAGAAGGCCCTTGGTATGGCTGTGCGACGGGTGGATACCGGGCAGCGGTACACGGCGTTGAGGAAAAGACTGGCGTTTCCACAGGACTAATCGGGCCATCGGATGCTGGATGGATCGTTCTCGGTTGACACGGACTCCGGTATCGGCCAGCGATCATGCTGGTAGGATCAGCGAAAACGCTTGAGAGTTCTTCACAATGATCATTTGGCTTCTTGCATCAATACTGTTCACAACCAGCGAACCGAACGCTGTTGCCAATCCTGTTCGGCAACAGAACGTTTCAACAGCTTCGGACGCCATAGGCAAACCTGCCGACAAGCTCGGTTCGAACCTAATGGTCGTTTACCACGACAGTGCCGGGAATCATTGGCTTGCTGGTCAACGGGCCACCGAAGGCGTCTATCGATTTGATGGCGAACAGTTGACCGTGTTCTCAACCCGAGACGGACTGTGCAGCAACTCAATCCTGACCATCCAGGAAGACAAGAAGGGGAACATCTACTTCGATACGCCGAAAGGTGTCAGCCGATTTGATGGGAAGGCATTTACCACGTTGAAGGTCACCGCTGGAGGTGAATGGAAGCTGACCCCTGACGATTTGTGGTTCAGCATGGGGACAGAGCGTGATGGCCCGTACCGCTTCGACGGAACATCTCTGTTTCGCCTCAAATTTCCACACATCAAACGTGCCGACGAGTACCGCCGAAAGTTCCCAAACGCCACCTGGTCCCCTTACGGGATCTACACCCATGTATCGTGACGAGATTGGAGCGATGTGGTTTGGGACGGCTGCCCTCGGAGCATGTCGCTACGACGGCAAATCACACAGGTGGCTCTTCGAAGATCACCTAACTACCACTCCAGCGGGTGGTAGTTTCGGCATTCGCTCAATTGTCACGGACAACGGCAGTGCATACTGGTTTTGCAATCCACGCTTTCGCTTTGAGGTACCTCAAGAGCAACCTGTCGAGCATGTAGTCAGCTACAAACGACACGACGGTGTTGCAGCTTCTGGTGAAGATGATGTCCCGTACTTCATGTCGATGGCCAAAGACAACAAAGGCCATCTCTGGATGGCAACCTACGACGATGGCGTTTGGCGAAACGACGGGCAGAAGCTTGTGAAGTACCCGATCAGAGACGGTAAGACAGAGGTGCTGCAATGGTCGGTCTACATGGATCGCAAAGGGGCACTCTGGCTCGGCACACACAACGCTGGCGTTTTCCGATTCGACGGCAAGAAGTTCATTCGCTTTCGGGTGCGGTAGGTGGCCTCAGGACTGTCGCATAGTCGGACCAGTTCGATCCCCCCCGAGCGTTGCTAGGGACGTTTCTTTTTCTTCGGCATGACCTGGACTCGAAGCCATTCGACCAACTTGTCGAACTGTTGCTGGCTTGGAGCTTTGTAGTTCCGATCTGCAACTCCCCGTGGTGAATTGGCCAGATAGTGGGTGACGAACCGACCGTATACTTCATGATCATCAAGTAGAGTCGCTCCACCTGCCCTCAGTTGCTTTGGAGTAATCGACATATTCTTGCATCGCTTGAAAGCTTGATAGATCTCATCCTTTCGCTTCTCGCCTCGGAGCCAAAGCGGCCCTCCTGTACCGGTGGTGAGGCAAAGTTCTGCGTGACTACTGCGATGGTTCTTCAGTAGTTGTAATGTTTCAGGCCATAAGGCATATGTGACAACCGGGATATCGGTGCCCTTCCCTTCGGTCTTCACTCGTTGGCGGGTCAACCTTCCGTTCGCCCAATCCACATGCCCGAATCGAAGCTTGTTGCGGTTCAGCTTTTTCTGGGCGACCTTCCAGTCGATATCAGTGTTTTGCAGCATCCCAATATCGGCGTTGTTCATTCCGCAATTCAGGGCGAGTAACACGAACAGTTGCAGCATCCCTTCTTCGTTGCCAGCGATTGTCACCGCATCTCGAATCTCTGACTTTTCTGCGTAGTCGGGTGTTGTTGACGAATAAAAGCGGAAGATTTGAGACCTCAAGTTAAGTGGTAGTGAGATCTGCTTGCTTTCCGCCAAGAAAGTCACGAAACGCCGAAACGTCATCCGGAATGTGTCTCGGTTCGTTGATGGAGCCTTACCGTTCTTTTGGAGGTATCCATAGAAGGCATCGACCGTCTGCTCATCGATCGTCTCCACAGAGGTCGTTTCTCCGAACCAGTCGGTGAATTCTCTTAGGTGCCTTCCGATGTTCCTCATTGACTGCGGCTTGGTAGTGGGACCAATGGTGGTCTTATAGCTCTCAACCCACGTTCGAAGCTGCTTGTCCGACTTGGCCTTTCTCGCTGTTTGATCCCGCAGGCGATCATTCCATACGTTCAGATCTGACTCTTGCTGGACTCTCCACTCAACATCATCTTCAATGTCCCAGCTACCGTGGGCGAACATGTCACGAAGGTCGTACTCAGGCTCTTGCCCCTGTTTGATAGCGGAACGGATCGTTGCGGCGAGTTTCGCTTTCTGCTCCGCCTCCTCAGAACGGTTTCTTTGCCTTAGCCAGTCGGCCATTTCATCAAGCGTTTCCGCATCCTGGGTGGCTTGCGGAAACTCGTCTTCAGCCGCTCGGGCAATCTGTAGGTCCCATTGGCTGACCAGCTCTTGCCACCATTGGTTTGCTGCCCGGTAGCTGCCGGTCTTTGTTCCGGGCATGCCAAGCTGTCGACAGCTAACCTTCATAACACGGGAGGGAGCTATCCGCTCATACTTCTTTGGCGTCCACTTGAACCAACGCTCCGCTTTTTCATCCCAAGTCATCAGGTACTGGCGTGGCACGTCTGGTTCATCCTTGGGTAGAAGTTTTGGGTAGAATCCTACCCAAAACGGGTACGCCGCATACCCAAAATGGAGCTAGAACAAGCGGTTTTTGGTATTTCGGCCCGTTGACATCGTGGAGGTCACCGGTTCGAATCCAGTATCGTCCACTCACGGGGTTTCCGAGTCATTCTCGGGAACCCCGTTTTTCGTTGAGCGTGCCGCGCCGACGTTACCACGCGTGAGCAGGCAAGTTCGTAGTCCCTCCTTCAGGCGGAAAGAGCACGGGCAAGCCGCCAAGGGCGCTGAGATTCCGCCTAAAGCGGTCTACGAACGGCTACTCCCGTCCCTTCTCTGCGAAGACGGAAACCCAAGGATCTGAGCCATCAGGCCATCGGCGGCCTCGCGATCCAACAAGGTATGGTCATCGCGTCAGACATCGAGGGTTTTGTTCATTGCTACGACGCAGCAACGGGCAGGGCGAACTGGCACTATGACGCATTGAGCCCATCGTACGGCAGTCCGCTTATCGTTAAGAATCGAATCTACCTGGGCCTGCAAGACGCCGAAGTCCACATCCTCGCGTTATCGAAACAGAAAAGGCTAATCGCCAAACGACTGTTCCGATCTATGATTGAGCCATCGCCGATATTCGCAAACGGAACACTCTTCGTCGCCGCCCGCAATCGTCTGCACGCGATTCAGGAGCAGGAGTAGAACAGCTTGGGTCCGTCGGGCCGCGGCTTGAAGAACTAGCCGAAGCCCCAAGACCGGAGCCCTTAGAACCAAGGGCCTGGACCGTCATGAGTCCGTCCACTCTTCGAGGTCATCATAATCTGCGTCATTCAAAGGGCGCCGACCAGGGTACAGCACGGATGACATCACCAATAGGTAAATGGCTCCGAAGCCCCCCATGAGCACCAGATCCTCCGGTCTCACTCGTACACGCGGCACCACGGCCAGAACGGATTCAAGCCCAACAAGAACGAAGATCATCGCCAGGAGTACGATCCGCTGCAGGCATTTCACTATCGTGCTGCAGTAGTTCTCTTTGATGTGCCGCATTCCGAACTTAAATCGCAGGAAGATGCCCACTATGAGCGCAAACACAACCGCGATGAGGCTTGCCCCGTCGTTGTTCTGCGGACCGAACCGGCGGACGAGCATCGGCACAGAAAGCATGATGATGGGAACAATGCCATCCCATGTAATCAGACGCACTAACCAGCTGGAATAGTCGATTGGTTCATGCGTCTCGTGCCCACTACTTGGGTACACAAAGCGATCGTCTTTGATGGACATCTCAGGAAGCCCTCACTGAACGCCGGGCGCGATACTGGTTTTCAATTGCTCATGCTCAGCGTTCGGTTGTGTGTGAGTGTTCCGTTTCGGTTCCACGTCTGCGATTCACCGCGCGGTTAGTCAGGATCCAGACCGCCGCACAAACACCGAGGATGCACATACCTGTAGGCGGGTAGTATAGCACGACTTCCGATCGGTCAGGTCCGTAGTTCCTGAGCTGAGAATCCCACTGGCTGGAGGTCACGAGCCAGCCGATCGACGAAGTGGCGATCAAAGACACCGCCGCGATGATCCGTTGCTTGAAATACGCCAGTCCCAAAGAGAACCCGATAGCCGCGCCAAGAAGTGTGCAGGCAGGGACCGTGATAAAAGCGAACTGCTGCCCATAGGAGAGACCACTGCTGGGTTCCGGCACGAATGCAAATCCGGCGAGCACTGACGCTACCAAACCAACTACAGCGCCTAATCCAAAAAACGCCAGCAGCATAGATACCCGCCACAGTATCACTTTGAGCCACATGAAAACGCCGTTGTGGTGCGATTCTGTGTCAGTGGCATTCAACTGCTCGTATGGGTTCTCGCTCATTACGGCCTGACACGATACGTGGATAGCACCAACAAAACCGAGTTCACTGGCGGGACTAAACTGTGCGAGCCCGGGGGTACCGGTTCGTATCAACGCGATGCAGATTGATCTACCGAGCCCGCCGCGTTCAACGAGCGTCCGCAATCTCAGCTCGAACCAATTTGAACGCTTTAAGCTTGTTGCTTTTCACGCGATACTTTTGAGAACCTCGAGCGTCTCCGTTGGTTCCGGACGCAGCGTATAGTCTGCGTTGGTATCGACCGCGGCAATCCTGCCATCGCTGGCGACGACGAACCGCGATGGGATGGCCAGTTCCCACTTTGTGTTGCCGTTAAAGTTGTCCAGGTTGATTCCGAACTGACCGTAGATTCCCTTGAGGTCGTCTGCGAAACCGTGCATCAGACCCAGTTGGTCTGCGTATGCGTTGTCCTGATCGCACAGCACTTCGAAGTTCAGGCTGCGTCCTTCAATCAGCTTGCGATTGTGTTCTACTCCCTGTGGCGAAACAGCGACCAATGTGGCTGACAAACTTTGGAACTCCGCGACCGCGGCGTTCAGAGCATCAAGCTCAAAGTTGCAGTAGGGTCACCACATGCCTCGGAAGAACGTGACCACCAACGGTCCCTTCTCCAACAACTGCGTGGACGACACAACGTTGCCATGGGAATCTGGCAATGAGAACGCCGGTAAAGCATCACCCTTCGCGGGAATGTCTCTTGTTGTCAGAGAGGCCTGAAGCTCGGCCGTGCATCGCTGCATGACCGCAACAGCTTCCGGCGGCGCCTTGCCTGCGGATTGTTGCTTGTATTCGTCAATCTTCTGTTTGAGCGTCACGTTAGATCCTCACTGGCCCGCGTGGTTTCTGTGTTCGGTACCATAACGGGCTGAAGACAACGAGGCAAAACCACGTCGATTCGCGGCGGAACTATTCCGGTGCGTCCGCCCCATATTCACTGCCGGTCAGAACACCAAACCGCGACGACACCTTACACTTTGGCATCGCCTTAACGAAATCAGCGATTGCGGCCTTCGTGACTAACGGAGCGTTAAGCGTGAGCGTTCGAAGCGATTTCAACTCCCGAAGATGCGTCAGGGCTTCGTCCGATAGGCTTTGTCCGCTAACGATCAATTGAGAGGTCGCGGGGAACCGGGCAATCTCGCGAATGTGTTCGTTGGTGACGCCGGACCCTATGGTCAACGCACGAATGGGACGATCGGCCAGCAAAGTCAGTCGATCGGCAGACACGGCGGAAAAGTCCGGCAAAGTGAGAATCAGTAAGTTCGCGAACCGAGCGGCGATAGTTTCTATCGTCTTGTTCGTCGTCCCAACGTGAAAAGGCACATGCAGATGTCGTTGCACTGTCCTGGGGAGCCTGGCCATCGCCGCGTCATCGACAGGGCACTTGAGATACAGGCCGAGAATCTTCGACGCCTCCAAGGCAGCGAGTGTCGCATCATCCAGAGGCTTCGCGCCTTCTAACTGCAGGGCAAAAATACCAACACCGCTGTTCCGAAAGCGGTCCAGCAGATACCCAGCCTGACCACGATCCGCATCGATGTGGACATTGCCGCGATCACGCACCGTCATTTCCGGAGTCACCAGGTTACTGCCGTTAGAGCTATACCCGTTCGCTTCCGCCCAGCTTAGAAACGCCCGCACCTCGGTCGTAGACAACGAAAACAACGACTGGCCTGCCGTCGGATCAACGGCATAAACAGTGTCCTTGATTGGTTCCTGTTCAGGAGCATCATCAGCAGACGTCAACCGCGACAGTCGTTGCCGAGCGGCCGCTAGTTGCGCCGTAACATCTAGCGGAGTCTCCGCGCCGGCGGAGACCTGAAACGGTTCTGTCCTGAAGCGAATGTCGCTTTCCGGTTCCTCAATGGAAACGCGATAATCTGAACCGGCCGGTAATTCGAATGTGCGCTGGCTCGATTCTTTGACGAGCACTCGTTCAGAACCATTCACCTCCTGAGTGATCGAAACCAGCACCGAATCGTCCGCTTTGATCACGACCATGCCTTCGCCGGCAAACAGCCCCTTGATCTGCGAGGCGAACATCATGGCGGCCAGCGCGGCAACAAGTACGCCACCGACGGCGAACCAACGTAGGCTTCCGCCACCTGACTTCGACCGGTTACGTACCAGGTCTGAGACGTTCGTCGAATCAGGCGTGCCTGGGTATTGCGATGGGTAATCCGGCACCGTGTCGGCCGTCTGCGAGTATTCAACAACCGTAGGCGCGTCCTCTGGCGCAACGTCTGACTGGCCCAATAACTGGCGGTTTCCCTGGTGATGAGCCACCAGTTGGGCAAGCTGCGAACCAATAGTGAAGCGTTCCAGTAGTTCGGCAACTTCGCCCGCCGACGCAATCCGTTCGTCAGGACGCTTGGCCAATAGCTGATGGACAATTTCCTGAAGCTGTGATGGCACGATACCGCTGACCCGCGCGGTGCTGACGGGTTCCGGGGTCACTTGCTCATGCGCTCTAAGCTTCTTCAGCAAACTGGCATACTTCTCTGCAGCAAACGGCGCATGCCCCGTTAGTAGTTGGTACAGCGTGCAGCCGAGACTGTAGAGATCCGCACGGCCATCGACGTCGTGCATGTCTTCAATCTGTTCGGGAGCGATGTAGTCCAGAGTCCCGAGTATCTGGCCGGTCGAAGTCAGATCGCCGCGAACCATGGTCGGCTGCTGCAGTAGCGCCAGCCCCATGTCGGCGACCTTCACAACTCCATCTTTTGATACCAGAAGGTTGGATGGTTTGACGTCCCGATGAATCAGGTTCAAAGCATGCGCGTGTTGCAGACCGAGTGCCGCCTGCCGCACGATCTCACACGCGTCCGCAACGGCAAGTTCGCCGTATGTGCGAGACAGTTTGTGGGCGTCCGTACCATCGACGAATTCAAGAGCCAGATAGTGGCGACCATCTTCCTCACCCGCGTCCATCGCCTGAACAATGTTGGGATGCATGACCTGTCCGATGGCTTGCATCTCGCGTTCGAACCGACCGACCGCGACTGGGTCACGAAACTGTTCCGGCGGCAGCACCTTGACCGCAACGTCTCTGTGAAGTCGAGAGTGGTGAGCGCGATAGACTTTGCCCATGCCACCAGCGCCAATTTCCTCAATCAAGCGGAAGTCGCGCAGTGTGCCGAGTTCGGTCGATTCATCCATCGAAGCATCCAGGGCCGCGTGTAGTGCAAGTTGCCGCGCAATGGCATCGGCGAGTGCGGGGAAACGCTTTTGATATTCGGATTTGGAAGGCTGTTCGCCAGCTTCCTCACGCACCAGGAACTCGTGGTAAATCACGTCCAGCTGTTCTTCCGTCCCCAGCTGCGGAAGCCGTTCCAGGTAATACTCACACGGCCTTTTGGTTCCGGCCGCATGGCAACGCCGCATGTCCTCAGCAATCAGCCCAAACAACGCTCCGCTGGACACGGGCGCATCGCCAACAAACGCCACGAGATCAGGCGGAGTTCCCGCATCCCAGAGTGCTTCGAAAGCCTCGATTGTTGGTGTGTTAGACATATTCGGACCCGCGCATGCTGTCAGCTGCCAATTGGATGAACGCACTTGCGACGAGAATCGGACAACAGAATTTATAAATCTACCGCTGGGGCAGTTTGCAGCATGTTTTTAGAGGCGGCAGGCACACTGTCAAGACGCGCAAAAAGACTAAAACAAACGGGTTCGCCAGTTCGCACCGCAAGCTTGTGGAGTGACATTCTTCGCCATGGTCCTCAGTCGGGATCGTCGGTCTTCTTGCGACGAACCCAACCCGTCAGCTTACTGACGACACGAGGCCCGGCCAAAGCTGCGCCGCTCCACCACGCAATCTGAACCCCCACGAACAACGTCCCGCCGAGCAATGCTTTATTGGTGGTTGAAAGCGGGGTAAACGGAATTGCAAACAGCGAGAACCAAAACACTCCGGATAGCAGGATTAGACCGATCCCGATCCGCGCGTAGCGGCCGCTCGATTGTTGAGGCACTTCGCTGCGGGTGGGTTCAGCGACTGTTGGTTCCATGGGTAACCGAGCTGGTGTGTGCAGACGTCTCGAAACATCCTAGACGTTACACTGTGGGAGCCGTGTTCAACAACAAGACATCTTGCGGGATGAGAATCATGAAGAACTTCCTGGTCTGTCTTACGGTGGTTCTGCCGCTGGCCGCGACTGCTGATGGTCAGGAACAGCCGCGCTCTGATACGAAGTCGGTTTCGGAACGAACGCCGCTTTGGGCCGGGCCGGCGCCGGTTGGAGACGGGAAGACTGAAGACGGCAATGCTTTCTTTACGGTTCATCGACCGGCAAAACCAAACGGGACGGCAGTCGTGATTTGCCCGGGCGGAGGGTATCGCATGCTGGTCACGGGTGGAGAGGGACATGGCATCGCGAAGTGGTTAAACACACATGGCATTACCGGGATTGTGCTGGAGTATCGATTGCCAGCGGGTCGGCACGCAGTTCCGCTTCTGGATGCTCAACGAACTATCCGCACCGTCCGGGCCAATGCGAAAAAGTGGCAACTTGATACGGCGAAAGTTGGCATCATGGGCTTTTCCGCAGGAGGCCATCTTGCCTCCACAGCCGCAACGCACTTCGACAACGGCAAGAAGGCTGCTGAGGATCCGATCGAACGCGTGAGTTGCCGCCCGGACTTTGCAATTCTCGTTTACCCCGTAGTCACGATGGGCGCGAAGACTCACGGTGGATCGAAGAAGAACCTGCTGGGCACAGACCCTACGCCCGAGTTAATGGAACTGTATTCGAACGAATCACAAGTCACGGCCGATACACCGCCAATGTTTTTGGCTCATGCCGTGGACGATAAGCCGGTTCCTCCGGACAACAGCCGCGCCTTGATTGCCGCATTGAAGAAAAACAACGTTCCCAGCCAGTACCTTGAACTACCTTCCGGCGGACACGGACTTAACGGCTACAAGGGGCCGATGTGGGATGCGTGGCAAAAGCAGTCGCTGGAGTGGCTGGTCGCTTTGCAGAATCCAATGTCCACAACCAACGCACTGCCGCGGAGCACTCCCGAATCACAGGGCGTTTCTTCGGCCGCAATCCGAGACTTCATTCAGACCGCCGATAGCCAGTTGGATTCGATGCACAGCTTCATGCTTGTTCGACATGGACAGGTTGTTGCGGAGGCCTGGTGGGAACCGCAGTCGGCAGACAAGCCACACATTTTGTGGTCGCTGAGCAAGAGTTTCACGTCGACGGCTGTCGGACTGGCGATCGCTGAAGGAAAGCTAAGCCTTGATGATCGTGTGCTGAAGTTCTTTCCCGACGATGCGCCTGCAAAGCCGACCTGGAAGCTCAAGGCGATGCGCGTTCGCGATTTACTGACTATGAACACGGGGCATCAGGACGAAGTCAATTGGCGAGCATCAAAGAACTGGGCGAAGGCGTTTCTGGCTCATCCGGTTCCACACAAACCGGGCACGCACTTTCGATACAACACTCCAGCGACTTACATGTTGTCAGCCATCGTGCAGAAGGTCACCGGGGAAACAGTCCTGGATTATCTCACGCCGCGGCTGTTTGAACCGCTTGGAATTCAGAAGCCGAAGTGGGACAAGAGCCCGCAGGGGATATCGATCGGCGGCTACGGCTTGCATCTTCGAACCGAGGACATCGCTAGGTTTGGCCAGCTGTATCTGCAACGCGGAAAGTGGAACGGGAAACAGGTGGTTCCCGAAGAGTGGGTCGATGCGGCGACATCGAAACAGGTTTCCAACGGCAGCGATCCAGCCAATGACTGGGACCAGGGCTATGGGTTTCAGTTCTGGCGTTGTCGGCATCAGGCTTACCGGGGTGACGGCAAGGACGGTCAGTTTTGCATTGTTCTTCCCGAACAGGATGCTGTCATCGCTATCACGGCGAACATTAGCGACATGAAGGGTGAACTGGACCTGGTGTGGGAGAAGCTGCTGCCGGCGTTTAGTGATGAGCCGCTTGAGGAGTCGCCGGAGGAGTATGCTCGGTTGAAAGCGGTGATTGGTGGGTTGAAGGCTTCTCGGTAGGGAGTGGGCGGAGGTTGTTTTCCTGCGGCACTGGTCGATTTGGATGCGCGGGGACGAAGGTTGGGGGGTGTTGCGCGGGGCCGGCCCTCTCCCGGGCTTAGAGCCCGACCTCTCCCGCAAGCGGGAGAGGTGACAGTGCTCGGGTGGGCTACTCGTGTTCTTCCAGGTGTAGGATGACGTCGCCGGGTTCGACGGAGTCGCCTTCGGCCAGTACCAGCTGAGCGATGACGCCGTCGGCTGGAGAAGGAATCTCAACCGACGATACGTTTGTCAGCACAAGTAGCAGCGGTTGGTTCTCCAGAACTTCGTCGCCCTCTTTCACGAGCCACTCTTCGATTTCTGAGTCTTCCATATCCTCGTGGATCTCGGGTAGCTGATACTCAATCATTTCGTCGTTTGCTCGTTCTAGTTGGCTCGTTTGACGACTTTGTTTCCGCGGTCGCCCACACAGTAGAGTCGTTTGTTACTTCGAAGGAACAACTGTCCGTCGCTGATTGCCATGGAAGAACGGAACGCCTCACCAACTGGCGATTTGATTCGATTCTTCGCAACAATTTCGCAGGTCTTGCCCGGTTTCAAAACGGTTACGGTTCCATCTTCGGCCGCAGCGTACACCAATCCATTCGCAGCAACAGGCGAACCAGAGTAATTTCCGCCCAAACGCGATTTCCACAGTTCTTTGCCTGAGATGGCGTCATAGCCAGTGGCGATCGCCTGCATCCCCAGGACAACAAGATAGTTGTCAACAAGGATTGGCGACGGCAAGTCTCTGCCACCCCCACGTGGGCTATGCCAGGTCATGTGCGACTGAGTGACATCGCCTGCGCCGCCAGGTTTCACAGCGTAAACGTCGCCGGGCTTGCCACTGACAACGTACAGGTTTCCATGTCCATACGCCGGAGCAGGCGTCCCGCGTCCGTTGAAGCTCTTGCAGAACCACAACGGTTTGCCGTTGGCCGGGTCATAGGCTTGCACGCCAAACTCACCATTCAACACAAGTTCCTTACGAGACTTCGTTTCGATGAGAACCGGTGTGCTCCACCCACCTCTAGGCTTATCGCGGCGTGGTGTCTTCCAAACATCTTTGCCCGTGTTCTTGTTGACGGCCAGCAGGTACGAGTTGCCAATCGCGTCGCAGTTCTGGATGACCATGTCGCCGTGAATGATTGGCGAGGCTCCAACACCCCAACTGCCGGGAAACTGCCCAAGGTCGCGGCTCCACTTCAGGTTGCCTTCGAAGTCAAAGCAGTGCAGCCCACCGGCTCCGAAAAAGGCGACGACTCGTTCGCCATCGGTCACGCAACTAGGCGTGGCCCAGCTGTTCATCTTGTGAAGCTTCTCGCCTTCGCCTTTGGCAACGGCTTTGTTCCAGACGACTTTTTGCGTTCCGCGTTCGAGACAAATGACATGTCTCTCCACGGGGCTTTCTCCACCGCCCGTAGTGCCGGTCAGAAAAATGTGTTCGCCCCAGATGACCGGCGATGAGTGGCCATCAACTGGCAGATCGACTTTCCACGCGACGGAGTCAGTCGTCCACTGCGTGGGCAGTTTGGTTTCTGAACTATGGCCGGTTCCGGCGGGGCCGCGGAAACGGGGCCAGTTATGGGTGGTATCTTCCCCGGCGACTGCTGAAACGCAGGTCATAGAGAGACAGATGAGAGCTAAGCAAAGGCGAGACATTGTGTGGGTTCCGTTAGGTAATCCGGACCCATTGAGTTTTACCCTTTGCGGCTCACCACACAAGGCAACGTTGTGTTGCAGGGGATTTTGGGTCAATTTGCAGATTTGAGATTTGAGATTTGAGATTTTGGTATCTCCGCCCGCAGTAAAAAGAACCGGTCGCGTTGTGTTGGTAAACCAGACAACAAAACGGGGTCGCAACGGGTCTCCATGAGTAACGCGCATGACCCGTGACGAGTTCGTAGGAAGCGACGGGATGTGTCGACTTTCGCTACGACTGAACATTGTCATCGTCGCCTGGCAGCCGAAGACAACCACAGGAAAGTTCGCGCGCAAAGTATTGTGTGCCTGCGTTTGTGGCCCTGCTGCTGGAGTTTGCTATGCCGTTCAGCCTCCGATCACTGTTCGCTTCGCTATCTGAAACCCGGACTGCTCGCCGCCGAGCAGTGGAAACCGACGTTAACGTCGAACCAATGGAAACTCGCGCTCTCCTCAGCGCGACCGCGTTTGGGTTTGTCGCTGGTTTTGATGGTGGTGCTGTTGAGAACGCACAAGACGTCGCGACAGACTCCACCGGCGCGGTTTATAGCGTGGGAAGTTTTGCTGGTACGACAGATTTTGATCCTGGGCCAGGCTCGTTCCCATTGACGGCTCAGGGACCGTCCGCGGAAACGGATGCCTTCATTTCGAAGCTCGACTCTGAAGGCAACTTCGTTGCAGCGGGACAATTTTCCAGTGCGGACGGCGTTGAAGCGACCGGAATCGCTGTCGATCCATCCGGAAACATCTACGTTACCGGTCACTTTGATGGGACGACCGACTTCGATCCGGGGCCGGGCGTAACATCGGTCAACGGCGGGCCAGGTGATGTCTTCGTCGCGAAACTGGACTCGTCACTGAATCTTCAATGGGTTCAGCGTATTGGTGGTGCCGGCCGGATAGTTGCCAATGGGATTGCCGTGGACGACGCCGGCCGTTCGTACATCGGCGGTTGGTTCTCCGGAACGATTGACTTCGAAGCGGGTAGCGGCGTCGATACGCGCACCGCGGGCGGCAGTCGAGACGGCTATGTGTTGAAGTTCGATTCGGTCGGTAACTCCAGGTTCATTTCACAGCTGGAAGGAACCGGTTCATTTCGAACCGAAGTGACAGACATTGATTCCGACAGACGCGGAAACACATTCATCACCGGATCGTTTGCGGGGACAGTCGACTTCGACCCCCGCTCGACAACCTTCAACCTGACCAGTGCCGGTGGGAAAGACTCGTTTGTCGCCAGACTGGAACAAGGCGGGCAGCTGGCGTGGGCTCGACAGGTCGGTGGCAGCAGCCGTGACCTGGGCCACGCCATTACCATTGACCAATCCACCAGAGATGTGTTCGTCGCGTCGTCGCATGTTGGCACTGTCGACCTGAACCCGAACCCCGCGGTCACTGACAATCGTTCAACCGTTTCCGGTAATCGGACCACGGGACACGAACACTTTCTAACCCGCTTCGATGCCAGCGGGACTCACGTATGGACGAACCAATTCGCTGAGAACAATGGCGACTTGGCGATTGCCGGGCTGGATACAGACACCGACGGAAACGTCTATGCGACGGGAAACCTGAGCGGCAGAATAGACTTCGACCCGGGCGTTGACATCTCCAATCTGACAGCATCCGTGGCACAGGACGTGTTCGCAGCGCGGTACGATTCCGCGGGTGAGTTTGTCTGGGCAGGACTGGCCGATACTGAGTTCGCAAACGCTGTTGCCGTTGCGGATAGCGGCGCCGTTCATGTGGCGGGCTACGGTTCAGGAGGCGACTTCGACCCGGGCAATGGTGTCATCACAAATGGGCCGGGTGCGTATGTGTGGCAGTTGATTCAGACGTTTGAGTATGAGGTTCCGGCCAATGTGACGGACATTGTAGTCCGCCGAAACGGCAACCAGTTTGAGATCTACGACGCCGGCACAGCGACTGTTTTGGAATCCGCTGACACTGGCACGACGGCTGGCATTGTTCTGGACGGAACCAACCCGGCTAGCCTGGACGTGACAGTCGACTATGGATTTGGCGGCCTGTTTGACCTGCCCAACGGCATTGATATACAGAGTAGTTCCGGTTCCTCAGACAACATCAGCGTAATTGGTGACACGTCTCTGAACATCGAATATCGCCCTGTCACAAACGATCCCGGAGTAAGTCGCATTCTTGTCGATTCAGCCAGTGATCTGCGGTTTACTGAGTTCGAACAGGTCAACGTCTCTGAAGTCAACATGGCGACGATCAGAACCAGAGGTCTGGATGACAACCTGACAGCCAGGGGTGACGCGGACCTTGCCGGTGACTACTCCATGATGCTGAGGGGTGATGCAGGTGGAACGCAAATCGTGCCGATGCGAGTGCATGACGTCTCTCAAGTCACCGTCGATACTCGCGGCGGCAACGACACGGTTTCGTTTAACCAAAACAGTCTGCAAACTCGGGGACTCCGCGACCTGACCGTCGATACCGGAATCGGTTCAGACACAATGAGCGTTGTGGCCAGTGACCTGACGCTGGATGTTCCTGGCGGTGGCATTTTCTTCAACGCGGGTGCCGGGACAGACCAGCTTGAAGTCCAAGCCAACGTTGATTTTGAAATGAACCTCAACCGAGTCCTCAGTTCGGGCGGCGGCACGGTGCAATTTCAGGATCTCGAAACCGGCAAGCTAACCGGCGGCGTGGACGGCAACCGCATCGACGCGCGGCGGTTTGACGGCGACGTGATTTTGGCGGGCGTTGAAGGCGACGATACGCTCATCGGCGGACTTGGCAACGACACGATCAACGGCGGTGCGGGCAACGACTTGATTCGAGGACGCCAGGGCAATGACGCTTTGCGGGGTGGAGCAGATGAAGACTCCCTGTGGGGCAATGGCGGCCACGACTTGATCGGTGGCGGCAACGATAACGACATCATCTACGGTCTGGCGGGTAGCGACACTCTGATGGGCGGCAATGGTGACGATGAACTGGACGGCGGAGCGGACAACGATGCGCTGTCGGGCGACGCCGGAGCCGACATGTTTATGATCGATGCGGATGACGACTCTAATTTTCTTGATGTCACGCTGGTGACCACCAACTTCGTACGCTTTCAGCAAACAGTCGGCGGGGTTCAATCTCAACGCGACACGGTGCAGCAAGACGACGACGATGAAGTGTTCGTCCGATTACTTGGCGGCAACGACACCATAAACGTCGCGCCGAACCTAACGCTGGTCGGAACCGTGGACGGCGGCGCCGGTAACAACTCCTGCTCAACACCGTCCGACTGGAACAGCATCAACTGCTAACCGTCCGGCAGGTGCGTGCCCGGATGCAGACCTTGGGTTCGTCCGGGCCGGACGCATAGTTGGGCTGTTCCATGCGTTTTCTTTCGGCAGGCGGCTCCTGAAAGCCCCGCATTTGTCCAATGGAACCCAGGTGGTCTGAGTTCCTTGAAGTTGCGACCCGGTTTCTTTGAAATGACGGGTTGTTGCAAATCTGATTTCGATCAGTCCAAAGCGGCATGCTGCCGCGTCTAAATAGGAGTTGAGTAGTATGTCAATGTTTGTGGGCGAAGCCCTTGTTGGTGAAGGTAATGAAGTTTCTCACATCGATCTCCTGATCGGTGACAAGAACGGCCCTGTGGGAACCGCGTTCGCAAACGCTCTGGCTGATCAGAAAATGGGGCACAGCAACCTGCTGGCCGTCATCACACCAAACCTGGCAGTTAAGCCAGCAACTGTCATGGTCACCAAAGTGACAATCAAAGGCGCTCGCCAGGCGGTTCAGATGTTTGGTCCGGCTCAAAAAGCTGTCGCCGATGCTGTTGCCGATTCTGTCGAAGCGGGTGTCATTCCTAAGGACCAGTGCGAAGAGCTTTGCATCGTCTGCGGCGTGTTCATTCACTGGGAAGCTGCCGACGACAAGAAGATCTACGAGTACAACTACGAAGCCACAAAGCTGTCCATCGCCCGTGCGATGAACAACGAGCCGAGTGCGGACGAGATGCTCGCCAAGAAGGGCGATGCTGCTCACCCATTCTACGCTGGCTAAGGCGACGTTCCGTTCGGTCGGTATCCGCAGGTGCCGAGATCGGGAAGGCAAACTGCCGACCTGGTTGAACGGTTGAAGAGAATTGAAAGAGCCCGGTTGGTTGAACCGGGCTCTTCTTTTGGCTTGATGGTGATATGAAGAAGATACTGATCCAGCTGGACACGGATGCTCAACCAAGCGTTTTCGATCGCGTGGTCGCGGTCGATTCCGATGTGGATGAACTATTCAGCTACGGCGGCGTCATTCCCAGCGCGGTGGAAGGCTTGGTGCATGGGGCGATGTTTACCCGAGGCCCAGGCAACCTGAAGAACACTGCAATTTTTGTTGGTGGTTCTAACGTCGCCTCGGGTGAAGAACTTCTGGCTGCGGTTCGGTCGGTATTCTTCGGACCGCTAAGTGTGTCCGTGATGATGGACTCGAATGGTTCCAACACGACAGCAGCCGCGGCGGTTCTGGCCGCTATGAAACATCTGGAACCCGATACAACCACGGCCGCTATTCTGGGCGGTACTGGTCCAGTCGGCCAACGGGCGGCTCAGATACTAAGCGGTCTGGGAAGCAACGTCCGTCTGATCTCACGTTCGCAGGAACGCGCGGTGGCGGCGTGTGAACGAATCGGCGGCGGGAACCTGGAACCATTTGGAGCCGACGACGAAGACTCCATCGTTTCCGCTTGCGAAGGGGCCGACCTGGTCATCGCGGCCGGCGCGGCGGGAGTGCAGTTCATTAGCGAAGCGGCTCGGGACCGCATTGGATCTAAGGTTCTAATCGACGTGAACGCTGTTCCTCCGTCGGGCATTGAAGGTGTCGGCGTAATGGATGCCGCCGCCGACTGCAACGGCGCGATTGCGTACGGCGCGATTGGCGTGGGCGGCATGAAGATGAAGATTCACAAAGCGGCGGTCCGCAAGTTGTTCACGACGAATGACCTGGTGCTCGACACCAACGCCATCTTCGAACTCGGCCGCGAACTGTCCCTCTGAGTATCCCATGGCCAAACGTTCGCGCAGTACGGGTTTTGAAGCGTGGCTAAACGCCGCTCTGGCCCCCGTATACGTGCTGGACAAAAAACGGCAGGTGACCATTTTTAGCCAGGGCTGTGCTGAACTCACCGGTTGGCCAGCGGGGGAAGTCGTTGGCGGCCTGTGTGATTACGCGTCTCCACCAGACGACGCGCCGATGGAGAACCTGCTGGCCGTGCTGTGCCCGCCGCCGTCGGTCTATGAAGGCAAGCACGTGCAAACGGCTGCGTTTGTTCCACACAAAGATGGCAACGCGACCTCCCGCATGATGCACCATTTCCCCATGGCCAACAGGGACGGAGTGATTGATCGTGTTGTCACGTTCATTCGCCCGCTTGAAAACCCCGCAGTCCAGGGTTCATCGCCGGCCCAACGGCTGCACGCCGAACTTGCGTCGTTGCGATTTTCGTTGAGACAACAGTACGGGTTCTCATCAGTCATCGCGGTCGCCAACAGCATGCTGCGAGTGCTCAAACAGGTGCGACTGGCAACTTCAACAACCGCGTCGGTTCACTTCACCGGCGAACCGGGATCCGGAAGAGAACACCTCGCGCGAGTCAGTCACAATGAAAGTGATTTGAGTTCGACATCGTTCGTTCCGTTAGATTGCCAAAAGCTCTCAGCAGATGAATTAGCAGCGGCTCTGCAGCGGATGTTTGACAGTCAACCGGGCGAAAAAACTTCGCTGCCGCACCTGTTGACCGGCACGTTGTTCCTGCGAGCCGTCGAGTTCCTCCCTCGCGACATTCAGCGGTTGCTGGTCGATCGCTGGGCGCCGAGCGAACCGGAGACTCCTTCTCGGCTTGTGACATCCAGCTGCCTGTTGGTCTCACAACTATCCGAAAACGAAGACTTGCTGCCTGAGTTCGTCCGGCTGTGCGGCACACTTGAAATTTCGCTGCCGCCGTTGAGAAAGCGAATGGACGACCTTCCGCCACTGGCTCAGTATTTTCTTGAACAGCAGAACCAGGGCCAGCAGCGACAGATCGAAGGGTTCGCCGATACGACGCTGGCCGAACTGAAAAAGTACCACTGGCCGGGCAACACAACCGAGCTTCGCAAGGTGGTCATTGAAGCCCTGGATCAATGTGACGGAATCGTCGTCGAACCGCAGCATCTCCCAATGCGGTTCCGCTCAGGAATGGACGCGCGCCGCACAAGTCCGACTCCAAAGCTATCGCAGATGGAACTGGAACCATTGCTAACACAGGTCGAAACCGAACACATCCAACGTGCTCTCGACGCCAGCGGCGGAAACCGCAGTGAGGCTGCTCGGCTTCTGGGAATCACACGACCGAAGCTGTACCGCCGTATGGAACAGCTGGGAATGAACCAACCATCTTCGGAATCAAAATCATGAGCATCAACGTCACATTCCTGGGCCACTCTACGTTCAGCATCCAATCGGGCGATTACTCGATCCTCATCGACCCGTTCCTGACCGGCAACCCACAAGCGAACGTCAGCGCCGCGGACCTGAACCCAACCCACATCGCGTTGACTCACGGACACGGTGATCACGTTGGCGATACCGTCGAAATCGCCAAACGCACGGGTTGTAAAGTGATTGCCAACTTTGAAATCTGTGAATGGTTGCAGAAACAGGGAGTCAGCAACGTTCATCCACAACACATTGGCGGTGGGTTCAACCACGAGTTTGGACGACTGAAGTTAACCACCGCACTGCACGGTTCAATGTTGCCGGACGGCAGCAACGGTGGCATGCCCGCAGGTCTGCTGTTCACGCTGGACGAAACAACGATTTACCACGCCGGCGACACCGGCCTGTTTTCCGACATGCGGCTTATCGGCGAAGCGGGAATCGATCTGGCTATCCTGCCGATCGGCGACAACTTCACTATGGGCCCCGACGATGCGTTGAGAGCGGTCGATTTTCTTAGCCCGAAACAAGTGGTTCCGTGCCACTTCGACACCTTTGGATATATCGAACAGGACGCCGCCGTCTGGGCGAATCGCGTCACCGCCGAAACATCCGCGACAGCGACCATCATGCAGCCCGGTGGCCAAATATCACTGTAAAACAACTGGTTTGCCGGTTGATCGCCACGAAATCCGACTTGAGAACCAACCGGTCCCTGAAGACAATCCCGTCTCAACAAAAACACTCGATCCAGGAATGGAGTCAATCATGATACGCAGCACTTGTTTTGTCCTCGTCGCCGCACTCAGCCTCAGTGGCTGTGCAAACGTTGAGGAGGGCGAAGGCGATCTACCCGTTCAAACAGCTGACGCTGCAGCCAGTGGCGGCGTGGCAGCCACTGGTGGACCTGGAACCTTTCAGGTTCTATTCGAAACCACCAAGGGTAACTTCACAGTTGAGATCCATCCGGAATGGGCTCCAAACGGCGCACAGCACTTCAAGGAATTGGTCGAAGACGGCTACTTCACTGAGTGTGGTTTCTTTCGAGCCGTCCCTAACTTTATGGTTCAATTCGGAATCGCTGGTGACCCGGCGATGTCGGCGAAGTGGGAAGCGTCGATTCAGGACGACCCTGTTGTTAAGTCCAACAAACGCGGCTACCTGACTTACGCTCAAACTGGTCGGCCAAACTCGCGTTCGACGCAACTGTTCATCAACTTCAAGGACAATAGCTTCCTGGACGCCCCGCAGCGTGGCGGCGGATCCGGGTTCGCCCCAATCGGCAGAGTCATCGGTGACGGCATGAAGATTGTCGATTCAATCAATCAGGAATACGGCGAACCACCAGGCGACGCTCAAAGCCGGCTAACGACGATGGGTAACGCATACCTCAAGCAAGTCATGCCAAACGTTGACTACATCAACAAGGTGACCATTGTCAGTCCGTAATGACCGGCCAACCAGCCGATCAACGTTTATCGATTGACGATTTACCAGCACGATGCATACCCGAGCCGGCGCAGGACGTCGGCTCGGCTCTTTTTAAGACACTCAGAGCTGCAACAAGGCGCCGCAAGCCATGAAATCCGAACTGTCCGCACTCATCGAAAAGTACGCCGCAGCTGGATTGCTGCAGGATGAATCGCAGGAGAACCTCAACCGGTGGCTTAGCGAATCGTGCTACCAAAACTACCACGCGCGGATTGAGGAGCTTCTGTGCGGGAGTGAGGAACAAGTCAGCCAGTTGAACGACATGTTCTGGACAACCATCCCGTTTGGAACCGGAGGCCGCCGCGGAATCATGGGTGAGATGGGACCGGCCACCATCAACGAACGCACCATCGCCGAATCTGCGCACGGGCTGGTGACCTACATGAAGCAACAGAAAGGACGCGAGACCGGCGTTGCTGTCGTTGCACACGACACACGGAATCGATCGCAGGAATTCGCGCAGATCACCGCAGCAACGATGGCCGCACATGGTCTGAAAGTATTCGTATTCGCCCCGCACAAACGAACCGTCGATGTCGTCGGAACCGACCGCGCGGCTGAGTTCACTCATCGATCGACACCACTACTGTCTTTTGCGGTTCGCCACTTAAACTGCGACATCGGGGTCATGATCTCTGCGTCGCACAACCCGCCGCAGGATAATGGTTTCAAAGCGTACTGGGACAATGGTGCCCAGATTGTGGCTCCTCATGACAAGGGCATTGTCGATTGCGTCGGTGCGGCTCGTGAGATCCCGGAAATGGACTATGACCAGGCGGTCGCTGATGGGCAGATCGTGATCGTTGGTGACGAGGTGGACGATGCGTTCGCCAAAGAAGTATTGGCAATCGGCCTGTCGGACAAACGCGACATCAACGCAGTGTTCTCACCCCTGCACGGTGTTGGTGAAACAGCCGCATTCGACGTGATTGATCGAGCCGGATTCAAGAACGTCCGAATCTTCGAAGACCATCGACAACCCGCGGGAGATTTCCCGAACGTTGCCGATCAGTTTCCAAACCCGGAACGAACTGAAGTATTCGCTAAGATCATCGAGGCCGAACAGAACACTGATTGTGAACTCATTCTGGCGACCGATCCTGATGCCGACCGCGTGGCAATTGCGGTTCGTGATGCAGACGGGAATTTCGTCAACCTGACCGGTAACCAGACCGGTGCGTTGATATGCGACTACGTTTGTAAGCAACGAAAAGCCGCCGGAGTTCTGACTTCCAGCAGCTACGTTGTTGAGACCCTTGTCACGTCGCCGCTAACCGCAACCATCGCCAAAAGCTACGGTGCTGACGCGATCACCGAACTGCTGGTTGGCTTCAAGCACATTGCCAGCGCCATTGAAGAACGTGGGGTCGAAGACTTCATCTTCGCGACCGAAGAATCGATTGGCTATCTGGCCGGCGGGTACGCCAGAGACAAGGATGCGTCGATTGGGTGCCTGTACATTCTTGAGATGGCGGCTGAGCTAAAGGCCGAGGGCAAGACAGTTCTTGGACGCCTGGACGAGCTGTATGCTAAACACGGAGTGCACTGCGAATCGCAGAAGTCGATTTACATGACCGGTTCCGCGGGTGCTCAGCAAATCAAGCAGCTCATGGCCGCCATCAGGACTCAGCCTCCGAAAGAACTGGCAGGACTGGAGTTAGACCGGTTCCGTGACTATGAGTCGGGTGAGGTTAAAAAACCGGATGGCAGCGTACTGAGCAACATTCAGAAACCTCAGGGCAATCTTGTCTTCCTGGACTTTGGTCCTGGTGGAGCCACACTGTCCATCGCCGCCCGGCCATCAGGAACAGAACCCAAGATCAAGTTCTACTTCTTCCTGAAGGAAGCTCCGGGAGCCGATGATTTGGCAGCAGCAAAGCAAGCTGCAAACGACAGGCTTACCGACGTTAGCGTTCAATTGGACAAATGGGTCGAACAGACTCTGGCCGGTTAACCAACAGTGCACTGGCTTAAGCTCATACGATTGCCAACCGTCTTCACAGCGATGGCGGATATCTTCCTCGGCTTCCTGATTGTCTCGGGTGGTCAGTTCGAACCGTTGCGTTCGTTCGGACTGCTGCTGGGCACGTCATCGTGTCTCTACTTTGCCGGCATGGTGTTTAACGATGTCTTTGACGTCGCCCAGGACACGGCCGAACGCCCCAGCAGACCGATCCCATCCGGCGCCGTGTCACTGAAGGCTGCCTGGACACTGGGTTTGGTTCTGTGTGCTGCCGGACTGGGGCTATCAGCGACAGTCGGAGTCCCCAGCCTGACCGTCGGTGGACTGATTGTTGTCGCTGTCTTCAGCTACGACTGGCTGTTAAAGAAAACCCCCTTAGCGCCACTTGCAATGGGTTCATGCCGGTTCCTGAACGTCATGCTGGGAGCAAGCCTCGCCGGATCGGCGGCTGCTGTGTTTGCATCACCTCAGGTTCTGGTGGCTGGATGCCTGGGAATCTACATCGCTGGCCTTACCTGGTTCGCTCGGCACGAGGCCATCGGGGACAACAAAACCGACTTGATTGGCGGCACCGCTGTGATGAACCTTGGGATCATCGGACTGGCGGCCGTGACCTACCACGAAGCCGGGCCTGGAAGCCTGCAAGTCATCGGCTTACTGCTGTTCATTCTGGCCATCATCAACGCCCGGCTGTTCAAGGCAGTACGATCTGGTGCCCCGCCGGATATTGGGTCTGGTATTCGTACGGCGCTTCTGTCCTTGGTCTTGATCGATGCCAGCCTGGTTCTGGCACTGACAGGCTCTGTCCGGGGAGCCGTGCTGACGGCGTCACTGTTACTGCCAGCATCAGTAATCCGCCGCTGGATCCCGCTGACATAAGCTGCGGCTACTGGCGGATGTTGCTAATCGGCGAATCAACTTGCGTGTCGGCGTCCAGGTCCACCACTTCGTTCAAGTTGAGCTGCACCTCAATCGGAATCACAACCGTAAACGTGCTGCCTTTGCCAAACTCGCTTAAGAGACTGACTTCGCCGCCAAGGAGATGCGACAGCTCGCGAACAATAGAAAGTCCCAACCCCGTCCCTTCATACTCGCGCGTTGTGTGATCACGTTTGCCAGGCGTTGTGGTTCCCTGTCGGAACTTCTCGAACACCTGCTCCTGTTCGTCCAACGGAATCCCAATACCGCTGTCTTCCACCAGGATTTCAATATTCTCGCGGTCAACCTGCTGAGCGGTCACACGCACCCGCCCCCCTTCCGGCGTAAACTTGATCGCGTTGGACAACAGGTTGTTCAAGATCTGGGACAGCTTGCCAAAGTCCTGTAAGACGGCTGGAATTCCAGGCGTCACGTCCCATCGCAGTTCGATATTCTTCTTTTGCGCGAGTGGTTGAATGTTGGATGTTTGGCGTTCGATGAGTTCCTGAATCTGGAACTCGACCGGCTGCACGTCCATCTTGCCGCTCTCGATTTTCGCAAGATCCAGCAAGTCGTCGATCAAAGCCCGCAGACTCTCCCCCGACGTTTGGATGGTTGAAACGTATCGCTGTTCCTTGTCTTTGAGCGAACCACCGGACAGCAGAACATCACTGAAGCCGATGATGCTGTTAAGCGGTGTTCGGAGTTCATGACTGATGGTCGCCAGGAACTCGTCCTTCATCTTGTTGGTCTCGTACAACTGCAGGTTGACTTGAGCAAGCTGGTCGAACTGTCCATCGAGATCGGCATTCAGTGTTCTGAGTTCGTCATTAACCGTCATCATGTGACGCAGCATGCGGTTAAAGGCATGACTTAGCTGTTCGAACTCATCACCCGTATTGATGTCCGCTCGGAGTTCCAAGTTGCCGCGGGAGATCTCGTCACTGACATCCTTGAGGTGCAGAACAGGTTTGACGATGACGTACCTGACAATGGCATACGCACCCAGCATGGCCAGGAAAGCGGTCAGAATCGCAAGTGCTAAAAGGAACAGGCTGCTTTTGTTGAGCGCGTTTTCTGTCTCATCCATCCGCAGGGTGACTCGAACCAGGCCCAGTTCTTCGCCTTCTTTAAGGCCCAGGAACTCCTCGCCGGCGTCATGGGCTCGGTCACGAAGGATAGGAGTGTGGCATCCCAGACATTCCTTCTTCGCACGAAGCAGTTCGTAGTATGCGATCGTGCGGTGACCTTCTTCGTCTTCACCCTGCACAGTAAACCCATTTGGCTCGGACGTATCACCATCGCCAAGCTTGAGGAGTTCTTCATGGGCTTCCCGGTCATCCTCCGAACTGTCTTTTCCCAGACTCCACCCCTGGATACCTGTGCGGTTTTCCCTGAGGACGCCATACGCTTCGAATAGCTTTGGAGCGACTTGTTCGAGGCTCTTGTTGTCCTTCGCCTCATCCCGATCGCGACCCAGTTCCCAAATGAGGTGCTCAGCATTGAAGACCTTCGGCACGAGGTCTCGAGCCATTGATTCGGCCTGCGCCTCAACAAGGCGGCGGGTGATGCTGGCGTAGATGTAGAAACTGGCGCTGATAAGAACCAATAGACCAGCGCCGAACAGGAACCGACACTTTCGCTCAAGGCTTGTTTCGCCAAGTAGTCGCTTGATTGACCGGTATGAGATCACAGCAGTCGGGTGCCCCGAGGTGTTTGACAGTCCCCGGACGGCGGCTCGTCACAACAGAAACCGTCCGGCGGATCTAGTGTAGTGCTCTTCGTCGATCGTTCGAAGCCGGGCTTGGCAATCAAAAAAGGCCCGGTCAAAAGTCTGACCGGGCCTCTTTATTAGCCTGTTGAAGCAGTAGGAAGTCTACTTCTGCTTTTTCTTCTTGTTCCGAACCCGCTTCATGAGCTTAGCAGCCAGAAGAGGAACAGCGAATACACCAGCCGCAGTTGCCACCACATCGCCTACTTCGGAGTTTTCTTCTTCCACAGGCTGCTCCGTTACTTCGGAGTCTGTCAAATCGCCAGTCCACCAGTCAGCATCAGCAAACGCACTGACTGTTGAGTCTTCCGGGGTAACGACGACTTCCTGTTCTTCCTGCCCTGTCGGTGCCGCGACAACTTTCGTTGTTGCCTTGACAGTGATCTGTTCAACGAGAGTGGCAGCATCTGCCATGTATTCGTCAGTGTCGTTTGCATCAACAAGCGACATCTCACTGTCAGGTAGCAGAAGGCCCTCCGGCAGGATGACGTCTTCTGCCGACGTGACAACCGTGTAAGTCACAGGAGAACTAATTCCGCTCCTGCTACCGGCAGAGTTGAGAGCCTGAACAGAAATCTGGTAGACGCCATCACGCTGCCGGTCCGGCAGTTGGAACGACGCGACCTGGCCATCCTCTGACACATCCCAATCCCGCAAAGTATACCGCTGAGTGGAACCAGTATTCAGTTCTTTGACGAACAACCTGAACCGGAATGCGCCGTCGACGTTTTGCCAGGTTGCAGTCGGAAACGCTGTCGTAATGTCACCAGTTGGTCCAAATACGACCGGCGTAATCGGAACCGCTCGCTGAAGCGTGAAGTCGTAGTCATCACTAATACGGCTTCTCTCACCAGCACTGTTTCGGGCAACAACCGTGACTCGGTACTGGTGCCCATCCTCAAGTTCCACATCTGAAGTGAAGCTGGTCTCTCTGAGGCTGTTCTCCTTAATGGCAACCTCACCGGTTGTCAGGTCACGGACTCTCAAAATGTAGCTAACTGCGTTAGCAACTGGCGTAAATGTGAATGTCGGCGTCCCATCAGAGACAAGTCCAGCATTGGTTCTCGCAGGCCCGGTAATTTGTGGCTGAGCAGGCGTATCGATCGCAATCGCGAACGAAGACTGAGAGAACTCACCGATCTCACCAACACTGTTGATACCCGCGACGAACACAGTCAGATCGTCTGACTCGGGCAGTTTGACCGGCGAAGTAAATTCCTCGGTACGGTCAATAGTCCTGAACAGAACCTGCTCATCACCGTCCGTGACAATAATTCGGTACTGTTTCGCTCCTCGCGACGGCTCGAAGGTAAACGTTGGGGTTTGCGTTCCAACGGTACCTGAAGGTGTCACCTCGCCGGGGCTGGGCGGAGTCCGAATATCGATGACAAACCTGTTAGCCTCTGAGAAGTCCGTTTTTCCATCGAAACCCAGATCGGCGCGAACCTCCACTGTGTAGGTTCCCTGATCCAGTCTCTGGGGCGGCTTGAAACTGGTGCCGTCAATGTTGTCTCTGGAAATCACGACCTGGTCAGTGCTGAGATTAGTGACCCGCACTTCATAACTAAGTGCACCTTCAACTGCCTCGTAAGTAATCAGTGGTCTGCGGATACGTGCGGTCGAATCGTTCGCAGGCGTGAAGACTAATGGCGCTGTCAGCAGAGCTCTGTCTTCCAACTTCTCAATGGCGCCAGCACGTGAAGAATCAGTGAGGAGCCGATTCAAGCGACGGCTGCGGCGATGGTTTTTGCGACTGAACATCTCGGCCTCTCATACCGTGTTAAGCAACAGAACGAACCGCTGCCGACGGGATTTAGAAAATTTGCGCTACTTTGAACAACAGCATACCGGTGGGCTGTTTGTCCAGGAAAGCTGATACCAAGGAAATTTGAAGGAACCGCTGACCTGCCAACACATCTAACGCTTGAGCCGGCCCTCCCGTTGCTTCTCGACAGCCAACTTTGCCGAACTTGAGCAACGAAAAGACAGCCGACACTGCTTAGCGACAGATGTGTCCATTTGGACAGAAGAGGCGGGGCTATCTGCTAGAAAAGACGATCTAGGCGTTCGAACCCAACCGTCTCTGCAGTGCTGGAACCGTGATTGAGATAAACGCCAGAAGTTCTGTAAAGCTCCCGGCATTCATGTCAATTGCCCAACCATGACCAGGCACGGCCTGCCTCACGCTTTACCTGTTTGCAGCAAGTACCATCTCTTGATACCGCTGAAACGTGGTCTTCGTGATTCGCGGTGAGGTCAGTGCCGCTTCCCATTCCGTGATCCGACTGCGATCGCTGTTCTCGAGCTCAAACGAGATGCGGTGTTCGGCCGCGAGATGCAAATCGCCATCCAGCGTCGAGTTCAACTCGACGCGAATTGGCAGCTGCCCATATCGGCGCAGCTTGGCATTCAGATCGATCCTTGGTTCCGGAAACATTGCACCCGGGTGCAGCACGCTGTTAAGCCGCGCCATCCAGTCGGCGTACGCGAGGTACTGATTGGTCTGTTCCTGACTGATGGTCTGTTCCGGGCTGAGATGGTCAGCGCACTGGACGCGGTACTCACACTTTGGGCTGCTGAGAACCAGCTGCTTCGCTTTGCGATCAAACGCCGCTTCGAATCTTGGATGCAATTGGAACTCAAACGCGCTGGCAACTTCGTCTGCGATGGGGTCATTGTTCCGCCGCAGCTCAGCAACGTACCGTTCGATCTGCGGCTTTCGATCTCTGAGCTTCTTCTTGATCTGATCGAAGTGAACCGTCGTGGCCATCGACCGACGCACATTCAGAATCGTGAACTGGTTCGCGCCGGGTTCATAGATGATCACTTCACCCATGGCATCGAAGTAGTCATAGACCTTGCGCTGTCTGAATAGAGTCAGGTAGACACCAGCTTCCTGCGGCCGTTCGCCGGCGAGGTTCTTTATCGTGGTCACGATCCTGAAGTCCTGCGCGTCGGCGGCGCTGGGAATGATCGCGAGAGCAATAACAAGTCCGGACAACAATCGTCGCATGACCTGGGATCCTGAAACGGGGGGACGCAACAGAGCCCGAACCATACGGGCCACGAGCCCGGAAAATAGCTGCCACGATCGGTTCGTTGGAACGCGTGTCAGCCCACTTCAGACATCAAATGCAATCACCACTCCGAAGCAACGCCTGACTTCTGCAGTATCTGCCGAAGAGCCAGGCGTTGGTGACGTTCGTGTTCAGTCCGCTGTGACGTTGCAGCCTAGAAATCCACTATTTCAAGGTCTTTTCGAGACTCAGCAAGCTCATCGATGATGTCGTAGTCAATGCTTGTGTTGGCCACATTAAGCCACTTCAGCTTCGGCAACTTAGCAACTTTTGCGAACCCTTCGTCCAACTGGCAACCTCGCAGGTTTAGCTTCTCCAGGTTGGTGAACTTCATCAGTGTGGGAACGCTTTCGTCGGTCACTGAAGTGGAATCGAGATTCAATTCCTTGAGACTGGTCAGTCCGCCAAACTGAGTGAACGCGGCATCGCCGGTCTTTGTTTCCCACAGACCAAGGTACGTCAAACCGGTAAGCGACTTGATGACGCCAAGACCTTCGGCTGACACAAGCCGGCATTCGCTGACATCCAGGTACGTTACGTTCGGCAACTTACTGATTGTTTCCAGGCCAGCGTCATCCAACGACGTGCCTCGAAGTTCCAAACGCTGCAGGCCAGTCAAAGTCGCAAGGTGTGCGAAGCCATCGCCCGTTATATCTGTGTCGCGGATTCGAAGCCGTTTCAGCTTCTTAAGGTTCCCGATAGACGCCATGCCTGCATTGGAGATCTTCGTGGAGTCCATCTGGATGGCTTCCAGTGTTGGGATCTCACAAAGAGCAAGCAGACCAACATCGCTGACTGTCGTGCAGTAGTTGACATTGATTGACTTCAGCGGCAGTCCCTTCAGCTTCACCACTCCTGCATCGGTGACGTTTGCCTTCTCAAGCTGAATGTCACTGAGAGTTTTGATTTGAGCCAAATGGTCGAGCCCCGCGTCGGTGATATTGCTGTTACGCAAATCGATGGCCCGCAGCTTCTTCATTCCTGTCAACAATGCCAGGCCGCTGTCTGTTACCGATGTGCGGCGGATGAACAAGGCCTGCAGGTTGGGAAGTCCGGCGACTGCCTTGAGCGTTTCGTTACCGGCGGCCGAATCAGTCAGGTTCAGTCGCTCCAACCGAGTTAGCTTGGCCAGGTTCTCCATCCCCTTGTCGGTGATGCCTGGGCCGGTAAACGTGAGCTTCTTGAGGCTCGGCATGCCGCCAATTTGTGCCAGCAGATCAGAAATGTCTTCCTGAGCCGCCATCGAGGCTTCTTCCACCATGCCGGCGGCGTTCTTCTTAACAATGAACCCCGCTTCGGTCAGAGCGGTCACTGCTGCAGCATCGTCAGGACCCGCTGGAGCCTGGGGTTTCTTTGTCGTCCCTTTTCCAGATGTGTCAGTAGCACCTTTGCCGCAACCACTTGCAAACAACAGCATTGCGAAAACGGCCAATACCATTGGTGATCGAAATAACATGCTGTTTAGGCTCCTATGGGCGACTATTTGCCTGTCGCCATCTTTGTTGAACGTGAGGTCGCTGGTTGTCTGTCGTTTTTCCCAGCGTTAGTATCGTTGTCTAATCGTCTCGGGAAATCCAACCTGAATTACGACCTTCGACACAGGCGTGTCTCCGCTAAGTCCGATAGCCAGACTTCAGAGGCCCCACCGCCTGATCTTTATTCCTTCCTATAGGAACTCTTTGCTCATGACTCGCAAATCTTCTCGCCGCACCTTCCTGGGCCAGAGCGCAGCTCTCGGATCGGCCTTCTGGGTCGGAGGCCAAACACAAACAAAAGCCAACACCAGCGCACTGCAATCGCTTTCCGCAGCCTGCATCGGCGTCGGCGGCAAGGGCGGTAGTGATACCAGCCACATTGCTGAACAGGATGTCAGAATCGCCGGCTTGTGCGACGTTGACGGCAACACGCTATCGAAGAAGGGTCGCGAGTTCCCCGATGCGAAGAAGTATGACGACTACCGCGAAATGCTTGACGCTCTCGGTGACAAAGTCGACATCGTGACCGTCAGTACTCCTGACCATAACCACGCATGTGCCGCCATCAAAGCGATGCGCATGAAGAAGCACATCTACTGTCAGAAGCCGCTAACCTGGTCCATCCGAGAAGCGCGCATGATGCGTGAAGTCGCTGCTGAAACCGGCGTCATCACTCAGATGGGTAATCAGGGAACATCAGAGAACGGCCTTCGTGAAGCGGTTGAAGTCATTCAAGCCGGAACCATTGGCGATGTCGCCGAAGTCCACATCTGGTCCAACCGACCGGTCTGGCCTCAGGGCATTGGACGACCCAAAGGCGAAGATCCGATCCCCGAGAACCTCAACTGGGACGCTTGGATCGGACCGGCTCCAATGCGACCGTTCAAAGAGAACATCTACCACAGCTTTAAGTGGCGTGGTTGGGCTGACTTTGGAACCGGTGCTCTGGGCGACATGGCATGCCACACCACAAACATGCCTGTAATGGCTCTTAAGCTCTGGGATCCGGTTGCGGTCACCGCAGTCAAGAACCCTGGCCTGTTTGAAGGAGAAACGTTCCCTGGCAGCTCAAGCCTGATGTTCGAATTCCCTGCACGCGAAGGCATGGTCGCGACCAAATTCTACTGGTACGACGGCGGCAACCTGCCAGCCGAAGAGATCATCTCGCAACTCCCACCACGGGAACTCGCGAAGATTCGTGCCCAGCAAGCTGGTGCAAAGAAGACCAGTGGCGCGCTTCTTATCGGTAGCAAAGGCCAGATCTTCTCGCCTGACGACTACGGTGCCCGATCGTTTATCAAGATGGGCAGTGAAGACTTTGTCCGTATGGATAAGTTCGAAGACAAGCCTGAGCAAACTCTGCCACGCATCCCGTTCAAGTCGGGTGGCGACCAACGGCAGAAATGGGAGTTCGTCAGCACGGTTAAGGGTGAGTACAAGCCTGGCACCATGTCGAACTTCGGCTACGCCGGTCGCCTTACCGAGACCATCCTGGTCGGTAACCTCGCAATGCGAGCAGGCGAAGGCCAGCGAATCGAATGGGACGCGAAGAACCTTCGCAGCACCAACATGGACTCGGTCAACAAGTTCGTCCACCGCGAATACCGCGAAGGATGGTCACTTGAACCAGCGAAAGCCGCTGCCGGTGCCTAACAGCACCTTGTCAGCATGACCTACCAAGGTCCGACAGCTCAGCGCTGTCGGGCCTTTTTTGTGCCCGGTTCGAAGGCGAGGGCGGAACTCAAACGGCACTCCATCACGGTGCCTCTATTGCCTAACCGTCAAAGGCCGATTGACGAACCGAGCATGAACGCGCAAATGACAGGTTCCCCGCTAAAGCAGCGCAGAACCAAACACTTAGGGTCCGAAGTTTAGAGAGGTAAGATCGTAAGCCGGGCTCGGAAGAACTGCTCATGTCGCAGATTCCCGTTCAGGATCTGATGAACCGTCAGGTCCCGACAGTACTCGAAAACGCATCACTCAATGATGCGGCGATCGCATTACTGGAACACGATTCGTCCGAAGTCTACGTGGTCAACCGGGGCGGCGTCCTCCAAGGCATTGTTCCCGACTACGAAATTCTCAAGGCTCGATTGTGCGGCGTCTCTCGCAACCAGCCAATTACCGAACTCATCACGCACACCCTTCAAAGCGTTGGCCCCTGGTCGCCAGCCGCGTCGGTGGCCAGTCTGTTTAGAGAAGGCTATCGATCTTCGATGGCAGTTGTGGACGACAAAGGTCGGCTGCTTGGCCAGTTGAAAAGGAAGGAGCTCATCTGGCTCCTCACCACATTGGATCGACTCGAACAGCCCGACCGGGAAGAACTGGAAGAACCGCCAGAGGCAAAGCTGCAACACGCAACCGACAACAGTTCAGCACCGAACCGCGCCGGTGTTCCAAAGCCAAAGTTCCTGCGATCCGGCCAACGACACCGGCAAATCCTCGCGCAACAGATGGACAAGTCGCTGAAGGCGCCAGAGTAGCTCAGCTTCCCAGAGCCCCAGGTCAATCGCGGCTGGGTGACAAATACAGCAATAGTCCGTTAGGTCACACAAGCAGCCCGCCCGATTTCCGGCAGTTGTTGCTGCAGCAAATTGCAGCACCCTCACAGAAAGCAGTCGTTTACGTAGGTTCCACCGACCTATCGCTTACTGGCATGAACATTGCGTACTGTTAGGAACAAAGCGCGTTCACTCAGGCTGGAATCGGAATATGTCACGACGGAGAATCACACACTGGAGGTGCGGTTTCTGCGATTGCCACTTGCACAAAGAGAAGGTCGGGATCGGCTCAATGCTGGCCGCGCTGTTCCTGATGCGACCGACATACTGCAAACATTGCTTCGCTCGCTACATCCGGCCGTTCGAACTGATCCTGATTACGAAGCGCAGTTTACGGTTCCTGATTTTCAATCCCCTGTCACGACTGTTCCGTAAACCTCGTAAGAAGCCACTACTGCACGGCACACCTCCGATGCCTGTCAGTCCCGCAATCGCGCCGCCTTTGACCGAGCCGCTTGCCGGATCGCGAACCGATTCCGACTTTGCGGTCTTTGGGTAGAGCGGCCAGTTCAAGCGACTTCGGACCACTGTGCGACTAGCCCGGCGAATCGCCTGTACGTGACCGAATATCGACGCTTCCCTCACGACGCAACTGCGTGTTCATCGCAAGAAGAACCACAAACGCGCCGGCCATTGCCAGCGCCATGTCTTTCTGCGGATCCCAGATGTCTCCCTGTTGGCCGTTGTATCGCTCCGCATGGATCGGCGACATAAACATGGTCAGCGACCACTCGGCTACTTCATAAAGTGCGCTCAAAGCTCCAATCGCGGACAGCGAGAACATTGCCTGCCACAACTTTGACGGCATCGCGGGTCGAGCCAACTCAACGAAGGGCTTCGCCCACAGAACACCAAACATCAGATGCACCAGGCGGTCATAGTGGTTCCGGGTCCAGCCGAACTTATCCGACAGCGTGGCCCCGAAAGCCGCGTTCGCCCACCCGTCGTACGGCACACTTGAGTACGTGTACCGAGCTCCCAAAATGTGCAACCAAAGAAACGCGATAATGCAACAGAACGACCAGTGACCAAAGGTCCGGCGAACCGCACACCAGATCAGGATTCCAAAGAGAGGAATCACTGGAATGTGCTGCATGACCTGCGGAACAAACCGCTCAGCGCCAACGAACGAGACCCCCGTCAACAGGACCGTCAACGCGATGAGAAACAACTGACTTCGCATGGAAGCATGAGGTCACTGGTTCCCAGGATATTCCATCAATCACCGCTCGCTGATGGAAACGGGCAGCCACTCGGGATCTCGCCCAATCTGCCTACCGCTCCCCAATTTGTATCCAACTTCGCGCCGGCCATGGTTCTGGTTGCTGAATCTGCCGAACCGCCTCATTTGCGGTTCCCGGCGTCACTGGCTGAACCGCTGAGGGCTTCCGTAGAACCACTCGCGACGCCGATGAATTCTCTATGTCCGGCTCATGGAGATAGTCATTGTGTCTGCCAAGCGTGCCCCTGCCATTCTAATTCTCGCAACCACGGCGTCGCTTTGCGGCTGCGCGTCAGGCGGTCTGCCAGCGCCGCCTCGAGGAGCACGTCCACACGTCGTATACGGCCGGCCGAATGCAGTCCTCGACAGAACTGGTTGGGTGCTTGGCATTCCTTCCAAACTGGCCTTATGGGACAAGCGAGCCGACAACCACGCCGTCTCTCCTCAAACAGTCCACGAAGTCGGCAGCTACCTGCAATCACGCGGCGCCCAGGATGTCTTGGTTCGAGTGAACCAGTACGACCCGATCGGTGAATGGAGCCGACTGCGAAGGAACCGCAATATCCCGGCCGGTTGGCGATACACCACGGGCCTGCTGCAGACCGCGCAGTACACGTTGATTCCAGGCAGACTGTTTGGCGAAGACTGGTACAACCCGTTCACTAACAGCTTGCATCTGTATTCCGACATCCCATCACTGGGCATTGCGAAAGCGGGCTACGCGGTCGATGTCCGTCGCCGGAACTATCCGGGAGCCTACGCGACGACGCAGTTGCTACCAGTCGCGTCACTGGTCCATGAAACCGTTGGCACGGAAGAATCGCTTGCCTGGTCAAAAGAAGTCGGTTCGCCACAAGCCATCGAAGAAACGCAGCGGATTCTGTACCCATCGTATGGCGGTTCCGTTGGAGCCAGCGTCGGCGCGTTCCTTCCATTCGGAAACGTCTACGCTCGCCTTGCCGGTTCGGCAGCCGGGCACCTCGCCAACGGTTTACGCAAGTCCGGCTACCAGTAGATCCGGCATGTTGCGGCACTTGCGTGGCGGCCAGACCCCGTGGGACCAATTTCCCGCAGCCAATTTCGCGTTGCGGCGTCAAAGCCTGACAAGCCACTACATCCAGAGTCACAATTCCGGGTATCATAAAGCCCTCCGCTGAGCCTCACCCTGCGACGGCTCACAAGACTTCCAGCGCAAGCTGGTTGAAGATGACTCGAGTGGCTCCGAACGCCAAAGCCTGCGCCGCGCGCTGTCGGAACCATGTGGAAGGCTGACGCTGCATGAAGTCCCACGGATCGATAGCTTGTCTCTTGTTGTTACTCGTCCCGGCGAGTGTGTTCGGGCAGGAACCGTCGTTCAATCGCGACATTCGCCCGATACTTTCCGCGAAGTGCTTTGCGTGTCACGGCTTCGACGCTAAGAACCGCGAAGCCAACCTGCGACTGGATGAAGCCGAAGCGGCCTTCGCCGAGCGAGACGGAACCCGTCCGATCGTCCCCGGTGACACGAAAGCAAGCGAAGTGTGGAACCGCATTACGTCGTCCGACCCAGACGTCATCATGCCACCGCCGGATTCTCACGAACCACTAACCGCCGCCGAAAAAGACACCATCCGCCGCTGGATCGATTCCGGCGCGAAATACGAAGCCCACTGGTCGTTCATCGCGCCAACCAAACCCACGGTCCCAAAAATCGATGGCGCGACAAGCGCGATTGATGCGTTCCTCCAAAAGCGGCTCGCCGAAGAACAGCTGGCGCCATCTGAACCTGCCGACAGGCAAACCCTGATTCGTAGAGTCACACTGGACCTCACCGGACTCCCGCCAACGCCGGCCGAAGTTGATGCGTTCGTCGCCGACACATCACCAGACGCGTACGAAAACCTGGTCGAAAGGCTGCAGAGCCGCCCGACCTACGGCGAACACATGGCGCGATACTGGCTGGACCTGGCTCGCTACGCCGACACGCACGGCATGCACCTCGACAACGAACGCTCGATGTGGCCCTACCGCGATTGGGTTGTTCGAGCGATCAACGACAACATCCCGTTCGATGACTTCACTCGCTGGCAGCTGGCCGGCGATCAGTTGCAGGAACCGACTCAGGACCAACTCATCGCGTCAGGCTTCAACCGTTGCAACGTGACCACCGGCGAAGGCGGCAGCATTCAGGAAGAATGGATCTATCGATACGCCGTCGATCGCACATCAACCACCGCAGGAGTCTGGATGGGACTAACCGCAGGTTGCGCCGCGTGCCATGACCACAAGTTCGATCCGCTTTCGACGAAGGAGTACTACTCAATGTACGCCTTCTTCCACAGCGCCGCAGACCCGGCGATGGATGGAAACAAAATCGATACGCCGCCGATTCTAAAACTGACTATCGATGCAGACAAAACAAAGCTGGCTGAATTAGACGCGCAGATCGCCGCCGTCGATGCAAAAATCGATACCGCTGTATTGAAGCTGGATTACGTTGACCCCGCCACACTGAACCCGCCGCCCGGAACGCAAACGGTAACGTCTGTTTGGTTCGAAGATGCTTTTCCAGACGGAGCCAACGTGCAGAGTTCTGGTGGGTCGGCACTTAGTCTTATCGGCAAGGACAAAGGGCAAGTGTTCGCCGGGAATGCGGCTCTAACACGAAAAGCGGGCAAGGCGATCGCCCAGGACTTTTACCAGGCCGGAGCGAAGGCGTTTACGATTCCGGCAAACGGAAGGTTCTTCGTCCACTGTTATCTCGAACCGACCGACGTGCCCGAATCCATCATGGTTCAGTTCCACACCACATCGTGGAAGAACCGAGCCGTCTGGGGTGCTCAGGAGAAGATCGGCTTTGGAACACCCAACACCACAGAGAAGGTCTACATGGGACCAATCCCAAAGACCGGCGAGTGGGTCAAACTGGAATTCACAGCCAGGCAAGTCGGATTGAAACCGGGAACCAAAGTCACCGGCTACGCATTCACACAGTTCGCCGGAACCGTGACATGGGACCACCTCGGCATCGAATCCAAAACCAACCCCGCCAAGGATTCCGCGTGGTCATGGAAGGTTTGGTCTGACCGCCCCACCGCACAGATTCGCAAAGACCTTCCCGAACATCTCAAACGACAACTCCGGGGACGCAACAAGGACAAATGGAAACCAGAAGAACTCGAACTGGTCAAACAACTGTGGCTCCGCAACACCTACGCCGGCGCGCGACCGATTCTGAACGCGCTGGAAGCTGAGAAGGCTCCGCTGCGTGCTCAGAAAGACGCCATCGAAAAAGCCGCACCGATTACGTTCGTCATGGCCGACCTGCCCAAGCCGCGCGAAAGCTTTGTGATGCTGCGAGGAGCCTACGATCAGAAAGGCGAACGCGTCACCCGCAACACGCCCGCATTCCTGCCGCCGTTGCCGGAAAAGGAAACTTACAACCGCCTGGATCTCGCCAACTGGCTTGTCGACAGCCAACACCCGCTCACCGCGCGAGTGACAGTCAATCGGTTCTGGCAGCAGTTCTTTGGAACCGGACTGGTAAAGACCAGTGAAGACTTCGGCACGCAGGGTGAATTGCCAACCCACCCCGAACTGTTGGACTACCTGGCCATACAATTCATGGAAGACGGCTGGGACATGAAGAGGTTCGTCAAACGCATTGTCACCAGTCACGCCTATCGACAAACCTCGAAAGTCACACCAGAACTCATCAACCGCGACCCGGAGAACCGCCTGCTGGCTCGCGGTCCCCGCATCCGATTGGACGGCGAGGTACTGCGTGACCAGGCATTGTTCGTGAGCGGTCTGTTGGTTCCAACGATCGGCGGCAAAGGCGTCAAACCGTATCAGCCGCCAAACATTTGGGAACCCGTCGCCTTCGGCGGCAGCAACACGCGTTACTACAAGCAAGACAAAGGCGACGGCCTGTACCGCCGCAGCCTGTACACGTTCTTCAAACGAACCGCTCCGCCCCCATTCATGGCCAGCTTCGACGCCCCCAACCGCGAACAAAGCTGTTCACGCCGCAGCCGCAGCAACACTCCGCTGCAGGCATTGCAGCTCATGAACGACATCCAACACGTCGAAGCCGCCCGGCAATTCGCAACCCGCATCATCAAAGAAGGCGGAACCACAACAGACGCTCGCCTAACCTGGGCATGGCGAACCGTCCTCTCCCGCCCACCAACCGCCGACGAACTCCGCATCGCAACCGAAGCTCTGTCAGCTCACAGAAACCGCTACAACACCGACCAACCCGCCGCCAAGAAACTCACATCGTACGGCGAAAGCAAACCCGATGAATCCATCAACGTTTCCGACCTGGCAGCGTGGACCCTGATCGGAAACATGATTTTGAACCTCGATGAAACCGTCAGCAAAAACTAACCCAGCATGTCACCTCTCCCGCTTGCGGGAGAGGT
This sequence comes from uncultured Planctomycetaceae bacterium, assembly GCA_964485095.1. Lineage (GTDB taxonomy): Bacteria > Planctomycetota > Planctomycetia > Planctomycetales > Planctomycetaceae > CAYNWT01. The sequence goes on along the minus strand of CAZAIB010000006.1, from coordinate 64,385 downwards.
CGGGCTCTAAGCCCGGGAGAGGGGGAAGGGAATATCCAATATCCAATATCCAACAAGGAATCTCCAAGTTACAACGGGTGACGTCCGAGCGTCGAACCGCAGAATGTCGAACAAGGAATTTCGAATGACGAAGTAAAAGCTGCCGCCAACGTTTAACAGCCAAACAGCACGCCACCTCTCCCGCTTGCGGGAGAGGTGACTGCTTGAGAGACAATGATCATGCATCCTGCATTTGAATATCACCACCACATGAACCGCCGCCGTTTCTTCGAAGGCGCGGGCCTGAAAGTCGGCGGACTTGCGCTGGCGGGCTTGATGGGAAACAACGCCCTGGCCGCGGGTTCCGACGGTTCGAAACTCATGCACCCGCCACTGCCTGGCTTCCCGCACTTCGCGTCGAAAGCCAAACGGCTCATCTACCTACACATGAACGGCGCGCCGTCGCAGTTGGATTTGTTTGACTACAAACCGGGGCTCAAAGACTACTTCGACAAAGAACTTCCCGACTCCGTTCGCAACGGACAACGCATCACCACGATGACCAGCGGACAGAAGCGGTTCCCCGTCGCGCCCAGCATGTTCAAGTTCAGGCAGTACGGTTCCGGCGGGATTTGGATGAGCGAACTCGTGCCGCACATGCACGATATCGCGGATGAGATCACGATGATCAAGTCCGTTAACACCGAAGCAATTAACCATGACCCGGCCTGCACATTCGTGATGACGGGCAGTGAGGTGTCCGGGAAACCGAGCCTCGGTTCATGGCTAAGTTATGGCCTGGGCTGCGAGAGCAACGACCTGCCCGCGTTTGTTGTGTTCACACCGCGGTTCCCGTCGTCGGGTAACGCTCAAGCCTTGTTCACGCGCATGTGGAGCAGCGGGTTCCTGCCCGGCAAGTACGACGGCGTTGCATTGCGGGGCACCGGAGATCCTGTTCTGTACGTCAAGAACCCGCCCGGCGTGGCTCCCGGCGATCGCCGCCGCATGCTGGACGCATTGAATCAGCTCAACCAAGAAAACTACGAACGCCTCGGCGACCCCGAAACACTCACCCGCATCGCGCAGTACGAAATGGCGTTCCGGATGCAGTCCAGTGTTCCGGAACTCACCGATCTCAGCAGCGAGTCCAAAGCTACTCTTGAGATGTACGGCCCCGACGTGCAGAAGATGGGTTCGTTCGCGTCCAGTGCCATCATGGCGCGGCGGCTGATAGAACGCGGCACGCGTGTGGTTCAGATTCTGCACCGCGGCTGGGACCAGCACGGCAACCTACCCATCGCGCTGAGAAACCAATGCAACGACGTCGATCAACCGACTGCCGCACTCATGAAAGATCTGAAGCAGCGTGGCATGCTTGATGACACGCTGGTTGTGTTTGGTGGTGAGTTTGGGCGCACGGTGTATTCGCAGGGAACGCTTAACAACAAGACATACGGCCGCGATCACCACCCTCGAAACTTCTGCATGTGGATGGCCGGCGGCGGCATCAAACGCGGTTCGACTTTCGGTGAGACCGACGACTTCAGCTACAACGTGACCGAGAACCCGGTGCACCTGAACGATCTGAACGCAACCATTCTGCACTGCATGGGTATCGACGATCGGAAGTTCACGTTCCCGTTTCAGGGGCTGGAACAAAGACTCACCGGCGTTGAAGAAACACGCGTGATTGACGAGATCCTTGCGTAACCGAACCGGTGTTGGAGCGCCCCAGTGAGCCGAAGGGCGTAAGCCCTCGGGTCGTCGTTACGGTTTCTGGTCGAGTCAGAAAGAACCATTCCAGCGGGTTTCGTTAACGGCGGATGTTGGTGCCGGTTCCATGTTCCATTCCTGCGATTGAACCCGAGGCCTTACGGCCTACGGCTCACTAAGGTGAGCAGCCGTGGACCGACTGCTAATCCAGCATGTGCACAAACAGGCCGCTGCGTAGTTTTGGTTCGAACCATGTGCTCTTTGGCGGCATGACTTCGCCGGCGTCGGAGACGGCCATGAGCTGTTCGATGGAGGTTGGGTACATCGATACCGCGATCGCCCAGTCGCCGCTGTCCACTCGCTTTTCGAGTTCTCCGGTTCCGCGAATTCCACCCACGAAGTCGATTCGCGAGTCGGTGCGGACATCGGTGATTCCGAAAATCGGCGTGATGACTCGGTTCTCAAGTAAAGCGACATCCAGGCTGTTGATCGGATCGGACTGGTCAATCGAATCGGCCGGAACCGTGACCAGGTGCCACTTCTTGTCCAGGTAAACACAGAAGGAACCGGGACTCGCGGGAACCGGATTGTCGGTGGCTTCAACAGCACCAACTTCTGCCAGCTTCGTCAGCACGTCGTCCGCGGTCAGACCGTTCAGGTCCTTGATGATGCGGTTGTAGGCCAGAATGTTTAGCTGACTTGCCGGGAACAAGACGGCGAGGAACCAGTTGTATTCTTCATCGCCCGTGTGGTTCGGGTTCGCCTTTTCTCGTTCGCCAGCCGAACGCCAGGCACTCGCCGCGCGGTGGTGGCCGTCGGCGATGTAGAACTCATTCACGCTGCTCAACGCGGCAACGTAGTCTGCACAGTCGGTAATCTGCCAAACCGTGTGCTGCACGCCATCGGCCGCGGTGAAATCGACCGCTGGTTCTTCTGTGATGGCCGCGGCGATTTTTGCGTTCAGATCGGCGTGATCTTTGTACGCCAGAAACAACGGCCCCGGATGCGCGCCTAGTGTCATGATGTGGCGAGTGCGGTCGTCTTCTTTTGCCGGCCGTGTCTTTTCGTGTTTGAGGATGAGATTGTTTTCGTAGTCGTCAACGTGGCAGCAACAAACCAGACCAACCTGTGGCACGCCATTCATGATCTGCCGGTACAGGAACACGCTATCGGCTTCGTCCTGATTCAGGACTCCATTGGCCATGAAGGCTGCGAGGTTCTCTTTGGCTTTGGCGTAGATTTCATCTGAATACGGATCGGTCTCCGGTGGGAGATCGATGTCCGGCCGGATGACATGCAAAAACGAATCCGCGTTGCCTTCGGCCAGAGCGGCAGCTTCGTTTCGGTTCACGACGTCGTAAGGAACAGACGCGACGTTCGCAGCGTTTTCTGGAGTTGGGCGAACGGCTTTGAAGGCTTTGACTCGTGGCATTGTGATCTCTGAAAAACGAACTCCGGAAACGAAAACAGCGGCGTTCAAAAAGACATGAACGCCGCTGCAAGTTTTAGCTTATCCCGCCGGGATTAGTAGCGGTAAATGATGTGGTAGCCGAACGGGGTTTCCACAACTCCGCTGACATCGCCCACTTTCATCTTGAACAGCTCCTTGTCGAATGCCGGAACCATCGCTCCCCGACCAAATTCGCCAAGATCACCACCGCGAGGACCGGACGGCCCGTCGCTGTATTCCTTCGCCAAATCTTCAAACTTGCCGCCCGCTTTAAGCTTTGCGATGCACTCGTTCAAACGAGTCAGCGCCTCTTCCTTCGTACGGGTAATCGATGGGGCCGCACGACCGGAACCTTTCCACTGGACCAAAATGTGCTTAGCACTGGCTTTCTCCGGAAGAGCATTCCGCAGAATGATGTGGTAACCAAACGCAGTCTTAACTGGCCCACTGACAGCACCAATCTTCAACTTCTTTGTCGCTGCAGAAAACTCCGGAATCATTCGACCGGGAGCGAACACACCCAGGTCTCCACCGTTTGTCTTGCTTGGCCCATCAGAATACTTCTTAGCGAGTTCTGCAAAGTCGGCTCCCTCAGCGGCGGCCAGCTTGGCTACGTCCGTTGCGATCTTCAGAGCCTCTTCTGCTGAGCGCGTCGCGTTGCTACGTTCGGCTCCCGCGTGCGCTATGAGGATGTGGGCCGCTGCGAGATCTATCTCCAGCTCTTTTCGTAGAATGATGTGGTAACCAAATGGGCTCTCCACCGGCCCACTAATTCCACCGATCTTCAGTTTCATCGTGGCAGCAGAAAACGCTGGGATCATCTGCCCTGGAGGAAAGTTTCCCAGGTCCCCGCCCTTAACGCTACTGGGACCGTCCGAGTGCTTCTTCGCAAGCGCTGCAAAGTCCGCTCCGGGATCCTGCGCTTCTTTGGCAATTTTCTTTGCTAATGCTTCGGCTTCGGCTTTGGTTCGAGACGCTTCGCTGCGCGTGGCACCCTGATACGCGATCAGGATGTGGGACGCGTTGAGTACCTTCGGCGGCTTCTTTTCAGTCTTCTTATCCTGCGCCGTACCAATCACAGGTGACAGAATGCATGCGATCAAGCACAGGCAAACTGTGCGGAGTGATGAGTTCATCGGAAATGACCTTTCATTAGTTGATGCCAAAGCGGCTGCCTGAGTGTAGCGAATCCCGAGGATACCACTCCGTCTCAAGCGCCAGATTTGGGCGAAATACCAACGCGGCGCTGGATGAATCGGTGGGAGACGTTCGTCGGAGAGGGTGTTTCGGATAGAATGAGAACTTCGGGTCGACAGTTAGCATTATCACAGTCGTTGGGCGGCCGCAGAATCGGAGAACACAACATGACAGAGATCACACGCCGACAGTTTCACTCAGCCACACTCGCGGCCGCCGCGAGCATGGTTTCACCAAACGCCAACACCGCCCCGCGCGAACTTCCGTTCACACTGGATCTGCGTTGCAGTTCCATTGGAGTCAAAGCTGGCGGAGCCGAAGCCATTGAACTGGCGCACAAGCACGGGTTTGAATCGGTCACGCCAGACCCGTGGTTCCTGGCAGACCTGAAACCGGCCGCTCTATCAGAACTTCAGGCAAACATGAAACAGAAGAACCTCAAATGGGGTTCGGCGGGGCTGCCGGTTGAGTTCCGCCGCGACGAAGCGAAGTTTCGCGAAGGGATGAAGAACCTTCCGCGATTGGCCAAGGCCGTGAAGGACGCGGGCGGAACTCGGATGGGCACGTACATCCTGCCCCAGCATGAGCAGCTTACGTACGTCGCCAATTTCAAACAGCATGCCAGCCGGCTGCGAGAATGCGTGAAGGTGATGTCAGACAACGGACTGCGTTTCGGTATCGAATACGTTGGTCCGAAAACAATGTGGGCATCGTCGCGTCACAGTTTCATTCACAGCATGGCCGAAGCGAAAGAACTGTTGGCCGAAATCGGAATGACCAAGAGCACCGGCCTGGTTCTGGACAGCTGGCACTGGTACACGGCTCATGAAACCGTCGAAGACCTGAAGACATTGAAGAACAGCGACATTGTCGCGTGTGATCTCAACGACGCTCCGAAGGGTTTGGAAATCGACCAGCAAATCGACAACCGCCGCGAGCTACCAACAGCGACCGGAGTGATTGACCTGAAAGCGTTCCTGTCGACGCTGGCTGAGATTGGCTACGACGGGCCGATTCGAGCAGAACCGTTTAACCAGCCGCTTAACAAGATGGACAACGACGCAGCCTGTGCCGCGACGGCGAAGGCAATGAAAGCGGCGTTCGCATTGGTGCAACGCTAAGTTGCAAAGTGTGCCTGACCTTGGGTGGGAACCGAAGAGTCTGCCCCTCGCCACCATTTCCTGAAACAAACGAGGCCCGGAAGGTTACTACCTGCCGGGCCTCTGTCTGTTTTCGAAGTCGCTCGTGGCTACTTACCGTCTTTGGAAAGCAGGTTCAGCAGCTTAACGATCCGGCGGTGTACATCGTCATTCTGGCGCACCACCAACATGTCGCCCACAACCGCAATCGAACCACCGGTACCATCGGTTTCCATCCACAGCGCGGGCGGGCTTGTCATCTCCATCACAAGATTTACGAATTTGTCCGATGGACTGACCTGACGAACAGAACTTGGGGCGGATGCCGACGTCTGCCCAGCTGCCGGACCGCCACCGCCACCGCCACCAAGTCCGCCTTCACGGTTGCGACCGCCAAACTGGGCTGGTTGACCGCCGCCCAAACCATTCGGAACACCAAACATACCGCCACCGCCGCCGATTCGGGCTCCACCCATTGAACCAGCCGCGGAGTCAGCCACGCTGCCAATCGTCATCCTGAGCAGCGAAGCAATATTGTAGGTGCGAACGAAGTAGTTCTCCTCATTCATGGCTTCATCGACGGTTGTGATCGTGAGAACTTCATTGTCGATAGAGGCCGTAATGTTCATGGAAACAGACCGGAGGATCAGCTTCAGGGCATGTTCCAGCTTGATGTTTCGCAAAGAGACGGGGCGACTTAGTTTCAGATCTTCAATGGACAAGCCATCCTCATCGAGAGCCGCGGTATCGAACCACACCTGCATGTTGTGCCCGTCGTGTTTTTTGGAATAGTGGCTGGCAAGAAACTCCATAACATCAGCCAACGATTCCCCCGAGTCGAAACCCATGTCCGGAATGCTCTCGTCAAACATTTCGTAGAGCCACTTTTCTCCGGCAGTCGCCCGTGTTGGGTAGCTGGTGAATGCTGCGGGAACCGAGTCGATTCCCGGCGTGGCAGTGACAGCGACCGGCACTGAACGTGCTGTCGGAGCCAGCACTACTTCAAGCTGTTCAGCCTTTTCTCTGTCGCCTTCACTGGCCTTGCCAGCCTCACCGGGCGAACTCTGTTCTAACGCCGCCGTATCCAACGCGGACTGTGCTCCGCCTGTACTGGTTCCGTCAGCGTTTGTTCCTCCAGCCATGCCGGCCAGGCCAGCTAAAGCTACGACGCCGACAACGGATGAGATAATCGCTTTAACACTGATCATGGATGTGATCTCCGGTCGAACAAGGGGTTCAAGATTGGAAAGGTCAGTCGTCCCGGGAAGTGACTGAGAAAGCGTTTGGGTTCCCATTTCAATTGTGCTGCTAACCAAAGTTGGCGAAGCAGACACGGTTTCCGTTGCCAACAGATGTGTGGCAGCGGCAAGTGCTCCTATTCCTACACCACGTCTGGCAAGTCGCACACGGAGCATGTTGCGACCCTGACGAATCCTTCCGTCGATGGTTCCTTTGCTGACATCCAATTGGTCAGCAATCTGCTGACTGGTTTGGTCAGCGAAATAGGTCATGACAAGAACGTCACGATATTTGTTTGGTAGTGTCTGAAGTTCTTCGTCCAGAATGACCGCGTCCTGATCGTCTGCAATCTGCTGCAACGGATCGGACTCCGGGCCAGTCTGTTCTTCAGGTAGAGGCTGCACGGGATGCCTCCTTTTCGCGCGGACCAGCCGGACGGAGATTCGCCAGGCGACGCTATAGAGCCAACTGCTGAGACTCTGGATTTTTTTAATCTGACGCGGTCGGTTTGCCAGCGTCAGGAATGTGGCCTGGAAGGCATCATCGACTTCTGCACCAGAACCGATGACTCGCCGACAAACGGCGTTCACCAGGCGTTCGTACCGCTGGACAATCTCAGCAAACGCCTGTTCGTCGGCATCCTTAGCGAACCGCCTAAGCAGTTCTCGATCGCCCAAACCTGCGTACGATTCGGTTGTTGGTTGCCCTTCCATATACAACTAGTGTACCTGGACAAACACCCGCTGCGCGCGATTTGGGATTTTTTGGTCGGTTTCGCTGATTGGCCCGCTAAACAGCGAATACCTGTCCCGCAAGAAAGCCATGGGCGCGTAGAAAAACCCGCGAGCCTGTTGAGGCTCGCGGGTTCAAACTCAAACTTCCCGAGAATTGCAAGCGGAAGAGTCGCAGCGAGTAGAGCGAGGATCGGATAGTGCCAGGCACTCATCGCTTGAAGATCCGGGCTCACGCGAAAGGTTTGGAACCTCCGTTGGAATTCTATCGAGAAGCTTGTATCAAAATCGTAGTGCGCGTTTGCACTTCGTCATCTGCAAACATCTCATTGCCGAACAAATTCCGATCATCGAAATCGCTCGGCACGATAATAATCGGCATCCGAGTTCTGGCGTCTACATCCGGATTTTGAATCAACAGAGTTTTGTTTTCCAGTAGTCACCGGCAGCGATTTTGTGTCCGTTCGGCACGAAAAAACGCTCAAGTCGCGGCTAGGAATTCCGTCACTTTGGATTATCCGAATGGCGCGAACGCAAACGGCACAACAAGACGCATGGGGACAATGCGGAGCGGTTCTTTGGGGATGTGTCTGAACACCGACACTTTGGAAGTGTTGAGAACCAGATTCGGATCCCAGTTCACAACGGCCGTTACAGCCAGTCGTTGAGCTTCGTATTGCGTTCCATCGCAATCGTGTTGGCGACGCGGTTTTTTTCGTCAACCAGCACAACGGTCGCTTTGTGCTTCTTGATTTCTGACTTCTTGAAGTCAGCGTAAGTGCACAGGATGACAACGTCACCTGGTTTCACCAAATGTGCAGCCGCGCCGTTGATGCAAATCTGGCCAGCGCCTGCTTCGCCCGGAATGACGTACGTGTTGAGACGTGTTCCACGAGTCACGTTGTAAATCTCGATGCGTTCGAGTTCGATGATGTCGGCTGCTTCCAACAGATCACGGTCAATCGTGATGCTGCCTACGTAATGCAGGTCGGCCTCGGTGACGGTCGCTCGGTGGATCTTGGATTTCAGTAGTGTGCGTTTCATGGTGTTCTCCCCGCGTGTGTGCCGAAGATTGTAGCGAGCCGCAGGACCAGATTGGGCCGCTTTTCGCTACCTTCTTCAGTGCCTAAGCACGCAAAGACGCGCCCAGTTGTTTCTCACACGCAGCAATGATGTTTTGCTGAGCCGCTTCGACTTCCTCGGAAGTCAACGTTCGATCAGCAGAACGGAATCGATTGGTGACGACGTACGACTTCTTGCCAAGCTCAATGCCCTTGCCGCGGTACTGCCCGCCGAAACTGACCGAATCCAAAAGCTCGCCGCCGTTGGCCGCGACGCACTCGGATACTTTTTCCCAACTGACAGACTCGTCCAGAACAAAGTTGAGGTCTCTGGCGACGGAAGGGAACTCGGGGAGAACCGAATACATCGGTTCCAAATCTGCGATCGCCAGCAACGGTTCCAACATCAGCTCAAACGCACTGGCTCCGTCGCGGAGCTTCGTCTTTGAAATGACGTCTGACGCCAGCTCTCCGGCCCAGCCCCAAAGCTGACCGTTCAGGTAAACCTCTGCCCCGCGGCCGGTTTCAAACTGCGGAACGCCCGACGGCTTGGTCGTCACAACTGCTGATCGGTTAACCGACTGCGCCAACGCTTCGATGACACCTTTCAGGTCGTTGGCGCCACCCGCCAGAAACGGACGCCCACTCACTCCGCTGATCGTAATCGGTTCGACTTTTGTCTCGTCAGTCTCCGAATCGGCTGCCAGGTACACGCGGGCCAGTTCGAAGAGTTCCGCGTTGGCGGTTCCATGACGTTCATTGTCGCGACGACAAACCAACAAACTCGGCACCAGACTCGCGCGGAGGATGTTCTCTTCGCGTCGTGTGGAATGATCGACAGAGACGAAGTCGGTGAGACCACGCGGATTGAAGTACTGAGTTTGGTCTGCGGACACAAACGAAAGCGTGACGCAATCAAAGAAACCCAGGGAGACCAGACAGTCGCGAACCCGATCGGTAACGCGATCGACTTTCGACTTGGCCGTTGAGACCACAGGCAGCGTGGCGTCGTCCGGGATATTTTCGTAACCGTAGATGCGAGCAACCTCTTCAACCAAATCGCACTCACGCGTCAGGTCACGACGCCATGATGGAGGTTCGAAAGAACCCTCGTCAGCGGTGACCTCAACCGTCTTGAGGCCAAGCTTGTTCAAGATGGATGTCGATTCCTCTGCGGTGACATCGATACCAACAATCCGAGGAACCTGGCTGAACCGCATGCTTACCGGTTCTCGTTTTTCCGGAGCTTCACTGCCAGCCATGGCCACGCCCTCGACCAACGTTCCACCAGCAAGTTGTAGAATGAGTTCGCAGCAACGGCGACTGGCCCAATCGATTTGGCGGCGATCGACGGTACGTTCGAACCTGAACGACGATGGACTGAACAGCTTCAGCGTTCTGGCTGTGCGTCGAACCGAAAGCGGAGCGAACGCAGCGACTTCCACCAACACGTCGGTCGTGCTGTCGCTGATTTCTGTTTCCAGGCCACCCATGACACCACCGATGGCGACAGGCTTCGACGCATCGCAGATCACGCACATCTGATCGTCGAGTTTGTATTCCTTCTGATCAATGGCCGCGATCTTCTCACCCTCCTTCGCGCGGCGGACGACGATGCGGTTCTCATCAAGTTTCGCGAAGTCGAAGGCGTGCAGCGGCTGGCCGCATTCCAGCATCACGTAGTTAGTGATGTCGACCACGTTGTTGATGGATTTGTATTTGGTGCAGTTCTCTTTGTAGTCCCAGTGGGCGGCTTCCAGGCGTTTGACCAACCAGTCCGGGCTGGGGCCAACCTTCACGCCTTTGATGACGCGAGCCGTGTACTGCGGGCAGATGTCTTCGCACTCAATCTCAATTGATGTCACGTCGGCGATGCTGCCTGATCCGGTTGGAACCTCAGCCGCCGGGATTGTGAGTTCCTGATCAAACAGAACACCAATCTCACGAGCCACACCGATGTGCCCCAAACAATCGGGACGGTTGCTGGTCACCTCCAGGTCAATCGCCGTGTCGCTGTTAGCCGGTTCGACATCTTCCAGGTTCAGCCCCGACATGGTGAGCTCATGGGTGAGCTTATCCAAAGGCATATCAACCGCGACATACTCGCGCAACCAGTCCACACTTACGATCATCGTCTGTCTTCTTTAACCGTGCCCTGCAACGGGCCGTTTCAATCGAACCGCAAACCTGCATGCCCAAACCAGAACCATCCATCCGGCCCAGCGATCACCTACTCCCTGCGACCCGCCCACCGGATACCGATGGAACGAATGGAACGAATGGAACGGAACGTTCCCCTAGAGTTGGTAGCACATGAGTTTGTCTTGTTCGCGGAGGTACATTTTGCCTCCGCAGATTACAGGATGAGCCCAGGTTTTTCCCTTCTGGTACTCAGGCTTGATGGCGCCGCGGAGTTCGTACCCGGTCGGAGTCGCCTCAATCAGGGCAAGTTCGCCTGTTTGGTAACGAAAAATCAGGTTCTTGCCGACCAGAGCGACCGCCGCCGAACCGTCGCCAAGCCCACGTAGCTTGCTGCCACCCCACTTCAGTTTGCCAGTCGCGATTTCTACACACGCAGGAAAACCTTTGTTGTGGCCGTGGCCGCAGTAGATGAAATCGCCAACCCGAACCATGCCACCGTGGTGGTTCTGAAGGACTCGCTTGTCCAGCCAGTACTCTTCAGTCGCCTTAACACCGTCGCCATCTTTGCTCAGTTTGACCAACGCTGATCCACCGTCTCCGTAACCGGACGAACAGAAAACGTAGTCGCCGACGCATATTGGAGTTGGAATATTCGCGGTACGGTTCGCGACGCGGTTGTAATTCCACAGCAGCTTTCCGTCCGAAGCGCGGACTCCGATGACGCCGCGACCGACCAGGGTGACATACTGCTTCACCCCAGCCGCCTGACTGATGGCGATTGACGAATAGCCGGCTCCATCCTTGCCTTTGCCATCCGACGCCGGCGCGGCGCTTTTCCAAACTTCTTCACCGGTCATTTTGTTTAGCGCGACGATCATGGCGTCCGGGCCGCCGGGAGTGCAGAGAACCCAGTCGCCGTCGACCAGTGGGGACTCTGAGTAACCCCAGCCAGACATCATTGAGCCGTTCCACTGCTTGAACGCTTTCGACCACTTAATCTTGCCGCTGGTGGCGTCCAGGCATGCGATGCTGCCATCCGAAGTGATCACGTAAACTCGATCGCCATCGACGGACGGGGTACACCGCGATCCTGGGTAGCCGTGGTTTGGATTCTCTTCCGTCAACTTTCGAGTCCACAGAGGCTTGCCGTCCTCAAGTGACATCGCGATAGCACACTGAGCGCCATCTCTGTTGCCTGTCGTATAGATCATGCCATTGGCAATCGAAACGCTGGCATAGCCGCTGCCGGTTCCTTCCACCATCCACAACAGCCTGGGGCTCTTTTCGTTCCAGTCGAGTTCCAGATTCGTATCGGGAGAGTGCCCATCACGATTCGGACCACGCCATTGTGGCCAATCCTGGGCGCTAGCCATGGTGGCTGAAAGACAAAAGAGCAAAGCGAGAGCCGCGCGAGGTGACATCTTGAGGGATCCGGTGGAGGGCTATTGAGGCGAGCAAGTTGGGGCCTGGAGTATACGAAGGCCCCAAAAACCAGACAACTTGGCTAAGTGGCGGAACGCGGCAGACCCGCAGCAGGTGCCGGTTTCAGGACTGCCGTCGGGACGGTTCCTGCCGCCCACCTGTTTTTGGGCCGAAGTGGGCTTTCTGGCGCGGGACACTTTTGCGAGGGTCCAAGATTGTAAAGCGTGCCAGCAGTTCTGGCCTTAACGAGGTGCCACGGATGGCCGAAGCAGAAGTCATCGACATCATTAAGAACAGTCTCAACGAACTACTTCGTTGGGTGGGTTTCGGCACGTTGGCCGGTTTGGCCGCAAAGGCCATTATGCCTGGACGCGATCCCGGCGGAGCGGTCACCACGATGCTCATGGGTATCGGCGGGAGCGTTATCGGCTGCGGAGTCGTGATGTTTTTCTGGCGAGAAGCCACCATTGACCCCATCAGTGGCAAGGGCTTTATCGCTGCAACAGCTGGTGCTTTCCTGCTGCTGTTCTCGTACCGGCTCATGTCAGGCTCGTTCTACACCGAAGCCGACGGTCACGAAGATGGCACTATCCATCGAGCTCGACGGCGAAGCCGACGCCGACGCATGGTTGACGACGCTTATCGCGACGCCGCGTAAGCTCGCAGTCGCGATGACGAGCGGGGACCAGTTCTAAGGTTCTCGTCAAAACCGCTCAGCCACTACCGATTTTGATCGCGCAACCCCGAGAGTTCTTCCTGAAGCTCTCTCTGCTTGCGCCGGATCCGGGCCAGGTTGGCTCGTGAGTGGAACTTGGTTTGAGCCATATCGCCGAGAGCCTGGAACGCGATCCATAGCGTTGAGAGCAGCAAGAGAGCTAAGTAAACCGTGAGCCACACGGCTTTGCCGAGCGGCAGCTGATCCGCCACCGACAGCATTGCCCCAATCCCTATCAGCACCGCCGAAGTCTGCATTCTTCGACGGTAGCGGCGTTCGCAGAAGTCTCGCTCGTGATCGTCCAGCGATTCGTCAGCCTGCTGCTGGTTCCAACTGTTCACGTGTGTACGCAACAGAAACAGTCCGAATACCACGATGGATCCGCCCGCCAAGGGTGCTACCAGCCAGTGTTCCATCCCAATTCTCCGTCAATCCCGCGCCCACTTCGATTTTGCAACACGCATCTGAATCTGCAAGCTCCGATCACCCAAGGTGTTGCAAAACTTGACAGTTGGGTGAAAAGGGCTCCAAAACCGTGATCAACTCGACTCCAACTCGCCCCGAATCGATCACAGACCTGACGAGAATGAACAGCCAGACACGCAAACCATTATCAAATATTAACTTATGTCAAATTAAAGCCACTCTACGTGAACTTTTCTTCGTTGAACACGTCTAATAGACGTAAGAACCGGGGCGGAAACTCGTAAGTACTTATATCCAGTGAGCGTCCTCCTAATGTTGAACTTTCACGCGGTTTTACCGTTTTCCCTCAAGAGTGCAGATTTGACAGGAATGCAAACACGGAATTTTGTCGGCCCTGCATCTATCAAATAGGTGTAGGTCGTTTTCAGAGGCGGAGTTGTGGCAAACCGTCTCGGTGATTCAGGTTCTTGGAACAGAACTTGCCACAAAGAGAGATGGGCAGGGAAGCAAAAAGAGAGGAGCTACCACCATGGCACGTTACAAGAACCCCGCAATCGGCGAACTCGCAGCACAGCAGATGCGATACGCACCACGAGAGGTCCGCCTTGAGCAGATCGAACGAGCGGAGACATTACTAGAGAGCATCGATCCGAAGGCAAGCTATCCATACCAGGACTTGTGCCATCAGATCACCACCTACCGTCCCGAGAGCTACCCGGAACTGGCGCTTAGCGGGCGCGAGGCGGTTCGAGATCTCCGGTGCTTTGTAGAAGACCTGTCTGACAGCGTGGACATCGACGCAACCAGCATGGACGAACCTGTCCTCACGGTTGACGAAGTCAGCCGCGCCTACAACGTGTCAACGAAGACGGTTGATCGCTGGCGAAACCGCGGGCTATCAAGCCGCCGGTTCGTCTTTGATGGCCGCAAGCGAGTTGGGTTCCTTAAGTCGACAGTTGAGCGGTTCGTTGCTCGGCACGGTGACGAGGTCAAACGCGGAACGCGGTTCAGCCAGCTAACCCCCGCGGAAAAAGAAGACATCGTCCGCCGCGCTAGACGACTTGCTCGGTACGGCGGATGTCCATCCGAAGTCAGCCGCCGGATTGCTCGGCGACTCAAACGCTCGCCTGAAACCATCCGCTACACGATCCGCAACTATGACCGCGAACATCCCGGCATCGCTGTGTTCCCGAATGTTTCGGAACCATTGACCGAGGACAAGAAGCGCACAATCTACAGGCAGTACCGTCGGGGAATGGCCGTCGACGACCTGTCACGGCGTCACTGTCGAACCCGAGCCAGCGTATACCGCATTATCAGCGAAGTCCGCGCAGTTCAGCTGTTTGAACAGCCGATCGACTACATGGACAGCGAGGAGTTCCACGATAAGAACGCTGACAAGGTGATTCTTTGTGCTCCGCCTGAGCGGGATGCTAAGGCACGAGTCGTTAAGGCTCCACCCGGGTTGCCGGCGTACCTGGCCAGCCTGTACACGGTGCCGCTGCTGACTCGCGAAGAGGAAGCCCATTACTTCCGCAAGATGAACTACCTGAAGTGCAAAGCGGCTGCTTTGCGCGACAAGATCAGCAGTGCTCGACCAAGTGCCCGGGAGATGGATGCGGTCGAAAAGTTGCTGGACAAGGCGGTCGAGGTTAAGAACTTCCTGATCCGCAGTAACCTGCGATTGGTGGTTTCGATCGCCAAGAAGCACGTGAAGCCGAGTTCAAACTTCTTTGAAATGGTCAGCGACGGCAACATGTCTCTGATTCGTGCGATCGAGAAATTCAATTACACCTTGGGTAACAAGTTCTCCACGTATGCCACCTGGGCAATCATGAAAA
The DNA here is from genome assembly GCA_964485095.1 of uncultured Planctomycetaceae bacterium. Lineage (GTDB taxonomy): Bacteria > Planctomycetota > Planctomycetia > Planctomycetales > Planctomycetaceae > CAYNWT01. Next base: position 49,330 of record CAZAIB010000006.1, on the reverse strand, counting down.
ACTTTGCCCGATCGATTCCACAGGAACATATTCAGCTGGACCGGTTCAGAACCGGCCACGACGAAATGTTCTCCGGATCAAAGGATGAACGAGCCAACCAGTTCCACCAGGAAATGGTTAATCAGACCCAGCATTCGCTGATCATGTCGATCCTTGACCGACTTGATAATCGGGAAAAGGACATCATTTTGCACCGATTTGGCCTTCAGCAGGGCAGCGAACCTCAGACTCTTGAGCAGGTTGGGAACAGGCTGGGCGTGACGAAAGAGCGAATCCGTCAGCTCGAGTCACGGGCGCTCCGGAAATTGAAAAAGATTGCCCAAGCGGAGAAGCTGGATATTCCCGGCGTCTAGCCCCGTTTTTGCCGAGAAAGAACATGGCCCCGGAGTGAACCAAGGTTGCTTCGGGGCTGTCTTTTTGGCGAGCCAACAAGTGAAGTCTCTTTGAGGGCGGATGACTCTTGCAAGGGGATTGCTTGTTGGTATACTCCGCCGCTTATGTTTTTTGCGGCCAAGAGGCTGCTAGCGTAGCTCAATTGGCAGAGCTCCGGTTTTGTAAACCGGAGGTTGTGGGTTCGAGTCCCACCGCTAGCTCACGAGTCGTATCAAGTTAGACAATTTGATCGGCACACCGAGGGGGAATACCAGAGTGGCCAAATGGGCCAGACTGTAAATCTGGTGGCAACGCCTTCGCAGGTTCGAATCCTGCTTCCCCCATATTGTTCCATTGTGCGTTTGAGTCTCACTGAGAGGTTTATTTGAAGACACCCAGATTGCGGGCGTAGCTCAACGGTAGAGCCCCTGCCTTCCAAGCAGGTGGTGTGGGTTCGATTCCCATCGCCCGCTTTTTTTTGGGTGAACTAGAAAAACGCACGTTGCCTTGCAACATTGCTGCTGTAGCTCAGTTGGTAGAGCGCGTCCTTGGTAAGGACGAGGTCATGGGTTCAAGTCCCATCAGTAGCTTCACGGAACGGATTAGGTTTATTTTTGTGCAAGAGGCTAAGTTGCTTCTTGAGTTCATCCTTCAAAACTGGTGGCGGCCGCTGTGCCGCAGGACTTGCTGGAATTCGGAGACTAACTAATGGCGAAGGACACGTTTGTACGGACCAAGCCGCACGTGAACGTCGGTACTATTGGCCACATTGACCATGGTAAGACCACTCTTACCGCTGCGTTGCTGGCTGTGCAGGGCGCAAAGGGATTGGCTGAGTTCAAGAGTTACGCTGATATCGCCAAAGGTGGTACCGTTCGTGACGACACCAAGACTGTGACAATTGCTGTTTCGCACGTTGAGTACGAAAGCGCGACTCGTCACTACGCTCACATCGACTGCCCGGGCCACGCTGACTATATCAAGAACATGATTACTGGTGCCGCCCAAATGGACGGCGCAATCTTGGTTGTGTCTGCTGCTGACGGCCCTATGCCTCAGACTCGTGAACACATCCTTCTCGCACGTCAGGTTGATGTGCCGGCTTTGGTTGTCTTCCTCAACAAGTGTGACCTTGTTGACGACGAAGAACTTCTCGAGTTGGTTGAGATGGAAGTTCGCGAACTTCTCAGCAAGTACGGCTTCCCCGGCGACGACATTCAGGTCGTCCGCGGTGCTGCGAAGCCAGCACTGGATGCTCCGTCTGACGAGACAGCCAACGCATGCATCGGCGTGTTGATGGATGCTCTCGATGCGAACATTCCTGAGCCAGAACGTGATGCTGAAAAGCCATTCCTGATGGCGATTGAGGACGTGTTCTCTATCGAAGGCCGTGGAACAGTCGCCACAGGCCGAATTGAAACAGGCATCATCAAGGTTGGTGAAAAAGTTGCGATCATCGGCCTGAAGGACACGATCGAAACCACCTGCACCGGCGTTGAGATGTTCAAGAAACTTCTCGACGAAGGCATGGCTGGTGACAACGTCGGTATCCTTCTTCGTGGTATCAAGAAAGAAGAGGTTCAGCGAGGACAGGTTCTTGCGAAGCCGGGTTCCATTGATCCGCACACGAAGTTCGAAGGCGAAGTCTACGTCCTGAGCAAAGAAGAGGGTGGTCGACACACTCCATTCTTCAGTGGTTACCGTCCTCAGTTCTACTTCCGCACAACGGATGTGACTGGTGCGACCACGTTGATGGGCGGCGCAGAAATGTGCATGCCTGGCGACAATGTGACTGTTGAAGTTGAACTTGGTAAGCCAATTGCTTTGGTCGAAGGTAGCCGATTCGCGATTCGCGAAGGTGGCCGAACAGTCGGCTCGGGCGTTGTCACCAAGGTTGTTGAATAATTGTAGTTCGGGCTTCGGTCCGAGGAATCAGATCTGGCAGGTCGCTCTTGGGCGACCTGCCTGACTTGCCTCGCCGGTCTTTGACCGGATGAGGTTTTTGTTTTCGAAGTGCAGGGGTGCGGCAATGGCACGAGAATACGTCTGGCTGGAGTGTACAGAAACCGGCCTTCGCAATTATCGCGTAATTAAAGAGACTCGAGGAACTGAGCGGCTTGAGTTGATGAAATACTGTCCGAAGCTCCGCCGGCACACGTTGCACAAAGAGTCTCGGAAAAAGTAGGACCAGGTACAGTTACGGGTGTAGCTCAATTGGCAGAGCACCGGATTCCAAATCCGGCGGTTGGGGGTTCAAGTCCCTCCGCCCGTGTTTTGCAGGACGCGAGCTAACCGATTCGGATTGCTGGAAACAAGAATGTCAGCCGTTAAGAAAAATCAGTCGCTGGTACAGGAACTGTTCAAGGTTGGCCTGTACAAAAAGAATCAGGGCCGACTGACGAGGCAGTTGACTGCGCTGGGTCTGTTGTTGGTCGTGGGATATGGCCTTTGGACATTGGCCAAAGGCCCGCTGGCAGCGATGGACGGCGCCGGCGCCGGACTGAAGGTTGGGCTCCCAATGGGACTTCTTGCTGGAGCAGCCTGGATCATCTACCGAGCAGTCAACTTTCCTAAGTTCGCTGACTTCCTGATCGCTGTTGAAGCAGAGATGGACAAAGTGACTTGGGCAAGTCGCTCCGAACTGTACAGGGCGACGATCGTTGTGATCGTTGTGATGGTCTTCATGGCGGGTCTGCTGTTTGCCTACGACCAGCTTTGGCTTTGGTTCTTCCGACTCATTGGCTTCGTTGTTAAGCCGGAAGCGGGACCCGAACTGTAGTTGTTGCGCTAAACTGAAATTTCTGCGACCGGATCGATTGAAAACGGTCGATGGAATGCAGATCATTGTCGATTCCCCTCGTGACGGTCGCTTGGGGTAGTAATCCGTAGTTCGCGAGGCATGCAATGTCGAATGGTGAGCCTGAACCAGAGAAGCTCTGGTATGTGCTCAAGGTGCAAAGCAATCGTGAGCGAACGATTAGAGAGTCGTTGCTTCGCCGGATCAAACGTGAAGGGCTCGAAGAGTACTTCGGGGAAGTAATCATCCCCACCGAAAAGGTTGTTGACACTAAGGGTGGCAAAAAGCGAGTGACAGAGCGGAAGCTCTATCCTGGCTACATCATGGTGTTCATGGAGTTGAACGACGAGAGCTGGTATCTCGTTCGAGACACCAGCGGTGTTGGCGACTTTACTGGTTCTGCCGGTAAGCCAATTCCGATGCAGGAGCATGAAATTGCTCGCATGCTTGGCAAGGAAGAAGCGGAAGACGAAGTCGCACCGCGGATCAAGATTGAATTCTCGCCTGGCGACATTGTAAAAATCAAAGAAGGCACCTTTGAGAGCTTTGAAGGTGCAATTGAAGAAATAGACGAGAGCAGTGGAAAGATCTCTGTGCTCATCGAAATCTTCGGGCGAACGACGCCCGTCGAACTTGAGTACTGGCAGGTTGAATCCGTTTAGGCTCACGCATTAGGCAGGAACGATGGCCAAACAACTTACAGCTGAGATCAAGGTACAGGTTACCGGAGGCCAGGCGACGCCGGCACCTCCGGTTGGTACTGCACTGGGTCCACACGGCGTGAACATCGGGCAGTTCGTCCAGCAGTTCAACGACCGTACCAAGGAGTTGATGGGCACAACTGTGCCGGTTGTCATCAGTGTCTACAACGACCGAAGCTTCGACTTCATCATCAAGAGCCCGCCAGCTGCGGTTCTGTTGAAGCAAGCTGCTGGTATCGCCAAAGGCTCAGGAAGCCCGAAAGCGGATAAGGTCGGGAAAGTCACGACCGAACAGCTTAAAGAAATAGCGAAAACAAAAAGTGCTGACCTGAACGTGAAAGATATCGATCAGGCTGCACGCATCATTGCCGGCACGGCTCGCAGCATGGGCCTTGAGGTGATTGACTGATCGGGCTCCCGCCTGTTTGTACGTGCCTGTGTTGAGTGGAAGTTGAGATGGTAAGCAAAGCAAAGCGAATGAAGCACCTGGTTGGTAAAGTTGCCAGCCTCGGTGAAGTTGATCTCCCAACGGCGATCAAATCACTGAAGGGTCTGGAGTCGGACCTGCCAAAGGGCTGTAAGCCCTGTGGCTTCGATCAAACCGTAGAAGTTGCTGTCCGACTTGGAGTGGATCCAAAGCAGGCGGACCAACTGGTTCGCGGATCTATCGTCCTGCCGCACGGCATTGGAAAAGCTCAGCGAGTCCTGGTATTCGCACAGGGTGACAATGTTGCGGCGGCGGAAGCCGCTGGAGCCGATGTTGTCGGCGGCAAAGATCTGGCTGACAAGGTGAAGGATGGCTGGCTCGAATTCGACGTCGCTATTGCAACGCCAGACATGATGGGCGTCGTTGGACCTCTGGGTCGCGTCCTTGGCCCGCGTGGCCTGATGCCGTCTCCGCGAGCGGGAACGGTGACGCAGGATGTCGAAACGGCCGTCAAAGAATACAAAGCTGGTAAGGTTGAGTTCCGTGTCGACGCGGGCGGTAACGTCCATTGCGTTGTTGGAAAACTTAGCTTCGACGACAAACAGTTGCTTGAGAATACTGAAGCCCTGCTTCAGTACATCCAGGTTCTGAAGCCGTCGGCAGCAAAGGGTGTCTATGTGCGGAAGATCTGCATCTCGGCAACCATGTCTCCTGGAATTATCGTGGCTGCATAGCTATAGAGTTGGGTTGAACCATGAGTAAACCGATCAAGCAGATGTTGATTGGCGCGATCACTGATCGACTGGGTGACAGTCGGGACATGTTGGTTATTGACGTCTCTAAAGTAGACGCAATCTCTGTCAACAAGTTCCGGCAGGCACTGGCCGAGAAGGACATTGCGGCATTAACGGTCAAGAACTCACTGGCCCGCAAGGCGCTCCACTCTGTTGGTGTGGAGTCGCTTGATGACGTCCTCGCAGGAGCCTCGACCCTGGTCTGGGGCGGTGAAGACGTCGTCGCGCTTTCGAAAGAGATCGCGAAGTGGGCAGAAGAACTTGAAGAGATTGAAATCCGCGGGGGCACAGTCGAGGGTCAAACTCTCGACGCTAATGGAGTTGCCGCTCTCGCTAAGAGTCCGGGACGAGAGGAATTGCTCTCGATTATTGCCGGACAGCTACTTGGACCGGGAAGCAAACTGGCTTCTCAACTGATCGGACCAGGCGGAGCCCTGGTGGGTCAGATCAAGTCCAAAAGCGAAGAGTAATTTTGTTTTTTACCAGCTCCGAGTGTGAGCTGATTGGGTCCATAAAGAATTCAGGTGTTTGCCGCGGCAGCATGCCGGGCAGCGATTATTGACAGCGAAAGGCGCATAAAGATGGCAACCGCAGAAGCAACAGAAGTAGAGTACGACGCAGCAACTAAGGATCTTGGCGACAAGATTGTTGGCATGACTCTACTGGAAGCAAAGAACCTCTCCGAGTACCTCGAAAACGTTCACGGCATTAAGGCCGCCAGTGGTGGCGCAGTCATGATGGCTGGCCCTGCCGACGGTGGCGGTGGAGACGGTGGTGGAGCCGACAAGACAGAGTTCGACGTCGTACTGACAGGCTTCGGCGACAACAAGATTCCAGTGATCAAGGTTGTCCGCTCAGCCACAGGCCTTGGGCTGAAAGAAGCCAAGGAAATCGTCGAGAACACTCCAAAGGCAATCAAAGAAGGCGCTTCTAAGGAAGACGCTGAGAAGTTGAAGGCCGAAATCGAAGAAGCCGGCGGTTCAGTCGAACTCAAGTAGTTCGTCCGGAAATATTGGTTAGGGTACCGAATTTGCTGTCCGGTACCCTTCCCAATGCTTTTCGCATGCGTTACGGTCCGTCTGGTCAGCCAGCCGGTCGTTCGGTTCGTCGTCTTTTTTGCTTTGTCCGCGACAGTTGCCTTGTGGACAGAGTGTCGGCCCAAAGTTGCGTTCAGGATTGAATTGCGCCGCGGGCTGTTAACGGGGGAAATGCCGCTCCGTGAACTTGCGCCTCTACGTTCGCTCGTTCTCAGCTCTTTCCAGTGACGCCCAATTTTCGGGCACACTGATGTTGCGCCCGTTCTGCGCACTAACGCACCACTTCCTTGTGTCGTCCTCATCTTAGGTAGGTCGGAGAAACTTCCGCTATGCCAATTCCTCCAGTTCGAACTATTGACCGCGACGAGATCCGAAACTTCGGAAAGATCACGCGCGACATCGATCTCGGTTCACTGAATGATATTCAAACAGTCTCATACAAGCGTCTGCTCCAAAGCGACTCTTCCAAGAAAGCATCGAGCCGACGAGAGCAGGGGATTGAGGGAATTCTCCAGGAGATTTTCCCGATCACCAGCTACGACGGTCAGTACCAGCTTGAGTACGTCAAGTACGAACTGGGCAAGCCGCGATACACACCCACTGAGTGTCGTCAGCTGCGGCTGACATACGGTCGGCCGTTCCGTGTATGGCTGCGATTGGTTAAAGAGCAGCCGACCGAAGAAGAAGTCTATCTCGGCGACATTCCGATCATGATCGGTGGTGGTGAATTCATCATCAACGGTGCTGAGCGTGTTGTTGTGAGCCAGTTGCACCGCTCACCTGGTGTCGACTTCGTGATGGTTGACGAACCGGGCGAACGAAAGACTCACTCATGCCGAATTATTCCAGAACGCGGCAGTTGGATTGAGTTGGTCGTTGGCAAAAAGGATACGTTGAGTGTTCGTATTGACCAAAGCGGTAAATTCTCCGCGATGACATTGCTGCGAGCGATGGACGACGAACTTTCGACTGACGCGTCGCTGATCGACATGTTCTATGAAGTCGAAATGGTTCGCACGACGCCAGCGAAACTGGCTGAGATGGTCGGCCGGCATACATCGGACGACATCATCTACCCGGTTGGGCACGACCGCGTCGGTGAGATCATCACAGATGCAGGTCGCCTGATTACCGAAGAGATGCTTGAACAGATCAAGGAATCGGGACTGAAAGAAGTTCCGCTGATCAAGACTGTCCCGGACCTCCTGATTCTCAACAGTATCATCGAGGACGGAACCAGCACTCACGAAGAAGCTCTGCTTCGCATCTACCAGCGGCTACGTCCCGGTAACCCACCGCAACTGGACAAGGCACGCGACTTGTTCCGTGAGAAGTTCTTCGACGTCAATCGTTATCGACTCGGTCGTGTTGGCCGTTTCCGAATCAATCGTAAGTTCGAGCAGGGGATTTCAGACGATGAAATGACTCTGCGTCCCGAGGACTTTACGAACTCAATCCGTTACCTCATTCGCCTTCGAACGAACGACGGTACTGCCTACGTCGATGACATCGACAACCTCGGCAACCGGCGCCTACGTACGATTGACGAACTCGGAACAGACGAGATCCGCAAGGGTTTCCTGAAGTTGCGACGGACCGTTCAGGAACGCATGAGCTTGAAGGACGTTGAGGAGATGACTCCTCGAACGCTCATCAATCCGAAAAGCGTCTCGGCCGCGATCGATTACTTCTATGGACGCAGCGAACTTTCGCAGGTCGTTGACCAGACGAATCCGCTGTCCATGTTGACTCACGAACGCCGGCTGAGTGCGTTGGGTCCTGGCGGTTTGAACCGTAAACGTGCCGGCTTTGAAGTCCGTGACGTTCACATTTCTCACTACGGCCGCATCTGCCCGATTGAGACTCCTGAAGGTACAAACATTGGGCTGATCTCCAGTCTCAGTGTGTTTGCCAAAGTTGATGACTACGGCTTCCTGATTACTCCGTACCGTGAAGTAAAGAACGGCAAGGTTGGAACCGAGATCTCCTGGCTTCGAGCCGACGAAGAAGCTTCCGTCTATGTTGTCCCGGCCGATACGCCGATCAAGGATGGCAAGATGACGGATCAGCGCGTCCTGGCCCGGTTCCAAAATGACGTAATCTGGGCCGGCGTCGAACAGGTTCAGTTCATCGACGTTGCACCAAACCAAATGGTCGGAGTTTCTGCCGGTCTTATCCCGTTCCTGGAACACGATGACGCGAACCGCGCGTTGATGGGTTCCAACATGCAGAGACAAGCGGTTCCTCTGCTCATTGCAGAACGTCCGGTTGTCGGTACTGGCATGGAGCCAATCGTTGCGGGTAACTCGGGGATGCTGGTCCGAGCCGAACGGGCCGGCAAAGTCACTTACGTTGACGCCAATCGAATTGAGATCGATGGCCGTAACTACCCGCTTCGCAAGTATGTCGGTTTGAACGAACGAACCTGCCTGAACCAAAAACCGATCGTCAAGATGGGTGACAAGGTCAGTAAGGGTCAACCGCTTTGCGACACCGCGGCAACTCGCAACGGATCGCTGGCCCTCGGCCGAAACGTTCTCGTCGCCTTCATGTCATGGGAAGGCTACAACTTCGAGGATGCCATCATCCTCTCTGAACGCTTGGTGAAGGAAGACGTTTATACGTCGATCCACCTCGACGAATTCGACGTCGAAATTCGCGAGACCAAGCTTGGCCGCGAAGAGTTCACTCGCGACATTCCAAACGTCAGCGAGAAAGCTCTGCGTCATCTCGACGAAAGTGGAATCGTCAAGGTTGGAACCCGAGTTCAGTCTGGTGACATCCTGGTTGGTAAGGTTTCACCGAAAGCGAAGTCAGAACTCACCCCTGAAGAAAAACTACTCCACGCGATCTTCGGTCGCGCTGGCGAAGATGTGAAGAACGAATCTCTGGAGGTGCCGTCAGGTGTCGCTGGAATCGTGATTCACACAGAAAAGTTCTCGCGACGCGGGGCCATGTCTGAGGTCGAAAAGCAGCGTTCGATCGAAGAGGAAAAGAAGATCGCCACAGAAGGCAACAGCAAGGTTGCTGAGGCGTTCAAGAAATTCCTGCCTCTGTTCGAAGCCGCCTTCGGCACGAAGCTTGAAGACGATGACGGTCAGAAAATCGGCACCATGACCGAAGACAAGCCAATCGCCGACTTCGCTCGCGCGTTCAAGCGTGAGTTTGAAACGATGAAGATCCGCGACGACGACAAGAAGGCGGCTTGCCAGGAAGTTATGGAGGCAAGCTGGCCGCTGGTTGAGGACGAGATCGATATCGCGGAACACGCGATGAACACGCTCAAGCGTGGCGACGAACTGCCAAGCGGTGTGTTGCAGATGGTCAAGGTCTACGTCGCTTCAAAGCGACAGATCTCGGTCGGCGACAAGATGGCTGGTCGCCACGGTAACAAGGGTGTGATCTCCAAGGTTCTTCCTGAAGAGGACATGCCGTTCCTGGCAGACGGAACTCCGTGCGACATCATTCTGAACCCACTTGGTGTTCCGAGTCGTATGAACGTTGGTCAGATTCTGGAAACTCACCTCGGCTGGGCTGCATCGAAGCTTGGCTTCCGAGCTGTCTGTCCTGTGTTTGACGGTGCGACCGAAGGTGAGATTCAGGACTGTCTTCGTGAAGCTGGCCTGCCAGAAGATGGAAAGGCGACTCTCTACGACGGACGAACCGGAGAGCCGCTCGAACAGAAGACAACTGTTGGTCAGATCTACATGCTCAAGCTACACCACCTTGTCGACGACAAGGTTCACGCTCGAGCGACTGGTCCATACTCACTTATTACTCAGCAGCCTCTCGGCGGTAAGGCCCGCTTCGGTGGTCAGCGATTCGGTGAGATGGAAGTTTGGGCTCTTGAAGCCTACGGAGCTGCTTACGTGCTCCAGGAACTGCTGACCGTGAAGAGTGACGATGTTGAAGGCCGAACCAAGATTTACGAATCGATGGTGAAGGGTGAAAACACACTCGAAGCAGGTACACCGGCGAGTTTCGATGTTCTGAACAACGAAATCCGCGGCCTGTGCCTCAACATGCAGTTAGAAAAAGCGTCAGCAAATTAGCTTGGACAGCTGTCGAAAGTGCAGCGACAGTTTGAAACCAGCCTCCCTTTTAGGAGTTTGATGTGAGCGTCGGCGAACCAACAGTTTTTGAACGAGTTAACGATTACGGATCAGTGAAGATTGGCCTGGCCAGTCCGCACGACATCCGCAGTTGGTCTTTTGGCGAAGTGAAGAAGCCAGAGACAATTAACTACCGTACGTACCGACCTGAACGCGACGGTTTGTTCTGCGAACGTATCTTCGGCCCTGAAAAGGACTGGGAATGTGCGTGCGGTAAGTACCGCGGCATGAAGTACAAGGGCATGATCTGCGACCGCTGTGGTGTGAAAGTGACCCACAGTCGCGTTCGCCGAAAGCGCATGGGCCATATTGAACTCGCTGCACCTGTGGTTCACATTTGGTTCTTCAAGTCGATGCCAAGTCGGCTTGGTGCGTTGCTAAACATGAAGACAACCTCTCTGGAGAAGGTTGTTTACTTCCAGGATTACGTCGTGACCGAAGCCGGTGACACGCCACTGGAAATCGGTCAGGTGATGACCGAAGAAGATGCGCGCAAAGCGGCCGCTGAGTATGGCCACGGTTCTTTTGACGTCGAAATGGGCGCGGAAGCAATCAAGAAACTGCTGTTGAAGCTAAACCTGAAGGAGCTTTCTGAGCAGCTTCGTGAAGACCTGAAGAACACCGGTAGTCAGCAAAAACTGAAGGACTACATCAAGCGTCTGAAAATCGTTGAAGCTCTGCGCGACAGTGACAACAAGCCTGAGTGGACTGTCCTAGATGTCATCCCGGTTATCCCACCGGATCTCCGCCCGTTGGTTCTGTTGGACTCAGGTAACTTCGCGACGAGTGACCTGAACGACCTGTACCGCCGAATCATCAACCGGAACAACCGGTTGAAGAAGCTAGTCGATCTGAACGCACCGGAAGTCATCGTTCGCAACGAAAAGCGAATGTTGCAGCAGTCTGTTGACGCTCTGTTCGATAACAATCGCTGTAAGCGACCAGTGCTCGGTTCATCCAACCGACCGCTTAAGTCGCTGACAGATATGATTAAGGGTAAGCAGGGCCGTTTTCGAGAGAACCTGCTTGGTAAACGAGTTGACTACTCAGCTCGTTCTGTTATCGTCGTTGGTCCGGAACTGCGACTTCACCAGTGCGGTCTGCCAAAGAAAATCGCGCTCGAACTGTTCCAGCCGTTCGTCATTCGGCGGCTCAAGGAACTCGGTCACGCCGACACAATCAAGAGTGCGAAACGCATGCTTGAGCGGCGGGATGAAGACGTTTGGGATATCCTGGACGAGGTCATTAACAACCACCCGGTCATGCTGAACCGTGCTCCGACTCTCCACCGAATGGGTATCCAAGCGTTTGAGCCGGTACTGGTGGAAGGAAACGCGATTCGCCTGCACCCACTGGTCTGCAAGGGCTTTAACGCTGACTTTGACGGCGACCAGATGGCGGTTCACTTGCCACTGTCGATCGAGGCTCAGGTTGAAGCCACGACGTTGATGATGTCGACCAACAACATCTTCAGTCCTGCCAACGGTGCTCCAATTATTAGTGCATCGCAGGACATCGTGATGGGTTGCTATTACCTCACGATGATGCGTCCTGACCGTCCGGGCCAGGGCATGGTCTTCGCCTCGACCGAAGAAGTGCACATGGCATTCGCTCAGGGTCGTGTTCAGCGGCACTCAACCGTCAAAGTGCGGATGGGTCGTGATAAGCGAGTCAAAGGCGACGGCGCCGAAGACTACAAGCAGGGCGGCCTGGTCGAAACCAGCGTCGGCCGCGTGATGTTCAACGACATCCTTCCGTCGAAGATGGCCTACTACAACATCACCATGCGTAGTAAGGACCTGGCGAACGTCATTTCCGACTGCTACCTGGAGATGGGCCGTAAAGACACGATTGACCTGCTCGACCGCATGAAGGAAATCGGTTTCCGATCTTCGACTGCGAGTGGCCTGTCATTCGGTTCCAGTGACCTGACAACCGCACCAAACAAAGACGAAGTGATCGGTGGAGCGGAGAAGAAGGTCCTCAAGCAGATGAAGCTGTTTGAGCGTGGTGTGATTACCAACCAGGAACGCTACAACGCTGTGCTCGACACATGGACTCATGCTCGTGAAGAGATTACCGAGTCGATGATGGAACAGTTGAAGCACGACGTCCGCGACAACGGCGCGTATGTGAACCCGATTTACCTCATGGCACACTCTGGTGCTCGTGGTGGTGTCGAACAGATTCGTCAGCTGGCCGGTATGCGAGGCCTGATGGCCAAGCCGTCTGGTGAGATTATTGAAACGCCGATTAAGGCGAACTTCCGTGAAGGCCTGACCGTACTCGAATACTTCAGTTCGACTCACGGTGCTCGTAAGGGCCTGGCTGATACGGCTTTGAAGACCGCGGACAGTGGTTACCTCACCCGTAAGCTTGCCGACATCTGCCAGAACATGGTTGTCACCCAGCGTGACTGCCACACCACTCGTGGTATTACCCGTGGTGTTGTCTACCGTGGTGAGAAGGTTGAGATCGGTCTCGCCGAAGCGATCCGAGGTCGCGTTAGCCGTACCAACATCGTGAACCCGATTACTGACGAAGTCATCGTTCGCGAAGATGATCTCATCACTATCGATATCGCGAAGCGAATCGAAGACATGGGTCTGGAACGTATCCAGGTACGTAGCCCAATGACCTGCGAATCGTCTCTTGGTATCTGCCAACTTTGCTACGGCATGGACCTGTCCAGCGGACGTATCGTGGAACACGGCTTGGCTGTCGGCATCATCGCAGCTCAGAGTATCGGGGAACCAGGTACTCAGTTGACGATGCGTACCTTCCACATCGGTGGTACAGCATCTCGCGACCTGGAAGACAACCAGCTGAAGGCCACCAAGGCCGGAAGTGTTCGTTTCACTCGACTACGAAGTGTTGTGAACCCGGAGGGTGGTACTGTTGTCCTCGGTCGAAACGGTGAAATTGCCATCGTTGACGCCAAGGGACGAGAGCTTGAAAAGCAGACCATTCCAAGTGGTGCGACCTTGATGGTCAAAGAAAACGACGCGGTCGAAGTTGGCGGCGTTCTATGCGAATGGGACCCGCACGCGATTCCAATTATTGCCGAAGTCGGCGGTACCGTCCGGTACGAAGACTGTGTTGAGGGTCGCTCAATGCGGAGCGACAAAGACACAACCGGCATCATGCGTCGAACGATTATCGAGCACAAAGGTGACTTGCACCCGCAGGTCGTGGTCGAAGACGGAACCGGTAAGATTCTCGACTTCTACTACCTGCCTGAGCGTGCGAGCATCGAGGTCGAAGAAGGTGCTCAAATCAGTGCCGGCCACATGGTTGCCAAGACGCCTCGTGAATCCGGCGGTACGCAGGACATTACTGGTGGTCTGCCGCGAGTCACGGAACTGTTCGAAGCTCGAAAGCCAAAGGATCCGGCAGTTATTGCTGAGATCGAAGGCGAAGTCGAACTTGTCGCCGAGCGAAAGCGTGGCAAACGAATCATCATCGTTCGAGGTGATGATGGAACCGAAGTCGAGCACGTGATTCCACACGGTAAGCAGTTGTTGGTTCACGCCAACGACCGTATCGATGCCGGCGACGCCCTTGTGCGTGGCCCACTGGTTCCACACGACATCCTGCGAGTTGGTACTTCAACTCAAAGCGGTACCGAGGCTGTTCAGGAGTACCTCCTTCGAGAGATCCAGAACGTCTATCGAGCTCAGCGGGTGGAGATCGACGATAAGCATGTCGAAATCGTGGTTGCTCAGATGCTTCGCAAGGTGAAGGTCGAAGATGTCGGTGATACCGAACTTCTTCCGGGAGTCCTTGTCGATAAGTTTGAGTTCCAGCGTGTGAACGACGAACTCAAGAGTAAGGTCAAAGTGACCGATCCAAGCGAAACCGATTACGAGATCGGCGACGTTGTGCCTCTGAAGGATATTGAAGAGGTGAACGCTGAGATCTCATCACCGGTGAAGACAACCAAGCCGAAGCCGGCCCGTTCAACGGTCCAGCTACTTGGTATCACGAAAGCAGCCGTTCAGAGCGAGAGCTTTATCTCGGCTGCGAGTTTCCAGGAAACGACCAAGGTTCTGACTGAAGCAGCTCTGGCTGGTAAAGTGGACTATCTGGTCGGATTGAAGGAAAACGTGATTCTGGGTCACTTGGTGCCTGCCGGAACAGGTTTCAAACTGCATCAGGAAGCACAGGTTCGTATCCACGACGAAGCGCTTCGTGAGCAGAAAGAAGAAAAAGAACGGATTCTCGCCGCCCGAGAAGTGTTGCTAAGTGAAGCCGAAACAGCTCAACCGACTGTTCGGGTTCCTGAAGCAGCACCGCCAGTGGCGAGTCCTCCACCACCAGTATCGGATACACCGAGCTTGCCAAGCATTGCCGATCTAAGTCCTGAACCTGAGCAGTAAGCTCATTCAGGCGGTTGACGATGTGTCAAAGCACGGGTAGAGTGCCCGATTCCTCACTTTTCGCGAATACACCACTGGCCGAAACAGATGCCAACAATTAACCAACTGGTACGCAAACCACGCAAATTGCAGAAGGCCAAAAGCAAGACACCGCTTTTGGAAGGATGCCCGCAGAAACGCGGTGTGTGTTTGCAGGTCAAAACCGTGACACCTAAGAAGCCGAACTCGGCTCTCCGAAAGGTCGCACGTGTTCGCTTGTCTAACGGCAAGGAAGTCACGGCGTACATCCCAGGTGAAGGCCACAACCTGCAGGAGCACTCAATTGTGCTCGTTCGTGGTGGTCGAGTTCGTGACCTGCCTGGTGTTCGCTACAAAGTGATCCGTGGTGTCCTGGATACATTGGGTGTTGGCGATCGTCGTCAGGCTCGCAGTCGTTACGGAACGAAGCGGCCTAAATAGCCAACTCTCACAGTTAACATCATTGTTGTTTGAACAGCGGAAATCAGTCAGATGGGTAAGCGTTTCACAGCCAGTGTCACACAGCTCAAACCGGACCCCCGGTTTGAATCGAAGCTGGTGTCCAAGTTCATCAATTGCCTGATGTACGACGGCAAGAAGAGCGTCGCGATGCGAGCCTTCTACGATGCTCTTGAGATGATCGAAAAGAAATTGCCTGAGGTGAACCCTCTGGACGTGTTCACGCAGGCTGTGGACAACGTCAAGCCGCAGATTGAAGTCAAATCAAAGCGAGTTGGTGGTGCGACCTATCAGGTTCCAACACCAGTTAGCTCAAAGCGTCAGCAAACACTGTCCATCCGCTGGTTGCTGGAAGTGATCCGCGGCAAGAAGGGCCGTCCGGTCCACATGACAATGGCTGATGAGTTCATCGCCGCCTACAAGCGAGAAGGCGCTGCGATGACGAAGCGTGAGAACGTCCACCGCATGGCTGAAGCAAACAAGGCATTTGCCCACTTCGCCTGGTAGGTTTCGCAGCTTATTCTGATCTACGGCCAAGCTCGTCTTTTGACGAGCTTGGCTTTTTTTTAATCCCTGCATACAGGCGACAACACAATGTCGCGGTCCATCGACAACATTCGAAACATCGGTATCGTCGCGCACATTGATGCGGGCAAGACGACAACGACCGAACGGATCCTTTACTACGCCGGCGCATCGCACCGGATGGGTAACGTCGATGACGGTACGACTCAAACTGACTTCGATCCCGAAGAAGCAGAACGCGGCATCACAATCTACTCCGCAGCCGTAACGTGCGAGTGGAAAGGCGCGACGATTAACATTATCGACACGCCGGGCCACGTCGATTTCACCGCAGAAGTCGAACGCAGCCTCCGGGTCCTGGACGGCGCGGTTGTTGTGTTTAGTGCAGTCGAGGGGGTTGAAGCGCAAAGCGAAACGGTTTGGCGGCAGGCGAATCGTTACGGCGTTCCTCGCATGTGCTTCATCAACAAGATGGACCGAATCGGCGCCAACTTTGAACGCACGCTCGAACAAATCCGTTCGCGCCTGTCAGCCGGCATGACGGACGAGGTTGAACAGTTCATCGGCCCAGTCGCAGTTCAAATACCAATGGGCGCCGGTTCGCGCGATGAAGAGGGGGCTCTCTCTGGCGTCATCGACCTGATCGAAATGAAGGCTCTGTATTTCGACAGTGAGAGCCGCGGCAAAGAGATGCGGTCGGAAGAAATTCCCGAGAACCATCTACCAGCGGCCGAGCTCGCTCGCGGCGAACTACTCGACGCGCTGACCAACGTGGATGACGCGTTGATGGAACTCTGCCTCGAAGAGAAACCGATCCCGAGCAAAGAAGTCTACCGAGTCATCCGCGACTGCACGCTTAAGGGGTTGATGTACCCGGTCTTTTGCGGCGCGTCTTTGGACTACATCGGTGTGCAGCCGATCCTTGATGGCGTTAAGGAGTATCTCCCTAGCCCGGTCGACCGGCCACCAGTTGAAGGGACGCACCCCAACGTTAAGAAGCAGGACGAGCCACAGATTCGCCATCCGAAGAACGATGAACCCGTTTGCGGTCTCGTCTTCAAGATTGCCGGCGATCAGCACGGCGATTTGCACTTCATTCGCGTCTACTCCGGGATTCTCAAGACGAACTCACGCTTGCTGAATTCCCGTACGGGAAAGAAGGAGCTCATCAACCAGCTCTGGCACATCGAAGCCGACTCTCGCGAAAAAATCGATCAGGTGGCAGCGGGCGACATTGCGGGCGTTATTGGCCCGAAAGACACGGTTACTGGCGACACGCTTTGCGATCAACAGCGGCCGATCGTGCTTGAATCCATCACGTTCCCGGAAACTGTAATTTCCATGGCGGTGGAACCAGACTCCAGCGACGAACGAAAGAAACTGGCTGACGCATTGGCTCGATTGGCCAAGCAGGACCCAACCTTTAAAGCGGAAGTCAGCGAAGATACCGGCCAAACGATCATTAGCGGAATGGGCGAACTGCACCTTGAGGTGATCAAGCACCGTATGGAGCGTGACTTCAACCTGAAGGTGAAGGTCCACAAACCGCGGGTCAGCTACCGTGAGAGCGTTGGCAAGGCAGCGAAGGGTTCCGGAGAATTCAACCGAGGGACGGCCGAAGAATCTCAATTCTGCAAAGTCACGCTTAAGGTAGAACCATTCGAGGGCGAAGTGCCGATCACATTGGTCAACGATCTTAAGTTCGACGCACTGTCTGCCGATTTTACAAAACTTCTCGAAGAGACAGTGCGAGACGAGTCCCGATCGGGCGGCATGTTTGGCTATCCGCTCATGAAGGCTAAGGTCACGCTTTTGGATGTCGAGGTACGGGCAGAGGAGACAACAGACACTGCATTGCAGGCAGCAGCTTCAATGGCAGTGCGTGAAGCGACGGATAAAGCGGGAGGGGTGTTACTCGAGCCGATCATGCGGGTCGAAGTTGTGACACCAGCCGCGTTCCTTGGGAACATCCAGTCAGACCTCAACGCTCGCCGCGCGATGATTGTGAATTCGGAACTTCGAGGTGATTTGTCAGTACTTGAAGTTCACGCGCCCTTGTCGCAGATGTTTGGCTATTCTTCCCGGATTCGCAGCTTGTCGCAGGGCCTGGCAAGCTTCTCAATGGAACCCCTCAAGTACGCCGAAGCGCCAAGTTCAGATATTGACTTCTGATTGCTGAAAAGGAATCAGAACTAAGTGTTCGCTTTATTGACAAAGCGAACAAGCAGAACTAGTATGGCCCATTCCCCACATTTCTGTGGGGCAAAAATTTGACGTAAACCATTTACTGAGGACGAGTTACGGTGGCGGCGAACCAGGAAAGCATCCGCATCCGGATGGAAGCATATGACCATTCGGTGCTGGATCAATCAGCTTCCGACATCGTCGACACTGCGAAGCGGACTGGTGCCATCGTGCATGGTCCAATTCCGCTACCGACTCGAATTGAGCGCTACACAGTTTTGCGTAGCCCTCACATCGACAAAAAGTCGCGTGAGCAGTTCGAGATTCGGACTCACAAACGGTTGGTAGATATTGTTCAGCCAACGGGCAAGACGATCGACGCTTTGAACAAGCTGTCTTTGCCTGCTGGTGTGGATATCAAGATTAAGGCAACGACTCCAGGCGGTTAGTCGAAGTTGTTGCGGTAGGCTCGGTTACGGTTCTTGATGCCGTGAATAGATCGAGTGGTTTAGTTCGGTTCGCAATTTGGGCGGTACCGTTCACCATCCAAAAGCTGTTTTGCGGGGAATCTGTACAATGCCAGTGGGGCTCTTGGGTCGCAAAATCGGTCAGACTCAGGTCTACAGTGAAGAAGGGGTTCTTACTCCAGTCACTGTGATCGAGGCGGGTCCGTGCGTAGTGACACAGGTTCGGACCGTTGAACGAGATGGTTACGAAGCTGTTCAACTTGGATTTGATGATAAGCCGAGGCGTTTGGCTGACCGTTCAGAGCGTGGTCGAATGACTGCAATCAGCAGCAAGCGGCAGAAAGCTCGCGAAACTGCTGGTGTTGAAGTTCTGGCGAAGCCTGACTGTGAACCAAAGCGGTTTGTCAAAGAGTTCCGTACTGATGGTGAAGGGTCTGACTGCGAAGTCGGCCAGGTGCTCACCGTTGGAACGCTTGCTGAACTGAAGCGAGTTGACATTATTGGTAAGACAAAGGGTCGCGGTCACGCAGGCGTGATGAAGCGACATAATTTCTCTGGTCAGCGTGCCAGTCATGGTGTGAAACGTGTTCACCGACATGGCGGGTCGATTGGTCAGAGTGCAGACCCGGCTCGTGTTCTTCGCGGAACCAAAATGCCAGGTCGATACGGTGGTACGCGAGTCACTATTCGCAATCTTAAGATTGTGAAGCTGGACGAAGAAAACAACATGCTGCTGGTCGCGGGAGCTGTTCCCGGCCCAGTCGGCAGCTATGTCGTTGTGCGTCACTCAAAGAAACAAAAGTAAGTAAGCGATCGGGCTTGGTGATTAGTCATGATTTCGGTTCCTGTGCACAACCAAAGCGGCGCTGAAGTTGGAAAGTACGAATTTAGTGCTGACGACCTCGCTCCGAGTGTGAACAAGCAGTTGCTGCATGATGTTGTTGTCATGTACGAAGCAAATAAGCGTGTCGGTACTGCCAGCAGTAAGTCCCGTGGCATGGTCGTGGGAAGTACAAAGAAGCTTTACAGGCAGAAGGGTACTGGTCGAGCTCGAGCAGGTGCTGCTCGTACTCCGGTTCGCCGGGGTGGTGGCCATACCTTTGCCAAGAAGCCTCGTAACTTTGGCTATCGATTGCCAAAGAAGGCTGTTCGACTGGCAACTCGAATGGCTCTTCGAAGCAAGTTTGAAGATGGCCAGGCTAAGGTCATCGAGGACGTCAGCTTCGACAAGCCGCAAACAAAGGCTGTTGCTTCCATGCTGAAGGCGATGGGGCTGGATGGTTCATCCTGCCTGCTTTCTGTTGGCAAGCACGATCCGGTATTTTGGAAGTCAGCTCGCAATATCGAGGGAGTGCGAATGGCTCCTGTTGCTGATTTGAATGCATACGATTTGCTTTGTCAGCGAAATTTCGTGATCACAAAGAGTGGTCTGGATGTCCTGCTTGGCAAGGCTGAGGCTTAGGGGTTAAACCATGACTGAACAGAAGCAAGTAGTCGGGGTGAACCTTGAGCCGCATCAGGTCATCATCCGTCCGCTGGTAACAGAAAAAGGGACGCACCTCTCAGAACGGTTCAACTTGTACACGTTCGAGGTTTCTCCCTTTGCCACGAAGACTGATATCAAGAAGGCTGTTGAGCATCTTTGGGATGTCCGAGTCGAAAAAGTTCGCACTCAGACTCGAAAAGGTAAGCCGCGTCGACACCGAACATCGTTCGGACGGACGCGAAACTGGAAGAAGGCGATTGTTGAACTTCATGAAGAAGACCGGATCGCGTTCTTCTAAGCCGAAACTTTTCACGACAGATGTCGTGGGGTGAAAAATGGGTATACGAAAATACAAGCCAACTACTCCGGGTCGCCGGGGTGCTTCAGTTAGTGACTTCGCTGAAATCACTGACAGGAAGAAGCGTCCTGAGAAGTCGCTGACAAAGCGCGCGAAGAAAAAGGGTGGTCGGAACAACCAAGGGAAGATCACTGCTCGTCACCGTGGTGGCGGACACAAGCGATTGTATCGCGTGATCGACTTCAAGCGGTTTAAGGACGATTCGCCAGCAACTGTGGTCGGTATCGAATACGATCCGAACCGCACTTGCCGAATTGCCTTGTTGGAATACGCGGACGGAGTTCGCCGGTACATCCTGGCTCCTGAGGGTCTGGAAGCTGGTGCCGTTGTTCATAGTGGTGAGAAGTGCGAGCCAAATACCGGCAACGCGATGCCACTGGCAGCGATCCCGACAGGCACGTTGATCCATAATATTGAGATGCAGCCTGGTCACGGCGGCCAGTTGTGTCGAAGTGCTGGCACTTATGCGGTTCTCAATGCTCGAGAAGGCAAGTGGGCTCAAATCACTCTGCCATCCGGCGAAGTTCGACGAATCCCGAGTGCTTGCCGAGCGACTGTTGGTGCCGTAGGTAATTCAGAACACAGCAGCATCGTGCTTGGCAAAGCCGGCCGAAAACGATGGATGGGGCGTCGGCCTCACGTTCGGGGTACTTGTATGAACCCTGTTGCTCACCCGATGGGTGGTGGTGAAGGTCGCAACTCCGGTGGTCGCCATCCCTGTAGCCCGACTGGTAAGCCGGCGAAGGGTGGGCGAACACGAAAACGACGAAAGGCCTCTTCAAAGGCCATTGTACGTCGGCGTAAGTCACGACGTTATGGCGCTCTGAAGGTCTGATGGGTAAAGCGATATGAGTCGTTCACACAAAAAAGGTCCATACGTAGACGAGAAGCTTCTGACGAAGATCGAACGTCTAAATGAATCGGGCCGAAAAGATCCAATCAAAACATGGGCACGTCGATCGACGATCTCTCCGGAGTTCGTAGGCCACACGTTCCTGGTTCACAACGGTCGCGCACACATGAACGTGTACGTGACGGAAGAGATGGTCGGCCACAAGCTCGGTGAGTTTGCTCCGACTCGGACCTTCCGCGGTCACGGAGCAAGGGGGAAGAAGTAATATGGCTCTTGTTCGCGCCAAACACCGTCATGCTCGAATTTCAGCCACAAAGGTTCGCCCTTTCGCTGACATGATTCGTGGTATGGCAACTGGTGAAGCTCTGGACTCACTCAAGTACGTACCGAACCGCGGTGCTCGAATGCTGGAGAAGGTCTTGCAGAGCGCAGTTGCTAACGCAGAAGACCGTGGTGCTCGCAACGTCGATCGCCTGAAGGTCGTTGAGGCTCGCGTTGACGGCGGACCAATGTTTAAACGAATTCAACCACGTGCTCGAGGTATGGCCTTTGTCATTCGTCGCCGCATGTCACACATTCACGTCGCGGTAGACGCGCCGGAACTTACCTAAAGAAACGAAGGCTGTTCAGCATGGGACAGAAGGTTCGTCCAACCGGTTTTCGCGTCGGCGTCATGGAGACATGGCGTAGTCGCTGGTATGCATCCAAAAAAGAGTTTGGTGACCTTCTGGTAGAAGATCACAAGATCCGAAAGTACATTTCGGAAAAGTATCAGTTCGCTGAAATTCCCCGAGTGGAAATTGAACGAACACGAGACCAGGTTGTCGTGCATCTTCACACTGCACGGCCAGGGGTCATCATTGGTCGCAAAGGTCAGGAAGTTGATCGCCTTAAAGGTGATCTGGAAACTCTGACTGGTCGGCGAATGGACCTGAAAATTGTAGAGGTCGGCAATGCTAACCGCAGTGCTTCGTTGGTCGCCCAACGAATGGCACAGCAGTTGAGTCGCCGATCAAGTTTCCGTCGTGCGGTGAAGCGAACGATGGATGAAGTCATGGATGCCGGCGTAAACGGTATCAAAATTGAACTTTCAGGACGTCTTGGCGGTGCCGAGATGTCGCGTAAAGAAAAAGCCAGCCGCGGTTCAATCCCGCTGTCGACTCTGCGACGTCACATTGATTACGGCTTCTGTGAAGCCAAGACGGCACAGGGAATCATCGGCGTCAAAGTGTGGATTGATCTGGGCGATTATGCAGACGAGGTAACTGGCGATGGCTCTGATGCCAAAGCGGGTCAAGCACCGAAAGGTCCAAAGAAGACGTATAAGAGGTAACGCCGCTCGCGGCAATACCGTCGTCTTTGGCGACTGGGGCTTGCAATCACTTGAACCGGGGCACGTATCGGCAGCCACTATTGAGGCTTGCCGTATCGCGGCTACGCAGTACGTGCGCGGTGAAGGTAAAGTTTATATCCGAATCTTTCCACAGAAGCCGGTAACTCAGCGGCCGCTGGAAACTCGAATGGGTAAGGGTAAAGGGGAACCGGACCACTGGGTCGCGGTTGTCAAACCTGGAACCATTTTGTTCGAGTTGTCAGGAGTTGGTCGAGATGCCGCACGTGATTGTTTCAATCGTGTGGCTCACAAGCTTCCTGTGCGGGTTCGATTAGTTGGACGTCGTCCTCGACTGGGTTAGTCGAAGAGCGTGGAGATAAAGATGAAGGCGTCAGAGCTTCGTGAAATGAGCGACGACCAGTTAGAGCATGAACTGCGTGAAACGCAGAAGAATCTCTTCCGGTTGCGGTTTCAGGCTGCGACAGAACGTTTGGATGCCCCCAGTAACCTGCAGGCACTTCGCAGGACTGTGGCTCGAATAAATACGATTCAGCGGGAGCGTGAAATGGCTGCCTCTAGCGAAGCGACGGGAAGTTAAGCGATGAAGAAAGTTCTGGTCGGCACGGTCCAAAGCAACAAGATGGACAAGTCTTTGCGAGTGGTCATTGAACGCAAGTTCGCTCACCCGCGATACGGCAAGATCGTTCGAGCTCGAACCGTCTGTCACGCGCACGATGAAGAGAACGTTGCCAAAGAAGGTGATGTTGTCGAAATCGTCGAATGTCGACCACGTTCGAAGATGAAGCGATGGGAACTGGTTAAAGTTATCTCGTCGGTTGAGTAAAACAGTGCCGATCGTGTTTCGGCAAGTGGAATAGTTCAATGATTCAAATGCAAACACTGCTGGATGTAGCAGACAACTCCGGAGCGAAAGTTGTCCGCTGCATTAAAGTTCTCGGTGGTAGTAAGCGGCGGTTTGCCACTATTGGCGACGTGATCGTGGTCAGCGTTCAAAAAGCAATTCCGGGCAGTGCTGTGAAAACAGGTACGGTCGTCCGCGGTGTGATTGTGCGTTGCCGAAAACAGACTCGCCGAGATGACGGTAGCTATGTCCGGTTCGATCGAAACGCGATCGTGTTGCTGGACGCTGATAACAACCCACGTGGCACTCGAATCTTCGGGGCTGTGGCAAGGGAACTGCGTACGCGTAAGTTCA
Source organism: uncultured Planctomycetaceae bacterium (assembly GCA_964485095.1). Classification (GTDB taxonomy): domain Bacteria; phylum Planctomycetota; class Planctomycetia; order Planctomycetales; family Planctomycetaceae; genus CAYNWT01. The sequence continues at coordinate 25,812 of CAZAIB010000006.1, read as the reverse complement.
TGAAGATTGTCAGTCTCGCCAGCGAAGTGGTCTGACACAAAGGTACAACGATGACAACTATGACTGTCAGGCTGAAAGAGGAATACAACGAGAAGGTTCTCCCTGCACTGAAGACTCAGTTGGGGCAGGAGAACATCCACGCAATTCCGAAGCTGCAGAAGATCGTAATCAGCATGGGCCTTGGTGCCGCTGTTGGCGAACGGAAGCGGCTTGAGGAAGCAGTGGCTTCGTTGACGCTTCTGTCTGGCCAAAAAGCACAGGTCACTAAGGCTCGAAAATCCGTCTCCGGCTTCAAGTTGCGTGAAGGCATGGAGATCGGATGCATGGTCACTCTGCGTGGCAAGCGGATGTACGAGTTCCTTGATCGCCTGATTGCTATTGTCCTGCCACGAGTTCGTGACTTCCGAGGTCTGAACCCAAAGGCGTTTGACGGACGTGGGAACTACACCTTCGGTCTTAACGAGTTGTTGGTGTTTCCTGAAATCAATCCTGACAAGGTTCATTACCCACAAGGTATGAACATCACCATTGTCAGTACTGCACGAACTAATGACGAAGGTCGAATGCTTCTGAAAGAGTTCGGCTTCCCATTCAAAGCCGAATAGATAGCGAAGCTGGAGCGAACATGGCCAGTAAGGCAAAAGTCGAAAAATCAAAGCGTAAGCCTAAGTTCAGCACTCGAATTGAGCGCCGATGTAAGCTTTGCGGTCGCCCGCGAGCTGTGTATCGGAAGTTCAAGGTCTGCCGAATCTGCTTCCGGGACATGTGCCTGGACGGGTTGGTACCAGGTGCTCGTAAGGCTAGTTGGTAGGAATACAGCACCATGATGACAGATCCGATAGCGGACATGCTGACACGAATCCGAAACGCTCTCCAAATTGAGCGATTGGAAGTCGTGCTACCTAGTTCAAAGATCAAGGTTGGTATCGCAGAAGCTCTCCAACGCGAGGGTTATATTTGGGACTTCGAAGTAATCGAAGCAGCCCCACAGAACCAACTGAAGATCAATCTAAAATACGGCGGTCGCGGCGAAGCTGTGATCCAGGAGATTAAGCGAGTCAGTAAGCCTGGCTGCCGAGTCTTCACCAGTGTTGCCGACATGAGCGACGTTATTCAGGGAATGGGAATCAACATCCTGTCAACCTCAAAGGGTATTCTGAGTAACCGCGAAGCCCGCAAAGAGGGTGTCGGCGGCGAGGTTTTGTGCAGAATTGTCTGAGCACTGAGCTCAGTTTGGGAAAATAAAGATGTCTCGTATTGGTAAGAAACCGGTTGCCATCCCGGACAAAGTCGAGGTCAAAGTCGACAAGGGAACGGTATCGGTCAAAGGTCCGAAGGGCGACTTGAGCTTCACCTTCCATCCGAACATGTCGGTTGATGTTGATGGAGGAGAAGTTGTCGTTTCACGGGCGGATGATTCACGCCAGAACCGTGCACTGCACGGGCTGACTCGAAGCCTGATCAACAACATGGTCACCGGCGTTACTCAGCCATTCGAGAAGAAACTGGAAATCGTTGGCGTTGGTTACAACGCAAAGCTGAATGGAAACAAGCTGGCACTTCAGGTTGGTTACGCCAACACGGTCGAACTGATCGTCCCTGACGGAGTGACCTGTGAAGTTCCTGATGCGACGCACATTACTGTGCAAAGCCCGGACAAACAGGCGTGTGGCGAATTTGCCGCCGTTATCCGTAAGGTCCGCAAGCCTGAGCCTTATAAGGGCAAGGGTATTCGATACTCAGATGAATACGTGCGTCGCAAGGCTGGTAAAGCCTTCGGTGCCAAGTAAATATTTGGACTGGCGAAGTTATGTCCGTTGCAAAACGTATCGCAAAACAGAAGAAACGTCGCGGCTTCCGAATCGGGAACCGCGTTCGACGAGACGCGCATGGGCGTATGCGTCTCTCTGTCTTCCGAAGCAATAAGCACATGTACGCTCAGGTGATCGACGACACCACTGGCCAAACGATTGTTGCGGCCAGTACTGTTGAGAAATCACTGGGCGGCGCTGGCAAAGCCGGTGGTAACAAAGAAGCTGCGGCGAAGGTCGGAGCGGAAGTTGCTAAGCGAGCCGTTGATAAGGGTGTGACTGAGGTCGTTTTCGATCGTGGTCGAGCCAGCTATCATGGCCGAATCGCAGCACTGGCGGATGCAGCCAGAGAAGCAGGATTGAAGTTCTAAGGTACAGCAAGTCGCCGCGGCGACTGAATCGGAGTACGCAGAGTGTCAACAGGCGAACAACAAAGAGACAGTGGCGAACAGGTCGTTCAGATTCGCCGTTGTGCTTGTGTGGTCAAAGGTGGCCGTCGTTTTAGTTTCACAGCCATGGTCGTCACAGGCGATCGCAATGGTCGTGTAGGCTGGGGCTACGGTAAGGCAACGGAAGTTCCGGTTGCTGTTGAGAAGGCGACTAAGGTTGCAAACCGCAGCTTGGTCAAGATCCCGCTTGTTGATGGCACCATCCCGCACCAGGTCCAGGGTCGCTTCCGAGCATCTCGGGTCCTGTTGCTTCCGGCTCGACCCGGTACCGGTATCATCGCTGGCGGTGCAGTGCGTGCCGTCGTCGAATCGGCTGGTATCACCGACATCCTGACAAAGAGCTTTGGTTCCAATAATCCAATGAACCTGGTCAAAGCTGTGTTCGAAGGTCTGCAACGACTGCGAACGAAGGAAGAGGTCCAGCACCTCAGAGGAGTGGAGCTCTAATGATTATTGATGATGTCCATCGCGGCATAAAAAAGAATAAGAAGCGGAAGCGAATCGGTCGCGGTCCAGGTTCTGGGCATGGCAAGACATCTGGACGTGGTCACAAAGGCTACTTCAGTCGTTCCGGTTCATCACGCCGGGTTGGTTTCGAAGGTGGCCAAATGCCAATCTTCCGAATCATCGCGAAACGCGGCTTCAACAACCGAGCGTTCGCTCCCAAGGTCGCAATTGTCAATATTGCCCAGCTTGAAGCTGTTTTCGATGCCGGAGCAGAGGTGTCAGTGGCAACTTTGAAGGAGAAGGGCCTGGTCTCAGGCCGTTTCGACCTTGTGAAAATTCTCGGTAACGGCGATCTTTCTAAGAAGCTCACAGTTGCGGCTCACAAATTTTCAGCAAGTGCCGAGCAGAAGATTGCCGCGGCAGGTGGATCAGTTCAAAGGATCATGGCCTAGCCCGGCGCGTAGTGACGCAGTTTGTGGCGAAACGGAATTCAGGCGCACATCGCGCGGCCTCAGTTGCAGCCCGGCTCGGGTGATTGGAACCAGTCATGCTCTCCAAGTTCATCACGATCTTCAAAATCCCTGAGTTGCGGCAGAAAATCCTGCTGACACTTGGGTTGTTGGCCGTGTATCGGATGGGATTTGCGATCCCACTTCCGTTCATCGACCAGAGTGAAATGACGAAGGCTTTGAACGACGCATCCACTGAAGGTGGCATGGGTTCGTTGCTGGCCACAATTCAGCTGTTTTCAGCTTCTAACTTCGGTTCGATCTTCGGCTTGGGCATCATGCCCTACATTACTGCGTCGATTATCTTCCAGTTGCTTGGAACCGTGTATCCTCCGCTGGAAGCGCTGCAGAAAGAAGGTGAAGCCGGCCGGCGAAAGATCAACGAATACACTCGTTGGGCTACGGTCATCATTTGCCTGTTCCAAAGTTGGTTTTTCATTAGCAACATCGGTGGAATGCTTGGTCCGGGCATCGTGCTCGCCGACTACCAGGGCTTCTACTGGAAGCTGGTTAGTACCATTACCATGACCGCCGGAACCGTCCTACTGATGTGGGTCGGTGAGCAAATCGATGCCTACGGTATCGGTAACGGCATCAGCTTGCTCATTATGGCGGGTATTCTGGCCCGAATGCCAAGTGCACTGGTCAGCTTGGTTCGACCTGCGTTGACGGACGGCATCGGTATCGGTCAGGAAGCGGGTATTGAAAAGCTCTTGGTCCTTGCGGCTCTATTCGTCGGAGTTGTTGTTTGGGTAATCGCGATTACTCAGGGACAACGACGAATCCCGATTCAAAGTGCTAAGCACGTTCGCGGTAGAAAAGTCATGGGCGGCCAACGCCAGCACATGCCTCTCAAGGTGAACCAGGCTGGCGTGATGCCCATCATTTTCGCATCCAGCCTCCTGATCTTCCCTAACTTCATCTTCACACAGCTTGATCGCATCTGGCCTGACGTTCCATTCTTCAATGGGTTGGCCACAGCGTTCTCACCTGGCAGTGGATTCGTTTACAACCTCTGCTATGTGGTTCTGATTTACTTCTTCTGCTACTTCTGGACGGCGATTACGTTCAACCCGAAGGACATGGCAGACAATCTGAAGGATTACGGAAGCTTCATCCCTGGTTACCGACCCGGTGGCCGAACAGCACAGTATCTTGAACAGATCATGGTACGGATCACCTATGTCGGTGCTGCGTTCCTGGCTTTGGTGGCGATCATCCCGACATTGATCTCCCGATATCTCGGCGTTGACTTCAATATCGCCAGCTTCTTTGGCGGTACGGGGCTTCTGATTGTGGTTTCCGTCGGTCTGGATCTTGTCCAGAAAATCGACAGCCACCTGGTCATGCGTAACTACTCCGGCATGCTGGAGGGAGACGCTTAGGCGACCAGCACTGGTCAATCCGCTCTCATTGCGGAATTCGAACGAAACTGGAGACGCGTAGGCTTGAGGGTGAGCCTTCGGGGTGGCTACAATCGCCCGTTTCCACTGATCCAGCGGAGATGTTCCGCACAGGGAATAGTCATGAAAGTCAGATCAAGCGTAAAGCGAATCTGCGAGCGATGCAAAATCGTCAGACGACGTGGTCGCATCTTCGTTATTTGTCCGGCAAACCCGCGACACAAGCAGAGGCAGGGATAGTAGCATGCCGCGTATTTTTGGTGTCGACACGCCGAACAACAAACCAACTTACATCTCACTGACCTACCTCTACGGTATCGGTCGCGCGACGTCTATTGAGATCTGCTTCGAGCTGGGTATTGACCCGCAGATGAAGGCCAGTGACTTGTCGGAAGACGATGTTGGTCGAATTACGAAGCACATCGAAAACCACCCAACCATCCTGGTTGAAGGTGCGAAGCGACGTGAGATCCAGGGCAACATCACACGGTTGCGTGACATCCAGAGTTACCGTGGCCTGCGACACCGTCGTGGACTTCCTGTCCGCGGACAGCGCACTCGAACAAATGCCCGAACCCGCAAAGGTGCAAAGAAAACCGTTGCAGGGAAAAAGGGTGTCAAGGACATGCGCTAGTCACCTGTTGACTGTGTGCTGAATCGTTAACAAGGCTAAACAACTGTGGCGAAATCAAAGAAGAGAAAAGTCCGTCGTAACGTCACTCGTGGCGTCGCTTACATCAAGGCGACGTTCAACAACACGATCGTTACGATGACAGACACCAACGGCGACGTGCTGTGCTGGGCAACTGCTGGAACCGTCGGTTTCAAGGGCAGCCGAAAAAGCACGCCGTTTGCAGCCCAACGCGCTGCTGAGACGGTTGCTGAGCGGGCGTCAAAGTTTGGCGTAAAGGAAATCGAAGTGAAGGTCAAAGGCCCTGGTTCGGGTCGTGAAAGTGCCATCACCGGTCTTCAGTCGTCAGGCATTACTGTCCGCACAATCGAAGACACAACTCCGTTGCCACACAACGGCTGCCGACCACCGAAGAAGCGACGCGTCTGAGATTCCTCGACTGCGTGGCTGGCCTTCTGGTCAGATTACTTACTCGCCCTTTAGGGCATTTGGATATCGGAGCAAACCTCAATGCGTATTCGTTGGCGCGGACTTGAACTTCCCAGTCGTGTGGTCCCGGATCGTGATTCATTCTGCGAGACCTACGGCAAGTTCACAGCTGAACCTTTCGAACGTGGCTTTGGTGCGACCATTGGCAACAGTCTGCGTCGAATTCTCTTGTCCAGCCTCGAAGGTGCTTCAATCACGCGCGCCAAGATTCTTGGTGTCCAGCATGAATTCACCACGATCCCGGGCGTCGTTGAAGACGTTACGGATCTGTGCCTGAACCTGAAGTCTCTGGTCGTGAAGAACCACAGCGCTTCGGCGAAGACTCTACGTATCGAACGTCACGAGCGGGGTGTCGTTACCGGTGCTGATGTCATCTGCGACGATCAAGTTGAGGTCTACAACAAGGACCTGGTCATCGCGACCATGACTGACGATGTTCCACTCAACATCGAACTTCAGGCCGAAAACGGTCGCGGTTACGTTCCGGCCACTGAGCACATGGATGCTGAACCGGAAGTTGGCGTGATCCCTCTGGATGCAGCCTACTCGCCGGTTGTCCGCGTTCGATACCACATCGAAGACACTCGAGTTGGTCAACGAACCAACTACGACAAGCTCATCATGGAAATCTGGACCAACGGAACCATCACGCCTGACATGGCGTTGGTCGAGTCGTCCAAGATCATGCGTAAGCACCTCAACTGCTTCATGAGCTACCGTGAGCCTGGACCAGAGCTTCCACCGGAAGGTGGCCTGAAGGGCATGATGGAAGCGACCGGTTACGCTCCTGTTGACCTTGAGATGGAAGAGAAGCTCAACAAGCCTCTGGCAGAACTGAACCTTTCAGTTCGAGCCACAAACTGTCTTGAATCCGAAGGCATCAATACGGTTCGCGACCTTGTGTCACGAAGCGAAGACGAACTTCTACAGGTTCGCAACTTCGGTGAAACGACGCTTCACGAAGTCCGTGAGCAACTACAAATTATCGACCTTCGGCTGGGTATGAAGATCAACTCATCACCTGGTGCTTAGTGACAAGAGTGCCGTCAGGCCAGCTTAGAGTACAGACCAATGAGACACCGAGTTCGTGGACGAAAACTAGGACGGAACGCTTCGCACCGTAAGGCGATGTTTCGGAACATGGCTGTCAGCCTGATCCGATCGACATCACCGGACGAAGACGAAGTCAACGTGCCTAAGGTTCCTGGCCGAATCGTGACCACTTTGCCAAAGGCGAAAGAACTTCGTCCGATGGTCGAAAAGCTGGTCACACTGGGCCGCAAGGGTGCCGCGATCGAAAAGGCCGCTTCGGAGCTCGCCTCAGGCGCTGAACGGAACTCGGCCGAGTGGAAGAAGTGGCGTGAGTCTGACAAGTGGAATCAGTGGAACCAGGCAATGGCTCCAGCTGTCGCTTGCCGACGACGTGCGTTCGCAATTCTTCGCGATCACGAAGCAGTTAACATTCTCTTCAGTGATCTTGCTGAAAAGTTTGAAGACCGCCCAGGCGGATATACTCGAGTGATCCGGCTCGCTGAAGTGCGACTTGGTGACGGTGGGCAAAAGGCCTTCATCGAATTCGTTGGCGAACGCGATCGTGTAAAAACTAAGAAGCGCAGCAAGCCTGTTGTGGAAGATGCTCCTGCGTCTCCGAAGGCTCAGGCGGATAGTGAGGAAGCTCCCAAATCACCGAAAGGGATTGGTTTCGACGACTTGAAAGTCGTTGAAGGTATTGGTCCAAAGTGCGCGGATGCACTCAAGGCTGCGGGAATCGCTAACTGGAAAGATCTTGCTGACTCAACCCCAGAGAAGATCACCGAGATCCTCACTGCGGCGGAGGGTAATTTCTCCGGTCAGGTTCCTACGACGTGGCCCGAGCAAGCCGCGATGGCTGTGGCTGGCGAATGGGACAAGCTGGAGAAGTGGCAGGATGAGCTCGACGGTGGTAAACCAGTCGAAGATGCTTAGTCACTGATTCGGATCTTCAAATCTGATACAGGACGGGTGGCACCACACCCGTCCTTTTCTTTGCGCAGAGCGGAAAGAGTAGGTTGATCTGGCCGTTAATCCTGAAAAGTGGCTAGACTGGCTTCTGAAAAAGAACCCGGCGAGAAGGGAATCTCGACCCGTGACAGCTCCAGCTTTTGATTTCTCAGCATCGATGCGTGACTTGTGCATCGACATCACTCAGCGCCACCCTGAGTTTCGCCACATCAGCATGGCTGATGTGGCGGTCGCATTCGCCCAAGCCAGGCGCAACGTCAGTCATGGGCTACAGGCCAAACTGACTCCCATGCGTTTTGAGAAGGGGGCCACGTCGGCTGTGCGGGACGGTGAAGAATGGACCGTTCAAAAACTCATCATGGACGGCCGGGAGATGTTGTACATCCTCACGTTCTACCTGCCCCGATTCCTCAACCTGTGCTACGAGGAAAAGCTCACCACGATCTTCCACGAGCTGTATCACATCAGTCCTGAGTTTGATGGTGACATCCGGCGGTTTGGCGGTCACTTTTACGTGCACTCTCACAGCCAGGCAGAATACGACGCCCAAATGGCGGTGTTTGCAAAGGAGTACCTGGCCGATGGAGCTCCGGAACCGATTCTGGACTTCCTCAGATATGACTTCAAAGGCCTGCAGAAGAAACATGGCGGCGTGGTCGGACTCCAGATCCCAATCCCTCGGCTCATCCCAAAACGCAAGACGGCGTAAGTAACCGAACTGCCTAACGAAGTGAGCCGAAGGGCGTAAGCCCTCGGGTAGGCGTGGGATGGTTTGTAATGACCGGGTGACCTGAGAGAAGAAGTGAAACCGGCTTCATCCACTCGCCTCAGTAAAGCTTCGCGTCGGGGTAGTACGTCCGCATGACATGACGGCGCAAACGGAACAGCGCGATCAGGATGAGCAGCTTGATCCACAGCAGCCACGATTGCTGAACCCACGCTTCACGGAAGTCGGTTGCGGCGAAGGCGACAAACGCCAACGAGCAAGCAACTTCGACACCATGCGATCGATGACGGCGATGCCGAGCTGCAACGAGTCCAGCGAACACCAGCCATGCAAAACCTTCGAATAGGTTGAACCAGTGATAGAGCTCTGACAATGCAGCGCTGCCACTCTCATAACGCCACCATGTGCGGCCAAACAGAATATCTGCGATGTTCTGTACCGACATCAGTAGGCTCCAGCCAGCTTTTGTTACATGTCTCTAAACGAGAAACACCGCTGGAGTTCAGTGATAAGAACGAGCGATTTCAGGTGCCCACAGCAGCACGATTTACGAGCACTCGAATCCACAACCAAATCTACGGCATTGTGACGGGACCGGGGCTAAGTAGCCGGCCGGGCATCGCTTCGAACATCCCCTCTTCTTCGATCATGATCTGGGAATGGGGCGTTCATGACATGGCTCCTGTGGTGTAGCGTGACAGAACCGAATCGGGCCAAGTGATCTTCCTACAGTGCGGCGACGACGGCGTCTCCCATCTGTGTTGTCGAAATGGAATCGCCACCGGCGCAGATGTCTTTGGTTCGGTGGCCGGCAGCGAGGACCTTTCGGACTGCGGCCTCTATCATGGCGGCGGGTTCTTCCTGGTTCAGGGAGTGTCGTAGCAGCATGGCGGCGGCCAGGATTGTGGCCAGTGGGTTGGCTATTCCCTGGCCGGCGATGTCGGGGGCGGAACCGTGGATTGGTTCGTAGAGCCCCGGGCCGCTCTCGCCCAGTGACGCGGAGGGCAGCAGGCCCAGCGAACCGGGAAGCATGGATGCTGCATCGGTCAGGATGTCGCCGAACATGTTGCCGGTGACCACGACGTCGAAATCTTTCGGGCGGGCGATGAGATGCATGGCCATGGCATCGACCAGGACGACGTCGTAGTTGAGGTCCGGGTAATCGGTAGCGACGATGTTGGCAGCGACTTCTCGCCAGAGCCTTGAGACTTCAAGAACATTCGCTTTATCGACAGATGTTAAGTGTCCTCCTCGTTCGGCGGCCGCTTTCGCTGCGATGTGGACAACTCGGGAAACCTCGCCGGTCGAGTACGTCATTTCGTTCCAGGCTTCGGTTCCGCTTTCGTGTTCGCGACGACCGGAACCGCCGAAGTAAATGCCTCCGGTGAGCTCACGGACGAACAGAATATCCACGCCTTCGACGATTTCCCGCCGCAGGGGTGAGGCGTCGACTAGTTCAGGGTAGGTGCTGATCGGACGGAGGTTGGCAAAGAGCCCCAGTTCTTTCCGAATGGCCAATAGCCCCTTTTCCGGGCGTGTTTTCGCGGAAGGGTCGTCCCATTTCGGCCCCCCGACGGCCCCCAGCAGGATTCCATCGGAGTCGCGACATTGTTCCAGCGTGCTGGCGGGTAGCGGCTCTCCGCAATCATCAATTGCACAGCCACCCATGAGACATTCGGGCATGTTGATGGTGAAACCGCACCGGTCGGCGACCGCTTCGAGAACTCGGCGGCCTTGGGAGACGATTTCAGGACCGATTCCGTCGCCGGGAAGGAGTGTGACTGTAAAATTCATGGGTAGTATCCGCTGAAATGAAAGTTTGGTGTCAATTTACGTCACTCGCGACCGGATGGCGAGTTGTATGGGAATTCATGCCTATACGCGCAATCTGGATCCGAAACATGCTGCGGGAGTATGGCAATCGGATAATGGCGGAACTAACATTGCCGGTTGCCGGGCCAGATTGCTCGGGTAAGTTCCATCGAGCAGACAACGAGGTTCAATCTTGCAGGTCGCTATCACTTGCCGACATGGCAGCATCGACGACGACACTCGGGCTTACATCACCAGAAAGTGTGAGAAGCTGGTGCACCATTTTGAGCGAGTCACCGAGATTGACGTAACGGTCGATTTTGAAGGAGATGGCGACCGAGTCAGTGTTGAGATTCTGGTGGATGCCGAACACAAGCACAATTTCGTTGCCAGCGTTGAATCAAAGGGCGATGCTTCGCACGTATTTGATTCGACATTGCACAAGATGGATCGTCAGATCCGCAGACACAAACAAAAGCTCCAGGACCATCGTCGGGACAAGCCGACGCATGAGCTGACTAAAAATCCCCTGGACGATTAATAAAGCAGACCATTGGGGCACATGTTGCTCCCAGACCCATAGAGAGAACGAACGATGAAGCTCACGGAATTCGTGGTTTCCAAAGCGATCCTGCCAAACATGAAGGTGACGACGAAGGAAGACGCCATCCGCACGATGGTCGCAAGTCTTACCAAGTCAGGCAGCCTGAATGCTGAGGACGAAGAAGCAGTCGTCGCAGCGATTCTAAAGCGAGAAGAACTCGGTTCGACCGGCATCGGCAACGGTGTGGCCGTACCTCACACCAAGCACCCATCGGTCAGCAAGTTGATGGCCACCGTGGCGCTTGTCAAAGACGGTGTTGATTTCGCGAGCCTCGATGGCGAGGACGTGTTCATCCTGTTCCTGTTGGTTTCTCCGCCGGATCGGCCGGGCGATCACCTGCGAGGCCTGGAGAACATCTCAAAGCACCTTCGCAATCAAAACTTCTGCAACTTCCTGCGACAGGCTTCGACTTCGAAGGAAGTCATCGAACTGCTGCACGAAGCAGATGAGAACCAACTGGAGGGCTAAGGCTCTCTCTTTGTTGGACCGGATTGAATTGGCGTTCATTCCCTGAAGTTACATTGCTGTTTGGCTGCCCGGATGACCTCTGAACCCACATGCCGAGATACGCTCACGGTGGAGTCCGCTAACGGACTGCATCTTGTTCCGTGTTCTCAAATTGCGCGAGTGGCGGGTAGCTTCCCCGGGTCCGTCACGTTGCGGAACGGCGACAAGGTTGCGGATGCCAAAACGATTCTTGAAATCGTTTCGCTGGTAGCATCTCAGGGAACTGTGCTTGAAGTTGAAGCCTGCGGCAAAGGTTGCGAGGTAGTCGTTGCGGCTCTTCGAGATCTGTTTGCCGCGGGGTTCCCAACTGGTGAGGCGGCAGCAGGGTCTGACGCCTGACCACACATCACCCGTAGCGAGGATGCTTTCGGATGTTTGAGTGGCAACCACCATGCTAATCAGAAATGGGATTGCAGTATCACCGGGCGTCGTGATTGGTCCTGCGCTGGTTCTGGGTAGTGAAGACTTTCGGATCCCGAACCGATTCGTCAGCGTCGGCGCGGTTGAGATTGAACTGAAGCGGTTCCACTCGGCCATCGAAGCCGTCTGCGAAGAACTGCAGGGCAACGAGAAGCTGGCCAACGAACAACTGGGCCACCAGTACGCCGCAATCTTCGGCGCGCACCTGCAGATGGTTCGCGACCCGAAGTTGCTGGGTGAAATTGAAGAACTGGTTCGACAGAAGAACCACTCGCCGGAGTTCGCTGCAAGCCGGGTTCTTCGCCGTTATGCACGCGTGTTTGAGAACCTTGGCGACAGCTATCTTCGTGAACGCGCGGATGACATTTACGACCTTGAGAAACGGATTCTCAGCCACTTGCTGGGCTCAAGCCGTGAAGAGCTGTCACAGTTGACTGCTCCAGTGCTGGTGCTGGCTCATAACCTGACACCCAGCGAAACGGCCAGCATGGATACGCGTTATGTGCTGGGGTTTGCCACGGAAGGTGGCGGCCGAACCAGCCACACGGCGATTCTTGCGGGAGCGATTGAGATACCGGCCGTAGTTGGTGTCGGCGATTTTCTGTCGGACGTTTCCGGCGGCGAAACTGTCATCATCGACGGCAACCATGGCGCGGTCATTATCGATCCGGACGAGGCGACTCTTCAAAAGTACCGCGTCTCTGAACAACGTGCCAAATCGGTCGCCGCGCGGTTGTCTTCGCTGAAGCCTGTTCGAGCCGAAACGAAGGACGGCCAACGCGTTCGGGTTTACAGCAACATTGAGTTCCCTGAAGAAATCGGCCACTGCACAGAACGCGGCGCAGACGGGGTGGGACTATTCCGAACCGAATTCCTGTACCTCCGTGGCGATCGGCCGCCGGAGGAAGAAGAACAGTACGAAGCATACGTTCGTGTGATCAAAGAGTTCCCGGAATCACCGGTCATCATTCGAACGCTGGACATCGGCGCCGACAAGGTTCCAAGCAAGCTAAGCAACCGGTTGTCTCGGGATCACAACCCGATGCTCGGACTGCGAAGTATTCGTCTTAGCCTGCGTGACCTGCCACTGTTTAAGACGCAGTTGCGAGCGATTTTGCGAGCAGCTGTTTACGGAGACGTGCGGATCATGTTTCCGCTTGTCGCGTCGTTGTTAGAACTTCGGCAGGCGCGAATGATCCTCGCTGATGTCATCGAAGATCTGGAGGATGCGAAGATCCCATTCCGCGGCGATGTGCCGGTCGGAATGATGGTTGAGGTGCCTTCTGCAGCCATTCTGGCGGCGGAATTCGCGAAAGAGGTGGACTTTTTCTCAATTGGTACCAACGACCTGATTCAGTATACTCTGGCCTGCGATAGGTCAGATCCGCAGGTGTCAAACCTGTACCGATCTGGCGACCCTTCGGTCCTGCGGCTCATCGGCATGGTGCTGAAAGCGGCGAAAGCGGAGGGCATCAAAGTTACAGTTTGCGGGCAGATGAGTTCTGACCCGAAATTTGTTCCTTTACTGATTGGCATGGGCCTGCGTCACCTTAGTGCGACGCCGTATGCCATCCCTGAAGTGAAGGAAGTTATTCGAAATATTTCTATCTCTCACGCGGAGGAAATCGCCGCCCACGTCAGCAAACTGGAGCTGGCGCGAGATGTCGAGAATTACCTCCTCGGGGAACTCCACCGGATTTGTCCGGACCTTGTTTTGTAAGCAAACACCTGGCGGGTTGAACTCAACCTGCCCCAAATAAATTGGTTTTGAACAGCGTGCGTTTTCGGTTTCACAAAACGCTTCCAACTTCAACTCAGACAGTTCTGAGCGACCGGGAAGGCGTCACCGCCGGGCAACAGAATGCCACCGTCGTTTCAGTCCTAAAGACTTCACTGTGTGCGGATCAAACAACGGCAACCCGCCGTCCTGTCCGCAGCTTTCGTCAGATGTGGCTCGCTCGAGAATTCGCGGCCGCAACGACAACTGATGCAAGTGATCAGCGAAGCGAAGAATCTACGACTCAGCCACTCAATGTCGACAGTCACCGCCAACTCGCGGAGATGAAGACTCATGGTAGAGCCGATAGATCGGTAGCGGCTTGTAGCAGGATCGGTGGGGGGAACATTGCGTTTCCGGATCGATTGGAATCAGCGCGCGAGGTTCGTCCAAAGCGACGAAAGGCTCGCAATGAAGAAAGAAATGCTGATCAACGTCCTCCAACCGGAGGAAAGTCGAATCGCAATTGTCGAGGACGGAGTTCTTGAAGAACTCTACGTAGAACGCAGCAGCCTCGAACAGTACGTCGGCAACATCTACAAAGGCCGCGTCGTCAATATTGAGCCCAGCATTCAGGCTGCGTTTGTTGACTTTGGTGTCGGCCGGAACGGATTCCTCCACGTCAGCGACGTCGAGTACCAGTACTACAAACACATCATGCCGAATGGCCCTGACAGCGGCCCGGAAGATGCCGACGACAAGGGCGAAGGCGACAATTCAAACGGCAAAGGTCGTGGCCGAAAACGCGGTCGCAAACGATTCAACGAACGCAGCGTTCGAAACAAACCACCGATTCAGGAAATTTTCCAGCGCGGCAGTGAAGTGCTGGTTCAGGTCATCAAAGAAGGTATTGGAACCAAGGGGCCAACGCTTTCGACCTACATCAGTATTCCGGGTCGCTACATCGTCTTGATGCCAGGGCTGCAGCGAGTTGGAGTGAGCCGCAAGATTACCGACGACGTCGCGCGGCGCAAACTGCGAAAGATTATGGATCAGTTGTCACCACCGCCGGGGCTTGGGTTCATTATTCGAACCGCCGGCATGGACCGATCTGCTGAGGACCTGCAAAACGACCTGAACTTCCTGCTGCGGTTGTGGAAGCAAATTGCTGAGCGAATCAAAACGCTTAAAGGCCCGGTCGATATCTACGAAGAAAGCGACATGGTCACGCGAACGCTGCGTGACATCTACACGGGAGCCGTTGACAAAATCATCATCGACGAAGACTCCGCCTACGAGCGGGCTCGTGAGTTCATGAAGATTGTGATGCCGACGCACGTGGAACGCATCCAGCGGTACGACGGCGAACAGCCACTGTTCAACAAGTACAAGATCGAAAACGAAATCGCGCGGATCCAGGACCGGACGGTTCCTCTGGCCGGCGGCGGTTCGATTGTTATTGATCAAACCGAAGCTCTGGTTGCAATTGACGTGAACAGCGGTAGCTTCCGAGTCGCCAACGATGCGGACAAGACAGCTTACCAGGTGAATCTGAAAGCGGCTGAGGAAATCTCTCGCCAGATCCGACTCCGCGACCTTGGCGGCGTGATCGTGAACGACTTCATCGACATGCGAGAAGAGAAGCACCGCCGCGGAGTTGAACGCGCTTTGATGAAGGCTGTTCAAAGAGACCGTGCCCGCACCAAGGTGCTACGGATCAGCCAGTTCGGGCTGATTGAGATGACGCGGCAGCGTATCCGCCCTTCACTGAGGCGCAGCATTTACGAAGATTGTCCGTCTTGTAACGGAGCCGGGCAGGTGAAGACTGCTGAGAGTCTGTCGATCGAAGTCATGCGTCTAACCATGAGTTCTGCGATTGGCGAAGATGTTCATCACATCGTTATCGAAGTACACGAACGCGTCGCGAATCACTTGAACAACCAAAAACGCAAGGAAATCGCGCAGCTCGAAGAAGACCGAGGTGTGGAGATCCGAATCCATGCTCGAGCGGACGTGGTGCCCGAACACTTGGAAGTGCGATGCGAAGACGAGAACAATCGTTCAGTTCAAATTCAAGCAACTTCCGGTCAGAAGGCACGATCTGGGTCGAAATCACGCTGATTTGTGGGTACACTTTCCGATTCTCCAAAAAGTGACTATCTCCGGCTCGAAGCCGGTTCCAGCTTAGTTTGAGGCACGAGATGTTTGCGGTAATTGAAAACGGCAGCCGACAGCACAAAGTCGAAGAGGGGCAGATGCTCTCAATCGATTTTCGGTCTGACCTCAAGGCGGGCGATTCAGTGACATTCGACCGTGTTCTGGCCGCAGGATCTGACGACGCAAGTGCGATCGGTCAGCCTGTGCTTGAAGGAGCGACAGTCGCCGCTGAAGTAGTCGTCGCTGAGGAAAAAGGTCCGAAGCTCGAGATTCAAAAGATCCGACGCCGAAAGAACTCACGCCGGCACACTGGCCACCGCCAAAAGTACACGGCCGTCAAGATCACCAGCATCACAGTGCCTGGTCTGTAAGACGCCAATCGAATTGAAGCCCGACCGTTTTCGGTCGGGCTTTTTTTTCGCGCTGTTGCGGTTGCTACCGTGGCGGTAGGAGAACGGGATGAACTTCCCAATTGGTTGCGCGTGTGATCAGTTCCCGGATTTAAAGAGAACGCTAAGCGATACCGCCGCGACATGACGAAACCGACGATCAAGAAGTTGGCGGTTCAGGAATCGGCTCCCGCAACGTTACACACCAGTCGCAAGTTCAACCTAATCTCAGCAGCGCTGTCGCTCATGCTGTGGGGCACCTGGGGCTGGTATGCCAACAGTCAGCCTGGAGCTGATGGCGGTTCGGCGATCGTGTCCGGGCTAACCCAGGGGATTGGTAGTTCGTTTGTGACCTTGATCATGGTGCGATCGGTCGCATGGCTCTACCACCGACTGTCGCAGAACCCGCTTGCGATGATCTTACCAGCAATCATCACGGTAACTTCGGCCGGCACATGCATGACACTCGCGCACATGGCCGTCGGGACTCAGAACATCTTCGGTACGCTGGCTCCACCTCTGACCGTTGCGACACTGTTTAACGTGTTCACGACATTCAAGATCAGTCGGTTGCCTGAGACTCTGGCTGGTCGGAGTGGGTAGTATTCCGTTGAGAGCGGGTCGCGCTTGGTTTGCTCGAGTTGGTCCACGAGGCACGTCGCGGCGCTCGTTAGGGCATGGCGTATCGGCGGAGAGTGGTTCCCTCGGATGGCACGATGAGGATTTCTTTGCCATCTGCCGTAATGTGTGGCTGGCAGAAATACGCCCACTTGCCTTTCGCCAGCTTCAACAGTTGGCCCTTGGTGTCAAAGACCGCCAGGTACTCCTCGTGGCTGGCCATGACCACCCTGCCCGCGCCATACGCGATGTTTGGATGGGTTTGCAAGAATGTTGGAACCTCAAACATGCCGATTGAGTCGCCGTCCGCAGTGTAGAAATTGACGACCTCTGGCGTTTGATTGCGACCGGCTGTGATCGCAAACGAACCATCGGTATCAAACGAGAGATTCTTTGGCCAATCAATCCAACGGCCGTCATGTAGTTTTGCAATCTTGCGTAGCAGCTTGTTCTCTGAGTCCACAAGGAACACGTTGTCGGAGCTAACCATAATGCGATTGCCTGTGCGTGGTTGCAAGTAGAGGCTTATTGCTACACCCGAGGCGGGCACGGTCCCCGTTCTGCGCCCCGTTAGGTCAAAAAACACGTAGGCTTCGTCAGATGTCTGAACCAACACTTCAGATTTCCCAACTGAGAGATCCGGGAAATTGATCGTGCCAGCGGTGTCGTCAACTGCAGGTTTGCAGGCACAAAGGAAATTGCCTTGGCTGTCGAAAACGCTGGTCACCGCCGTTCTGGAATCCGTGGCATAGATGGTTCCGTCGACACCAACTTTGCTCGCCGCAATTCTACTAAGCTGAATCTCATTCGCCTGTTTGCCCAGAACGCGATCAACAACACCTTTGGCATTCAGTCGCATCAATGCATAGCAGTCTGACACCCACACCCGACCATCCGGGGCCGCGCCAAATTCCACCTCGCCCACAAGTCGGCCGTCAGGAAATCGTGGCGAGAACTCGTTGAGTACCTCTCCGGAAGTGGTCATGACAACATAGCTGGGTGTGCCATTAAAATCGTGGACGATTAGGTTCCCCTGGCACGACTCAATGTCGGATAGGTAGTTCGGATCGCGTCCCATGGCCGAAACAAGATCAATTGTCGGCCCGGTTCTGTTGCCTCGGCTGTCGACGTAGCCAATTTCCTTGTCGATTGTCCGAACCAAAGCAACACGATCACCGATGACGGCAAGGCCCTTGCCAAACGAGCCGAAGTCGTGTTTCCGAGACTGTTTAATGCGCCCTTCCGGATCAAAGCAGTAGAAAGCGTCTGATATTGTGTACTTTTCGTGAAGCCTGGTTAGGGCTACCAGATCGCCATTGGGCAACCGATCCAGGTGTTCGATTGGCGGGACTTCAAGCTTCTTGATGGCCGACACGGTGCCCGCACCAGTGTCGATCCAGCACGCTTCTGATTGAGCGGTTTCTCCATAGCCGGATTGGACGGCGATAAAACGCTGGCCCGCCAACCAACAGAGATGCCACCCGGACCTCTCCTCATCTGATGATGGCAGTACCAGTTCACTCAGGACGGTTCCGGAATCGTTAACCAGTACAAAGCTGGGCGACTTTGTTCCTCGGATGAAGGCAATGTTCCCGGCGCCATCAAATACGAAGTCCCACACGTCACGAATTGGCAATTCAGATTGAGCTGGTACCAATTCGATGGTTCCCAGCAACGTCAGTTCGCTCACGGCCGGAATTGTTGGGGTTGGCGGAGTGGAAGTCAGGTCGGCAAGTGTTACTGGAGATCGAGCGGTCTCAGTGACAGCGAACTTTCCGTTAGTCTCGTTCACCGAGAATCGGACTCGCTGGCGGTCTTTCGCGAAGAACAGTTCGAACTCTCGCGGGGTATCGACTTTGAGGACAGCAGAGTTCTCGCGAATTAAGTCCCGGAGTCGATCTTCTGCTTCTTCGTCACCCGAGACCGAGTAATCCGTGGGCATGTTCAATTCCCAAACGACACTGGTGTCCTCAGTCACGAGAGTAAACCGTGTTCCATTTCGCGTATGCCATTGGACCAAAGTGACATCTGTAGAAGGAACCGGCAACGCTTTATTCAACCGGCACCACTCACCTGGATCCTTAAGCTGCCGCTTCGGGACAAACTTCCCAACCAGTTCGCCGGTAGAAAGGCGATAGGTCCACCACTGCTCCTCGCCGCGGTCCCAGTTTTCGTCAGGGATCCGAAACACAACGCGGTCCGCTCCGGCCGTGACCATCATGCCAGCGACACGAGGCGTATCGGGTGCGTGATACCAACTACTTTTCCGAGGTGTGGTTTCTCCCAACCGTTGTTCGCCAGCGGGGCCCAGCACAACCACACGCATGTGGTTATCCCAGTTGCGGTCGACAACACCATTGGCGCCGTGGCTATACGAGTAACCTGCAGTCACGCCATCATCAGTGACAACAGCATCTGCCAGCGTATAGGGAAGTTTTTTCGCCCAAAGTGTCTGACCGTTCTGTGTCATCCGGTATGAGGTGGGCCCGACGCCAAGCCGTTGAGTCGGTTCGACATGCAAACTGAATTGGCCCGATACTGAAACATAGTCCTGAGGGTCGATGACATCTCCCCAACCCGGTTCGTCGAAATCCGGATGCTCCCACCAATCGGTTGAGGAAGAGCCAGCCTGCGAAGAATCAACTACGCCGGGGCTTGTCAGCAGGGACACGATTGTTGCCGCAAGCGCGAGGCCACATATCAGTAGCGTGACGGTCTTAGTTTTCATGTATCGCCTCACCCAGCGTCAGAATGTGTTCCCTCCCGTGAGGTTACACCAGTTTGCGCCCAATGAAGAAATGGGGGGGGACGGTTAGAGTTGTGCGTTCGAGGCTGCTGTTTTGGTCCCGCTAGAGTCTGTGTGCAGGGCACTCAGCTAACGGTCGCTGGTTCACGCGAAACGGTCGGGTAGTTCTGCCGGTTCGGTGGCTTCCACGATTGCGTCTCTCAGTTCGTCCTCAGTGAACGGAACACGCAGGATCGGGGAGTAGTCAGATTCGTATGTGACCGGAGCGGTCACAACGACCGTCATGTGCTTGTGGTTTTTACTCATACGATCCAGAGAACCCACCCGCTGATCTCGCAATGCATTTACGGATAAGAGCACGACGTCGGGCGAGATTTGATCCAGCAACTCGTAGGCAGAATCAACGTTCATCGCTGTGTGCACTTCGCACCCAAGTCGCTGCAGAGTTTCCTTGACTGTGTTCGTCACCGAGACAACCGGATCGACACACAGAATGCACATTCCCTGAATCATGGAGTGCCTCGCCCCATGGTTGGTATCCCTGCACGGCAGTTCCATACTGACTCGCGTTCCGCGGCCAAGTTGGCTTGTGATTACTAACTGCCCATTGGCCTCGGATACAAAGCGATCAACCATAGACAGGCCTAGTCCGGTTCCGCGATCCGGTGTTTTCGTTGTGAAGTGTTGATCTGTCGCATGCAGCACTTGTTTCGAAGACATGCCACATCCATTGTCCTGGACGGAAATCTGGACGTAGCGTCCTGATTCTCTACGGTCGCTCTCCACTGTAATCGTAACCTGCCCACCTCGGCCAATCGCATCTCGGGCATTGGCGCACAGGTTGATGAGTGCGCTGGTTAACTGAGCCTTCGACGCCATTATGATGGCGTTGGCATCACCAGTTTGGATATCCAATTCGATACCCTCACCCAGGGTCCGCACCAGCAGTCCACGGATGCCAACAACATGCTTCCCGACGAGGAAGTCTCCTTCATCTCCACTACCTCGGCTTAGGGCCAGAAGTTGCCGTGTAATTTCGATACCGGACTCAGTCGCGCGAAGTACCTCGCCAAGCATCTCCGTTTCTTTTGGCGTCAATCGTTCGGCCGCTACATTGTGGACGGTCTCCGAAACCGAATAGATGACTGTCATCAGGTTGTTGAAATCGTGGGCAACCCCGCTGGCCAGGTTTCCGATTGCGACGGCGCGTTCTCGTCTTTCTGCGACTCGCTCACGTGCTCGGTTCATGTTGAGCACTGCGACTCGCCGCTTGCCCTGGTACCGAGCAACTAACAGGGTGGCAAGGATAGCGAGTCCAATCGATACCCAGCCCAGTCTTACATAAATCTTGTATCTGGCGTTCTCTTCAGCTAACGCGACGCGACGCTTTTCTTCGCGTTTCGCGACTTGTTGGCGTTTCGCAACTTGTTTGCGATAGTCGGTAATGGCTGCTTCGAACTCGCCTCGCATGAGGTTTAGAGCCCGAGTGTGTTCGAGTGCTTCCTGTGTTTTTTTAGCATACTGGAGTTCGGATTCAGCCAAATACGTTTGCAGAGCCAACACCCGTCCTCGTAGTTCGGATGGCGTTGCTAGTCCTTCACTGAGTTGATCGAGGATTGCTCTGGCTTTGTCTCGCCGCTCGGCTTGAACCAGAGCGGTTGCGTAGTAATAAGCGTTATTCGGAGCATGAAGAAGGGGGACGTCTGAGAAGCCGAGCTCAAAAGCGGCAATCGATTTCTGTATGCGGCCGGATCGCAGACGCAACCTGGCCATCGCTACCCTAAACAAGCCACGCTCGTAGTCGGTTCCGGCGCGCGCCAAGGCAGCGACCAAATCGGCTTGGCTGATGGAAAGGCTAATCACACCAAGGTCAGTTTGGTACTTGGTTCGGTCCGACTCAGGAAGAGCTCGACACACCTCCAACAGGTCGCTTGCCGCTTCCTCTGCCCGCTTGTGAGCGCCCATTGCCTGATAGACTTTGACCAAGTCTAAGTAAACCGCGGCAAGCTCTTCCCCAGTCCCCTCATGTAAGACCAACTCTTCGGCGGAAGAATAAAAGGCTGCAGATTGACTCAGAGCACCCTGCCTTATGGCAAGTTCGCCCAACATGTCCAAGCAGCGGAATTCGACCTTAAAGTCATTGTCTGCATGCGCCTTGTCTCGCATACTCAATAGTGACGTAACAGCACTGCTGACATCGCCTGCCTGTTCATCAATCAGAGCCAGCAGTGCATTGGCCTTGAATGTGCGCCAAGTATCGCACGATTCCATCGCCAACTCGCGTGATTTAGTCGCCCCCAGCCGTGCATCGTCCAGCTGCTGAGAGCCCATCGCCACCGCCGACTCGACCCACAACTGGTCCGCCCGCTCAAGGAGGTTGTTCGATTCGGGTGGCGCGATCACCCCTAAGCACAGGTTAATAGCGGTAAATATGTACTTACACCAAAGCATTGGTGTTGATAGTACAAATGAACCTCAGCGTCGTCCACGTGGACACTAGTCACTTATTTTCAATCGATCGGCTTCGGACCAAGCTCCAACGAGTTCCTCCAAATCGCTACTTCGACCTATGCCCCCGGGAATTGGAGGGACTTGCTTGTGGCAGGCGGTGCAGGCGTTTTGAGGGAACACCCTCCAGTGAAGTGGAGGAAGACCCGCCGTTGGAGTTTCGGTCACGTTCGAAAGCTCTGATGGTGCCAAGTCAGCTTCGGCAGGAGCTGAGTTAAAGCCAATAGGTAGTACGATGAGAGCAAGAATGGTAGACAGCACTTTCATGAGAATCTCCGGGAAGAAATGGCCCACAGCGCTGTTCATCAAGGAGCAGGGCAACAACGCCCCCACGCCATGGCACAACGAACATCGGCGGATTCTGCCGAAGAACTTGAGAATTGCGGTGGAATTTTGGCCACAACAAGAACCGGGCCTGATACGTGACGAGTTCGGTGCGATCTACGTCTCCGACACGAGCCAAGACTCGATCTTCCGCTTCATCGACCGGGGATAGATAAACTGCCTGCCGATCGATGCGGCACTTGCTCCCGTGCGAGGGAATTCGACGGGGCCTTGCTGCGGTGGGGCAGACCAGATGAAAAAGACTGCCTTCGATCCGCCCTTCCCCGCTCCGAATTTTGATCTCGCAGTACTCGACGGAGAAAAGGCAACTCTTGAAGACTACAAGGGGCAGTTTGCACTGACCGCCATCCCGGTTCGCTCTCGCGCTCGCCAGGCGAATACGGTCGGTCCCTTACGCAGCCATCCGTGTGCACAGAAGCTTGGAGCGCCCGACTCAGAAGCATCGCGGGAAATTTGGGTGGGGAGTCTGTCTGTCCGAGTAACTCTCAAACCAGCAGACTCGACTCGCTCGCTCCTTTGCGGTGTATACACACACCGTCAGGACGATCGGTCGGTCGGGGTCAATCAAGAGAAGGCTGTCTGTTCCCGTCAGCGAGCAAGCGTGTTGGGAATCGGGCCTGCAGGACAACAACCGTAAGCGCAAAAAGAAACCGGCCGGAAGTGTTGCCACTCCCGGCCGGTTTTGTCGTTTAGCTTCAGTCAGCGTCCGAGGACACCAACAGGAAACTTAGTTGCAGCTGCAACCAGCTCCAGCACCGCCACCGTAGATGACTCCGCCGTTACCGATCATGCCACCGTCCATGATCATGCCGCCACCATTGTAGGTGCCGCCATCCATGATCATTCCACCGCCGTTGTAGCTACCACCGTCCATGATCACGCCGCCATTGCTGACGCCGCCATCGATGATCTGGCCGCCCATTGCTGGAGCAGCGTAGCTTGCAGCAGCACCTGGAACCCAGACCTGTCGTGTGACAGTCTGAGGAACCTGCTGGCAAACCATAGTAGTTACCTGACGAGTAGAAGGAACCATAGTTGTCACGTTGTAGGTGTAAGGAACCTGTTCCTGAACCTGACGTGGAACCTGAACAGTACGCTGACGAGTTTCAGCCTTCTGGACAGTTACAGTGTAGGTGTAAGGAACCTGCTCAGAAACCTGACGTGCAACGTTGAAGGTTCGCTGACGAGTTTCCTGCTTCATGACCTGAACTGAGTAGGTGTAAGGAACCTGCTCAGTAACCTGTCGTGGAACCTGAACGGTTCGCTGACGAGTTTCAGTCTTGTTCACAGTCACGTTGTAGGTGTAAGGAACCTGCTCAGAAACCTGACGTGCAACCTGGAACGTACGCTGACGAGTTTCAGCTTTGTTCACGGTAACAGTGTAGGTGTAAGGAACCTGCTCCTGAACCTGACGTGAGACAGGAACAGTACGCTGACGAGTTTCAGTCTTGTTCACAGTTACGTTGTAGGTGTAAGGAACCTGCTCTGTAACAACGCGTGGGACCTGAACCGTCTGCTGACGAGTTTCCTGCTTCATGACAGTTACTGAGTAGGTGTAAGGAACCTGCTCAGAAACAACGCGTGCAACCTGGTACGTCTGAGTACGAGGCTCAGTTCGCATCTTGGTTACTGTGTATGTGTAAGGAACCTGCTCCTGAACCTGACGAGCGACGTTAACGGTACGCTGACGAGTTTCAGTTCGGTACTTAGTCACATTGTAAGTGTAAGGAACCTGAGTCTGCTGAGACTGGTAGGTTGTGTAAGGAACCTGAGTCTGAACAGGGTTTGGAACCCAAACACGTCGAGTTGGAGGAGCACAGCCGCCAGCAACACCGCCACCGTAGACAACACCGCCCATTGCAGCACCGCCACCGTAGACAATACCACCACCGTTGCAGCCACCGCTAACAACAGCTCCGCCACAGCCACCACCGCATGAGTTGCAGCTATTGCAGCAGCTCGCACATGGGTTGCAACCGCCGCCGCAGCCACCGCTAACAACACCGCAGCCACCGCCGCCACCGTAGACAACACCGCCCATTGCAGCGCCACCACCGTAAACAACACCACCGTTACCGGCGAAGCCACCACCCATTGCAGCACCGCTGCAAGGATCAACAGCAACTTCCTGCCAGCTACCCTGATCGGTAGTAACAGTTCGGTAAGAAGTGACAGGAACTCGTGTGCAGACAGTTCGTGAACCAGTCATCTGCTCCGTGTAAGGAACAGAAACGTTGTACGAAGAAGTCCGTGGCTCCATGACAGTCTTGCAGACAGTACGCATGCCAGTCATCTGCTCCTGGTAAGGAACAGAAACGTTGTAAGTGCGAGTCTGGTTTTCGTAGACAGTCTTGTTAACAGTTCGCATTCCCTGTCGCTGTTCCGTTGAAGGAACGTTGACAGTGTAGTTGCGAGTCTGTGTATCCATGACAGTACGATTGACAGTCCGCATTCCCTGTCGCTGCTGAGTTACAGGAACCACAACTGTGTAGTTCTGAGTAACGTTGTCAGTGACAGTTCGGCTGACAGTTCGCATACCCTGTCGTTGTTCCTGTGAAGGAACCATGACAGTGTAGTTCTGCGTCTGGTTTTCGTAGACAGTACGAGTCTGAGTTCGCATGCCCTGACGCTGCTCAGTAACAGGCACGTTAACCGTGTAGTTCTGAGTCTGAGTGTCCATGACAGTACGAGTAACAGCACGCATACCCTGTCGTTGCTCAGTAGTAGGCACGTTCACAGTGTAGTTCTGTGTCTGTGGTTCCATGACTGTGCGAGTGACAGTACGCATTCCCTGTCGTTGTTCCGTTGAAGGAACCATGACAGTGTAATTCTGCGTCTGGTTGTCGTAGACAGTACGAGTAACAGTTCGCATTGCCTGACGTTGTTCCTGCTGAGGAACCATCACTGTGACAGTTCGAGTCTGAGGAACCTGCTGAGATCGCATGACTGTTGAAGTCACGGTCTGCCAGCTACCGCAAGCGTTTCCGCCCATGGCGACTCCGCCACCGTAAGAAACTCCGCCGCCGTAAGAAGCTCCACTGCTAACAACAGCACCGCCGCCGTAAGAAGCTCCACCAACGTAAGAAGCGCCGCCGTATGAAGCGCCGCCGTATGAAACACCGCTACCAAGGATGGCACCGCCACCTCCGTAGCCATAACCGCCGCCACCGGCGAAACCACGACCGACACGGCGGAAACCGCGACGACCACCGCGGAAGCCACCGGCACCGCATGGGTTGCAAGCTGGGGCACAGACAGCAGCAGACCGACATTGGCCTCGCCGCGCTTGCCCACAACGGGCGGCCTCAGCTGTTGCAGCCATCATCGAGAGGGCTACTAGGGAACACAAAACTCTCATTTCTGAGGAACTCCTTCTTCACAAGGGGTCTTGGACGGGAAATACAAAATGAATCTGCCTGAACGCTGCTACCTTCTCTGCTTCCCACGCCTCATTCTTGGGCACTTGGGTAAGTCAGGAAGAATAAATCCTCACTCTGTTAATCTGAGAAGAGTAGCTAGAAT
>CAZAIB010000005.1:0-110664 GCA_964485095.1 uncultured Planctomycetaceae bacterium | reverse complement strand
AGTCGCCGGACTCTCCGAGTCCGGTCCCATACTCAAACCGAACACGGAGTGTTCGGCGACTTTGTTAAACGTCGATCCCTGCAAACTTGCCGACGCGTTCCAAATCCATGAGCAGCGCCGTTGGGTCCTGGTAGCGGTCGTCTGGTGACTTGGCCAGCATCTTTAGAACACAGCCTTCGAACATGTCGTTGATCGACAGTTGAAACTTCTTGGGCTTCTCTGGTTCTTCGTTGCGGATCTTCATCATCAGGTCCGGCAGGTTCTTGCCTTCGAACGGCGGCCGACCGGTTAGCAGCGCGTAGCAGGTTGCTCCCAGCGAGTAGATGTCAGAACGCGTGTCGGCTTCTTCGGTGCTGCGAGTTCGTTCGGGTGACATGTAAACGATCTCGCCAATCAGCTGACCCGGCCGAGTGATCTGTTCGGCCTGGCTTCCTTCCAACCCCTTCGCGAGCATCATGTCACCCAGCTTGGTGACTTTGTCTGATGTCCGCATGATGATGTTTTCCGGTTCGATCTTGCGGTGCACAATCTTGTTCTCGAACGCCACTTCCAGAGCCCGCGCAACATGGACGGCGACGCGGTAGGCGTATTGCCAATCCAGCATGCCGGCAGTTCCGATGCGTTCAATCACATTGGCCATGCTCTCGCCCTCGATGTATTCGAGAGCCGCCCACCAGTGGTCGCCGGTCTGACCGGCGTTGTAAATCCGCACGATGTTTTCGTGTCGAACCGGAAACATGGTCTTCATCGCGCGTAGGAAACGTTGTTTGTCCTGTTCGTTGGATGTGTACTCAGGACGAAGAACCTTCAGCGCGATGTCGCGGTTCTTTTCTTCGTCGCGTGCTTTGTAAACGATGCTGCTGCGGCCTTCGGCCAGCTTCTGAACAACGTCGTAGGTGTGAACCTTCTGGCCCACAAGGTCCGGCATCTCGGAAAACTCTTCCGGTTCTGATTGCATCAGCCCGATGGACGTCAATGTGCTTTGCGCATCCACGTCGCCGATAACGAACCGCAACCGCGTATCGCCGATGGTCACTTCGTCACCAGGTTTCAGCTCGTGTACGTCAACTCGATCGCCACCGACAAAAGTTCCGCCAGAACTCCCGGCATCGCAAACTCGAACAGTTCCGTTATCCACCTCGAACGTGCAGTGCGTTCGAGAAGCCCGCAGGTCGGTCACTTGATGAACCGCAGCCGCCCCGCGCCCCATCGACGCGCTGCCTTCGGCAAGTTGGAAAATGCGGCCCTTGTCTTTGCCTTCAATGACGATCAGCTGAAGTTTCATGTGCCTGTCTCTGGTGAATTTTCTGACAGATCCATCATCGCGAAGGATCGGCGAACTGCAAGACTTGCGTTTCACGCGAGCGAAACTCCTGAAAACTCACCGCGCGGACAGGCGGCTTGAATCGCCTGGTTTTCCCAATCGGAACAAACTATTCCGCGTCTTCACCAGGCAGCTGGAACGATTTCAGGAAAACTCGGACGTCTTCGGCATCCATCGGAACGCGAAGATCCTTACCCGTTCCGCCCGCAGGTTCCAGCTCGCTTCGAATGACAATAATCATCCAATCCTTCTCACGTTCGACCAATCCGGTAAAGACTCGAACGTCGGTACCGCGGAAGTTTCCGCGTTCTTCTTTCACTTCGATGGTTTGACCAAACACTTCAAACTCATGCACAGCTTGTGGCTGCAATTCGCCCGTGGCCATCCGTAGCCCAATAAACTGCGCTCTCGCTGTCGATTCAGTTGGAGAGTATCTCTTGTTGGCCAGCGTCAGCCAAATCAAGGTCGTGTCGGCGGGATCTTCAGCGCGAAAGTGTTGAACACTGAACGCGTCCTGGACTTCGTCTACTTCAATCCCCTGCGGCAACTCGAACGCGCCAATCTCTTTCCGCAGCCTGGCAATGTCGGCTGGGTTCTTGCTGGGAATAAACTGGGGTATCAGGATCGCCAGCAGCGACACGCTACAACTGCAGAACAAACCAAAGACACCACCCGCCGCGATACCGGTAATCGCCCGGCGACGACCGACCAGTGTTTTTCGCTCGCGAACATCACGCAAAGCACCAAGCCCCAGCAAGACAGCGGGAATGCCTGTCAGGAACAATCCGAAAAACGACAACAGACCAAGAACCGCGCTCAAGGTCGCCTTTGTGTTCCGGGGCGCATGCTCTCCGATGAGTGTGTCCAGCCCAAACTGAGCACCACATCCGCCGCAACGCACTTCCGTACTGGCAGCCAGCCCGCCAACGACGATCTGCGCATTGCAGTTACCGCAGTACAAGTCACTTTCAACGACTTCATCGCCAGCAACAACGTGTCGTTCAGAAGCGGGTTCGTAGGGCGAACGTTCTGTCGGGTTTTTCTCTGTCGTCATTTCAGGATCACTCCGACACCAGTTCGGTTCCGGACAACCAGTCCTGGATACCCTTGCGAGGCATCAGGATGGCCAGAGCACTTCCGGAAACAAACACCATCAGTAAACCACTTCCGATGGCAAAGTCGATCATCCCGTCAGCTTCCTGAATACCTCCGCTAAGCTTGTCCGCCATAAACAGCTCGACGACAAACAGACTCATCAGCGCCATCCCCAGGCTACCCGGCAACCACGCAAGAAAGCTTCGCCACGCACACCGCCACCGGCTTGCCACTCGCCCTTTGCGTCGTGGCCTCACCTGAGCCACGCGGAACACCGGCCCGCCCTGGAAGAAGTATCCAAGCATCGCCGGAATCCCCATGGCGATGACATACAGCAGCATCCGGGAACCAAAGATTGTGGCACACAAGATCCCAACCAAAAGCATCGAAGCGTTCAGCAGCGAATACTCTGTACTGGACGACATCGCAAGCAGTCCCATGCGTTCGTCCCAGCTTAGCGGCCCAGGATTGTCTCCAATCTCTTCAAGTTGCTGGTGCGCCCACTTGAGCGTTTCCAGCGAGTCTGGCTTTGCAGTGAGTTCGTTTAAGAAGTCCAGACCTTTGCCAGGCAGCACTTCTCGGCAGTTGCCCACCAAAGCAGCCAGAAGCGGCACAGCACCGTCGACCGGACGATCAACCTGTGCCGCAGACAACGGCAGATCCAACAGTTTTAATCGACCGGATGTGTCCAGCCAAACCTGACTTGGAGTCAACGTCTTCGGCAGCGTTCCATCCTCACTTCCTGCGATCAATTCTTCTGCCAGATCAATGAGCGCCTGCCTTGCTTTCTCCCACGTCAACTTGTCATGCCCAAACTTCAGCGTCGCAAACGGAGCACCACTAATCGCTTCCATCGCATCCCACCGAACGCCGTCGTCCGTCGTATGGTTCCGCAGCAAGTGCTGCCGCGTACCACGCGAAATGGCAATCCGTTCCGCCGACCACATTGTTGCCGGGGAATCCTGTGTTGACATGAGCCACACCGGACGTCCAAGCGTTTTGTCGGTGGCCGCATACATTGAGAACTCGGGGCTCTTGTGCAAACACCCGGCGACCACATACTGCGAGCCCGCATCAATGGGGTCGTGAGTTGGAACCGTGACAGGAACCGCGCGGGATCGAACGGTCTCTTCAGGAATGCGAATGACACGCGTGTTAGTAAGAGTCTCGTGCCACCCCAGAAAACCATTGGCCCGCCGCATGGAGGAGATGACTATCAGGTTCACGATCCCGACCAAAATCGGAAACCCAAGACTGACGCCAATCGCCACGGGCTCCATTGATGATTCAAGATCAGTGGGGTCGATGCCCAAACTGACCTGCAGCAGGTTGCGTCCAACGCCCCCAACAAGTGCACCGAGTCCTGGAATCAACGCCGCGCGCATGAATGCCGGCAGGAACCGAGGCGGGGTTCCACGGTGACTGACCACCCGCAGTCCCATCAATCGTTTCCCTACACCGCGACCCCATTGGGATTCCATGACCGCGAAGTAAAGAATCGTGAGCAATACCGTGAGCGATGAGACCAGGATCCGCTGCGTCGGAGTGACCATCGCCAGCGGCCCCCGACCTCCTGAAAGGGCGGAACCGAAAATCAGAATCGCAGAAGTTACGACCCAGATGAACAATGCATCAATAAAGAACGCAGCCATGCGCCGGCCAACGTCGCCGATTGCCGAATTGCGACTCGAAAACGGCATCAGCGCAAGCCGAAGTTCGGCCGTCGATTGAGGTCGCGCAGCCGGATCTTTTTCCATCGTCCGCGCGATAATTTCACTCAGTTCCGCCGGAACTTCCGGTTCAATCTCCCGCGCGGTGGGGGGGATGTCTGAAACGATATCGGCGACAACCTGAATCGCGTCGCCCTGAAATGGCGGCCGCGCCGTCAGCATGTAAAACAATGTCGCGCCGGTTGAGTAAATGTCGGTGCGAGCATCAACGGGGGCTGACCGAATCTGTTCCGGAGCGGCAAACATCGGAGTGCCCATGAACGCACCGGTTCGGGTCAACGATGCGTCCGTGATGAGCGATTTCGAAATCCCAAAATCGCCAACCTTCACACGGCCATCCGCGCTGACAAAACAGTTGGACGGTTTGATGTCCCGGTGGACGACGTCGATTTTGTGAGCCGCTTCAAGGCCCTCCAGCATATCCAGTGTATAGCCGACGGCTTCCTCAACCGACAACTTGCCGTCACGGTCGATGACATCCTTCACCGTGCCACCGGGCATGAGTTCCATCGTAATGAAGAACCGCCCCTCAGCTTCGCCCGCGTCGTAAACGAACGTGCTGCGAGGATGCGACAGCGATGCAGCAATTTTTCCTTCACGAAGGAACCGCTGAACCGCCTCTTCATCTCGATCGAACCCAGCCGCCAGGACCTTCAGCGCAACGCTGCGGCCGGTCGATTCTTCGACGGCTTCGTAAACGACCCCCATACCGCCGCGACCAAGTTCGCGGGAAATCCGATAGCCTGGCAACGCATCACGCCCGGCATCCGATGGCCCCGGCGCAGGGCCGGGAACCATAGTCGCCATGTCCTCAACAAGCTGCGTATCAGGGCCAAGTGTCGCCGCATTTTCGACTTCGGTCGTCTCGAACCGGCTACCACATTCGCTACAAAACCGAGGCGGAGCCGCGGATTGGGTCGCGTGTTCGCAGTTCTGGCAGACGTATTCCATCGACTCGCAGCGGTGCACTCAGGGACAGGGACAACCACGAGTGTCCGTATTTCGATCACCAAACGCAACGGAAACGCGACGGCGGGCGGAACCAAAGAGGCCGCGAAGCCTCGAAGTTGTTGGTAGCAGTCATTCCATCGTGGGATTCACCGTGCGCGGGGCCTACGTTCGGTCGGGCGACCGTCACCGGTGTTCCCGGTGCGCGCAAAAAAAAGGCCACACAAGATCTGTGCGGCCTTCTTCGTCCAGTTAACGTTCCCAGAAACGTTGCGGACCAGACTAGTACCCCTAAGTACCTTTCGATGAGCTACCAGCTTTTCCCTTCATCATGTCTTTTGATGAGCTGCCAGCCTTGTCCTTCATCATGCCCTTGTCATCCTTCATCATGCTGGCTTTCGTGTACATCATTTCGGCCTTGGCATACTTACCGGGAGACTGGCGGAAGACATCCTGTTCTTTGGCAGATGGGAACAAGTAACGAAGGCCTCCGTGGACCTCAGTGAACTTTTCCATTCCTGGAACATGCTTGTTTGCTGCAACAAGGCATACGCTGCACTCACCGTTCAATGCGACGTCCGACTTATCGTAAGCAGCTGGATTTTCGATCCATGTCTGCTTCACTTCGTCGCTTGGGAACATGTAGATCCGGCCGTTCCTTTTCGCTGCGTACCGAATGTTGCCTGGAACTCGCTTGTCGTATTTCTCGTAGCAGACAATGCAGTCACCGTTCAGTGCCGGCACATATTTGGCAGGAGTCATATCGAACTTCTTCTTAACCGCTGCACTTGGGAACAAGTAAGCGACCCCGTCGTAGACTGACCGATGCTCCTGACGACCCTTCTCCCATTTGTGTGCGTCAAGAATGCAAACCGGGCAGTACCCTTCAAGACCAAGCTTGACCATCAACGGCTTGTTCGCCATCGGCTTGTCAGCCATTCCCTTGTCGGCCATGCCCTTATCCTGCATGGTTTTGTCTTTCATCTTGCCCATCGACGTTTCGGACATCCGCTTCTTCTGAACGGGCTTTTGCCTCGACCGGGTGTTGTAGCCGCCGGAGTAGCCGCCGCTACGAGTACCAGACTGTGCGTTCGCGTCGGAGAGTCCAAGAGAGAAGAGACACGCTGCTGCCAGCAGGCCACACTTTGAAGATGAAGACAACATAGTTTCGATTCCAGGGAGTTTTGACTGTGTTCATGGCAACCAACCTGTTGCCGATGAACTATCGACGCGCCCGAGCACGTCGCGCTTACCTGGAATCTTTCGTACAGAACCGGGCAGTCGTTCAGAATCGCGTCAAATGTATCTCGGTTCACAAACCCGCAAACGGCTACATGACATGTCCGCTCCATCTGCGAGCCTCATCCGCGACGTGTTCTGAACCAATCCGAGCGAGTTCCTCAGAAAAGCAGGATCGCTCCGACTTTCCTTCGAGCAACCTGCCGCTCGTAGTCAAAGCCCGACCGAAACAGCCTTTCGCATTCAGAGTCCGTCTTGCCCAAGACAGGTTCTGCTCTAGGATGGCAAACCACGTATCGCTTCAGCTCGGATTTCCGTGGTCGGGCTTCGGCAAGTCGAACGCATCGCTTGCCATACATTCACACCAACCGCGCCCCAGTCTCCAGCCGATAGTCCGGCGCGCGGTCCGAGCAGCCATGTCGTCTCCAATTCCTGACAATCAGAAGGTCTATGACCGGACGTTTTGGTTGTCCTACGTCGCCAACCTGCTGCTGGTGACGTCCAATGCCACGACGTTTCGGTTTGCTGAGTTCGTTCAGATTTTCGGCGGAACCGAACAGCTGGCAGGGTTCATTGTGAGCTGTGGAGTCTTCGCCGCATTGTTCGGGCGGCTGTTTCTCGGCCAGGCAATCGACCGCTTTGGAGCCCGCCGGTTGTGGCTGTCAGTCATCACAACGTTCGTTTGCGGATGCGTTCTGCTGTCGCAGTCGAACACGATCCAGCCCGGTCTCTACGCGGGACGGATATTGTTTGCGGTCGGCCTGTCGGGCATGTTTACGTGTTCCATCTTCCACGCCCAAAACCGTGCGCCGGTTCATCGGCGGACTGAGGTTATCGGAAATCTTGGCAGTAGCGGCTTCCTGGGAATGATCTGTGGATCGCAGCTGTGCGACCTGCTGGGGCGCAGGTTCTCCGGCCTTACGGAACCGCTGGTTGTGTTCTGGGTGGTTGCCGGAATTGGCGTCGCGTATTTACTGCTGGTACTGCTGATCACCAGCAAAGATCAGCACTGCAGACCAAAGGCAACTCCACCCGCCCACCGGCTGTTGTTTAAGCACTGGCCTGGTCCGGTCGTTTTTGTCGCGCTTCTGATGGGCATGAACTTCATCATCCCCTCGTTGTTCCTCACTCGGTTTTCGACTCATCGCGGACTGGGTGGAATTGGAACCTACTGGACCTGCTTTGCGATTGCTGCATTTCTAATTCGGATGAGCAGCCGCAAATGGAGCCAGACGGTTGGTCGGCACCGAATGATCCTGATGGGTGCAACCGGGTCGGCCATCGGCTTTGGAGTTCTCCCGTCCGTTACCGAAGCCTGGCAGTTGGTATTCCCGGCGGTGTGTTCAGGATTTGGGCATGCCTTGCTGTTTCCAGCAGTCGTCTCACTGGGAACCGAGGCGTTTCCTCGCGAGTATCGTGGGACCGGCACGACTTTAGTTCTGGGCTTCTTCGACCTCGGCGGCGCTCTGTCGGCTCCAGTACTGGGGGGGATCATTGATCACTTCAATGGCGGCTTTGGGTTCCATCAGATGTTCTATACCAGCACCACGCTAACCATTTTGGTGGCTTTAGGTTATCTGCGGACTGGCGCACGGCGGCCGGACTCGGATCTCCAGCAGGTTGCGTCCGTCGATGATCTCAAATCTGGGAATCACCCAACCGATTCTGTCAACGGTACCGCCAGCTGCAAACAAACCGAATCAATGGTATCGCAGACGTCGAGCGTAGATTGAAGTCGTCTTCCGCTGGTCTATAATCAGCGGCTGTCTGGTTATGCTGCGTCATCCGCACCGTTTTGGTTCGTGCACAGCGTTCGCAGAGAAGTCGTGACGGTCAGATTGGCACCCGTGGCAAAGGAGAAGGCGTTGAGCTTTCTAGTTCGAACTCTTTCGTTTCCCGTTCGCATCATGGAGAAGATTCCGGCCCTGGCTTGGATCATTCGCGCTCTGTCTTCATCTGTTGGACAGAAACTGGTGATGGCGGTCACCGGGTTGATGTTGTGTGGGTTCTTGGTCGCTCACCTGGGCGGCAACGTGTTTCTGTTTGTGAGCGAAGAAGCTTACAACGGCTACGCACACACTCTGCACAAGAATGAATGGCTGCTGAAGATTGCCGAAGTTGGCCTCGTCACGCTGTTCTTCACTCACATTGGACTGGCCATCAGCACGTCCAACATGAACAAGCAGGCTCGCAAGAACGAATACCTTGAGCAAAACAGTAAGCAGGGCATGACCATCCTTAAGGGTGGCGGGGCCAGCAGCTACATGTTCGCGACGGGCGCCGTTGTGCTGGGGTTTGTGATCCTTCACCTGATTGACTTCACGTTCGAACTGCGTGGGGCGAAGTACTATCCGGAAAGCGAATACGAGAAAGCCAAGTTGCTTCTCTCCAATCCGGTCAGTGCCATCATTTACGTTATTGGCTGTTCTGCCCTCGCCGTTCATCTGGTCCACGGATTTGGCAGCGCATTGAATACACTTGGCTTCAGTCATCCGAAATACAACAAGCTGGTCCGCATTCTGAGCCTCGCGTTCGGTTGGACAATCGGAATTGGCTTCATCAGTTTTGTGCTCTGGTCATTTAACTAACGGCCAATTTAGCACCGCTTCGGTGGGAGGCACCTATCCATGACAGATACAGCAAACACCTTGAATGGAAACGTTCCGGACGGTCCGATTCAGGAGAAGTGGGACAAGCACCGCTTCAACGTCAAGTTGGTGAACCCGGCCAACAAGCGGAAGTTCACAGTCATTGTCGTCGGAACCGGCCTGGCTGGCGGAT
This sequence comes from uncultured Planctomycetaceae bacterium, assembly GCA_964485095.1. Classification (GTDB taxonomy): domain Bacteria; phylum Planctomycetota; class Planctomycetia; order Planctomycetales; family Planctomycetaceae; genus CAYNWT01. Next base: position 101,547 of record CAZAIB010000005.1, on the reverse strand, counting down.
CCGCGGCGGCGTCACTGGCCGAACTTGGCTACAACGTTAAGTCATTCTGCCTGCAGGACAGCCCGCGCCGAGCCCACAGCATTGCGGCTCAGGGTGGTATCAACGCAGCCAAGAACTACCCGAACGACGGCGACAGTGTCTGGCGTCTGTTCTATGACACGGTCAAAGGCGGCGACTATCGCAGCCGCGAGGCCAACGTCTACCGGTTGGCTCAAGTCAGTAACAACATCATCGACCAATGCGTTTCGCAGGGCGTTCCGTTCGCTCGCGAATACGGTGGAACTCTGGCAAACCGATCATTCGGTGGTGCTCAGGTTTCACGAACCTTCTACTGCCGCGGGCAAACCGGGCAACAGCTGCTGCTTGGTGCGTATCAGGCGATGCAGCGCCAGATCAACACTGGCAAGATCGAGATGTTTACGCGTCGTGAGATGCTTGACCTTGTTGTCGTTGACGGCAAGGCTCGCGGAATAATCGCGCGCAATCTGACAACCGGTGAGTTCGAAACTCACACGGCTGACGCGGTGGTTCTGGCAACAGGCGGATACGGAAACGTGTTCTACCTGTCGACGAACGCGAAAAGCTGCAATGTGACCGCCGGTTGGCGAGCCCACAAACGCGGTGCGTTCATGGCGAATCCGTGCTACACGCAGATTCACCCGACCTGTATCCCGTCCGCTGGCGACTACCAGTCGAAGCTGACGCTCATGAGCGAAAGCCTGCGAAACGACGGTCGTGTTTGGGTTCCCAAGAACGCCGATGAGACGCGTAAACCACAGGACATTCCTGAAGAAGATCGCGACTACTACCTGGAACGTCGGTACCCGTCGTTCGGGAACCTGGTTCCTCGCGACGTCGCATCCCGCGCGGCGAAAGAACGTTGCGATGCTGGCTATGGAGTCGGCGAAACGGGCTTTGCTGTATTCCTGGATTTCCGGGACGCGATTGCTCGAGATGGAGAGGACGCCGTCCGCAAGAAGTACGGCAACCTGTTCCACATGTACCACAAGATTACCGACGACGACCCGTATAAGGTTCCGATGCGAATCTACCCGGCCGTCCACTACACGATGGGTGGCTTGTGGGTCGACTACAACCTGCAGAGCAACCTACCGGGACTGTTTGTTCTGGGCGAAGCCAACTTCTCTGACCACGGAGCGAACCGGCTTGGTGCGAGCGCTTTGATGCAGGGCCTGGCGGACGGCTACTTCGTGTTGCCGTACACGATCGGCAATCACCTGGCGAGTGCCGATTTGGTTCCGCTCTCCAGCGATCACCCTGCTTGCAAAGAGGCGATGGAGGCCGCAACTGGTCGAGTCAATAGCCTGCTAAGCATCGGCGGAACTCGTTCGGCTGACAACTTCCACCGTGAACTCGGAAAGATCATGTGGGAGTACTGCGGGATGGCCCGGAATGCCAAAGGCCTTGAAACAGCCATCAGCAAGATCGCTACTCTTCGCGAAGAATTTTGGTCAGACCTGCATGTGCCGGGATCCGGCGAAAGCTTCAACCAAAGCCTCGAAGCGGCGGGACGCGTTGCAGACTTCATCGAGTTTGCAGAACTGTTCGCCTATGACGCTTTGAACCGTGAAGAATCCTGTGGCGGTCACTTCCGCGAAGAGCACCAATACACGAAGGACGATCCGGAAGTAAAGAACGGCTTCCTTGGTGAAGGCGAAGCCAAACGCGACGACGAGAACTTCAGTTACGTCGCCGCCTGGGGCTTCAATGGTGTCGGCGAGAAAGCGTCGCTGCACAAAGAACACCTTGAGTTCAACGACGTTAAGCTGGCGACCAGGAGTTACAAGTAATGAGCGACGAAACACTCAACCTGACTCTGAAGGTCTGGCGTCAAAAAGGCCCACAGGACCCCGGTCACTTCGAAGAATACGCGCTCAGTGGGATCACGACCCACATGTCGTTTCTGGAAATGCTGGACGTGCTGAACGAACAGTTGTTCGAAAAGGGTGAAGAACCAATCGCGTTCGACCACGACTGCCGAGAAGGCATTTGCGGCAGCTGCGGCGTCATGATTAACGGCCAGGCACACGGTCCTGACAAAGAGACCACGACCTGCCAGCTACACATGCGTCGGTTCAAAAACAACGACGCCATCGTCATCGAACCATGGCGCGCGACGGCGTTTCCTGTGGTGAAGGATCTGGTCTGTGACCGATCAGCCTTTGACCGAGTGATTCAAAAGGGCGGCTACGTATCCGTCAACACGGGTAATGCTCCTGATGGCAACGCCATTCCAATCGCACAGAACGATCAGTCTGTCGCCATGGACGCCGCGGCCTGTATTGGCTGTGGAGCATGTGTTGCTTCGTGCAAGAACGCATCAGCGATGCTGTTCGTGTCTGCCAAAGTTTCACAACTGGCCATCCTGCCCCAAGGCGCACCAGAACGCGGTTCTCGTGTCGTCGCCATGGTGAATCAGATGGACGACGAAGGCTTCGGTAGTTGCACCAACACGTCAGAGTGCGAAGCAGCGTGTCCGGCCGGAATTTCCGTCACGAACATCGCTCGCCTGAACCGCGAATATCTGCGAGCCACTCTGACGGGCCAGGCAGACTAAGGCCCGCCACGAACCAAGCCAGCCGACCTTCGTTGGGCAGGCTGGCTGGTGTGTTCGGGGCGCCGGATACCCACGTGTGGCTGTTCTTGTCTGGAAATCGACACCACAGCCATAGCATTCGCAACAACGACATCCCGAACGAACGTTTGAGTTCTAAGCGACGCTTCTTCAGGAAGGTGTCGCTGGCTGCTACGCGGCAGCTTTCGTTTCGTTCTGCAGCGTGACGTGAATCAAACCGCCGCGAGCGACAGCCAGTGGATCAGATACCACTCGAATCTCGCCAACCTGCTTTGCACTTAGCTTGGTGGTTCGGAACGCATGACGCATGGCTTCTGTGAATCCATCGATCGTGGCGACTCCACCATTGCACAGCACAGGTAGATTGCCTGACTGAATCGAGTTGCGTTCAACAATGCTTTCGATTGCAGATACAACGTCCTTCAACATTTCTGAGTACAAGTTACCCAGCGTGTGTTCCAGGACGCTGTCACGACGATCCAGCGATCGGAATGACGCTTCCTTCCAGTTCGATACAGAACCGGTATCCAGGTAACACTGACCTTCGCGGTCGTAAACGTACTGGCGACTCTGGCGAGCCAGTTCGATATCCATCCAGTCGCCGCCTTTGTTGACAACTTCTCGATCGATTAAGTTCCCACGAGCCACCAAAGCAATGTCGCAGCACTGCGACCCAAACGAAACGCCAATCGCGCTGAACCGGTTGCCGGTTCCTTCAGCCAGTACGATGGCCTGCCCGGCACTGACCTGAAGCGGAGTGTATCCGCGGAGCCCAATGATCTTCTCCAGGAACTCGGGCGAACCCGTACCTTTTTTAAATGAACCCGGCGTCACAACGGCACAGGTTTGATTTTGGTGGGCCGCCAGCGGCAGCATCGATTCCACAAGCACATTAAGAATCTGCCGCGCGGGCGGATCGTCAGCGGTAATCTGACCATCACTGAAGATAGGAACCGCTGGTAGGGAATTCACACAACGGAGTTCATCCGCGTGATCACCGATAACAGCAAGGTGATTTTCACACGCCGCATACGGCAAACCCAACCGCCCCAAAATGGCGCGCTGTTCCTGCGAGTCCGGCAATACGGAATACACAGAACGAAATTGCTTCGCGACAATATTGTCGTTCTGCAGTGTGAGAACTCGAATGCGGTGACTTCCGAAGTCAACTGAGGCAGTCATTGGCCATGCCTTGTAGTAGTGGTTTCCGTAGCGTCGGAATAGGTGTACTAGTCTTCGAACGCTGCTGTGTGAGTTTGCTGAGTCTGACGGTTACGTTCAGCACTGATGTTGGTGTGAGGTCCACGCAGGACTGGCTGAGCCGGGTCAATTCGCAACTGTTTTGGTCCGCTGGAATCGCCGAAGAAGTCCAGGTGCATCGGCAACTGAACCGGCTCTTCGCTGACTGGAACAGAGTTGTTGATCAATGCATCCAGAATGCGTGTTGTTGACGTGTCTGGCACAGGTACCGGTTCGACTTCTGGTTCCGGATCAATAGCCGGAACAGATGGTTGCTGAACCGCAGCCATAGTCTGGCGAACTGGCTGTACCGGCGCGTGGTATGTCACTGGTGGTGGAGGCGGATCGTATGAAACGGGCGGCTTAACCGGAACGGGTTTTGGTTCAGGAACCGATTGCACTACTGGCTGCGGTGTCGGAACCGGTTTTGGTTCAGGAGCTGGCGGCGGAGTTGGAACAGCCGGCTGCGATAAACTGGCCACGGCAGCAGCGGCTGTGCCGGCAATTGCTCCAGTCGCTGCAGTAATTGGTTTGATTGTTGGAGCTTTCGGCTTCTCGATCACTGGCATACGCACTGTCGGAGGAACGATACCTGGCCCGTCAGCAACCGGTGGGTGCTTGACGGTAGACGAGTGGCGTCGGCTTACAGGTCGCTTGTATGGGTCAGGGCCAACCTGCGGTGTGTCCGCCATGGCTCGACTACCGTAAACCCAGGCACCCAGTACCAGGAACAATGCGCCAGCCAAACCGGCGACGTACCACATGGTTGAGTTTGAGCTTTCTTCAACGACGGCATCCAACTCGCTTGGCAATGGCAGTGAACTGGTTGTGGGCTGCTCGGTTGCCGGAGGAACCTGACCGACTGGTGGCCGAGGTGTCAGACCGTTTTGGCCGCCCGGTAGACCAGAGGCCGCTGCGTAGCCCGGAGGCTGAGTGCTGTTGTATCCGGGCTGAGAATTGAAAGGAGGAATGTCGGCCCCAACTGGTGGCTGATCTCCGGACTGAAACGTACCAGGCGCTGGCAAACCAGGTGTCTGGATTGCCTGCTGCTGCTGCCCAAGCATCCACGGGTCTGTATTCATCAAGTCCTGATCCTGCGTCGTTGCAGGTGGCACAAAACTGGTTGGAGGCTGGGGCGAACCAATTTGAGGAGCTGCCGGTTCTGGCGGCTGACCAACCATGCCTGGCACACTTGGTACGCCACCGTAGTTTGCAGCCACAGGAACCGGTGGTGTGCTATCAAGATCAAGAGGTACTTCGTCTTCCTGCGGTGTCACCGTCTGGTCGGAAACGGGTATCAGCAGCGGGCCACCTTCTGGCAACGCCGGTACGTCCGTGACAACTTGCTGGCTCGCTAGTTCCACCCGTGGAGGCAATGTCCTGGCCACTGTTGAAACAGACTCACCACGCACGATCACAATGTCCCCGTGCTGCAGAATTGTCCGGGCATCGCCGACCACGGGAACAGCTTTGGGGTTCGTCCGAATAATTCTGAAGACTCGGTCGCCCAGTCGAACATTCTCGTCGTGTAGGATATCACCAGCGGTGACTTTGCCTTCCTCAAGTTCAACGATCAGCGGTCGCGTTTGCGGATTGATGATGGTGACTTCCACCACGCCAGGCTTGCCGCTTTGTTGGCGCCGACCGGATAGTCGTTCCAGCGAATGAACGACAACGATATCACCGTGAGTCACTTTGAAGTCGCCTGGTTGCCCCTTGGAGACCAACCCGCCCCACGCAACTTTTTCGTCACGGACAAGTCGCACGTTGACGGTTCCGGCAGAGAATCCACCAACCTGCGAAACGAAGTCGTTGACGACCATCCCGCGCGGTACTTTGAACACGCCCGGCGCTGCCGCGTCGCCGAATATTAGTACTTCGTTAAGCTCAGCCTGCGCGTTGGCCGCACTGGGCAGAACAGCGAAAACGACGGCAGCGAGAATGTGCAATGACCAGCGGCTCATGCCAGGATCTCCGGGTATACAGTGTCTGCGCAGGCGGAATAACCCGCACAGCTTTCCTAATCGGTACAACCATGCTCTGGATCTGAGCCTATTCACGGTGGTGCCGAAAGTCGCCACATCGCAGTAACTTGTTGTCCTGCCATTGGTTAGCGGACAGCGGTGTAAGACATCCGAAAATTTGAGGCAACACGAATTTCAGACGACGCAAAAAGTGACCGGCAACTCCTGCCGGTCCGGCCCACTGATCAACCCGATCGAGTGCAGAACTACTGACCAGGTCGCTCCCAACCGGCAGAAAGTGCTGGAACTCATTCAGGATGGCTCACCATGGTGCTGAGTCGGTCCGCCCCGTTTTTTGCCAGAGCAGAGCCTGCCATTCACTGAGCACGTTCTGACCACGGCCGGAGACGGTCGGCGAGCATCTGCTATGAGACGGAACCTACCACGTAGTTTTGAACCGCGGATAGCCGCATCCTGGGACACGCCTCCAAAGGCAAACCTGGAAATACCGGTGATATTTCGACTGAGCTTCTATTTCTGAAGCGTTTTGGCCACGATTCGGTAATCGTGCGGCATCCAGGTTCCCAACATCCCCGCTTCTCTCCTGTGAGACGATCATGAAAAACTTGCTCTCGTTGCTGTTGCTCGCATCTCTGGCAACCCCCGCTTCTGCCCAGGTCTTCTTACGACCTGGGAACGCAACAATGCCCGTGAATGGCACGGCCGCGCAGAAGAAGCGACTGGAACGCGAAATTGCATTTCTGATCGGCGACATGAAACGCACCTGCGAACTGTCTGACGCTCAGGTTCGAAAGCTCCAGCTTGCCGGGAAGGGTGCGGTTGCTTCTGCCATGGAGAAGTTTGAAGAGCAGCAAAAGAAAATGCGTGTCATGATGCAGCAATTGGGTGGCCCATTCGCTGTTCCTGAACCCGCCGGGCAGGATGAGGACGAAGAAAAAGAGAAGGAGGACGCTGACGTCGAAGAAGCGGGCAACGAAGACGGAGAAAATGAAATCCGTGTCGCAGGCGGGTTGGCCCAGGCCCTCAACTTGACCACGCTTGGCACTCCGGGGCAAACCAATACCTCACCCACGAAAGAGCCGCGATGGACGAAGGCCGTGCAGTCAGTCGTATCCAAAGAGCAACGTGAGAAGTACGCGGAAACCGTCAAGCAGCGAGCCGCATTCATTCGGAAGTCCGCAGTGTCTGTGTTTATCGCAAAGGTCGATCAAAAGTTGCTGCTATCGAAAGACCAACGTGAGAAGCTTACGACTTTGGTTGATGAGGGCTTCGGCAAAGAATTCGCTGCCCGAGTGAGCCAGAACCAGAGCGGAATGTTGTGGGTCCAGAACGCGGCAGGGGGCAAACCGCCAATCGCGCACGACAAACTTAAGAAGTTTTTCTCATCGCAGCAGCTTTCAGAATGGAAGGCTTCATTCGAACACGAACTGAACCGACTCAAGCCGAATCGCGGGGGCGGCGCGTTTGGAAACGTCATCATCAACGGCGTTGGTGGTGGGGCAATTCAGATCGAACAGGTCATCGAGGAAGACAACGACGATCAATAGAGCGGACGGCATCTGGTTCCAGATCGCAGCTTGATCGCGATCGCGATCGCGGGCTCGCTACCGCAGTTCGATTTCGATCCGAGAACCATCGGGTTCCATCCAGGCAGCCCGTTGGAACTCGCCGCGCTGTTTTGCGACCGCAACAGAGCCGTTAATCGCAGAGTCACTTTCCTGTTCGTGTTCCTGCAGTGGATAGCACAGAAATTCGTTACAGGTTCTTGAACGCGTCTCGCGAGACAAGACACAGCCCTGCTGTCCGTGAAAGACACACGAACCGGCAATCGACTGTTCCGGAATCTGATCAAGGTACTCCGCGACGATTGACGCGGGTTCGCGTTCAGGTTCGTTTGCCAATCGTGACGCAAGAAACTTTGCGTCCAGGTACGCTTCGTCGCCCCCATGTTCGCAACACGCGCCACGGCAGGTCATGCACGCGTTGATCACAACCAAACGTGGATCGTCAGTGTGACGCTCGACGGGTTCCGACGGTCCGACAACAGGAGTGACATCGGTCTCACCAGCAACGGCGGAAGACATTGCGCGTTCAAGGTTCTGACGGAACCGGTCTACTCGCTCAGCAGACTGCGGCACCAACGGCATTTGGTAAGACGGAACCACCAACACCAGTTTGTCGCCCACCGCGCGGTGTGCTTCGAGTTGTTGTCTCGTTTCGTCCATACTTATATGTCGGTACTGTTGGCCACTCACGCCCTCCTCGCGAAGAACCGTGAAGGCCAGGAGCGTACGCGAAGCGGGCAGCCATGGCACGCCGATTCTGTGTGTTCTGGGTTGAGAATGGGATCTGCCCAGCCCAGGTGTCGGGCGGACATGGGCGAACTAAGCAGTTTTTGCGGGCTGGCAGGGATCTGAACAACCTGTTTTCCCCTGTTCCCAGTCTCGCAACCCAGCGCCGCTTGTCGCTTTGTGCCAATCGCTCATATCATGACCCGCCAAGCGCTCGCGCGGGGCTTTCGTCCTCACAGAGTGAGCCGCGACCGGTATCGGTTCGTTTGAACCGCAAACCGCGACGGCTCAACGTTTGGACAGCGACTGTTTTCGGAGTGACAAAGTGCTTTCACATCCCAGCGACCCAACCGCAGTTCATCGCGGACGACTTTCTCGACTCGTTGTTGTGGCGTTAATCGCTCTGACATCGGTGTCTGGTTCTGCCCTGGCGTTCCAGGACGAGAGCGTGGAGGAAGAATACGCCTTCGCACGCGGACTGTACAAAACGCGGCGATACGACCAGGCGTCGAAGGCATTCAGACAATTCCTGATCGCCCATCCCGAACACCCGCGCAACGGCGTTGCCAAGCTGTACTACGGGCTGACTCTCAGCAACCTGAACCAATACAAAGAAGCACGCGATCAGTTTAGTGCGTTCATCAAAGAGAATCCGGGCAACAACAATCTGCCCGACGCCAGCTATCGTCGGGGCGAGTGCAGTTTCTACCTGACTGATTACGCGACCGCCGAACAGCAGCTCCGGGAATTTCGAACCGAATACCCGGACCACGCGCTGGTCAACTGGGCCTACCTGTTCGAAGCGCAGTCGCAGCTTGCGGCGAAGAAGTGGGCCGTGTCGCAGACAACCTTCGAAGCTTTATTGAAACGAAAACCGGAAGAGCAAACCGTCCGCGACGCTGAGTATGGACTCGGGCGCAGCCTGGAAGGCCAAAACAAAATCAGTGAAGCCTTTGAGTACTACCGCACGCTGGTCAAAGCCAACGACCAGGTCGTCTCACCAAGAGCCCTCTCGCGAATGGGTAGTCTGTACTTCAAAGCCGGCGACCTTGAAGCCGCGGTGAAAGCATACGCACTGATTGACGAACGCTACAAACAAAGTCAGCTGGCCATCCCGGCTCGGCTCAATGTAGGACTGGCCTACCTTCGGCTCGAAGACTACCCCAACGCCGTCAATTGGATGGAACGCGCAAAGACCGACAAGGCCAACCGTCCCCGGGCAGACATCCTGCATGCAGTTGGTTTGCAGAAGCAGGGAAAGTTCCCAACCGCAGATGGCATTTTGAAGAAGCTGTACGAAGAGTTCCAAACAAACCCGCAGCACGCTCCTGAGATCCTGTACTACCAGGCCGATGGGATGCGTCTTTCGGGACGGCCGGAAGAAGCTGTCCCGTTGTTTTCGAGAATCGCAACCGACTGGCCGGCCAGCCCCTTCACGGATGATTCACTTTTCTTCGCAGCAGATTCAGCGTTCCAGGCCAAGCAGGATGACAAAGTCCAGGAACTACTACAGCGGCTCGATAACGAACATCCGGATCACGAATACAAAGGCCAAAGCCAGTTACTGCGTGGCCGAATCTACGCGGCATCTCAAACCGATGTGGATCTAAAGAACGCGATCACTGCACTGACCGCCGCAGCGGACTCAGCCAAAAAAAAGCGGACTCAGGCACTCGCGAGGTTTTATCTCGCGGGCACTTACCAACGCCTGAGAGACCATCCAAACGCGTTGAAGTCGGCTCAGCCGCTGATTGACGAAATCATCGAAGGAAAGCACCCGGACCTGGCTGGTGTCATTGTGCTGACATCCGTCAGCCAATTGGCGCTCGGGCAGTTTCCAGACGCGGCAGACTCAGCGGCCGGCTACATCAAGATGTTTCCCAAAGGATCAAAAATCGTTGACGCTCGAGAAGCCCGAGCAATCGCGGAAGCCAACCAGGGAAACCGCGAACCGGCCGAGTCCGAACTGAAGACTCTTGATGGAATGAGCCTCCCCGACGACCGCATGGCAACCGCAACCTTGCGCGTGGCCCAGATCGCATGGGAACGTCGGATGTATGACTGGTCGGCAGAGCTATACCAAAAACTGACACTCGACAGACAATCGCCGCTAAGACCCAACGGATTTTCAGGACACGGCTGGAGCCTGTTCGAACAGGACAAGTACGTAGAAGCCGCCGGTGCTTTCGGCGAACTGGTGACGGACCATCCAAATCACAAGCTGGCTCCCGAAGCCGCCTTCATGCAGGGTGAATCGCTACGCAGCGCAGCGAAAAATCCTGATGCGATTACGGCGTATCGAGCGGCGTTCGAAAAGTATCTTCCTGTCGAAGCGGCTCCTGCTCTGGCCGAAACACGAACACCAACTCGGTACTCGTTTGAAGGCGGCCGACAACTCGCAAACCTCCTGGCCACTGAGGGTCGGATTGAGGAAGCCGATGCGGTCTATAAGCAGCTGACCGCGGCGTTCCCGAAGGCTGAGAAGATGGACCGGATTCTGGATCGTTGGGCCTTCATGCTGTTGGACAGTGACCCGAACCGTTCCAACGAACTGTTCCGGTTCCTGATTAAAGAACGCCCCGCCAGCCCGCTGGTCCCGAACGCAAGATTGGTGCTTGCCGAAAGTGACATGCTGGAAGGCCGATTCGAAGATGCAACCAAAGTCTACACAGACCTAATCAACACGCCCGGCGCGCCTGAGCCGGTCCGTCAAAGTGCGATGTACAATATGGTGACTGTCAGCGATAGAAATGAAGTCGATGCTGATGTCCAGAAGTACGCGGACAAGTACCTGGCCGAGTTCCCACAAGGCGCGTTCGCGGATCATGTGAGGTTGTTCCAGGCAGAAACGCTGGTGAGGCAGGCGAAGCTTAATGAGGCTCAGGAGATTCTCGTCGCCATCCGTGACAACATCGTTGAACCGAATGCGGAACCAGAAAAGTGGTACGGCCGGACATGGGTGGTTCTGGCAGAGACTTACCTGCAACACAAGCAGTACGACAAAGCTCGCGATACCGCCGCCGAGATGCTGGGACGAGCCGACACGTCAAATTACTACTACCAGATGTACGACGTCATGGGACGGACCTACATGAAACAGGCGAAGTTTGATGAGGCTCGTGACGCGTTTCGTAAGGTCATCACCGACAAGAACGGGCGACGGACGCCCACGGCTGGCAAGTGTCAGTTGCTTATCGGCGACACATGGGTCAACCAACAAAACTACGCCAAAGCGTTGCCTGAATACCAAAAAGCCTACTTCAACTACGTTGGGCTACCTGATGTGCAGGCGCCAGGACTGTTTCAGGCTGCCGGTTGCGAACTGAAACTGCTGCAGAACAAGAATGCCCTGAAGAGCTATAAAGACCTGGTCACAGAGTTCCCGACGTCCAGTTATGCGAAGGAAGCTCAGACAAAGATCGACCAACTCAAGACAGCAAGTGGCTTGTAGGCCTGTTTCTTAGCGGGCTATCCACGAGTCAGTCAGAATAACATCATGATCCGGAATCACGGCACTTCACCAGGCTCAGGCAAGGTACGCATCAGGTTGTTCCTGCTTGCGTGCCTGGGACTGATGCTCATTCGCCCCATTCAAGCCGCCCTGACCCCGCAGGTCACCGATCCACAAATTGCAGCTCCTGCGATGGAAGAGCAGATGGTTCGGACGGGTAACGCAGCAATACCGCGAACACCTCTCGAGATCATCGAAGCGCTCGGCATCCCGTTCATCTGCGCGTTCGGCGTCGCGTCCATTATGGCGCTTTGGTTTGGTATCGAACGCCTGGTGCAACTGCGACGCCGCCGCGTCATCCCGGCTCACTTTGTTGACCGGTTCCTAATGCATCTGCGCAACGGGCAATTGGAACCACGACAGGCGCTGTCAATCTGCCGCGATAACGGCAGCCCCATCGCAGAAGTGTTCTCGCACGGAGTTCGCAAGTGGGGTAAACCCAGCGTCGAAGTCGAACAGGCCATCATTGATGGTGGCGAACGTCAGGTCAGTCTGCTGCGTAAGCACCTTCGCGTTCTCAACGGTGTCGCCACGGTGGCTCCGCTTATTGGACTACTGGGAACCGTCATCGGGATGATCCAGGCATTCAACGACATCGCCGACTCCAGTGCCATGGGTAAACCGGAGGAACTGGCGGTCGGAATTGGGCTGGCTCTCCTGACAACAGCTGTCGGCCTTTCCATCGCGATCCCCGCACTCACGCTGTACATGTTTCTGGCAAGCCGAGTGGACTCGTTGGTCATGGAAATGGACAAGCTCTCGCAAAACATCGTGCAACTTATCTCTCAGGAAGCCCTGGCCGCTCGCGAACAAATTGGACCGGCAGGCCCCAGACGAAAGCTTCGCGGCAGAAAACCCAACCCCCAGGCAGAAGAAGCCTCGGAAGTCACTTCAGACACCTGATCGCGATTTGGTGAGTGACGGAGTGGCAGCAGGCTGAACAGGCCATAGTAGACTTTAGCCACACACAAACTTCGATCTGGAGAAGCAATGCTGTCAGTTGTGGTTCCCGTCTTTAATGAGAACGAAAGTCTGCGGGAACTGCATGCCGAGCTAACGGCTGTCAGTTCTGAACACAGTATCGAGTGTGAGTTCATCTTCGTCGACGATGGATCAAACGACGGCTCGTGGGATGTCATCCAACAACTTGCTTCGGAAGACCCACGCACTCGCGGCTTCAAGCTTAGACGCAACTTCGGCAAAGCCGCCGCGTTGACCGCCGGCATGCAGGCCGCAGGAGGCGACAACATCGTCATGATGGATGCCGACCTGCAGGACGATCCGGCTGAGATCCCTCGACTGCTGGCGAAACAGGCCGAAGGGTTTGACATCGTCAACGGCTGGAAGGTGAAGCGGTTGGACCCCTGGCACAAGGTGTACCCAAGTCGTGTGTTCAACTGGATGGCCAGCACGCTAACCGGCGTCAAACTGCACGACCACAACTGCGGACTGAAACTGTTTCCCGCCGACGTAGCCAAAGAAGTTCGCATCTACGGCGAACTGCATCGGTTCATTCCCATCCTCGCCCACGCACGGGGATTCTCTGTCACCGAACTTGAAGTGAACCACCGCGAACGCCAGTTCGGTCACTCCAAGTACGGCATCCGAAGATTCCTGCGCGGACTGCTGGACCTGATTACGGTCCGATTCCTAACCGGCTTTGGACAGCGCCCGCAGCACGCACTCGGAACGCTTGGAATCATGTTCTTCGGACTCGGCTCCCTTGGCCTCACCTACCTGGGCGCGTTGTGGATCGCTATGCGACTGGTTCCCTCAATCCCAATCACAGATATCGGCACGCGCCCTCTGCTGGCGTATTCCGTCGCCGCCACACTGCTGGGCGCTCAGGCCCTGACGCTGGGACTACTGGCAGAACTCATCGTCGCCAGAACCGGACACCAGGATACGGTCAGCGTTTCAGAAACCACTGAAACCAAACCCGGTTCATCCGCGGAGTGAAACCCGACAGCAACGCCAACCCCTGTGAGCGATTTGGGCGCTAGCCCTCGGCGGAACAACCCAAACCGAACCATCGCTCACCGACATTCGACCTCACCAACCAGCCGTCAGCGACGCTCCTCAAGGGACCAGGGTGGAACTGCCAAAACATGCGGCAACACTGCCGTTGCACGTCCAAACCGTGATAGCATGTTGCAGAACGGTTCCGCCGAGGGCTAGCGCCCAATCGCTCACTTGTGGAGACCGTGGTTGGCGCCAGGACGGCTCATGAATTTAGAAATCGTCTGGGGAAATTACTTCCTGGCCGTGCCGGGTTCCCAGCGCTCGCCAGACGCTTAGGTCGATGTCGTCAGAGATGTTTTGGACCGAACCGTCCATCAACGCGACCTGAACCATACCGGTGTGGAAACTACGTGATGTAATCGCGGCGTAGGTTGGACTGCCGGACGAACCGTTCTTGCCTTCCTGCCACGAGTTGTAGTCCACGTCGTAGGTTTCACCGTTTTGCGTGTACGGCACAACGGTGTTTGGAGTCAGCGTCATGGTCACGCCAGAGTGATGAACACGTCCGTCAGGCCACTCTGTGTGCCCTGTGTTCTTGAACTCAGCTCCGGTACTCACAGCCGCCTGCACGTCAGCAACGGTCTGCGGGATGGCGGTCGTTCCTGGCCCACCGTTGCGAAGATAAGGCGTCCAGGCTTTCACTTCACCAATCATCACCGTACTGCTGGTTCCATCAATGAACTCACCCAACGAAAGGCTGCTGTTCGGGAAGAACGCACCGCTGCCACCGCTGCCGGTTGTCGGATCAAACACAAACCACGGCCCATAATTGAAACCGTAGTTGGTCGGATACAAATGCACCTTGCCGTTGCCCGGATCGCGTTTCTTCTTGGCCAGCGGATCACTTGGGCATGAGAATCCTGGGATCCTTAGTCCGTTGATGGCCTGTTGAAAATCCCAGGCCGTAACCAGATCGACGTTCTTGTAAACGTTGCCCTGTTCCAGGAAAGGGAGGATTCGACCATGAACGCCCCAGGATCCGTTGTTGCCAGTCTCGGTAACATCCAGATCCACCGCGGCTCCGGGTGGCAGCAGGCCGACTGTGGAATGGTAGTTGTGAATCGCAAGCGACATCTGCTTGAGGTTGTTCTTGCACTGCGTTCGACGGGCAGCTTCGCGAGCCTGCTGAACGGCGGGCAATAACAATGCCACAAGAATCGCAATGATCGCGATCACAACCAGCAGTTCGATTAGTGTGAAGGCACGTTTCCGAAATACAGTCTTCAAACTCACTACCTCGAAGAAAGAGAACGATCATCTGGCACACGATAGAGATGCCAGCCTGCCGTCCTTGCCCATGATTCCTGCGTTTTTTTGCAGGCAAGGAGGACATTATCGGAGCAAACAGGCGACCTTCCACTCCTAAGGACGACAATTTGGTCCCAATCGAACAAGAACGCTCCAATTCGAACAGCCAGCGTATAGAGCCGCTTACCTCATCCGTTGGCACTGGCCAGACTAGCGTATCCGCATACGCCAGCTGCCATCACCGTCGCACAACTGGTACAGATGGACCACTAGGATGCACATCAATGTCAGTCCTACGGAAACTTCGACCGGCTCACCATGTTTCACGATAACAATGCCCCCATGTCACCGAATGCACAACGTTTCCTTTCCAGAGCTTCTCTAACGCTTGGTTCGCTACTTTTTGGAGTAGCTCTACTGGCCAACTACATTGGGCTTAGCCAGGGGTCAGTGGGCAAGCCGCGACTGGTTGTTGGTATTGCTGGCGGAGTCCTGCTGCTGGCAGGCCTGCTGGGTAAGCGACTTTTCTTAACGTACAAAGTGATTGTGTTCACGATCGCAAATACTGTGATGTTGTGCTTCGTATTAGAAGGTGCAGCAACGTTCGCCAATCGACACCTGACGCAGACAAGACCCGACCAGGCACACGCCGAACTCCGGGAAGTCGCACAAACATCCGTTGCGCGATCGTTGTATGTTGGCTTCAGAGGGCAACCATACGCGGGCCAGATAATCACGATCGGCGAAGACGGAAACCGCATCACGCCAAACAGCCAGTCCGACGGTTCAAAACCAGAACCGCTCCGCATCTTCGCCTTTGGCGGTTCTACAATGTGGGGCGAAGGGGCGAGCAACGACCAGACCATCCCGGCCTACCTGCAACAAATGCTGCGTGAGGAAACCGGGGCACGCATCGACATCACCAACTTCGGGCAGCGAGCATGGGTCTCGACACAAAGCCTCATTCAGTTGATGCTGGAACTGAAGAAGGGAAATATCCCGGACGTTGTCCTGTTCTACGATGGGTACAACGACACGACAGCCACTTGCCTGGCTGAAGAGGTGGGAGTTCCCGAGAATTTTGAAGGCCTCACCGCATCGGTGTTTGGTACGGCCTGGCTTAGAAAGAAGTTTGGGCGAACGGAGATCGGACGCTTAGTAGATCGCATGCGTCCTAAGCCTCAGAAGGATCCGATAGAGGCTCAGCAAGTCGCCGATGAAGTTGTACAAAACTACCTGGCCGTTTTTCAGCTAGTGAAAGCGATGGGAGCACACTATGGATTCGCGGTTGAATTCTATTGGCAACCACAACTCTTTGGCGACCAGAAACCCCTGACGGCCGAGGAACAGCAACTACTGGACCACCCATGGTTGTCACCAAATGCAAAGATGCTGTTGCCCCTGACCTATGCTCGGGCGCGGAAGCTTACGGAACAGTATGAGGACATCACGGACGTCAGTGACGCGTTCTCAAACATGCCTGAACGTCTCTACCTGGACCCTTGCCACGTCGTTGGAATCGGAAACCAGCGCGTCGCTGAAGTCATGGTTGAACGAGGCCTGCTGGAAACCATAAAACGCCAGCTCTCACAACAGAAGCGCGTTGAATAACAACGGCAGTGCCTTCGGTCACGGAATGTGCGACTATTAGCAACATGACAGCCATCCTCGGTATCTCGGGCCTCTATCACGACTCCGCAGCAGCACTTGTTATTGACGGCGACATTATTGCCGCCGCGCAGGAAGAACGTTTCACGCGCATCAAGCACGACCCTGCGATGCCCGAGAACGCCATTCAGTACTGCCTGAACGAAGCAGGTTTGCAGATCGCAGACCTGGACTACGTTGGCTTCTACGACAAACCACTGCTGACGTTCGAACGACTATTGGAAACATGGGTCGGCTTCGCGCCCATGGGGTTCCCTTCGTTCATCGCCGCCCTGCCCGTTTGGATCAAACAAAAGCTGCACATCCCGCGCGAAATCAAGCAGGCACTCGGCGGCGAATACAAACGGCGGATCGTGTTCACACAGCATCACGAATCACACGCGGCGAGCGCGTTCTTTCCGTCGCCTTACGAAGAAGCCGCAATTCTGACTGTCGATGGTGTTGGCGAGTGGGCTACGGCCACCGTTGGCGTTGGTCGCGGCAACAAAATTGAACTCCAGCGCGAACTGCGATTCCCGCATTCGTTGGGGCTCATCTACACAGCCTTCACCGCGTACTGCGGCTTCAAAGTGAACTCAGGCGAATACAAACTCATGGGCCTCGCGCCGTACGGAGAACCAACGTACGCCGACACCATCATGAACAACCTGATCGATCTGAAAGACGACGGTTCGTTCCGCATGGACATGTCGTACTTCAAGTACTGCACCGGCCTGACGATGACAACCAACAAGTTCCACAGCTTGTTTGGCGGTCCGCCTCGCAAAGCCGAAACCGATCTCGAACAGCGGCACATGGACCTGGCCGCATCGGTTCAGAAAGTCACGGAGGAAATACTGCTGCGGATGGCGCGGCACGCTCACGCGACGACCGGCATGAAGAACCTGGTCATGGCTGGCGGTGTCGCTTTGAACTGCGTCGCGAACGGTCGAATCCTGCGAGAAACACCGTTCGAAGACATCTGGATTCAACCCGCCGCCGGTGACGCCGGTGGCGCACTGGGGGTCGCTCAGTTCATCTGGCACCAGTTGCTGGACAAGCCGCGAACACCAGTCAAACCAGACAGCCAAACCGCGTCGTACCTTGGACCGAAGGCAGAACCCGAACACGTCCGGATGTTTCTGGACGCGCAGGATGCAGTCTACCAGAAGTTTGATGACGCCGACGAACTCTGCAGCTTCGTAGCAGACAAGTTGGCCAACGAAAACGTGGTTGGGTGGATGCAGGGCCGCATGGAGTTTGGACCACGCGCCTTGGGCGGCCGCAGTATCCTGGGCGATGCGCGCAGCACGAACATGCAGTCGGTGATGAACCTGAAAATCAAGTTCCGCGAGTCATTCCGCCCGTTCGCTCCATCAATCCTCGCCGAACGCGCGTCTGAGTTCTTTGAAATCGACCCGCAACACAGTAGCCCGTATATGCTGTTGGTCGCAGATGTCCGTGAGGAGAAGCGAACCAACCTCGACGCCGATCAAGCCGGTATCAAAGGCCTGGACAAACTAAGCGTCGTGCGTTCTGAAGTCCCCGCCATCACCCACGTAGACAACTCCGCGCGAGTGCAAACCGTCGATGCCGATCGTCATGGCCGTTACTACAAACTGCTCAAGAGTTTCGAAGCGCAAACTGGTTCGCCGGTTCTCATCAACACTAGCTTTAATGTTCGAGGCGAACCGATCGTGTGTTCGCCAGGTGATGCGTGGAATTGCTTTATGGCGACCAACATGGATGTGTTGGTGATTGATGACTACGTCATGCTGAAGAAGGACCAGCCGAACGCAGTCGAACACGACCCAACCGAATACCTTTCGAAGTTCAAACTGGACTGACGTAAGATCCCAAATGCTTGATCTCAAACTCAAAGCCACCGACAACGAAGCACGTGTGTTTGCCGGATGCCAATTGGTGCTGGCCGGCATCGTTGCCTGGTGGCTTAACAAATCCGGTTACAGCACCACAGCGATTGTTGTGGTAGCACTTAGCGTTGCCGTTGCGGTGATCGGCCTGATTAAACCGCGAGCCACCGCACCGCTGTACGCCGCATGGATGCTGGCCGCGTTTCCGATCGGCTGGGTCATGTCGTATGTCATGGCCAGCATCGTGTACTTCCTGGTAGTCACTCCCATCGGACTGTTGGCCGGGCTGTTCGGCCATGATGGGATGGGCCGGAAGTTCAAACCGGAAGCACAGAGCTACTGGAACGAAATAAAGCCGTCGGATCCAAAACGGTACTTCCGACAGTTCTGATCGCTCGGTTTGGGCGATGTCCGTGGTGGTAGCGATCGTGGCCTGCGGAGGATGCGGGGTGTTGGCCTTTGGTTCGGGACGAGTTCGGCCTGGCCTTTGGCCACGGGTTAAACCTGGCCGCCGCTGGATGCGCTCCATCGCACTTTGTACCGAAACCTCTGACGAGCCCAGAACTCAGAACGCAGTCACCCTTACGGGTTGATGCCCAGTTCTTCGATCTTCCTGTACAGGCTCGACAAACCAAGCTTCAGACGTTTGGCCGCTTCCCGTTTGTCGGGCCATTGCCGCAGCACTCGGGTAATGTGCAGCCGCTCGTAATGACGAAGGGCCGAACGCAAATCGTCAGTGTCCGGCAATGGTTGACCCAGCCCCAGCAGATCTGGCGGCAGGTCTGTTGGTTCAATCTGCGTGCCATCACACATCATGACGGCGCGTTCGACGGCGTTGTCCAGTTGTCTGACGTTGCCCTTCCAGTGCGCGGCCATTAAGAGGCGGATTGTTTCACTGGAGGCACCGGTAACTCGCTTCCCCATCGCCTGCGAATGTCGCGCGACGAAGTAGTCGACCAGTTCCGGAATGTCGTCCAGTCGTTCGCGCAAGGGCGGGATGCGAATTTTGACTCCGTCGAGACGGTAGAACAAATCTTCCTGGAAGTTCCCATCGCTGACTTCGCGCATCAGGTCGCGGGTTGTTGACGCAATGATGCGGGCACTGACTTTGACGGCTTCGGAACCGCCGACGGGCATGATTTCCTGGTACTCGATTGCACGCAGCAATTCAGACTGCATACCCATTGGGAGTTCGGCAATCTCGTCAAGAAACACAGTTCCATCGCCCGCATTGCGGAAGATGCCCAGCTGATCAGATTGCGAACCTGACTGCGAACCAAACAGCTGTGCTTCCAATAATTCCAATGGTCTGGTTCCGCAGTTGGCGACCAAGAGCTTTTCGTCCTTCTTCGGTCCCGCCGCATGAATGGCTCGGGCGAAGAGTTCTTTTCCGGTTCCCGTCTCGCCGACCAGCAGGACGTTCGAATTGGTGATCGCCACTTTGCGAATAGTGGTCTGAACTTCTTCCAGAGCTTTGCTGGAACCGATGATGTCAGCGAACTGGTCGCCTCGCGCGAGTTCTTTGCGAAGTGTTTGGTTCTCCAGATACAGGTCGCGGAACTGGTAGAGCCGTTCCAGCTTGTTGCGAAGATCGTCAAAGAGAACCGGCTTGGTGAGGTAATCAAACGCGCCGCCGGTGAAGGCTTCGACAGCGTTCTCGACAGTCGCGTACGCGGTAATGATGAGCGTAAACAGGCCGTTGTTCAGTTTTTGCAGCCGACGCATCAGCTTGACGCCATCGCCGTCCGGCAATTGGACGTCGCAGATAGCAACCTCGAAATCGCGGTCACGTGAAACGGTCAGCGCTTCTTCGCAAGTGGATGCGGTCATGACCTCGAAGCCCTCAGCAGTGAGGAATTCGGCCAGCGTCGTACGGATGATGTCTTCATCTTCCGTGATCAGAATCGTGCGGTTTGCCACGGTTACCTCGTCAGTTCCCCGATTGATTGGGATTCTGTTGATTTATGATCACCATCAGGCGACGTTTGCGGTTCGCCACGCAGCCAGACGGAGAATGTTGTTCCGGTTGAATCGGAGGCGGCCAGTTCAATTCGCCCCCCAAGTGTTTGTTCGATGATACGCCGACAAACAAACAGTCCTAGTCCTGTACCTGTTTCTTTTGTCGTGAAATACGGACGGAACAGTTCACCCTGTTTGGCCACATCAATGCCATGGCCATTATCGACAACGTCAATCCGAATCCAGCAGATCTCATCAACGGTTGTTTCCTGTGACGTTCGAATGTCAATTCGGCCGCCTTCATCCGTCGCATCCAGTGCGTTCAGAATGAGATTCAGGATGACCTGAACCAACTGGTCGCGGACCAATCGCAGCGGGGCAAGCGATTCGTCAAACTCAGTTTCAATTATCCGCCCTTTGCGGCGTTTATAGTATTTCGCGATGTTGAGAGCCGCGTTGATGACCTCATGAACATCAGACACAGTCGGTTGAACCTGAGCCGGCCGGCTGAAGTCGATGAGTTCTCGCAGGGTCCGTTGGATGCGCAGCAATTGTTCATCAACCAGCCCTAAACGCTCGCGTGTGTTGTCGTCGATGTCCCGACGTTTCAGCATTTGGACCAGCGAGCTAATCGCAGCCAACGGGTTGCCGACTTCATGCGCGATGCCGGCGGCCAGTAGTCCAAACGCAGATTGCTTTTCCTGTTGAACCAGTACGGCCTGCGATTCCTGAAGCTCCTCGGTACGTTCGTGAATGCGTTGTTCGAGCGAACGCTGGTTCTCGGTTAGCGCGGCGTTCACTTCGACTAACCGACGGCCCGTTGTTTTCATCAAACCAGTCAGCGATGTGACGGCCCATGTCACCCACGCCATAAACACGGTCATCATGACCAGTAGAACCCAGTCGTCGCGGTTCGTGATTCCAATCCCCCACGCCAACAGCACGTAACCCATGCTGTGGAGACCAAACGTGGCAAACGTAATCACCGGCGCGTGCCGCATGGCGCAGACCAGCAGCGACAGGAAGTAGTAAAACCGAAACGGGCTGGCGACTCCCGTGTCGAAGTAACACAGCAGGCCAATGAAGATGGCTTCCATCACCGAGACCAGCAACCGGAACTCCGACAGAAACACGCGCTGCCTGACGCTCCACAACGTATCGATAAGCGCGTAGATCGCACCGAGTGTCAGAATCCAATTCAACGCGGCCTGGTGGTTCGTCTCGCGACCAAGTGCGTTGACCAGAATGTATCCGACACACAGACCGAACCACCGAATGCGCACGGTAATGAATTCGGCGGCCAGTTCGGGACTGACGTTCGAATCATTCGTGCTGGGAAATGTGGGGGTGTCAGACAAACATGACTCGCGTCTACATGCCAGGTAGCAAAGTCGCCGAACACTCCGTGTTCGGCACAGCACGGACTCGGAGAGTCCGGCGACTATTCCGTTTTAACGCTTCTGGCGGCCAGGGAAAAGCTGTCTACCCGCAACTTCGGCTCACAAGGCGAAGCTCGTTATTTCATAGCCAATTATGCCAGCCAATCAGCCCCATGCTGCGCAGTGACACTAATCTGATCTCCGACTGAAATTCGGCCGGTCGCGTGGTGAATCATGTTCATGCCGAACATGACCCCTTTCGTGAATCGTCGGTATTCGGCGAGAACCGCTGTCGGCTGAGTTCCCCGTTCGCCCGTTTTCTGTTCGACCCCGATCACTGTGCATCGAGCACATGGTTTCACACCCGACATGGCAACATCGCCAACTGTGAGTTCTTTCCACGTGTCTTCCGCGTGCGGATCGCAGCCGGTGACCACGATGTTTGGACGGAACCGGTTCATGTCGACCGGGGTCTCCAGCTTCGCGTTCAGGTGTTCTAAAGATTCCGCAGAGATAAGCAACATGGAGAACCCATCAGCGAAGCCAACCACATCCGTTTCTGCGACAGCAAAGTCGCCATCGACTCTGCGTTCGAATTCTTCATCGAACGCGACCAGTTGGACGTGTGATTTCAAGTAACTACTAAACCACTCATTCACGTCAGCCGACTGAACGATCCCCCGAACGTCATCGCCCCACACTTTCGTCGTGACGGTTGAACCTTCCTGCGTCGGCGAAAAACCAAACTCCGGCATGCCCGGCGCTTTCAACGAGATCTGGTTCTCCGACACACGCGGTTCAATCAAACACATCTGCGGAAATTCGCGCTGCGTCATGAACTTTCCGTCCGCGCGGACAACCATCAGCATGCGGTCGTTTGCCAGGCCGTGACGGGTGACTTCCGCCGATTCAACGCGTGTGCCCGCACAGGATTTGATCGGATAGTAGTAGAGATCGCTGACTGTAATCATGGCGTCCGGTTGCCTGACTTTGGTTTGCGGTAGGTGGCAACGAACTGCCGTCGACCGTTTTCGGGAGTGAGATCTTCAAACGAAGTTTCTTCCAGACCCTCTGCGGTAAACTGGTCCAGTTCTTTTCGCGTCAACGGCCACGGTAGCTGGCCAGCGTCATCTTCCTCATCTCGCCCAAGTGTTACAATCAGTACGGTTCCACCAACAGCGAGCAGCGACGCGATACAGCGGATTGCCTTACTGCGGAGTTTCCATGGCAGCGCCTGCAACGTGCTGGATTCGAAAATCAAGTCGAACGAATTTTGCCAGGCGGACGGTAGATCGAACAGGTCTTCAATGGCATACTGAACTGTCGAGTTCGGGAACCGCGATTTGGCCCAGCCAATTGCGGTTTCTGAGATGTCGAAAGCCGTGACGCGAAAACCCGCATTCGCTAAGGCTTCAGCGTCATCTCCGAGTCCAGACGCCACTACCAATGCAGAAGCCTGTGTGTTCTTCGCAGCTTCTGAATACTCACCCGATAACCACGACGTAAGATTGCAATCAGGCTGCTGTCCGGCCCAGGGAACCTGACCGGCATCGCCGCGGGCATTTTGATAGACCCGTTCGAACCATCCGAGCGGGTCACCACGGTCATAAGACTCGCGGGCCAATTGTTGAACCTTCGTGCGGGCAGACATTTCCACACATTAGCACAGAGTTCGCATGAAACACGAGGTAGCCATATCAGGGATGCACTGCGAGAGCTGCGTTGGTCGCATTACAACTGCGCTGGAAGGTGTTCCTCAGGTCGAAGAAGCCGTCGTTTCGCTTAAGCCACCGGTTGCAAAACTGAAGCTTGGCAAAAGCATCAAGTTGCAGGAACTGCGAACAGCAGTCCGTTCTGTTGGCGAGTACGACATCAAACAGAAGGCCAAAGAAACGCATTGGCTGGTCACCTACTTTCCGTTGTTGCTGATTGTCGGCTTCATCACTGGCGGAACGGTAATTCTGGCCATCCGTCCGGGCGGAACTTTGGCCGAGTCTGCCATAATGAGCGACTTCATGGGGCTGTTCTTCGTGACGTTCGCGTTCTTCAAACTGCTGGACCTACGCGGGTTCGCACGCGCGTTTAGAACTTACGATCTCATTGCCGAACAATCTCGCGCGTATGCTGCGGCGTATCCGTTCATCGAGTTGACTCTTGGCATCGCTTACCTTGGTCGCTGGATGCCGACGATAGTGAACTTCACAACGCTGGTTCTGATGTTGATCGGCAGCTTCGGCGTGATCGGCGCGATTCGTTCGAAGCGGAAGATTCAGTGTGCGTGTCTGGGAACCGTGTTCAAACTGCCGATGTCCCGCGTGACGCTGATTGAGAATTTGACCATGGCGATCATGGCCATGCTGGTTCTGTTCCGACTGGTTATCTGATCTCACGTCAGATCCGTGCGTGGAAATTCGAAACACGTAGACAAGATTCGTTCCGTCGTGCATCAATAGCCCGAACGCTGACAACCGAGCGTTCATTCAGGTGGCTGTGATGGAACTCTGTCGGGTGTGGTCTGTGTGTACCGCGTCTCTTCTTGTTGGCCGCATTTGGCTCTGCGCCATCACAGCCACATTTTCCGCGGTCTGACTGAGGCGATCACAGGGTTCAAAAGGAACCTCCAGGGTTGCCTTCCACTCGTTCGTTCCTCGCACCAACCCCGGCCAAACGAAGTGTCTCGTTCTACGCGTGCTGCCTCGACAACAGGAGCTATACTTCCGGCAACGAGAAGGACACCGCATGACATACTTCACTGAGAACCCGTGGCCGCTGACAATCATGTTTCTGATTGTGGCGGCGTTTCTTGCATGGAACGCAATGCGATCGGGAGCGAAGCGAGTCTGGCAGGCGGCCGGATTGATGGCGGTCCTGGCTGTGATCCCACAGGTCACTCATCGAATGATCGAAACCGATAAGGAACAGGTAGCTGGCTCGATCCACGCGCTAGCCGACGCCTTCGTAGACGGCGATGCAACTCGCGCCCTGAGTTACTTTGATGCTGGCGGCGATATTTCAACAGAACTCGTCCAAGAGGCTATGGACAAGGTCGATGTCCAGACGCTGCGAATCAAGGGCGTCCGAATTGAGGTCACCGGCAACGAAGCGACCAGTAAGTTTCGCGCGAACGGAACCGTCAGCAGTAAGAACGGAGGGCCGCAAACCGGACCAACAAGTTGGTTGGTCAAGTGGAAGAAGGAGAAGAAAACCGGATCACGCTGGAAGATCGTCAGCGGCGATCAACTGAATCCAGTAAATGGCGATGTGATCCGATCGTTCAACGCTCGCTGAACGTGCTACTTACCGAGTGTGAGCAGGCAAAGCGAAGTGGCCGTTCTTTGGGTTCGCCGCTTTCTTGCCGATGAAGATCTTCTTCGGGCGTTTAAATTTCCCCTGCATTAGTTCGAACTCAACCCACGCGTCTTTTTCCTTCACGGTGAATTCGAAGCCATCAAACGAACCGGCCGTTTGAATATTGAACTCCAGAGACTTCTTGTCCGGCGCGACGGTCATGGTGTCGTTTTTCTTCTCGAACCCGACTGTCTGTACTCGCGAGAATTTGCCGCCGTGCACAATGAGCTTCCCGGAGTATTTCAGTTTCCCTTTGGAAGTCATCAGGACGTTCCAGCCCGACTTGTCTGTGTAGATGTGATAGCGACCGGTCTTACCAACCAGCAGTTTGTCGCCGGTCGGCCTGTACTTCGGATTAATGCCTTTGGCAGCGTTCGCCCATTGCCTGATGGATTCTGGTGGCGTGGGGCCAGCCGCGCTGTTCGCTTTCTTCATGGACGCTTTGGTGATGGGTTCTTTGAAGTCGGTTGACGGCTTCTTGTGATCGGTTTCGACAATCCAGATGTTGCGGTAACGCACATCGTGGCCTTCGCACTGCAGCTTTAGTCCGCCCGGCGTGTCGGTAATTCCGTTACCGTTATCGTTGCCGCCGTCGATGCCCGAGTTGGCTCCACCCCAAACTTTGGTGATGCGTTGGTTCTTGTGAACCTTCCTGCCATTGAAATACATCGTGACGATGGCCTTCTCGGTTCGCTTCCCATCCCGAAATCGCGCGGCGCGGAAGTTAATGTCGTAGGCGTTCCATTTGCCGACGCCGTTGTACGCCGCGTAGGGCGATTCGGTTTCGTTGATCACCGCGCCCATTCCGTGCTTGGTTTTGTCACCGTCGAGAACCTGAATCTCGTATCGGTTTTGCAAATACACGCCACTGTTCCCGCCCTTCTTTGTCACCAGAAACTCGACGTGCAGGCGGAAGTCGCGGTACTTCTTTTTCGTGACAATGTCTGCGGTTCCGTATTTACCGCCAGCCGCAACGGGATCGTCCGTCATGATGGCCTTGCCGCCCTTCTTGACGGGGTCATCGACGACCTTCCACTTAATTGGCAGGTTCGATGCGAACCGGGGACCGTTCCAATAGGTCCAATTGCGATCCAACATCTCCCGTGATCCATCCAGGATAACTCGCGCGCCGGGAACCGGTTTGGCTCCCACACCAATCTCGGCGGTCGCAAGGGGACTGGTTGCGAGCAGGATACAAATCGTTCGTAGAAGAGTTCGTTGATTGTTCACTGGCCGGTACTCGAATGGGACAGGGCTGACTTAGAGAATTCCTCAGTAGTCGATTATGCCCAGGCACTGGCGTCCAGACAAACCGATACCGATAGGTCAGCGATTTTCCTGCCACGTCCGTTCGATCCGTACGGGGCGGCAATCCCAGCTCGCAGAGTGGGTGGCGAATTCGCGCGAGTGCCCGTCAGGCCTTAAAGTTCGGGGCCACCTGGGCGATTGGCCGCTCCGTTGTCGCTAACAAACAGTGGTTCGAACCCGAATTCTGAATGCGGCCGCAACACTAGTCCGGATTCGTCATCTCCGTCGAACTCACCCCTAATTGCGACCATTCCAGTACTTGGTCTGAGTGCCGGTCCGTAAGGTTGACCGTTACCGGGATTCCCAGATACCGATCCCACCACCATCGTTCCTGAATTCGCGCGGCTTGGACCACTGGTTGTCACTGGAAACCTGGCGAACATTTGGACGCATGAACGAGGCTCGTTCTTTCGCAGAAGGACGCGGTGGAGCGAAGTCTTCGGGCGTGAATTGTGCGGATACAGAGTCCGCGGGAGCGAAGTCCTCGGGTGCATACTCTTCAGGCGATGTTCCAGGACCCAACGGGAACAGTTCGCCCAGGAATTCAGTCGGTGCCGTTTCGATTTTCCTGGTCTCTTCATGCCGTTTATGGACACTTGAGAAGAACTGGTTCGAGTACGGCGACTGATAGTTGACCTGACTAACCTGCCCCCATCGCGAAGTCGTTCCAGGGATATGTTTGTAGTTGTACGGCCGGTGGTAGGCCCATTCGTGGCTCTGATAAGGGTATTGCCGCGTTTGCGTACGCGGCGTAATGCCGGCATCCGCGAACCCAAACGCACGGCGACCTGCGACCCGCGAACCTCCCGGCACCCTTCGGACTCGATTCCGCAATCGAGCCAGCCTTCTAGCCCGCCTTGGTCGTTGGCCTTGCCCGCAGTTATCAAATCCCAATTTGCAACTGTTGCACTGGCATGGGTTGCACACTCGACAGTTCGGTGCGTTGCAACCAGTGCCCGATGCAGCTGTTGCTGCGCGGAACATTGTCGGATTCGGGACGGAAGCCGGTGCCGCTTTCGGTGCAACGATTGGTTCCGGTGCAACAGCCGTACCTCGAGCGATTGCCTGGACTTCGCGTTGCGATACGCGTGTTGCGACAGGGTCGGGCAGGCTCTTTTTCGTTTCTGCGGCAACCTTTGGCTTGGTGAAATCTTTGAACCAGCGACTTAGAGACGAGGGACCTGCATCTGTCGCCTTCCGAAAGCCAGCTCGGCTACCAGGCTTGACAGCGGAGGCTTTGCGAGCGCCTGCGTTGTAATCATCAGCTTGAACCAAGCCACACACGGTCACGGCTGACAGCGCCAAACATGCGACAAACTTTGAGCGGGTCATTTCGAACTCCAATGATCCTGGTTGCGGCAACGATTGCCGATTGGATGCGCCGCAGTAAGTGGTGCGTCCGGTTCCTCTCATCGGTTCGCCTGTATCGATTGTAAGAGCCGAACGGTCTCAGGTATTCGAACCGGCACCACTCAGATGGTCGCCCCAGATCACCCAGTTTTCGGAAGCGTAATAGATATACACGACCATTCGGCATACGGAGTCCAAACAAAGCCTGCCGAATGGCCAGGGCTTCGGCACGGCGGACTTCGCCGACAATGATTCTGCCTGGCCGCGCGCAGACTGCTTTTCACGAGATCGCGCTGAGCCATTTCGTCCACGCTTTCGCGATTGGCTAGGCGCGTTTCCGATTTTGCAACGTGCCGGTGGTGCCGCAGTTGGAGTTCGTTGGGCCGAGGTCTTCGATTTCCAGGCCGCTACGCCTATCGCCTCGCCCGACTAACGGCTTCTTTGAGAACGCGTTCGACCAGCACGCCAACGACGTGGGTTCGAAACTCGCGAGTACCCCGCATGTCGTCGATGGGTGAGGCGATGGCGCGCGAGATGTCTACTGCTTTGGCGATCCCGTCTTCGATGTTGGAACCCACCAGGTGCTCAGTTGCTTCTTCGACCAATAGTGGCGTTGGCGCGACGGCTCCCAGAGCTAACCGAACGCCATCGAACCTGGTCCCGTCTTCTGAGACCTGCACGCTGGCTCCGACACCAACAACGGCGATATCCATTTCGTTGCGAGGGATGAACCGGCGGTAGTGCGATCCGGTACGCGGAGCTGGCGTCGGGATCTCGATTGACGAAAGGACTTCCGTAGTCCGCGCGACCCCTTCGTGCCTGTCGGATTCCGAACGGACCATGACGTTCTTACCCGGACCAACGCAAAAATCTTCGACGGCCACGACTTCGGTCGACTTGACCGAAGTCAGCACGCACCTGGCTTCAAGCGCGATGAGGGCCGGGATGGAATCGGCGGCTGGACTGGAGTTACACAAGTTCCCGCCGAGTGTGGCTCGGTTTTGAATTTGAATACCACCGATAATGCGTGTGGCGTCAATCAAAGCTGCAAAGTGCTTCCGAATCTCAGCGTGTTCGTAGATGCGAGCACACGACACCGCGCCGCCGATGACAAGCTTTTCATCCGTAAGCGTGAGTTCGGTGAGTTCCGGAACTTTCTTAACGTCAATCACAAGTTCGGGACTCAACCGACCATTGCGAAGGTGGTCGATGAGATCGGTTCCTCCCGCCAGAATCTGCGCGCGTTCTTTGTGGTCGCACAGAAGCTGCGTGAGTGCATCCAGTGATGTCGGGGCTTCGTATTCGAAATCGTGCATTTGCGGCGGTTCCCTCTTTTCAGCGGGAATCGTAGCACGGTGTGGACAGGCGGTGTTAGCGAGGCTGCGGTTGGTTACCCTGACCCTTGTCCGCTTCGTCGCGCTTGTCGATTTCCTCACCCGTGCCCTTTTCCGCGGCTTCGTCGAGAGACGCAGTCGGAGTTGCCTCGAATCGGTATCGCCGACCACTTTGCGTCGAAACCTCGATGAACCTGCCGGCGGGTTCGAATCGTACGCTGTAAGTCGAAGTGTACGCACTGACTACTTTTTGCTCGGCCACTTCCTTGCCCGTTTGCAGGTCCAGCAACGTCAGATCCTGTAGCCTGATCTTGTCCGAATCCTTACCCACTTCTTCGTAGTCGTGTTCGTTTTGAGTCATCAGCAGCACCGGAAGTGAATGGAAGTGCGACAGAATGATGGCTCCCTTGTTGACCGTGCGGTCCCACAATTTGTCCCCCGTCGATCGGTCGAACACAGTCAGCGTTCCGTCTACTTTTTGCTCGTCAGGCCTACCGGTCTCACGTTTCTTGTTGGTCACAGCAAATAGTCGCCCTTGAGCAATCGCGATGACGGACGCATCGTTGAGATCAAGGTCGGACTTAACTTTGGTTGCTTCTCCGGTAATCAGGTTAACGATTCGAAGTTGAGACCGATTCGCGATGACCAGCTCGCGGTCGTTGGCGAAGGACAGTCTGTCGCCGCGATCCAGTTCCATGGACCACGCATTCTTGCCCGTCGTCGGATCGTACAGTCGCAGCGTTTGCTTCTTGAACAAGCCCCCGTTGGTTTCAACAGCCACAAAGTGGCGACCAATGACCGGGTATGGCTGGTCGAACTGCCGCACCTTCGCGTCGGTCAAAACCAGCCCGTCACTGGAACGGAACGCGGTCGTCTCAGATTGGCGGTTCCTGATGAACACGGCTTCTGTGGTTCCGATAATTTCATCGGTGCCAGGAATGTTGTCGCGCGACCAACGGAACTCACCGGTGACCGCATCAAACACTTCAACCGACCGCGGAGAGCGAACAAGTATGTAGTCTTCGTTGACAACACCAATCCCCTGTGTGCCCGCGAGTGTTCTTGTAGACAATTGCGCGTTGGTACCGCCGAACGGGACAAAGATCTGTTTTCGTGGCACGACAACCGGTCGCAACAGACGTTCCCAAAGGACTCGCTTTTCAAGCGGTGCGATGCAGCTGATCGCCGTACCTTGAAAGAGAAGCATTGAACGTCCCATCGAGATTGCAGAACGCACCGACGAATCGCCGCGTAAAGGCAAAGACCATGTCAGCTTCCCATCAGCCATCGCAAGAACTTGCAGCCGCTTCAAATCAATGACTCGCCCGAGACACAAATGATCTCGATGGAACTGTATGTCGGGGCGGTAAGTCGGAACTTCAACCGTCCCGCCTGACTGAATACTGCTGTCGACGAATGGCCGAACTTTCCAACTGGCGGTTTCCCAGGAACTGCGTTCAACGCCGCTGACTTCCGGCGCGGGCAGGTCAGCAATCTGCGATATCGAACCGTGTTCTTCCAGCAAAGCAACCGCATCCAGTCGCTGCCCCAACGTGGCAAGTGCCATCGCGCATTGGAAAGCCGCCTCAGTGTCCTCCGGTTCGCTCCGTTTGATAATTCTGAGAACCTTCTCAGCTTCGCTGAAGTGGTTCTCAGTCAAGTAGCCTGACAGTCGTTCTTTCAGCGATGCGATCGCAAGCGGGTGAAAGCTAAAGACGTGGTTGAACCGATCTTTCGTTTCCGCGTCGCTGGCGATCCGGTCGATCGTTTCAGCAAAGGACGCCTGGGATTCGTCGTCCATTTGGTTCCACGTATCGAAAAGCTGGCCAGCCAACCAGTTGTCATGATTGACCACGAAATCTTCTTCCATCCCGATTCGGGGACTGGCCTCAGATTCATACAAAGTGACAAGCTGTCCGAAAGCGCCTTTGAAGTCGCCTGATTTCATTCCATGAACGATGCGCAGCCTGCTGATGAGTTCAGCTTCGGCACCAAGTCCTGCAAGGCGATCAAGGTCACGCCCGGCCGTTTCCGCTCCGGCTTGCACGCGCGATATCAGCGCGGCCAGCAGCAACTTTCTTAGACGCGGCGTTGTGGCGTCGTCGAGTTCCCGCGTCTGAAGG
This sequence comes from uncultured Planctomycetaceae bacterium, assembly GCA_964485095.1. Classification (GTDB taxonomy): domain Bacteria; phylum Planctomycetota; class Planctomycetia; order Planctomycetales; family Planctomycetaceae; genus CAYNWT01. The sequence goes on along the minus strand of CAZAIB010000005.1, from coordinate 70,333 downwards.
CCATCAAGGATCGCAATTGCGGCGTCCGCTTTTCCGTCGGCAAATGCAATCTCTGCCTGCCGAATTTTTGCTCCCGGTGTCTGCAAAGGAGCGGCATTGGACGTCGGTCTTAGCGTCCACGCTTCAATCGACGTAGGCGTTTGCAGTAGCGTTCCACCAGCATGCATTACCAGGTTGGCTACCAACTTCTGCGACCGCAGCGCGCCGGTTCGGTGGGCAATCCTGCCGCTTTCCAAATCGATACTCACGACCTGTCCCGATTCCATTGGCTGGTGCAGAAACCTGGGACTCAACACACCGCGACCGGAAGGGACATCGCGTGGTTCCAGATTCAAAGACCAGGCAGCCTTTCCATCTTCGACCCCAAGAGCCGTGACACGTTTCGTCGCGACAAAGATCGCATTCCGATCAGCAACCCCGGCCAGGTACTGCGTTGTGCCTTTGTTACGACGCCACACCTGTTCGCCGGTTGTCAGGTTCAGAACTTCTATGTGAGCCGCTTCAGGAGGCGTGAAAATAACACGGTTCCCAACAACAACCGGAGCCGATGCCGGCCACCTTTCGCCCAATTCCGGAACAGATTGACTGAGCTGGGTGGCCGTCACTCTTTGCGAACCCGCATGCCGTCGCGCCCAAACGATTCCGCGCGTGAGCGGATTGACTGCAATGAGCCAATCGGCAGTTGTTGGACAAAGCAGCATCCCGCTGGCCACGGTCACCTGAGCGGTCAATTGCCGGCGGGCGAAGTCGCGTTCAATTCGTATGTCCGAATACGCCAGTAGTTGCGACCACTTCTGTTCGCCGGTGGTCGCGTCCAAAGCCTGCAGATGAATCGCGTTGTCTTTTTCGGAGACCAGGTACAACTCGTCGCCAATCGCCGCCGGCACACCATGGAAGTAGTGACCCGCCAGAACCGGCTTAAACGCCTCCGGCGAATCCGCTCCACCAACAGTCCACAACAACGCGCCACTGGCCAAGTCGTATGCGGCCAGTACATTCGTCGCGTTCTTCAACAACGTCTTCACGTTACGCACGTTTCGGAACCTGGCAGAAGTCTCTGACTGAGTCGGCACGTTTTGTTCTTCGATGACAAACAGTCGCTCACCATCAGAACTCAACAATCCGTGCACCGCATCGCGATAGAAGAAATCCTTGATGCGTTCGTCAGTACTTCTTGAACCGCGGTACAAAGACGGGGAGCTGATCATTGCCTTCTGCCTGAACACATCCGACGTGGACGCCTCTCTGGCGGTCCGCCACAACAGTTGACCGGTTTCGGAATCGAAAACCGAAACACCGTCAACAGTTCGGCAAGCGACTCGGTTGTTCGCGACTACGGGAACACCCGCGAGAATCGGACCGCCTTTGACATCTTGAATCACTCGCAGAATATTCTCGGTCGCCTGTCCGCTTTGCAGCAGCGGCTGGTTCCATTTCTCAAGCAACAAAGGCAACCGATCAGTCGCATAGGCGGACCGACTGGCAGAGCCCATAAGCATTCGCCACTCGGCCAGTCCACCACCACCCGCGCGGGACGCCGTCACGCCATCAAGTAACTGCCGCTGATCGACCGTGTTCCCGTCCAACTCAATCCGCTCAGTTACCGGAGTGACATCAACGCCTGCCAACTTCTGAACGGCTGCCCGTTGGAGTTGATCGATAAGCGACGGTAGCTGGCCGTGCCGAGTCTCCAGAACTTCGAACCACCGCAGCGCCATTCCGTATTCGCCACGATCAAAATGCCGTATCGCAATCGCCCGAGCGGCATCGCTGCCGGCCGATGTCTGCAGGTACCGAGTCGCAACATCACCAACCGCGCGGTAGTCACCGGTCGCAAGCGCCTGGTCCAGGTTCTTCTGAGCCGCCGCGCCGAACTGCTGGTTGTAACGCTGCTTCCATTGACGCGGCATCCTGGTCAGCAGCGCGTTGGCCGCTGATCTCATCGACACGAACTTTCCCGGTCCCAGTCGGACCAATCCGTCGGTTGGCTGGTTCAGAATGCTCTGGAGTTGCTGAACAGCAGTCGCCCAGTCCCCGCGCTGGGCTCGGTCCTCAATCCGCTTGAGCAACTGAGTGACCTGGCGATTTTCCGGAGCACGGGCGTCTATACTGTCCCTTACATCCGGACGGTCTTCCGCCTGTTTGAGAACACCGGGAGCCGCTGGAGGCTGAGGTAACCCATCCTGCGCGAAGCCGGTTCCACTAAGTCCCACAGCCAGAACGAATGCGATAGCACGGCAATTGTGCAACGAATCTCCTCAACAAAGACCGATTGAATCCGGTACCACTATATTAAAGGATCCATGCTGCCCAACAGGTGGCTTCCCGGCCCGTGATTGGCAACCTGTTGGCCCAGAGTGGAAAGAACCGGAGCCGAGTGTCGGTTTTTGCGGTGGAACCCGTTGCAGGAGCAGGAAAAAGGCGATATCTTTGCCCGCTTGCAAAATCGACGCTAGCGGTCTCGATTGGAAGTCGATCGAAAGATGTCGCCGCAAATAGCATGCTCGAAATGATCACCCCAGCGGGCGTTTTCCCGCCTGTGATCTCTCCCGGAGAGAACCAATGGCCAGTGCCGCAGTCTTTGAAGTCGAAAAACGTGAAAAACTAGGTAGTGCCGAAGCTCGAAGGCTTCGACGCGACGGCCGGTGCCCGGGCAACCTGTACGGTGGCGATGGCGAGCCAGTCGCATTCTCTGTCCCACAGACTCACGTGCGTAGCCTGTTGGATCTGGGAACACGAATTGTTGACTTCAACTTGGGTGGAACATCAGAGAAGGCTCTGGTTCGAGAACTCCAGTGGGACACATTCTCAACCTATGTTTCCCACATTGACCTTCTTCGAGTCGACGCGAAACAGCGTGTGACAGTCGAAGTGTCTCTTGAAGCCAAGGGTATTGCTCCTGGCGTCATCGCTGGCGGTAAGCTGGTTCAGTCATTGCGTCGACTTGAGATCGACTGCCTCGCTCTGGAAATCCCGGAGGCGGTTCAGATTCCGATTAACGAATTGGAAATCGGTGCCACTGTCACCATCGGTGATCTTGATCTGCCGAAGGATGTCGTCGTTTCACTGCCTGAATCGACCACAATTCTGACGATTATCGCACCAGCAGACGATGTGGACGAAGAAGATCTCGAATCAGCTGACGCTGGCCCAATCGAACCTGAAGTCATCGGCAAGGGCCCTGGCAAGGATGAAGAAGGCGGCGAATAGTCGGCCAAACTGGCCCGATTCGCTGGACTTGAGGGAACCATGAAGGTTGTCGTTGGTCTTGGGAACCCGGGGCAAAAGTACCAAAATACTCGTCATAACGTCGGGTTCGAGGTACTGGCTGAACTCGCCAAGCGCTGGTCTGCGGATCGTCCGCAGGTTCGTTTCGAGGCGGAAATCTGTGAGATCTTCGTTGCTGAAACGAAGGTCCTGCTGGTCGCTCCTCAAACCTTCATGAATCTTAGCGGGCGAGCTGTCGGGAAGATCGCAGACTTTTACAAGCTGGAAAACGATGTGTTCTCCGTGGTCTGCGACGACCTGAACCTCCCCGGCGGACGTCTAAGATGGCGAGCCAGCGGTTCAGCCGGCGGACAAAAAGGACTACTGGATATTACGCGACATCTGGGCACTCAGGATGTGGCCCGGCTGCGTGTTGGCATTGGACGACCTCCCGGAAGACAGGACCCGGCAGACTACGTGTTGGGCCGATTCAGTAAGGCAGAACGTGAGGAGATGGACCTGGCTGTGGCTCATGCCGCTGATTCCGTCGAACTTTGGGTCTCCGAAGGCGTGACGGCCGCCATGAACAAGTACAACAAGAAGCCCGAATCGTCGGGGAAAAGCAAAGATAAGCCCAAACCCGACGGTGGCTAAGGGCTGATGTATATGAACATTCCGACCGGACCTGGCGCGACTGCGAAAACGATGCCCTGAGTGGCGTCAGCAAGTTGCAAAAGCTGAAGAAAACGGTACAACGGGGGGCTTCCCTGACGGGCCGCCGGTCCACTTTATTGGCTTGGGGTACTTCCCCGACAACACTTGGAGCTGAACGTTGGCTACTGCCGAAGCGACACCGACATCAACAACCGTGGAAAATCTCTACGAAGGAATGTTCCTCGTCGAAAGCACCCGGTTTGCAAACGACCCCGATAAGGTCACGAACGCAATCGTCGAGCTCATCGAAAAGGCCGGCGGAACACTGGTTGCCCAACGCCCATGGCAGGACGGCAAACTTGCGTACCCCATCAACGGTCGCCGTAAGGGTCTGCACTACCTGACATATTTCAAGATGCCTCCGACCGGCATGAAAGACCTCGATCGCGCTTGCAAGCTAAGCGACACGGTCATGCGGAAGATCATCATTCGACACGACCAAACATTGTTTGACGTCATGGTTGCCGCCGTGACCGCTCCGGCAACACCACCGCCTGAAGCAGAACCGCCAGCGACACCGCCGGCCAAGTAGGTTAGGTACCGGACCACACGCCTAAGCAGGGGAGAAGAAAGATGGCCAGCTTCAACAAAGTGATTCTGATGGGGAACCTGACACGGGACCCTGAAGTCAGATACACACCGGGCGGCACTGCCGTGACGGATCTTGGACTTGCCGTCAATCGCACGTGGTTCGACAAGAACGCCAACGAAAAGAAAGAAGACGTCACGTTTCTGGACGTGACTCTTTGGGGCCGTACGGCAGAGATTGCCGGCGAGTATTTGTCCAAAGGACGCCCGGTTCTAATTGAAGGCCGGCTTCAGATGGATTCCTGGCAGGACAAAGAGACCGGCCAGAACCGATACAAGCTCAAGATCGTCGGCGAAAACATGACGATGCTGGGCAGCGGCGGAGGTCAGGGTGGCGGAAATCGCGGCCCAAGTGGTGGACCACACCACAATCAGGCACCCAGCCAGCAGTTCGCTCCACAACAACAACCAAGTCAGCAGTCGGCGGCTGATTCGTTCTACGACAACCCGCCAGCAGGACCACCAACTGACAACGTCCCGTTCTAAAGTTGGTGTTTTGGATTGTTCGGCGAATCGCCACAATCCCCAATCATTACGAAACAGACAGCAGCCTGCTCGGCAGGTCACCCAGCAAAGATAACAGTCATGCATAAGCCAGTTCGTAGAGGAGTCGGCGGATCTACCAAGACATCCGTCGAAATTTTGCTTGCCGAAGACGTCCAGAGCCTCGGAGTTCAGGGTGACATCGTTCGCGTGAAGCCTGGATACGCCCGCAACTACCTGTTGCCACACGGCCTTGCCACAGTCGCCACCGAAGAAAACAAGGCGATGGTCGAGACCCACCGCAAGCGACTTGCCGAACTCGAGAAAGGCAAGATCAAAGAGATCAAGCAGATGGGCGAAGCTGTCAGCAAGCACAGCGTCACATTGGAAGCCAACGCCAGCCCGGACGGCCAGTTGTTCGGTTCTATTCTGGCCAAGGACATCAGCGACTCGCTGAAGAAGTCTGGTTTCCAGATCGAGCCCGATCAGATCAAACTGGACGGACCGCTCAAAGAGCTTGGCATGTACACGATCAACCTCAAGCTGCACGAGAAAGTCTCGTCAGACGTCAAGGTTTGGGTCGTGCCAACCGCGACTACGTAACAAAAGTCGCGAACTCTGTCGTTCAGACTGTATCGCTGTGGCCGGAAGCCACAGTTCGGGGTTTCTACGAATCCCTCTAATGGCAATGGATGCCCCGCGCGCGGCTGTTGGTCGCGCGCGATTCGACACGGAGGCCGATAATGGCAACTGATTGGGTTCCCAAGGGTGCCGCTGGCAAGCGCAAGTCACGGGTAGATCAGCAGCAGCCCAGCGTTCGCGTTCCTCCGCAAAACCTGGACGCCGAACGCGGAATCTTGGGCAGTATCCTCATCATGAATGAGGCGATCGATGAGATCGGCGAACTGCTGCGGCCCGAACACTTCTACAACGACGCTCACCAGCGCATCTACGCAGCGATCAGCGACCTGTACGAACGCGGCATCCGCGGAATCGACGCGGTCACCCTGGCCGAAGAATTACTCGCACGCAGCGAACTGGATGAGATCGGCGGGATCCCGTACCTCTCGCAGATCCTGGCAACCGTTCCTCACGCCGCCCACGCCCGGTACTACACGAATATCGTTATCGATAAATTCGTGCAGCGCTCGCTTATCTACGCCTGCACCGACATTCTGGCAGAAGCGTACGAAGCAACAGACGACACCGCTTCGTTGCTGAATACGGCTGAACAGAAAGTGTTCAGCATTCTGGAACAGCAGACCGCCGAACACCGCATCGAAATGAAAGAGATCCTGCTGGACGCGTTCACCAGGATCGACGAACGACTGGCCAGCGATCGCGAAGTCACGGGAATCCAAACCGGCTTCACTGACCTCGACCACACTACCACCGGCTTTCAGCCAGCCGAACTAATCATCCTTGCGGCTCGTCCCAGTATGGGTAAGACGGCTCTGGTCTGTAACATCGCCGAAGGTGTTTGCCGCGTCGAAAAGAAAGGCGTACTGGTATTCAGCCTGGAACAGTCACGCTTAGAACTGGCCGAACGATTTCTGTGCATCACCGCCAAGATTAACGGTCACGACTTGCGAGCCGGAAATCTCTCGCCACAACAGCGCGAGGCCATGATGACAGCGTCATCTGACCTCAGCACGCTTCCGATGTTCATCGACGACCAACCCGGCAAAACCGTGCCTCAAATGAGTGCCCTGGCTAGGCGACTACACCGCAAGTCGCCGCTGGGACTGATCATCATTGACTACCTGCAGCTAATCGAACCCGAAGACAAGGGCGTCCCCCGCGAACAGCAAATCGCGCAGATTACCCGCCGACTCAAGTTCCTGTGCAAGGAACTCGACGTCCCCATGATCGCCCTAGCCCAGCTAAACCGTGGAGTCGAACTGCGAGAAGACAAGCGACCAAAACTGGCCGACCTCCGCGAAAGTGGAGCCATCGAACAGGACGCAGACCTGGTCATGTTCCTACACCGACCCGACGCCTACGACCCCGAAGACCGCCCAGGCGAAGCCGAAGTTGTCATCGCTAAGCACCGTAGTGGCCCGACCGGAATCGTGCGCATGACCTGGCGCAAAGAATTCATGCGATTCGAAAACTACACCAGCGCCGCCGACCCACACTTCCCGGTAGACGGCGGCAGCGGCGGGTTCTAAACGTCGCCGTTAAGCTCACAGCGAGCTGAACCGTCCCCTCACTTTTCGTGCTTCTTCGTGTTTTTTGTGGCCATTCCCTGATCATCCAGCACGTTGCAGAGATCGTAAAGGCGACTCAAAGATAAGCGTCCAAGCTGGAACCACAGACGTCTCTATCGCCACAAAGAGACACAAAAAGAAGCGCGAAGCGTCAACGCCACGGACCGCCCCTCACCTTTTCGTGCCTTCTTGTGTTTTTCGTGGCCATTCCCTGACCATCCAGCACGTTGCTAGCTTGGCGACATCAAGAACTTCTTAACGTATAGCTTCGGTGATCCGAAGTTAATGAGAAGTCCGGTCTCGATGCGCGAAGACTTTAGGTAGCCAAGCAATTGAGCGACGTGTTCGTCGGAAGTCATCCGCACCGCCTTCAGTTCCACGATCAAACGATCGTCTATGAACAGATCTGCAAAGTACTCACCGAGTACCGTGCCGTCTTCGTCATAAACCGTCAATGGATGTTGCTGTTCAACCTTGAGTCCTTGCTTGCGAAGGCGGTTGGCAAGGGCATTCTCGTAGATCTTTTCCAAGTGCCCGTTCCTGTGGTACTTGTGAATCGCAAAGCTGGTCTCGCGAACCAAATCACAGAGTTTGTTGATATCTTCCGGAGCCATGATTCACCTTTCGCAACGTACAGAAACTACTCCAGTTAACATGTACGCAGCGGGCCGTCGTTACAAGCCGACTCACTCTTTTCGCATGGCCACGAAAAACACAAAGAGGCACTAAGCGTCAACGCCAGGGACTACCCCTCACCTTTTCGTGCCTTTTTGTGTTTCTTGTGGCCATTGTCACCACGTCACCGAATTCTCAGCCCCACCGGCAACGTTTCGCCAAACACCAAGTCAGCTTCTTCTGAGTCTCGCTCGAACTCAGTCTTTTCGCATGGCCACGAAAAACACAAAAAGGCACAAAAAGAAGCGCTAAGCGTCAACGCCAGGGACTACCCCTCACCTTTTCGTGCCTTTTTGTGTTTCTTGTGGCCATCGTCACCACGTCACCGAATTTTCAGTCCTACCGGCAACGTCTCGCCAAACACCAGGCCGGCTTCTTCTGAATCCAGGTCCCCGCCGGTTTGGACAAGCTCGACAAACCGCGATGGTGTGTCACCATTCTCCAGGTCAGTGACGACACTCGCGCGAACCGAATCTGACACGTCGCGGTAGCGATCGTTGGTTCGGCGAGCCATCTGCATCATCGCAAGTTGTACCGCCGGTTCGGTGGCGTCGAGTTCCTGAACACGGGCCAGCCAGGTGGCAACCAGATCCGGTGGTAACACGACATTCAGGGGCCCGTAGACGGGAACGCGCGAGCCGATTCGACCGAGCGCCCACAGCATCGCAGGCCTAACGTGTTCGAAACGCGGGCGCGGAACGAAGTCCAGAATCATCTCGCCAATCTGTTGACGCAGGTCACGACGAAGGAGCTCAAACGAACCCAGCATTCGCCAAACCTCTGAGGCCTCATGGTTACTGGATGCGTAGTCGGCACCTTTGCCGCGGCCCGTCGTCATCTGTTTGTGCAACTGCCGAATCGCCGGCAGAACCGATGAAGCCAATTCGTTTTGCTTGCCCGGAGTGAACCCGCCGGCAACGCGGCGACACAAGATTCGCCACTCGGCAGCCGTCGCGGGACCGCCATGAACCAGCTTGCCGCGGATCGTGCGGTAAGTGTGTTCGACCCGCCAATCGTCGGCCGCCATTCCGAAGCCCGGCCGCAGACAAAAACCCAACAGATTCAACCAACGCGCTTCATGATCGCGACTCTTCCGCCGGCCCGCTTCGTGTTCAACCAAACTCGCCCACATGCTGCGCAAGAGTGACGGCGACCAATCCTCTCGGTTCTGATCAATCGCTTCACCAATCCGCTTTGGCAAACCGCCCGGCTTCTGATCGGCCTTCTTGCTAAACACGGACGCAATCACATTCTCGGCTGTTTCAATAATCTCAGAATCCACGATGCCGCTTTGTTCGGCGGCTCCGGTATGAGCGGTCCGGTCAGTCTCTGTTGCCGACCGCACATCAAACTGCAGTTGCCATTTCTTGGGCCCATCGACCTGCTGGCACCACATTTCCAACGTACCGATTTCTGTCAGACGCGTCGCGATCTGAGCCTGAACACTGCCCTGCTCTGCCTTCTTCTTTGTCTGCAGAACCGTGCGTATGGGCGGCAACGACGACATCTGTTCTTCGTCAATTGCGACCACTTGCCCCGGTTTGTCAGTGAGCCGCGTACCCGACACGTAAATCGGAAACTGAACCGGTTCGCCTGTCAGCACTTCAAACTGCTGATCAATTGGCTTCGTGTCGGCGCTCGGTTCGGTTCCCGCCGCAATCAAACACAACGCCGCCGGCTTACCATCCTGCTCAACGCCGATGTAGTAGCTCCGCGCGAGACCCGCGACGATTTTCACGCCCACGCCGCGGCGAACCATTCCAAAGTACGCCGCACCCCGAGCGACCGCCAGGTCCAGGCGTTCGTTGTCCAGAACCTGCGGGTGCCATTCTGGTTGGTCCGTGTTGAACCACGACGTCACCGTCGTCAGCAACCGCTCTCGCAGAATCGGTGACGCAAAGAAGCCACCGTTGAACAACACAATGTCCGGTCGTCCGGAATTCGTAGCGTCAGCATCTTCAGCAGTTGCATCGGCGTGCGATTTCAGAAACGTCGCCAGGTACCGCGTGATCGCTGGGTCGGCCGCGTACGGCAAACCAAATTCCTGGAACCCCGACTGACGCCGCTGCGGCTTATCGGTCAGCTTCACATCCGGCAGGAACCCCTCCACCAAAATCTGCACAACTTCATCACGAGTAATCTCAGCCTGAATCCCGCCGCCAATCAACTTGCGACCAGCACCGGGCAGGTTCACCGTGTAACTGGCCGGCGGGCTCTCACCCAGCATTGTTTCTTTAACGTGCCGACAAGTCGGAACCAGAACACTCCACTGCCGCGGTTCCAACTTACCGCCCGGAACCAGTTTCTGTTCAATCGCATGCGCCAGAGCAAGGTCCAGATTGTCGCCGCCCAGCATCAGGTGATCGCCCACAGCCACACGATGGAACTGAACTTTGTCCCCCGCCGCCGGCCGCACGTGAATCAACGTCAGGTCCGAGGTTCCTCCACCAATGTCGCAAATCAGAATCGTCTGGCCAGCCGAAACATGTTGTTCCCAATCGTCGCGATGAGCGTACACCCACGAATAGAACGCCGCCTGCGGTTCCTCAATCAGCACCACCCGCGGCAACCCCGCCTGCCGCGCCGCCGCGACGGTCAGTTCACGAGCCACCTCATCAAACGACGCCGGAATGGTTAGAACCACATCCTGCTGCGCCAGCGGATCTTTAGGAAACTCAGCATCCCACGCGCACCGGACGTGTTCCAGATACCGCCCGCTCACCTCCACCGGCGACAGCGACTCCACATCCGGCGAACCGTGCCACGGCAACAGTTTCGCTCGCCGATCAACACCCGAATGACACAACCAGGACTTAGCCGATTCCACCAACCGCCCCGGAACCGCTCGCCCATGATCCCGAGCGAACACACCCACCGCGTGCTTCACCCCGTCATCTGACCAACCCAGTTTCAGCGCCCCATCGGCCAATTCACCGGCCGCCGGTTCGTAGTGAAACGAAGGCAGCGTCTCGCGCCGTTCAATCTCACCCGCTGCCACAAGCTGCGGAATCGAGAACGTATGGATGGCCCGTTCATCATTCGCCGTGTCAACATAGTTCACCGCGCTATTGGTCGTCCCCAGGTCGATCCCAACAACGAAACGCGTTTGATTTTCTTCTTCAGTGCTCATGTCGCAGAGGATAGCAAGTGCCTAAGCACATGTTGACCGAACCGGAAGCCCGATCAGCCTCGACTACAACATCCAAGCAAACCTCTGCTTCAGCCACCAAAATGGGTGGCCGGGGTTGGACTGAGCCCGCGAAGGAAACCCCGGTTCGAACAACCGACAGGGTTCTGATTTCCAACGAAACTACGAACCACGTTCCGGGGTTTCACTCGTGCCTCGCTCCAACCCCGGCCACACTTGGTCAGAGTGTCTTATCTTGAAGGATTCCGGTCCGAGAAGAGTTGGGAGCTGGTGTGTTGGGGACAACCACGAATCAAACGAATCTTACGAATGACATGCTCCTGTTCGCGACTGCGTCGCACGGCCGACCGCAGGTCATCGAAACATTCGTTTCATTCGTGAGATTCGTGGTTGTAAACCGTCCGCGCCAATTGGCTCCCATTCAAGAGTCGCAAGACTGTTGTGAACCCGACAGCAGCTCGCGTGTTGGCCATCGCTGAATCAAATCTCAGCGTCATCCCGCACGCTGAATTCCAGCTTCCACTCCTTGCCGGATTCTTCGTGAACGCACCACAGTTCAAACACGCCGAGTTCCGTGATCTTCGAACGGAATTTCACCGGTAGGTATTCGTCGTCGGTACCTTCATCCACGGTCAGCGTCGTTTCTAACGAGTCCGTTTCGACAATCTCGTCCGGTTCCCAGTTATCGACCTGAGTTCCAGGCACGTCGTCTTTGCGAGAACTGGAACTGAAGAATCGGAAGCCAACCGGCTCGCCGACAATCAAACCGACTTCGCCTGACGGAACCGACATTTCGGTTCCTTCTTCCATGCCCGCGGCGACCACACATAAGGCTCGCAGTGGCCGCGGCATGCCGGGGATCGCCAGACCGGCGGTCTCGATGCCCACGTAGTACGACCGAGCCGTGCCGCCGCGAATTCTGACTCCGCCGCGCTGCTTGGCCCAGCCGTAATAGGCCGCTCCACGCGAGACGGCGTAGTCCAGATCGTGGTCGCCTTCGAGGACCTTCGGTGGCGCGTCCGGGAACCACGACTGCAGTCGTTCCAACATCGCGGTTCGCAACCGGTTGGACTTGAACACGCCGCCGTTAAACAACACATGCGTCGGAGCGTCCGCCGCGCCGTCGGATTCGCGTTCTAAGAACGCAGCGACATGCCTGGTAACTGCCGTGTCAGCTTCGTACGGCAAACCGATTTCCTGGAACCCCGACGCGCGTTGTCGAGCGGGCTTGTCGGTCAGATTGCACGCTGCGAAGAAACCATCGACCAGTAAATCAATCACCGCCTGCTTTGGTACTTCAACAGAAACGGTTCCGCCAATCAGCTTCCGACCGCGGCCAAGAACCGAAACCGTGTGCGTTTCCGGACCATCTTCCGCCAGCAATGCTTCTTTGGCTCGACGACATGCGTGCCACAACGAAACCGACTGCCACGCGTCCAGCTTGGTTCCCTTCTCAGCGAACAACCCGGCCACGTAGTGAGCCACCGCCAGGTCCATATTGTCGCCGCCCACCAACAAGTGGTTCCCAACGGCGCGGCGCTGCAGAGCCAGGTTGCCTTCTTCTTCGGTGACGTCCACCAACGTCAGGTCGGTGGTTCCGCCACCCACGTCGCAAACCAGCAAGCGATCGTTCGTGGACAACGATGTTCGCCAATGTCCGCCCGACGCTGTCAGCCAGGCATACGTCGCCGCCTGTGGTTCTTCGAGGAGAACCAAATTGGTCGGCAACCCGGCAGCCAGCGCCGCTTCCCGAGTCAACTCCCGCGCACTGGCGTCGAAGGAAGCGGGAACGGTGAGAACCACATGCTGATCGCTCATCAGAGCATCGGGAAATGCCGCATGCCAGGCAGCCACGAGATGTTCAAGGTACTTGCGCGATGCGGTGACGGGGGAAACCTTCGGAACCTCTTCCGGAGCGTTCCACGGCAGGATGGCCTGGTGACGATCAACCTTGCTGTGACACAACCACGACTTGGCAGCACCCACGGTTCGTTGAGGTTGATCGGCCGATTGTTTGTTGGCGAACCGACCGACCGCAAAGTCGGCTCCGGACTTCCACGGCAAATCCAGAACGCCGCCTTCAACGTCTTCACCGGTTCCCAGATACATAAACGACGGCAGCGACGGGAACGACTCGATCGTTTGGCTGGCCACAAGCTGCGGAATATCCAGCAGATTGATAGCCGGATCTTCAAACTCCAGCGGCGCGTAGGCCAGCACGCTGTTGGTTGTGCCGAGGTCAATTCCAATTACAAATTCAGCAGTCATTCTTGATTCTCATCTTAGCGTCAGAGCGAGAACTGAATCGCGCTGACTTCTACCTCTTGCCCCTGACTTTACGTCAGGGGTTCAGCGGATTTTGCACTACTCAAATCGGCGGTTGCACTGCCGTAGTGCAGAAGCCGCTAAACCCCCGACGTAAAGTCGGAGGCGGAAACCAGACCCGTCCGGCAGCCTCTACACTTCCACTTCCGCCGGAGCCACAACCAGCGCGGCCTTCTCTGAACCGGTCCATTTCGGCAGTTCGCACTTCGTCGCCTGCCAACCCGGATGCACCAACGTCCCGCGCGAGGGTCGTTGTTCGCCTACTTGCCCGACCAACTGGAACCGACCGGCCGGATCTTTTGGAACGTCTATCTGTGTTCCGTCCTCCTGATCGACAACCGGAGTGAACCCAAACAGACGATCCAGCACCTTGTTGCTTTCCCGATGAATATCCCGCACCGCGGCGCCGACCTGAGCGTCGTCGTAACCGGTGATATCTTCCTTCAGAAAGTCCACCAGCCGAGCCTCTCGTTGCAACGTGGCCAGCAGCGTAACCGCATCGTTCCGAACCGGTTCGACCTTCACCGGCGCGGGAGCCAGCTTTTTCTCTTCGATCTTCTTCGAACCACCCTCGAGCGCCGTTGTGACTGTTTGAGCGAAATCGCCGCTAAACAGCACCTTCATTGCCAATCCAAAACGTCCCATTTTCCGCAACCTTGTTATTCAGGCCTGTACTATTTGGAGCGGCAGTTTAGATTGAATGGAGCCTCCCGTCGAACCGCTGGGATTCGAGAGATGAACCCCGAAATCGCAACGAATGGATTGGTAGGTATTCCTACGACCCGGTCCCGGGCATTGATCTTCCGTCCGTTGACTTCAAGATGCACCTCAGTGGCGTTCAGGCGGGCGCATTCACGGGACAGATTGTCGATGGCCCCGGCGGCATTCCGGAAGCAGCCTCAATCGAAGGCAGTCTCGCTGCCAACGAAATCAACTTCACGAAACGTTACTCATCCCTGTGGATCTCTGACGAGCACGGCGACCAGGTACCGCTCCTCTCGCAACCGTCATCCGTCATCGAGTACCGTGGTAAGCTGAACCGCACACGCGATAGAATCGATGGCACCTGGGAGATCGCTGCAGCGACTCTCTCAATCGACGGAGTCGCCGTCGATTGCCCCCGTACAACAGGCTTCTGGTTCGCCAGTTTGGAGTCCGCATGACAACAGCGTTCACAATCGCACTCTGCGTCGCGATGAGTCCGGCCACACAGACACTGGACCTTCAACTGCCGACGAACCCGCGAGCCTGGATTAACTCGCCCGCCGTTTCTGTGGAGACACTCAAGGGCAAAGGCGTCGTCTTCTATTTCTTTGAGGAGACCTGACCACGCTGTCGGGACAAGTGGCCCGAGATCCTGGCGGTCGCCAGAAAGTACCAGGGACAACCCGTCGCGTTAGTCGCGGTGAATTCCGGTTCGTCACTCTCGAAGGTCTCTGACTATGTCAAGAAGAACCGGCTCAACATGCCCGTCGTCGCGGACATCGATCGATCGTTAGAACGCAGCGCGGGGCTTACGAAACAAATCAGCCTGCAAAACATCTACCAGGCCCGAATTCTGACGCCGGACGGAACCACAATTCGCACCGACCCACGCGACCTCGAAGCTGCGATGGAAAAAGCGGCCGATGGTGCGGCCTGGAATATCGATCCGTCTGGCATTCCTGAATCCATGCGACCGCTGTGGCAGTCCATCGAATTCGGCGGCTACGCGCCTGTTGCGAAGCAGCTTTCGAAGATGCTCAAGTCCCGCAAACTCCAGGACCAGTCGGCCGCCCAAAAGCTACACGACTACGTAATGGATCAACTCGAATCACGACTGGAAATTGCCGAACAGAATTTAGAACCAAAACCCTGGACCGCATGGAAGCAACTCAGCGAAATCAAAGTCGCGTTCAAGGGCTACAAAGTTCCCGGTTCCGTTCAGAAGAACCTCAACTCGTTGGAAGCAACAGACGCGATTAAGTCCGAACGCGCCGCGTTGAAACAGTTGGGGCTGGCTCGAAAAGCCGCCAACGGAAACGCGTCCGCAAAGAAGCGAGCCGTCCGGATTCTGGATAAGCTCATCACCACGTACCCGGACACCGAAGCTGCAAAGACCGCGACCGAACTTTTGGAAAGCGCCGGTGCTGGCGGCTCAAACCGCGACGAAAAGTAAACGAGGAACGTAGAGGGCCGGGAGTCTTTTTCGGTCAGCCATCATTGGTTCGCCGCAGATCGCCCATTCGAAAAGACTCCCGACCCATTCCAGTACGCCCTGGCGTACTTTCCAGCGTGACCAGGACAGCCCGCCAGTTGCCCCGCGTCCAATCGCGCTCTATCGTGCGCACTTCGCACACTCTCCAGGAACCGCAACATGACCATCGCCAGAATCAATGAAAAAGCCGCCGTCAAACGAGTGATGGACATGATCGCCGTGCCGGGAAAGAGCGGCGATGAAGCCGCGATCGCGAAGTTCATTGTCAAAGAACTCAAAGCCGTCGGTGTGAAGGCGTCGCAGATCACCTACGACAGTGCGAATAAGAAGAGCCCCATCGGTGGGCAAATCGGGAACCTGATTGTCAAGCTGCCGGGAACCGTCAAAGGCCCGCGACGTTTGCTGATGGGCCACATCGACACGGTTCCTCTTTGTGTCGGAGCGGTCCCGGTCAAGAAGGGCGACTACATCCGTCCGAAGAGTAAGACCACGGCACTCGGTGGCGACAACCGAGCTGGTTCGTGCGTCGCACTGACGGCCGCGATTGAGATTCTCAAACGCAAGCTCCCGCATCCGCCGCTGACATTGTTCTTCCCCATCCAGGAAGAAATCGGACTCAACGGCGCGCGGTGGGTGACGAAGTCGAAGCTGGGCAACCCGAAGCTGTGCTTCAACTGGGACGGCGGCAGCACGGCTGTTGTGACCATCGGAGCCACCGGCGCGGTGAACCTTGATATTGAAGTCACCGGTATCGCCGCCCACGCCGGCGCACATCCGGAAAATGGAGCCAGCGCGGCTGTGATTGCTTCGAAGGCAATCGCCAGCCTGTATGAAAACGGTTGGCACGGAGCAGTCAAGAAGGGCAAGAAGACGGGAACCAGTAACATCGGTGTCGTGAACGGTGGCGATGCAACCAACGTCGTTATGCCGTTCATTAAACTTCGCGCTGAGGCACGGAGCCATGATGCGGTGTTCCGAAAGAAGATCGCGACTGAGTTCGAAAAGGCGTTCAAAGCGGCGGCGAAGTCTGTGAAGAACGCGGCCGGCAAATCGGGTTCTGTGAAAGTCGAAGTGCAGGAACGTTACGACTCGTTTGCACTCAAGCCGAAAGACCCAATCGTGAAAACGGCGTGCGAAGCGATTGAAGCACACGGCATCAGTCCCGTCACCAAGATCAGCAACGGCGGTCTGGACGCGAATTGGCTGACAGCACACGGGTTCCCAACGGTGACGATGGGCTGCGGTCAGGCGAAGATCCACACGGTTGATGAAGAACTCCACATCCCATCGTTCCTGGAAGCCTGCAGCATTGGGTTGATGCTGGCGACGGGTGTGTGACGAGCGAACGCGGATCCTCCCAACCACTCCGTGCGGCTCAACGACAAAAAAAGTATCGGGAACGCAATGTCAGCGAGATTCGAAATTCTCGTTAATGGCGAGAAACTCTGCACCTCAGGGATCGACGGCGACGGGGTTCTAAGCGCAATCTTGAGCTACGCATTGAACCCCAGACTCGACATTAACAATTATGAATTCAGTGTAGGATCGCTCAACACAGACCGTGCTGCCGGGGTTCAGCACCATGCAAACTGGCTTACCCCGCCAGTTGGCCCTGGAGATGAGATCACAATTCGGATCTTGTCTCCGGGCGAATTCGACCCGCCAACAACTCGGCAGCCAGACGAAGAAATCAGGCGATGAAGACCAGCACATCAATCGGAAATACAAGAGCCGCATCGCGCGCGGCTACGGCGGCCGGGAAGACGGTCGGAGTGGTTCCCACCATGGGCGCGCTTCACGCGGGGCACGTGAGTCTCATGGAAATCGCTCGTGAGAAGTGCGACTTTGTGATTGGGACGATCTTTGTGAATCCCACGCAATTCGGGCCCAACGAAGACCTGGATAAGTACCCACGCACACTGAAAGATGACCTGCAGAAGTGCGAAAATGCCGGTGTTGACTTCGTCTTTCACCCAAATGTCGAAGCAATGTATCCTGCCGGTGCGGATACGTTTGTTGAAGTCGATCAACTTTCGCGAGTTCACGAAGGCGAACATCGCAGCGGTCACTTTCGCGGTGTCACCACGATTGTACTGAAGCTGTTTAACATCGTGGAACCGGATGTCGCGTTCTTCGGACAGAAGGACTACCAGCAACAGTTGTTGATTAAACAGATGTGCCGCGATCTGGATGTTCCTGTCGAGATTCACACGTGCCCGATTGTTCGAGAACCAGACGGTCTGGCTCTCAGTAGTCGGAACCGGTTCCTCAGTGATGCTGAACGCAAAACATCGCTGCGGCTGTCGGCCTGTTTGAAACTCGGTGAGGAACAACTCAAAGGTGGAGCCACCGACGTATCGGCGGTTCTCACGGGAATGACGGAATATCTGGACGGTGACGACGTCTCAATCGACTACGTGAAGATCTGCAGCGCCGACACACTTAAAGAATTAGACAAGCCGATCGACCGCATGGTGGCTCTTGTTGCCGCAAAGGTCGGGACAACTCGGCTTATCGATAACGTAATCATCGAACTCTAAGCAGGCTTTGGCTTGCCGGGTTCGCGAAGCAAGCGACACCGCTTGTGTAACTGTGGGAAGAACTGATGCGAGCCATCTTACTTCGATTCGTCATGGAACCATTCTGGGGTTGGGAAACCAAAGAAGGGACTCCGTTTGTTGGCTTCGGCTTCATCCTGATCCCATGGTTCCTGGTCGCGCTGATTAGCATTGCTTACAGCGTGAAGAACCGCGACCCAAACTCGAAGACAACCGTGAAGCAGGATGTCCTTGCTTCACTGGCGACGTTCTGCGGCGTCCCCATGCTGCTGTACTTCTTCCTACCCGATTCGCTGCGTTCCAGTGGCGTGCCCGTTTTTGGCTACGGGCTCATGATGTTCATCGGAATCATCTGCGCGACGGGGTTTGCGATTCGGAATGCGAAGATGCTGGGGCTGAAGTCGGACGTGATCATGGACATGACCATGTGGCTGGTCGTTCCAGGAATCGTGGGCGGCCGAATGTTCTACGTGATTCAGAAGCACTACGAAAAAGGCATGCTAACAGGCAAAAGCTTCGGCGAAGCACTTCGCACCATTGTCAATCTGCCGGACGGCGGGCTTGTCTTCTTTGGAGCCATCATCGGTGGGCTGGGCGGCTTCCTGGCCTACTGCTACCGCCGCAAACTAAACGTTCTGCAGATGGGCGATATCGTGTTGCCATCTGTTTTCATCGGACTGGGCTTTGGCCGTATTGGCTGTTTTCTATACGGCTGCTGCTTCGGCGGAACATGTAGTCTTCCCTGGGCGGTCAGGTTCCCCAAGGACAGTGTTCCTTACGATTCACAGATCTCAACCGGCTTCATCACACCCGACGCGCTGGCCAGTCTGCCGATTCATCCGACGCAGATCTACAGTTCTGTGAACGCGTTTCTGCTGGCAGCCGTGTTGATTCTGTATCTACGGCATCGCCCGTACAACGGAGCCGTGCTGGCCATCGGTTGGATTATCTACCCGATCGCCAGGTTCATCCTGGAACTTCTGCGCAACGATGAAGTTGGTTTGTTTAATACGGGCATGACCATCTCGCAGCAAATCAGCACCTTCCTTCTGGTGACCGGAATCATTTACACGTTCGTATTGGTCAGCACCAACGGAACGATGGACTGGAAGAACCGCAAAGCCGCCGCCTGACTCAACCAGGGTCAAGCTGAGGCAGATCGAGCCCGGCATTAGTGCCCCATCAGTGATCATTAGTGGTTCCACCTTCACGGCTGACGGATTCTTGCCGTGTTCGAGAAGCCCGGCATCTGATTGGCTACGGACGTTTGGCGTTCGATTAAAAACGGTCGGCCTACAGGCTGTTTTTGGTTCGGAGAAGATGCCGGGCTTCTAATCCATGCGGCTCAAACAATAAGATCACCAAAGACGTAGACAGACTGTGAACAACACCGCGGCTACGGCCGCCAGTAGTGATCTTGGGCAACGTTGGTGAGTCGCACCGATCAGGAATTAATTCAGCAGACGCTCAATGGGCAGACCGACGCCTATGGCGAATTGGTGCTGCGTTATCAGGACCGCCTGTTCAACAGCCTGCTGCGAGTGGTCAAGACGCGCGAAGATGCCAGCGATGCGGCTCAGGACGCGTTCCTGCAGGCGTACCAAAAACTGGATTCGTTCCGCGGCGATTCGCAGTTCTTCAGCTGGCTGTTTCGCATCGCGATGAACGCCGGACTTAGTAAGCTGCGGCGCAAAAGCAGCAAAGACATTTCTCTAACTGCCAAGCAGGAACAGGGCCACGACGTCACCGACGACGCGGCGCCGGATCCATCGCACCGCATGGATCAGACCGAACAGCAAAGCAAAGTCCTGGCCGCGCTGAATTCACTGGGCGACGAATACCGGGTCGTCCTGACGCTGAAAGAAATGGAAGGCCTGAAGTACGACGAAATCGCTGAGATAGTCGGCTGCCCCATTGGAACGGTCCGCAGCCGCATCCACCGCGCTCGGGCTGAACTCAAAGAGAAGCTGCGCGAGTTCTTGTCGTAGGCCGGCGTCAGGTTCACACTGATTCACGCCCAGGGATCGATCTCTGTCTCATAGCCGCTGCTGACGAGTAGATTCTTGACTGGAATCTTTCGACGTTGGCATTCCTGCTGCAACACTTCGCACAGCTTCTGATAGTCGCTCACTCCATGACCTGGAAACACTGTCGAACCACTCCGGCCAATGATTGTTGCGCAGTCATGAACGACCGGACCCTGCGACTTCGACCTGATTCCGGTCCCAGCGGCCAGCGCTGCTGATCCAAACTGCTGGTAGCGGTTCTGTGTTCTAAATTCAATCTGCTCTACCTCGTCCCAGTAGTGCTCATCGCGCTTAACGTGGTCAACGATCTCGATCGTCGCCTCGGTTACCGTGACCGACACAGCTAGCCGACGGGCGTACCAAATCGCCAGAAATGAAACCACAAGAGCAACCGCGCACGCCACGATTGTCCCCGACGTAAAGCCCTGGTCCGCCCCGAGTAGCAGGGCGAGTACAAACAACACAACAGCAACGAAGATCGCCTGCGAAAGATGCCGAGTGCTCCCGACGAACGACACTGGGAGAACTACGGGCGGCAGCGAATCCAGCGACGTGTCTTCGGACTCCTGAACGTCTTCAACCAAAATGCCCTGCGCCTCAGCCTGGGCACGTGCATCAGCTTCGGTTGCGGCAACACTAAAAAACGGATCTGTTTCCTCACCGCTCTCCGAGTCTCGGCCGTGTACCCAAAATGGCATGGCATCTCCCGTTCAACAATCTTTCAGCGTCAGCACAGACAGTAGACCACGTTACGCACTCCCTCACAATTGTGAGTACAGATGCGGTGGTCGAGTTGATGACGCCAATCCAACCCTGCCTTACTGCCGAGTGAACTCGTACAGAAAGATGCCAGCGGCGAAAGCGACGTTTAGTGAATCGGTTCCGCCTTGCATGGGAATTGTGATCCGTTCGTCGCAGCGAGCCAGCCAGTCTGCAGACAAGCCGTGGCTCTCGTTGCCAAACATGATCGCTCTGTGTGGCGGTCGAGCGACTTCAGGCAGCGGGGTCGCGTTCGCATCAAGCACTGTGCCGAACAATCGGATGTCGAATTGGTTGGCAACAGTTAGCAACTCTGCTTGGAGGTCGGTCGGCTGGCAGATGGGGAGATACAAACCGTTCCCCATTGAGACTCTTAGCGAACGCCGCGAGAACGGGTCTGAACAGTGCGGACCGAACACAACCGCGGTCGCACCGAACGCCGAAGCAACTCGAATCATCCCGCCCACGTTCTGACGATCAATCACGTTGTCGGCCACAACCAGCAAAATTTCTTCACCGGTCGCGACGGCCGTTTCGCAGACCATTTCCAGGCTGGGGCTGGGCCCCCGAATGCCGGCCGCCAGGACTCCCGCGTGGAAGCTGTAGCCAACCAATTCGCTGGCCATGGCGTTGGAGACCCGATAGACATCAACGCCGTCAGGCAATTCGTCCTGAAGACTGTTCCACTTGGCATCGTTCAGGACGATCGAATGGACATCGTAATCACTGGCGAATAATCGCCGAGCGACGGTCGGACCTTCAGCAACAAACAGCCCTTGCTGAGTCGCCTGGTTGTTACCGCGCAGGTCGCGGAAGATGTCCAGGCGGGGATCGTCGATGGATTGCAGTTGGTGGATCATGAAGCAAAGCGGTTCGAACAACCGGAAGTTGCGTCAGATTTGATCGCCGAGCCTAATAAGCCGCAAGCGCCAGCGGCGCAATCTCCCGGGGAACGTCCACATTCAACCTGGCCACGCCTACAACCAAAAGGCCCTCTTATACGCCTGAAGGAGATTACCTACCCAGAGGTTCCCGGCACTTGACAGTAGAAAAAGTCGCCAGAACAAGCCACACGCACACAGAAAAATCCCCCCGCACAGAATCCGAAGGATTCGTGGGGTTTGCCGCTCGGTACTAACGAGGGCTTTTGCTGGTTCGTGGTCCATGGTTTGCGTTCCCTTGTGTCGAACAGAACTCGGCTACCAGGTCATTGTTAGAAAGCAAGGATCGTGGTGATCACGGGGAAGGTGATTGTAACCGTTGGTTACCGTGACATCATTGCATCGTACGCTTCGACGACATCCGGAACCCAATACTCCAGGAACTCCGGAAACAGCCAATGTCGCCAGATTGGCCAGCAAAAGCACAGCCAACCGAGCGTAATCGAGATCCGGAAAATCCACTGTGCCTGGCGGTGAGTCCGTTCGTCGGCTGTTTTTGATTCTTGATGGCTCACAAGAACATCCCTCATTGCCGAATCTCCGCAGCCGGGTCACGCGACC
Organism: uncultured Planctomycetaceae bacterium; assembly: GCA_964485095.1. Classification (GTDB taxonomy): domain Bacteria; phylum Planctomycetota; class Planctomycetia; order Planctomycetales; family Planctomycetaceae; genus CAYNWT01. The sequence goes on along the minus strand of CAZAIB010000005.1, from coordinate 47,940 downwards.
GCACATTCAGGACGACGCCGTTTTCTACTCGTCCTGAACATATTCGTCCGGAATTGGCTTCCACGAAAACAAGTACATCGCCCGAGGCACCGAAGCGTCCATGAGCCGATTCAGGGGATGGGCTTCCGCTTTGGTGTAGCCGGTAACTGTCTCAAGGATGCTGGGTGGAGTGTAGTACGAAACAACGCGGGCTTCGGTTAGGCCGATTTCTGATTTCAGCGATTCCACCACGTCTTCCAGGAATCCGATTTCATCGACCAGTCCGTTCGCCTTGGCCTGGTTCGCGGTGAATATCTGCCCGGTCGCGAGTTCCTTCAGTTTCTCGCGATCCAATGTCGGTCGGTTGTCGGCGATGACTCCGACAAACCGGTCGAACGCGTCACCGATGATCTCGCCCCACAGTTCTTTCTCATCCTCACGCATGTCACGGAAGGGACTCATTGTGTCTTTGTATTTGCCCGTCGTGAGCGGTTCGACGGCGACTCCATATTCCTTTGCGATCGCTGACAGGTTGTAGCGAGGAATGATGACGCCGATCGAACCGGTCCACGTTGTCGGTTCGGCAAATATCTTTGCCTTCGTACCGGCTCCCATCGCGATGTAATAACCACCACTGGCCGCGATCCGTTTAAACGAAACGTAAACAGGTTTGTCTGCCGCGAGTGCCTGGAGCTTGTGGTAAATCTGGTGGCTGTCAGCGACGAACCCGCCGGGACTGTCGACAACCAGGATGGCTCCCTTCACGTTGTCGTCTTCGTGAGCTTTCTTGATTTGCCTAAGCAACCGACCGGTGAACGGCGGCGAGATGGTTCCGCTAATTCGTAACAGCGCGATGCGTTCTGTTGCTGTTTGGTCACCCGAATGGAACAGCTCAGTCGGCGGCGTGAGTTTTCCGTAGTACCGGCGGTTGCTGCTGTACAGCCACGCGTTCCATCCCAGGGACAGCAACAAAGCGATGACCAATAGCCAGACCAGCCAGCTTTTGCCTCGCGATGTGGCGTGTTCGATGACAAGTCGTTGAGTGCCGGCGGGAAGTTCGGTGGTTTTTGCCATTGGCTGTGCCAGATCGCTGAATGAAAACGAGTGAATGGCAAACGGGGGAAGCTGAGTCAACGTTTCGACATGTTCCGGTTCTGCCTGTCATAAGCATCGCATCCGTTGGAACGAACGAAAAGGCCACGACGCGATACAAACCCGCATCCGTCACCCGTCGATAGTTCCCATTGGAACGATTACACAAGCTATCCAAGCACTTCGCATTCGCAGCGGGCTTAGGAAGCTAAGCGAAGTGCCTGAGAGAGGCGGATCATGCGTCGCACAATTGTCTTTACCTGCATGTGCTCAATTGTTGGGTTCTGTGCCGTTGCTAACAGCCAACAGCAGCACCGCGAACCAGCAACGCTGAAACCTGGATTTTTTGGGCGGATGCTGGGCCTGGAATCCATTCCGAACCCACGTTTGTTGATGAAAGAATCGGAACGCGTCCGCAACTACCAGCGACAGCCCCAGTTCGATCCGGCGACAAGCCCGCGTTCGATCCAGCCCCCCAGAGCAACGCCAATGCGTCCGTTGCCAAACCAAGGGGTGCCGCGAATCACTCGACAGGTACCAGAATCACCGCAACCGGCGCGGCGAACAACCACAACACGACGGCGAGGAACTCTACCCACCCGCCCCGCGCCGGTCATCACAGGCGGCTCGGCTTCCGTCGCACGACCCGGAATTTCAATCACTCCGAAACGCCGGCGGTCGGGTCTGACACTCGAACAGATCCTGAAGAACAGGCTTTCACAACCGATTACAAAAGTCGAACGCACCGCGCCTTGGGTTCAAAATCCATTCCACACAGACGCGTCGGACGTGTACCAGCCCATCGCTTCGGGTCCTGTACCTCTGCCAGAACTCGAAACGCTCTTCGTTGACAACGATCCCATTGAAGAGCCCGTCGAACCAATGCCGCTTAGAGCACCAATGCCTGCGACCACAGAACTGGCAACACCCCCACTGGCCTCGCCAGACACTGTCATCGTGACCGAACCAGAGGTCCAGATTGCCGACACCGAACCTGCCGAGGTTAAGGCACCTGTCGAGGTCCCCGAACCTGTCACGGTTGCAGAGGCTCCGGAACCAGTCCAGTCGTCAACGCAGGACGAAAAAGAGGTAAGCCATCCTGTCGTCGCTGACAACGAACCAACGACCGCACCGGAACCTGCTGTGGAAACACCAGAACCAGTCGAAACCGTCGTTGCCATGCCGGAAGTGGAAAAACCCGCTCGTGAGTTGCCAGCGCGACCAGATGTGGCGGAACCAGCCGAACTAGTTGAACCCGTTTATCCTGTCGTTCAGACGCAGGAACCAGTTCAACCAGCCAAACAATGGCGAGCACGAACGCCCAATGCTCCGCAAAACACTCGGAATGTCTCTCAGACACGAGCGGCCACACCAACGGCCCAACAAACTGTCGTGCAACGACCTGTCTACATGCGTCCGGTGCCTCAACCGCAAACGCAACCCCAGCCAGGTCAGGCGACCGTGCAAAACAACCCAGCAACTTCCCAACTGCCGACAATTCGGCCAGTAGGTTCAGCAGGTCGTCCACAGCCAGTAAGTCGGCCAATCGCGCAGCGAACTCCGGCTGCGGCGGCTCCGCAATACAAATCAATCGCTCACCAGGCACCCGTCGTCGGTGCGATCGTTCACGGGGATCTTGATAACCCATTCAAAGACAACCCTGAACGTCGCGAACCAACACAGCAGCTTGTCCCGGCAGCCGGCCAGTTTCTGGCTCCACGGCAATCTGGCCAGTCAGCGATGCCGGTTGCATCAGACACCGAATTCAAAGCTCCGGTCATCTCTGCACAAAACGCACCTATCCCGCTGCACCCCATTCGCCGCGTACCACAACCCGTGCCGCAGCCAGTGGTTCAGGTTCCTGCCGGACTGCCACATCAGCAGCTCCAACATACGCCGCCACCTGAAATGCCAGCATCCCGGTTCGCTCCATCCGTCGACCAAACGCAAGCGGCTCGGGTTGACCAACACAGACAGCTTGAAGTCCGACCAGCCACGCGTCGAACAGAACGGCCTGCTGTCGCCAAAACGCCAGGACCAGTCCCAGCCAAACCAGCGGTTCGAACTCGACGAACAGCGGCCGCGCCTCCAATCAACCGACAGATTCAACGACAACAGTTGATTGCGTCGCGTCCAAACCTTGTCGGCATGAAAGGGTTCTGCCCCGTGCAGCTCCGCGACAACCGACAGCTGACGGACTCCAGCCTTGAGTTCTATTCGAGCTATGGCAGCCGGACCTACTACTTCTCGTCGGCAGCGGCGTTGGCAAAGTTTGTGGCCAACCCACGCCGCTATGTCCCGGCAGCCGAAGGTCGGGACGTGGTTCTAATGACTCACACCGGCGAAGAACTTCAGGGCAAGCTGGACTTCGCCGCCTGGTACCAGAACCGACTATTCCTCTTCACGTCAGCCAAAGCACTCCAGGCGTTCAAAGCGAACCCATCGATGTACGTCCGCTGACAGTTGCGAAAACAATCAGACGCCAGTGGAACCGGCCGGTTCTGTTGGTCATGAAACGAAACGTGCAATAGCACAACAAGCTGGGCCGACCCACGGCTGGCCGGCCACTTCCTCTCCTCAGGGTGGCCGGCCTTTTTCTTCCAGGATTACTGCGGACGTATCGACATGCGAATCACAAAGTACTGCCTCGCCGGACTGATGCTTCTTGGAGGCCTGACAGTCGTTGTTGGTCAGGAATTCAATTCGACTCGCCGACCCATCCGCGCTCGCGGCCCCATCTCGTCTCGAACGAAACGGCAGGCCCCGCAGGAAACAACAGCAGCAAAGCGGCCGGTACGCAAAGCCAGCAAGAATCTGGTGCACCGCTTTGACGACCTGTTCACAAAACAAGCCGCTGTGCCCACGGCCGCACCGACACAGGCTGGACCAACAGCCGAGCAGTTCGGAATTCAGAACCCCTTCACCGACCAAATGGAATTCGCCGATACCGACCCGTTGCGCCTGGATGAAATTGAACCAATCACAGCCTCAAGTCCAGCTGCATCCCAACCAGTCCAGCCCGGCCTGCTTGCGGCAACTCCTGGATCAGCGATCCCTATTCAGGCGACCCGCGATGCCCAACTGCAAACAGTGTCCGCCGAACAACGTCTAAGAGATCGAGCTCGCTGGCAGGCACAACAGCCGCCGGCCGCGACGTCGCAGGCGAGAAGCTGGTCGGGGCACATGAGGTCGTATACACCCCAGCCGACTGATCTGAAGAAAACGGAACCAGCAGAGTACCCGACTCCAAAACCAGCTCGCCCGATTGGTAGGTTCCGACGCGGACTCAAACCAATCTATTGGACTGAAAACCGACAGATGCAGACTTCTGACTGGATGCCAGACAACTTCGACTGGGACCTGACAACGCCCAACCAGCCTGACTACGGGCAACAGGAATACCAACAGCCAGAATCCCGAGGGTTTGAGCCCCAGCGGTTCGAGCCTCAGCGTCAGCAGTGGCAACAGTCTGAGTCACAGTACGAACGCCCGCAATATCCACAGCCTGAACAACGTCAGCGGTACGAACCACGACAGCCACAGCCACGATCGCCGTCGTCGTGGCAACTTGATCAATTCGATCAAGCCCCCACCCTGCCGGCGCCCAACAACTTCCAGTCCCGTACAAACACGACCGGCGGCCCCAATCCTCTGGACCTTTCAGTGCCCGCGCCGACATATTCACAGCCAACGCCACAACAAAGGTACGAACCAGAGCCTCGGCCAACATTCCGAAACACCGTCCCAGCCCGCGCCGTGTCCAGCCGTCGAGAAATCCCGCGACAACCGGCCGTCCGCACTCAACCGCAAACCCAAAACCCCGCTCTGGTGCCAGGCCTGCCTGCAAACGTCACGGCAGCACTCAGGATGTCGCGGCAACAACGCAAAGCTCTGATTGCAGCCCGCGGCGAACTTAGCGGATTCAAAGGGTTCTGCCCTGTCGGCCTGAGAGACAACCGAGTGCTGCTGGATTCACAACCGCAGCTGTTTGCGATCCACGGTGACCGAACCTACTACTTCTCAACTCCACATGCCCGACTGCGGTTCATGGAGAACCCGGAACGCTACGCACCAATGGCCAACGGAATGGATGTCGTGTTGTTGGTTCATTCCAACGAACGGCGTTCAGGACGCCTCGACTTCTGCCGATGGTATCAGGACCATCTGTACCTGTTTTCAACCGCGGCTTCGATGGAAGCGTTCGACGCCGACCCCGAAGTCTACGCAAGTCGGCTTCGCAGGTAGCACACAACCTGGCGTCGCGAGAACACTGACCCTCGCAAAGCCAACGATTCAAGCCGACCCACGGCACGCCGGCTATCCAAACTCTCCCGTATGGATAGCCGGCATTTTTTATACACTCAACTGATCACCAAAACGGCGCGCCAACGAACGAACGCGGATGTCGGCGTTCCAGCCGAACGCATCCCGCCAACGCTCTGTCACTACGGCCAGATGGCCGAAATCCGCGAAGCCGGGCAACGGGACAACAATCACAAACCAACGTCAAAACAACAAAGCACGCATAGCGGCAGTCGTTTGCATCCCATTGGTGATCGCGATTGGTCTGGGCTGCAAGTATTACCCCGGCCCCGGTCGCGATTGGGTTAACAACTGGGGACCAGCCAGCGTCGCTTACGAACTGCTGTTCATGTTGATCGCATTCGTGCTGGTTCCACGCCGTTCGGCCATCAACCGCATCGCGTTGGCGGTGTTCGTTGGAACCTGCCTGGTTGAGTTCTCACAGTTGTGGAAACCCGCCTGGTTGCGGGCCATCCGCAGCACCCTGCCCGGCCGATTGGTGCTCGGCAATTCGTTTAGCTGGTGGGACTTCCCAGCGTACCTGATTGGCTGCTGGCTCGGCATCTTTCTGCTTCGATGGATCTGTTCGATCGGGCAAGACAATCAGGCAGATGCCAATCACAGCCACGACTGAACCGACCACGGCCGCCGTCGTAATTTTGGTTCCATACTTCATGCGAACCATCGGAATGGCAAACAGCGGGCATGTTGCGAACAACGTCTGCGCGATACCAACTTCGGTTTCCTTTGCAGCGATTTGACTGAACCACACACCCAGCCAGGTGCCGCACAGAACAGCCGGCAAGAGTTTTCTGAGAACATCCGGCTTCGCGACCTGTGAAACAGTCGTCGCTAACTGTTTCTTGCCTGCAACAACCAACAAGGCGAACACTCCACCAAGGAACATCCGGATCAACGTGCCTTCCAACGGGCCGATAGCTTCCATTCCCACCTTAGAAGTCGCCAGACCTACTGCCTGACAAAGAGACGCGGCAACGCCATACAGAATCCCAACACGCTGAGTCCCCGGATAGTGTCCGGGTTCCTCGTCTTTCCCATCGCCGTCCAGAATCACCCACATGATACCCGCCAACGTCAACGTGATTCCCAGCACGGTCAACCAGATCAGCACTTCGCCAAGCCACAACCAACCAAGTATCGCCGCAAACACGGGCGCGGTCGTGGTGACAATCAAGCACCGCCTCGCCCCCATGATCTGCAGGCTGCGAAAGTAGCACGTGTCACCAATGGTCAGACCAACCAACCCGCTGATCCCCAACCACATCCAGGCTGTGGGTGATGCGTTGAAAACCGGAACCCCGTTCCAGGCCGCCAGAACCACAACCTGCACAAACAGAATCACAACCGCGATTGCCATCTTGGAGAAGTTCATTCCCCACGCGGTGAGTTTGGTCTCGGCGTACAGCAGGCTGGAAAAAGCCCACAGCATCGCGGTCGACAGACCTGCGATTTCCCCGATACCCATTTGCGTCTCGTTCCGAGTTCAAAAGTTGAACGCGGGATGATAGACCGCGCGCCGGGCAGCGTCGAGTACCACAGTCGCCGAATGCTTTGTATTCGGACCGCACCGTCCGGACTCAAACAGTCCCGCGACCGCCAAACGGCCCAACCTAATCCGACTTCCAATCGCGCCACAGCCAACGCAGCGACTCGGGCAGAATCGCCCCACCGTGGTTCCCATTGTGACCACCGTCACCGTACACAAACTTGTAGTCGTACTTCCTGAACTCCAGCGCCTTTGCCATTTGCTGGTTCGAAAGCGGCCAGTTGCCGTGTTCGTTGTCCAAATCGTTGCTGCCGTCCTGCAAGAACACTCGGATGGGCAACACGTCCTTGCGCTTCCGAATCAACGCCGGATAAACATGGCCGCCGCGAATATTTGTGAAGCTGCCAACATGACTCAGCACTTTGCGAAACTGATCCGGACGTTCCCACGCCACAGTGAACGCACAAATGCCGCCGCTGCTGATTCCACAAATGCCACGCATCTCCGGATCCTTCGACAGCTTATAGGTCTTCTCAACCTCCGGCAGAATTTCTTTCAACAGCAACTCAGAATACGCGGGCGATAGCGAATCGTATTCAAACGAACGGTTCGACGGCCGCGGTCGCCAACCGCGTTTTTCTGACAGTTCGCCTTTGTGCCCTGGGTCGATAAACACACCAATCGTGACCGGCATGTCGCCAGCGTGAATCAAATTGTCGAACACAATCGGAACACGAAAGTCACCCTTCTCAGTTCCGTAAGCGTGCCCATCCTGAAACACCATCAGCGCCGCGGATTTGGAACCATCGTACTGCTTCGGCACGTAAACCGAATACCGCCGCTTCGTTCCGGCGAACGCCGAAGTACTGGTCCATTCATGCTGAGTAATGGTTCCTTTGGGAACACCTTCCTTGCGCTTGGAATCGGGACCGAAGTCATACCGAACTTCCTTCTTGTCCTGCGCTACCACCACCGAAACAGACAACAAGACAGCCAAGCCAACATATCGCAGATTCATTAAGTGCACCCTTCCTGACAGTTTTGCCACAGATTATTCGCCCGCTGACCACGCTTTGCAATTGTTGCGAACCGCACGCGCCGGCTTGGCGATTGGCCCTGGTACCGGCACAAGCCGACGTCACCCGGTCCCGATAGCACCGAATAGAGCAGCCCCATTCAGAGCCCTTAAGTGGGGTGTGCTTAAGTGCAGATACATGACAATGGGCCTCGCTCGACTCATCAGGCACGTCGATTGCTTTATGAAGACATTCCCCAAATCCATGTGCATCTTCGTGCTGCTGCTGGGAGCCCAGTGCAGAGCCGATCTTATCCTGTGGACCGGCCCAACCGACACTACCGACGTAACCAACATTAGCACTAACGGCACACTGGAGTCTGCGTTCAACGGAGGCAACTCCACTGTCACCGCCAACGGTGTCACATTCGCTTCCAGTAGCGTGCTAGGCAATACCTTCGCCGGCGTTCTCGGGGGAGGCACTTCCGGCGATGCCGACTTTGACACGCTGCTGGATGAGTTCACATTCGGAAGCGGAACAGGCGATGTTGTTCTGGATATTGGTAACTTTGTGCTCGGGGACACCTACGAGGTCCAGGTGTTCTATACGGACCAGCGTCCCGGGGGGACCAGCGATCGAGTGATGCGGTTCGACGACGACGGAACCGGAACAAACAGTTTTGTCGATTTAGAATCGAACCCTGACAACACAATCGGCAGCCCGTTTGGCCAGTTCGCAATTGGAACATTCACGTCTGACGGGACCGATCTGAACCTCATCTTAAACGCCCAGGGTTTTGGGAATGCCCACATCACAGCCTGGCAGATTCGCAATATCACCTCGGTACCAGAACCCTCAAGCACGATTCTCATGTTCGTTCTGGTCTTCAGCGGCGTCCGAAATCGTCGTCGCCGCGCGAGCCTCTGCTAAGATCGACGGGTCCAGTCTTAGACCAAACTGGATTGTCATAGGCACGCTCAGAATGGCTCCATTGGGGACACCCTTCTTTGCGTTTCGATTCGGGGCCAAAGTCGTAGCGGACTTTCTTCTTCGCCTCCTGCCGACGCATTGCAACTTGCGTTGCTGAGTATCTACTACTTACTGTGCCCACACTCAGGAGGTTCGTCATGCGTCTCGGTTCTATTGCTGCTCTTATCGCCTCAACACTCACCTGCACGGTTCATGCGCAGACTCAATCGGCTGCGATTCCGACAGAGCTACAACAAGCGATGCTGCTTCACGCGACGTTCGATTCAAACCTGAACGCGGATTTCGGTAAGGGCGACAAGAAGCTGTACACGACAAAATCCACGGAACTCACAGACCCGGTCGTCGGCTTGCAGGGAACCGAAATCGTGCACGACAAAACCGGTGGTCGCACCGGTGGCTGCCTGCACTTCACGAAGAAGAGCCCCTCGTTCCCGTTCTTCAAAGGCGAAGGCAACGTCCCGATGCCAAAGAAGGGCGAACCGTTTTCCGGTACGTTTTCGTTTTGGATGAAGCTGGATCCGGTCAAAGACCTGTCGCCCGGATTCGTCGATCCGATTCAGATCACTGACAAGAAATGGAACGACGCATCATTCTTCCTGGACTTCACCAAAGACAACCCACGCCAGTTCCGACTTGGCGCGTACTCGAACTACAAACACTGGAACCCGAAAGCCCTGAAGTACGACGACATCCCAGACAGCAAACGACCACTCGGGGCCATTACCAAACTGCCATTCTCAAACCAAAAGTGGACTCACGTCACATTCACCTGGGACAAGTTCAACACCGGCAAACCCGCCGACGCCGTGATGTACATCGATGGCAAGCCCGCAGCCAAAGTGAAATGGGATCAGCAATACGATTGGGATCCAAAGAAAGTCGGCATCATGCTGGGCATCAACTACGGCGGCCGAATCGACGAAGTCAGTGTGTTCAACAAAGCACTCAGTGCCAGGGAACTACAGCTGTTGTTCAGGTCGCCTGCTGCCGCAACGAAATGAACCTCTTACAAACCAGACAGAGTGAGTACGACGGACCAGGAAGCACCATGTCATCAATTCTCGACAACCCAGCGGTAAGTGGTTCAGTCCTCCGGCTGAAAGTGAACCAGTACCATCAACTATGCGAGTCCGGAATCATTCCGGAACGAACCGAGCTCTTGTCCGGAATCATGGTCGAGAAATGCGGGAAGCCTCCACTTCACACATGGACCGTCCAATTCCTAGCAGAGTGGCTTCAAGAATCGACCACCACCGGCGAGTCGGTACGAGTCGAACAGCCGCTCACGTTCTCTGATTCTGAACCAGAACCAGATCTCGCAGTGGTCGTTGGCACTCGCGACGATTTCATGCTGGCCCATCCGCAAACTGCCGAGCTTGTCATTGAGGTCGCGATTTCAACCGAGCAAGTGGACAGGGAGAAAGCAGCCATCTACGCCACCGCAGGAGTCAGCGAGTACTGGCTGATTCTCCCAACAAAGCGAACGGTTGTCGTTCATCGTCACCCAACAGACGGCCAGTACAGCAGCGTGACCGACGAAAAGGAGCAGTTGGTTCGAGGTTCAGAGACAATGGGGTTCCTCCAACTCTTCCCCGCTCAATAGTTCGCCCACAACCCAGCGGCAGAATCGCCGGGCGATTCGCTCTTACGAACGAGAACCCCCGCGCCCCAAACTTCGCGCAGCTTTGCGCGAGCCTCCTGCTAATATCCGGGTCCACTGAGCAACACCAAATGTCCCGCGGCTCGTTTTCGTACCTCTTTGTGTTTTTCGTGGCATCAGTCCACACCCATGTCTGAACTCGACAAACTCGAAAAGCAAATCCGCAAAGCGATGCGAGCCGACCAGCATCGCCTCCGTCAGCGAATGCGCTCAATCAGAACAGCCGCCAAGCAAAAGAAGCCGTTCGACAAGAGCCTGAACCAGTTTAAGAGCCAACTGGAACGCTCAACGCAGCGTCGATCCGATCGGCTCGCAAAGAAACCGAAGATTGACTACTCGGGGTTCGATCTGCCTGTGCTCGAACGGCGTGAGGACATCGCCGCAGCCATTCGCGATCACCAGGTCGTCGTCATCTGTGGCGAAACCGGTTCGGGTAAATCGACGCAGCTCCCAAAGATCGCCCTGGAACTCGGTCAGGGGATCGGCGGCATGATCGGCCATACGCAGCCACGACGCATCGCGGCTCGTTCGATCGCAGCTCGGGTGGCGGATGAACTCAAGTGTCAGGTTGGCAACGAAGTGGGCTTCAAAGTCCGGTTCGCAGATTCCACCAAACACAGCACCTACATCAAACTGATGACCGACGGAATCCTGCTGGCTGAAACAGCCGGCGATCGGTTCCTGGACAACTACGACACCATCATCATCGACGAAGCCCACGAACGTTCGCTCAACATCGACTTCCTGTTGGGTTACATCAAACGACTACTGCCAAAACGCCGCGACCTGAAACTCATCATCACGTCCGCGACCATCGACGCCAAACGGTTCCAGGAACACTTCGAGACCGAACAATCGCCAGTCCCAATCATCGAAGTCTCAGGCCGAACCTATCCGGTCGAACTCCGCTACCGCCCCGTCGAAGAAGACACAGACCCCAACCAACCCCGGCGCAACCGTGACTGGCAGGACGCGACAATCGACGCACTCGATGAGGTCATCACCGAAGGACCGGGCGACGTACTGGTGTTCCTGCCAACCGAACGCGACATTCGCGAAGTCCACCGGCGTATGCGAGGCCGCTTAGTCGGCTGCGACGTCCTGCCGCTTTACGGGCGACTCTCACCCAAAGACCAGGCTCGCGTTTTCGCTCCGGCCAAAGCTCGCCGAATTGTCCTGGCAACCAACGTCGCCGAATCCTCAGTTACGGTTCCAGGCATCCGCTACGTCGTCGATACCGGAACCGCGCGGATTAGTCGTTACTCGTCGCGATCCCGAATTCAGCGGTTGCCAATCGAACCGGTTTCACAAGCGTCAGCCAATCAGCGAATGGGTCGCTGTGGACGTATCGGGCCCGGCATCTGCATCCGCCTGTACGACAAATCTGACTTCAACAAACGCGAAGAATACACCCAGCCGGAAATCCTGCGTTCGAACCTCGCCTCCGTCATCCTGCGCGCGACCGCATTGAAACTGGGAGCGATCGAAGAGTTCCCCTTTGTCGATCCACCGCGCCCCGCCACGATCCGTGACGGCTACCGAACACTGTTTGAACTCGGCGCAGTGGATGAACGGAACGAACTAACCACGATCGGTCGCACACTCAGCAAGCTGCCGGTCGACCCGCGAATCGGTCGTATGATTCTGGCTGGGATCGACGAACACTGTTTGCACGAAGTTCTGGTTCTGGCCGCCGTGCTGGAAATTCAGGACCCACGCGACCGGCCGGTTGAGAAACAGCAGGCCGCTGACGAGGCCCACGAAAAGTTCAAACACGAAGAGTCTGATTTCCTCAGCCTGCTAAACGTCTGGAACTTCTTTCACGAACAGAAAGCCAACCTGTCGCACAGCAAGCTGCGAAAAGCGTGCCTGCAAAATTTCCTCAACTACAACCGCATGCGCGAATGGGTCGATCTGAACCGGCAACTCCGCGACCTCATCGAACGCAGCGACGACCCCACCATCCGTGAAAACGCCAAAGGCCTCCGCAAGAAACGCTGCGAAGACTACGACGCCATCCACCGCGCTCTTCTCACCGGACTGCTGTCCGGCGTCGCCTACAAAGGCCCCGAAGACAAGGAGTACGCTGGAGCCGACCAGATCAAGCTGATCCTCTGGCCCGGTTCAGTACTGGCCGCGAAAAAACCAAAGTGGATCGTCGCGTCCGAACTGGTCGAAACCAACAAACGCTACGCGCGCACGATTGCCCGCATCAACCCAAACTGGATCGAACCTCTCGCCCGACACATCGTCAAACGGAAGTACTCCGAACCACACTGGCACGCGAAGAGCTCCAGCGTGATGGCGTTCGAAAAGGCCACTTTGTTTGGCCTGACAATCGTCCCGCGTCGCCGAGTCGGCTATGCCAAAGTTGACCAGGAAAAGTCGCGCGAGATCTTTATCGAGATGGGCTTGGTTCAGTTCGAACTGGAAACCAAAGCACCGTTCTTCCAGCACAACCAGGCGTTGATGGCAGAACTCGACAGCATGCAACAACGCACTCGGCGCATGGATTTGACGCCCGACGAAGATGTGCTGTTCGACTTCTACGACCGCGTCATTCCAAAAGACGTCTGCTCCGGCGCGCAACTGGACAAGTGGCGAAAGAAGGTCGAGAAGAAGGAACCACAACTGCTGTTCCTGCAGCGCGACGATTTCCTAAAGGAAGAAGAAGCTGCTGAAGCAACGGCGGGGTTCCCCGAAGAACTTGCGATCGGCGTGAACCAGTTCCAACTCGAATACAACATGGAACCCGGCGCCGAAGACGACGGGATCACCATCACGGTTCCGCGAACCGGATTGTCCCAGTTTCCAAAAGAACGTCTCGGCTGGCTGGTCCCCGGACTGCTGGAAGAAAAAGTCATCGCGATGATCAAGTCCCTGCCCAAGGACCTGCGCCGGCGATTGGTTCCGGCCCCGGACACCGCCAGAGAAGTCGTCAAGGATCTGCCGTTCGGAGTCGGCGACATCGGAGTCGAACTCTCACAACGACTCACCCGCATCGCGGGTGACATGATCACACCGCAGGACTTCGACCTTGGCCGCTTACCCAGCCACCTGCGCATGACCCTGCAAATCATCGACGGAGGCGAAGAAGAACCAAGCCCAGACCAGCCAGCGGATAAACCGACAACACCGACCAAACCTGTGGCAGCAGAATCGGCCAGCGACTGGACAAAAAACGAACTTCTGGATTGGTCCATCGACGCGCTACCAGTCTCAATAGAGATCGTCGAATCCAACATGCGCATGACAAAGTACCCTGCTCTGGTGGACACCGGAGCCAGCGCGAACCTGCGTCTGCTGGACGACGCCACCACCGCCATGTGGACCAGCCGCGCCGGAGTCCGCCGGTTGTTCGCACTGCGTGAGAAAAAGAAAATCGCGAACCACACCGACCGCTTCCCTGGCATGGATCGCATCCGCCTGATCAGCTCCGCAATTCCACACATGAACATCGACAGCCAACTGTTCGACCTGCTAGCCGACCGAGCGATGTTTCAGGAACCAACCATCCCCCGTTCGCGCGAGGCCTTCAACGAACGTGTCGCAACTGCAACCAATTACCTAAGCGTTGCGGTTCAGGACGCTGCCGCACTGTTGCCCGGCCTCTTCGACAGCTACCAATCCGCATCATCCACGGCCGACGAGAAATGCACCCACGCGTGGAAGCCCAGCTACGCCGACGTCCAACAGCAACTCATCGGACTGGTCCGCCCCGGCTTTCTGCTGGCGACGCCCTGGGAATGGCTCCTGCAATTCCCACGCTACTTCCAGGCAATCCAACATCGTCTGGAACGCCTGCCCCACGGAACCCTCAACGCCGACCAACGCGCCATGCGCGAGCTAACTCCGCTTGAGAACCGCTACCACGACCGCATCGCCGATCACCGCTCCCGCAACATCATCGATCCAGAACTCGTCACGTACCGCTGGATGCTGGAAGAATACCGCGTGTCGTTGTTCGCTCAGAAGCTTGGGACGGCGGTTCCGGTTTCGGTCAAACGGTTGGACCGGCAATGGAAGAAGATAACTGACTGACCGACCGCGGCTACCACTGCCCGGGCTCGATGTTGCTGTGATACAGGCACTCCCACATTCGCTTTTGTAGAGCTGTAAGCTGCGGTGGTCCGGCTTTAGGCAGATTCCCCGGCCACCATAGACTTGGCAGTTGGCGGGAGATATTCAGCAAGACGCCTCCTTTCTCGACCTTCAGGTGCTCGACAATCCACGCCCGCACAGCTTCTGACTGCTCACTTCGCAATTGCAGGTGGTGAGTCAGCGCAGCGTGCAAGGCGTTTACAATTGCGACCTTCTTTCGTTTTGCAAAGTTTGCGTGGTACCGAGCGATCGCGGCCGCCGGTACTCCAGCTTTCTCCAACTCAACCTGCATCTTCGATACCAAAGTTTCAGCGAAGCCCTTTGGCATCTCTAATGAACTACCGCTACCGTTGACCTGACACCAAAGATCCTGCCCGTTCTGGGGCGAGATCACTAATTTGAAGGGACTTGCAGGATCTTTGGGGGAGTCGACTATCGGCACCCGCCGCCCGTTCAGGATCACAACTTCGGGAATCGTCGATCGTGCGCCTTCGAGGCTGCTGGACAAGGCCTTGTCCAATTGAGCAACTTGATCTGTCACCGTTTTCTTTACGACAAGCTCCAGACGCCGAGTTGTCGCGGCCTCAAGATCCAGAGACGCCTTCATCTCTTCGACCTGCATCATAAACGGCAATGCGGCTACAGCCGCCACTTCACTTCGTAGTGCAAGCAACAAGCGCTCGCGCCGAGCCTGTTGGATCGCATCCTCGTCCTGCACCACGATACTCGCAGAGAGAACAACTATTAAGACTAGAAAAGTTCGCATGGCAATCTCCGTGATCGCGGCATCAGGATGTCTAAGCGATATGTTTTCACTATTGCTGTTCTCGGAGCCCCACACAAGCCGGTCTTGCATTCTTCACCGGCCACCTAATCCTGCTAGAATTTGGTTCCGACGGATTCAGCGATACAGGAAGCAAGCACATGGCCGGTCACAGCAAATGGGCCAACATCAAACACCGCAAAGGGCGTCAGGACGCCAGACGATCCAAAGTCTGGAGCAAATGCTCGCGGGCGATCATTGTGGCGGCGAAGAACGGGGGCGGTGACCCGGCCGCGAACCTCGCGCTGCGGTATGCGATTGACGAAGCCAAATCACACAACATGCCCAAAGACACGATCCAAAACGCGATCAAGAAAGGTACCGGTGATTTGGATGGCGTTCAGTTCGAGTCACTATCGTACGAAGGCTACGGCGCTGGCGGAGTCGCTGTGATAGTTGACTGCCTGACCGACAAGCGAACTCGTACCGCTCCGGAAATCAAGAAGCTGTTCGAAGTCAACGGCGGCAGCCTGGGACAGCCAGGCTGCGTGACATTTATGTTTGAAACCAAAGGCCAGATTGTTTTGCCGAAGGAAGCCGGTGACGAAGAGACCATCATGACGCTGGCTCTGGAAGCGGGTGCCGAAGACGTCGCGGACGAAGGTGAAAGCTGGGTCATCCTGACTCAGGTTTCGGACTTCACCACAGTCAAAGACGCGGTCGACGCCGCTCAACTGCCTGTCACGTCAGCTGAGATCACAAAGATCCCGGGCAACACGGTGGCGTGTACGGGTTCAGATGCGAAACGAGTTTGGAACCTCATCGAAGCGTTTGAAGACCACGACGACGTCCAAAAAGTTTACGCCAACTTCGACATCCCGGAAGACGAACTCGCCGCACTGGTTGAAGAAGCATGAGTCGGCGACATCCCTGGTACTTACTCGCCCGGCAGAATCAAGATCATCGGCCACCTCGCAATACAGTCTGAGCCTTCTTGAGTTCGTTCTCGTCAATCACGCCGTCGTTGTTCTTGTCAGCAAAGTCGAACACCCGCTTGCGAATTCGTGCGGGAACCTCAGACTCCTGTAACTGCCCGTCCTTGTTTCGGTCGAGTGATTTTACCCACTGACTGGTGTCTCCTAATGAGCGGAGACTCCGGTTCCTCTGGCCGGCTCGTTGTGACAGCCCTTTTCGAGCGGCCGAGGCAAAGAGATCACGGGTCGCTTGTCGCAGCTTGCTGGTGTCAGACTTTTGCGTCGGCACAACCAGCAGCGTCACGCTACCCATTTCGTCCGTTGACTCACGCCCCCACTTAATACGGCGCGGTGGTGAATGGGGATTCTCAGGGTTGTCTGCCGAGTTGTCGTACACCAGGCGTGCATCCAATTTGGTTCCGGCGGGCAGAGGAATTGGTTGCTTGAACTGATACTGATCCTGCCAGTCCAGATCCCAATCGTCGATCGTCAGCAGATCAAGTTTCTTCCCGTCCGGTAGCGTGGCGTGGAGTTCCATCTCTCGACAGATGTAATGAGCGTGCCCGCCAATTTGAACCGCTTCAACATCGACCGGCAGCGTAAACGACTGCTCGATTTCGAAGTCATTCTTGCCAGCCGGGACATCAATCCCCGCGAAGTAGCCAAACAACGGTGGCATTTGAATCGAAACCATCTGCTTCGATGGCGGTTCGTCCGCGAAGTACAAAGCCAGCTCTGCCTCTTCCCATTCGGGCTTACCTGATGGGTGGAAATGAGTTTGCATGACAATGTCGCCACCCTTTTGCAACAACCGGGCCAGATCGCCTGGCAACTTGTTCGGCATTGCCCCCGGCACGTAGCCGCCAAGACCCTGAATGCCGGACGAACCGCCGCTACTCCGGCGACCACGGCCTCTTCGACTACCGCCTCGAAGAAACGACATCCCCGACAGACCTGGCTTGCCGTCTTCACCATCGCGCCGCCGGGCTTCGCCCGACCTGTCGATGAAGAACAATGCATGATGCACTGCCCCACGCGCGGTTGGGCGGAGTTCGATGGCTTTGACCCATTTGTCTTCCTTAAGCGCCGCGTTGAATACAAACGAACGGTAAACGTCGCGACCGGAAGCAGGAACCGCAAATTTTCCGTTCATCTTCAACACAAGATCCGGCTTGCCCAACGCCCAACCACTTGTGAACTTCGGAGCGTTAACCGTATTCAAATCGCCCGACGGTGTTCCGGCCGCGATCCACGAATCCAGTAGCTTCGTTTCTGAATCGGTAAGGCGACGATCGTTGGAGTATTCCACGTCATGACTGATGGGCTTCCACGGCGGCATGTACTTATCGTGCACGACGGCCTGAATCGTCTCCGCTCGATTCTTCACATCTTTGTAAGTGATCAGTTCGAACGGCCCCGGCTGCCCTTTGCGGTGACACATCGTGCACTTCGAGTGAATAACGGGCGCGATATGTTTGGCGAAGGTCACGGGTTCTTGTTCTGAACCCACCGCTGGCAGAACGGCCAGGCATAGCAGGACTGAGAATTGCTTCATTGCATGGTCCTTTCACAAGTCGTTGTCTGAATTGAGCCGAAGGCCGTGAGGCCTCGGGTCAAATGCGGGTTAACGTTCCTGAACCGCCATCCATCAACATCCCATCGTTATCAAACCGCCACAAGGGCTTCTCTGAATTCACACAACTCCAAACGCTCTACACCGCTCTACCCGAGGCCTCACGGCCTTCGGCTCACTTACTATCGGCCACGCCGCTTGCGCTCAGACGAATTCCTAATTTCACCGATTTCGTCCTGGTGGCGAACGCGGCAACGAGTCCCGACCGGCAAGGCAGGTGGCCATCGTCAGTTTAGGCGCTCCGCTGAAACCAAAGTGAGTTCCTACATTCGTGCCGATTTCAAGGGTATCCTGAATGGCCCCATTCTCACACGAGCCCCTCCCATGAACAACCGCCTTGCCCTGCTTGTTGCCGTTCTCACTCCACTAACATCGTTGGCACAACGGTCGGAATTCGAAGCATCGACCAGTACGAAGCCGGTCAAGGTTTTCATTCTGGCCGGTCAATCGAACATGGAAGGCCGTGGATTTCCTGAACCGCTAACCTGGCAGGTCTCACAGGAGAAGTATCGAACTCGGTACACACACTTCATCAGGAACGGCGACTACGACGCGTTCATCAAGAAAGTCGCGGAGACCAAAGATCCTGGGAACCGCCGCAAAACGCCTGAGTACCTGTGGAGCGTTCGCAAGGATGTTTGGATTAACTACCTTGGGAAACACGGCGACCTGACGGTTGGCTACGGCGCGCCGAAGGAGGGGTTCGGACCGGAGTTCAACTTTGGTCACGTTGTGGGTAACCGACTAGACGAACAGGTTCTCATCATCAAAACCTCATGGGGTGGGCGGGCGCTGGCGAAAGGATTCTTGTCACCTTCATCAATGGCGACAGACTCCGAGTACGCCGCGATGGCCGAGGAACTGAACGCCAAGAACAAAGCATGGAACGAGGCCGAACCGGCGCGGATCGAAAAGTACAACGCGAAAGTCACAGAACAGAACAAGACGGCTGAAAAGAAGAAACGGTTGCGAGAGTTCAGGCCGCGGAAAATGGTGACAGCTGCTGAGTTCAAAGCGAACTACGGCAAGGACTACCGCAACATGGTTAGCGAAGTTCACAGTTGCCTGGCCGAGATTGGCAAGCGGTTTCCGGGGTACAAAGACCAGGGCTACCAGATCGCCGGCTTCGTTTGGTTCCAGGGCTGGAACGATCAGTACAACGATTTCTGGCTGAGTTACGAGAAGAACATGGCCAACTTCATCCGAGACGTTCGCAAAGAGTTCAAGGCTCCAACGATGCCATTCGTGATCGGCCAGATGGGCAACGGTGGGACTGTTGAAGAAATCAAGGAAGGTTCGCCACGAGACTACATCAAGAAGGCACAGGCGAAGGTTCCGACCTACCCTGAGTTCAAAGGCAACGTGGCGTGCGTGAAGACAGACCAATACTGGGACATGGAGGCGCACGCAATCTTCACCGGCCCAGGCGGTTGGAAGAAGGACGAAGCGAAGTGGCGACAATTCGGAAACGATCGGCCGTACCACTATCTCGGCAGCCCGTGGTTCTTCGCTCAGGCCGGAACCGGGTTTGGTGAAGCGATGCTGGAATTGATGAAGTAGGGAGATCAAGTCCACAATGGAAGTTGATTCAGACTGCGACCGAGCCACGCGATTCATCGAGTCTCTACGCGTCAGCGAACAACGGGCTTTCCTCGCGAGACTCGCTTACGAACTGACGCTGTCAGGCCGGGCTTCGTATTCTATTGACCCTGAGCAGCTGGATCGGCCGGCAGATCTACGTGTCATCAACGAACTCCAACACCGTGTGTCCGCCGAGTTAATGAAACTCCTGCAACCGAATGCAGTCAAGATGCAATGGGGGCGAGCGTTCCCGGCACTGTTCCTCGAACAGAACCAGCAATGCCTGTCAGCCAGTGAGATACGCAACGCGTTCGTCAGCGCGATCGGTGCCGCAGCGGAGAAACGAAGCAATAATTTGCGTGTAGGACAAACGACTCCCGAACAATTCGAAACCGCATTCGCGGTTTTGCAATCAGTCGCTAAGTGGCTGAAAGCCAAAGGGCGTCGTCAGAGGATTTCGGCGACCACGCTGGAGACATACTCCAAGTGGCAGGCGGCAGGTCAAAACTACGCAGTCATTGAAGACCAAACGATTGTCGGCGTGTTCACTCTGTGCCACGAGGTTCTGACTGACTGGCCGGATGTTGCACCGCCACATGCAGTCCCATTCCTCCGTGCGTTGGCAACGCAGCCTGATCATCGAGGCAAGGGAGTCGGTGCGCTGGCACTGGAATCGGCGGACGAGTTGTCGGGTTCAGAACCACTGTACCTGGATTGCGTGTCGGACTTCCTGCCAACTTACTATTCGCAGCACGGGTTCGAACCGGTCCAACGTCAGCAGCGCACTTACTCCGATGGCGACTACGACATCACGTTGATGGTCCGCTCAAGCTAGCGACCTGCACAGTTTGGTCGCTTAAGAAGTCGCGTCGCGAGAACCAGTCAGGTATCGACGTCTGGCCGCTACGTTGGGCTGTTTACACAGTGCGACGGCGTACCGTTTGTTGCTGAGTATCAGGGTGCGTGTGCGAAGCCCAGTGTGGTATTCGCAAAACGCACTTCGCGACAGACGGCAAATCCAACCGGCCAGAACAAACATGGTCACCACCCACAACATGGCAACGAAAGGAGATGTTCGCCAGAGCGTCCGTTGAATGGATCGAGCGTCTTCCAGTGTGCCGCCGCGAGACAGGACGAAGTGTTCGTGCCGTTTTGCAATACTCTCGTACGGTCCGCGTTTTGGATTGGCTTCCCAAGCTTGCGGGTTCCGAAAGTCAGTTTGAACAGCTTCAATCGCCAGCGGCATGGGGATGACCCAGGAATGAACCGCAACCACGGCCACCGCCAATGGTGCGAGAACCACAAGCAGCACGACCAGCATGGTTCCACCAAGATCCACAATCGCTCGGGCTTCGTGGGTCGCGCGGTGCCTGGAAAACGATCGGTCAGACCGGAAGCAATTGCGAGCGGCAGCCCTGCGGGCTCGCGGAGGAAGAACGACAAGCGGCGCGGTTATTACAAACAGCGGCATTGCCAGCAAAAGTATTATTAGCCCGGTCAGCATCCTCAGACCCCTCATTCAAGATGCTTATCAATGGGATCTTCACTGACTCAACCGAAGGTTGCAAGACCAAGGACTCAGCCTAACGGTTTCAGACCAACGGATGTGGTTACCCGTAATGACCTGTCGGGACATTCTGGCTGACGATTTCGAGTCACCAGCGCGGCTCAAACTAATAGCATGCCGCGTTTCCGGGTTTGGCCATTGGCAAGTAGCTTTTGCATCCTGAAGCACGCTTTTGCAACAGCGTGACCTCAGTTACTCATTCTGATTTCTTAGTGCATGCAGAGAGTCGAAGTGCTGGCGTTCCTTCTCTGATGGTGTGAACTCGTCCGGGATTCGTTTCCGCAGTTCCTCAAAGGTCCGTGCCTGGACAGCCGCGGACACTGGCACGAGTCGTCGTTCTTTCATCACCGAACCGCTAAGCACAACCGATAACGACCGCAGCGTTTCGAGGTCATAGTGAGTTGGTTCGATCAACCAAATCCGTGCCGTTGTGTCCGACGAATGCGACAGGATCGCGGTTCCATCCGGTGAGAAATGAGCCCGAGCAGAACCAGCATGGGGTAGCTTTGGGCTTAGCGGCAGCCCGGACGATGTGTCCCAAATCCGAGCATAGGGCCTGCCCAATTCGCCTTTCCGATCACCCGCGGCGACAACCAATGGCAGCGTCGGGTGCCAATCGGCCGTCCGGATGAGCGGATGCGAAAACGACCACCGCGGCTCTGAGTCATCCTGAATGTCCCAAATGCGAACAAGACCAGAACCACTGATCGAGCACATCTCCGTGCCATCCGGGCTGAAGTCAAACGTTCGTTGCGGACGGGATAGTGAGAAGCGACTGACAGCTTCGCCGGTTCTCCAATTCCAGAAGATAATGTCTCCGCTGTCACCACTGGTCGCCAACAGTTTGCCATCAGGTGAGAACCGGCACCACCAAATCTTTGCACTATCGCGAAGTGTCCGGCCTTCCTGGTTACCAGACTTGAGGTTCCAAACGCGTGCCGTCTGATCGTCACTGGCCGACGCCAGGAACTGCCCCGTCGGATCGAATTGCAGTCCGCGCACCATTTTCTCATGTTCGAACAGTCGAATCGAATTCGCATCGCCGCGACGCCAAATGCGAATCTCACCGGTATCATTGGTCGTGGCAAACACGTCGGTGTCAGTGGGCGAAAATCGAATCTTCTGCACAGAGCCTGCAGCTTCAAGCGATTCCGGTTGCTCCGCGCCTCCAAGCCCGCTGCGCACCAGCAACCCACCTTTCGAATCGCCTGAGACCAGCGTTTGCCCGTCCAGTGAGAACGCGGACACTAGAGCCGGCGAACCATGTTCGACCTGGCCAATCTGTTCGCCGGTCGCTCGGTTCCAGAGAGTGGCCTGCCCCGACTGGATATAGGAGGTAGTCGAAACTCGCTTC
Source organism: uncultured Planctomycetaceae bacterium (assembly GCA_964485095.1). Classification (GTDB taxonomy): domain Bacteria; phylum Planctomycetota; class Planctomycetia; order Planctomycetales; family Planctomycetaceae; genus CAYNWT01. Next base: position 25,421 of record CAZAIB010000005.1, on the reverse strand, counting down.
GAGTCCGGACTGAATTGCGAATTACTTAGACCGCCAGAGTGTTTCAGGAGTGTGCTACCGCGAGTGATTCCGGACAGATCCCAGATCTTCAGAACGCCGGATGTGGTTCCCGTTGCAAGAATCGTGTTGCTAAGGAATTCAATAGATCGCACAGTGGCCCCGTGACCGATAGCCGGGCCTACTCGTTCGCCCGTTGCCATTCGGAACACATTAACGCGATCATGCTCTCCGGCTGTCGCGAACATCGTTCCATCCGGTGAAACGGCGTCGGAATAAATCGGACCACCGTGACTAATCGGGCCGAGTCGCAGTCGCGGAACTGTCAGATCCCAGATCCGAACCGCCCCGTTGGCACGCGTGAGAATGTCGTTGCTGTCGAGCCTTACCATCGAACCTGTAGGTCCAACCTGAAGCCGGAATGATTCGTCGATTTCCCCGCCAGCGTCATACCGCCGCATCAGACCAGACTCAGCGACGGCCAACAGGCGACCGTCCTTGAGAAACATCGGCTTGACGTATTCGGATTCAACAATTGGAAGCTTCGTCTCCTCATCTGTCGCCAACGTCCAGCGACTAAGGAAGTACCTGGACACCCCGGGCAACGGTTCGACTGCCGAAGCAACCAGGTTCTTTCCGTCGGGAGAGAACGTAACATCCGACACATTAACTCCACCCTGCCTGAACGTTGACTTCAAGCCTCCGTCAACGACCGACCAGACACGCGTCTCGGCTTCGGTGACACCGCCTCCGGTAGCCACAAGCGTGCCTTCAGGGTTAAGAACCGCGTCCCACAGACCCGGATGTGTAATGCTGGCTGTTCGCCGGCCATCCGCAGTGGTCCACACCGTTGCCCCGCCCTGATCGTTGTAATCTTTTTCGAATGCCAGCACGCGTTCGCTGTCGTCGCTGAAGGCAACAATTGCCGCGATGTGCTGCGAACGTAAATCAGGTTGCAACCTGCGCCAGTTCATGTCGTATCGACGGACGGTTTTACCAGATGCGACCGCAAACCCTTGTCCGTCCGGACGACGCGCAATGTAACCAACGCTCTCACCAATCTCCTCCAGATGCAACAACCTCGGGCTGTTGGCGAGCGTCGATTCCAATTGAATTCGCGTGAGATGTTCTGCGTTCGAATCCAGTGTCTGGCGGACACCGAGTGCTTCAACCGCATACGGCAGCGAACCGAAGCTGTCGTCGTCGTTAAGCTTCTCAGCCGCTGAATCCGCCAGCGCACTTGAGAGTCGTTCTCGACTTTCAATATCGCTGGCTTGTGCGACTTCCTTAAGACGGGCTTCGCGGACACCCCACACCACACCGCCAATACCGATTGAACACAGCAACAGTGCGATGGTCGCCAGCAACGATGCGATCAACGGGCGCTTCCTGCACCATCGCCATGCGCGTTCAAGGCTGGAAATTGGCCGAGCCAAAATTGGATCACCGGCCAACCAGCGCTGAAGTTCCTGTCCGAATTCCGAAGCCGTTTGGTATCGCTTTTCAGGAGCCTTCTCCATCGCGCGCAGTGCGATGGTTTCCAGATCGCGTGGTGCGGATTCGTTTAGCGAACGAACCAAAGGCGGATCGTCGTTCAACACTTTGCTTAACAACATACGGCGGCTGCCGCGAAAGGGTAATTCGCCGCTAAGCATCCGAAACAGTGTTACGCCGAGGCTGTAAATATCGCTGCGTCGGTCAAGTCGCGAGTGTTCTGCTGCGGCCTGTTCTGGTGACATGTACGCGGGCGTGCCCAGCACTTCACCGTCTCGCGTGACTGTGATTGCGGGTTCATCGTTTCGGGCCAAGCCAAAGTCGGCCAGGTAGGGTTCGTCGTTGGCATCAACCAGAATGTTGGCCGGTTTGACGTCCCGATGGATCACTCCGTGGTTGTGAGCATAGTCCAGAGCCGCGGCAATCTTCGCCAACAATGTGGCCGTTCTGCGAAAGTCCAGCAGTTGTGCCTTGACGACGTCTGAGAGGTTTCGGCCGTCAATAAACTCGGTCGCGATGTAGTGCGAACCGCGTTCCGTGCCAACCTCGTAGACCTGCACAATGTTCGGGTGTTTGAGACTCGCCGCACTCCGCGCCTCACGCAAGAACCGGTCCTCTTCCTCTTTCGTCCCAAAGTGACCACGCCGAGGAATCTTCAACGCCACATCGCGATTCAGTCGCGTATCCTTCGCCCGATAGACAACTCCAAATCCACCGCGCCCGACACGATCAACCAAGTCGAAGTGTGCAATTCGGGTCGATGACGGCGAGTAAACATGAGTCGCCTCCTCATCGCGATCAATGCTGCTGCCGCAACCGCCACACGTAATCTCGTCGCTGTCATCCACAACCTGAACGATATTGCCGCAATGCGGACAACGCAGTCGTTCGCTGACATTGCGGGGCGGAAGCTGAGTTGTCTGTTCGCTTTCCGCTTTTTGGAACGCTTCAACGAGAGATTCTGCGAACACGAGTCGACGCGACAATTCCGGCTCCAGTTCCGGATTTGCCGCAACGATTTCGTCACGACTGATCAGGTCACCCAAACGACAGGCATGAACAAACTCGTCCACGAGCTTTTCGATCCTGCTGTCGCGTTCAGATGAATCCTGATTTGTCGATTCGCTCATTATCTAAACAACAGTTCTACAAATACGTGGCGTTGGTGGCGTTGCCTGAGCCGCCGTCAGTCTCAAAGAAACTTCCACGTTCCATTCTTATAAAGCACGATGGTCGGTTCTTCGCGGCAGTCTGGCTCTATGTCCAGGCTCAGATCCGGCACCGGAGAAGGTTCATCAACACAACACCAAGATCCATCAGCCAATTGAACGGCGCATTTCCCTGGTGGACACTGCGGCGGCAACGCACTTACTAGTTCATCCTGGACGCAAATCCATTCACCGCGCGCCTCATCCCACTCAGGATGTTGACCGACGGCGCAAGAGATAGCGGAAGGGCGTTCAACACAGATCCACCTATTGCCGGCGCAATCCCACTCAGGGTGTTGCCCAACTGCACAAGTAATCGGCGGTGGTGGCGGTGGCGGTGGGGCCGATGACATGGGCGGTGGTCCAGCTGATGACATGAGTGGTGGCCGGGCTGATGACATGAACGGTCCACAGTCTGGCGCGTTGTCAACACACCTCCACGTCATGCTGACCGGGTCGTAGGCGTGAGTTTGATGGGGCAGGCAAGGATTGTGTCGCGGATTCGGCACTTGGGGTCTCCTAAAGGATTTTGGGGTCGCTCAAAAGGTGTCAAACTTGAGCCGTGACGTCTGCGACCCACGCACAGACGGTGAATCGTGAAACGCACCGAAGCAAGCGATGGAAGAAGGTAGGAGTCTGTCACCGACGACATGGCCCAATGTCATAGATAGGATTCAGGAAGCTTCGTTCAAAACTTTCCTGGCAAAAATGTTTCGATATGGATGTCAGGACGTAATGAGTGCGGATTTCTGCATTTAATCGTCCAGCTGGTGTCCCAGGTCTTTCAAAGCCTGACTGATGCGGTAACGCACCTGATGAACGGTCAGGCCGGTTCGTTCAGCAATCTGGACGATCGAGAGCCCCTCGAAGTAGTGCAACTGCACGATCTCAGCCATTTCCGGACTGTCGATCGCACCGATGGCTGCGGAAAGTTGAGTCCGTTCTTCACGACCGCGAACGATCGAACTCGGCGACTTCGTGGAATCTCTGAGAGGTTGCTCAAGCGACATCGGCTGCCGGTCACCGCCACGCTTCTTCGCCTGGCCGGCTTCAATGATGCTCAGGCCCACTCGGTGAGTCGTAACCTTCAGCCAAGCGACGAACATCCTTTGACAGGCTTCGTCCTCATCCGAACCGGAAAATCCTGGTAGCCGAGTCCAAACGCGAATCCACGTTTCCTGCTCGATGTCACTGACGCTGACATCGGACTTCAACGAACCAACAAACTTGCGGGTCTCACTGCTAACCGTGGAACGGTAAAGCAGCATCAACCGTTCAATCGACGATTGGTCACCTGCCTGAGCGTCCGCCAGCAGTTTGCAAAAATTGATCTCTGAAGACATGACCCAAAGTCTTGGAGAGAGTTATCAAACCGTGTTTAGCAGGACTTAGAATGGCACGCGGTGCAACCGTACACAAGCGAATCCTGTCGAAGGCCCAACTTTGACCCTTTGTTCACCCGGAACCTGCAGCTTCATCTCACCCGAGTCGTGACACGCAACGCAGGATCTGACTAAGCAAGACCCGAATGTCGCAGTAGCGCGTCGACTTCTGGTTCACGGCCACGGAAGTCTTTGAAGATATCCATCGGGTGACGCCCACCGCCAAGTGACAGGACCGTTTCCCGGAACCGGCGTCCGGTTTCCTGAACCGCTTCTTCGTTGTCCAGCCCGACTTCTTCGAACGCAGCAAACGCATCCGCGCTTAAGACCTCAGCCCATTTGTAGCTGTAGTAACCGGCCGCGTACCCGCCCGCAAAGATATGCGAGAACGCGCAGAGGAACCGGTCTTCGGGAAGCGGCTGCAAAACGGATGTCTTCTTCGCAATACGCCGCTGAACATCGAAAGCCGACTCGTCACCGTCCGGATCGAACTTCGTATGCAGTTCCAGGTCAGTCAGACCAAACAGCAACTGTCGCATCATTCCAGAACCCGCGCGATAGGTTCTGGCGGCGCAGATTTTTTCGAACAGTTCATCCGGAAGCGGTTCACCGGTTTCAAAATGAGCCGTCATGCCGATAAGCGTTGGCTTGTGATAGCACCAGTTCTCCATGAACTGACTGGGCAATTCCACGGCATCCCATTCGACGCCACTAATGCCGGCGGCGTCGCGGTAGTTGACGGTAGTCAGCATGTGCTGCAGACCGTGTCCGAATTCGTGAAACAGCGTTTCCACTTCGCGGAACGTCATCAACGACGGACGATCGCCAACCGGCGGTGTGCTGTTGCAAACCAGGTGAGCCACAGGAATGCGGACTTCGCCATCAATCACACAGCGGCCAAGACAATCATCCATCCACGCGCCAGGGCGTTTGTTTTCCGGACGGGAATACGGATCCAGATACACGGCTGCGATACGTTCGCCGCCGGAGTCTTCGATGTAGTAGAACCGAACATCCTCGTGCCAGACGGGTGCTTCGTTTTCAGTCGCAACCAACTTCACACCGAACAAACGATCCAGCAATCCCGAGAGTCCATCAAGAACGCGATCCAGCGCGAAGTAGGGACGGACTTCTTCGTCGGTGTATTCGTACCGCTTTTCGCGGAGGCGTTCAGACCAAAACGAAACGTCCCAGTGTTTCAGGTCGCCTGCGTGACCGTTCTCCTGTGCGAAGGCGGTAACTTCTTCGTGATCTTTGTTGGCGGCATCCCACGAGGCGACTCGCAGGCGTTCCAGCATGTCCAACACATCAGGAACACTGGGCGCCATTTTTTTCGCGAGGCTCATCGCTCCATAGTCGTCAAAGCCAAGCAACGCGGCTTTTTCTTTTCGCAGTTTCAGAATCGTGCCAATGAGCGGTGTGTTGTCCAGTTCCCCGGCAGACGCTCGGGTCAGGTACGCGCGGTAGATTTGTTCGCGCAGTTCTGAGTTCCGGCAGTGCTGCATGAACGCGACAAAGCTGGGACCTTCCAGCGTGATCCGCCATGGACCCGCTTCCGGAGTTCCCTCGGCGGTGGTTTCCTCTTTGTTCTCGTTGTAGTTCGCCGACGCCATCGCCCGGAGACTTTCCGGCAGTCCTTCTGCGTCAGCCGGCTCGGTCACGACCAGCCCGAACGCGCGGGTTGCGTCGAGAACATGGTTCGAAAACGTGGTGCTGATCTGCGACATCTCTTTCGCGATCTCGTTGAACCGTTCCTGCTTTTCACCTTCGAGCGCGATCCCGGAGAGTTCGACGCCCAGAATCTTGCCGTCGATAATGCGGCGCTGAGCTTCATCCAGCGAGTTCCATTCATCGCTGTCTTTGAGCTGCTTGAGCGCCTGGTAGATGGGCTTGCTTTGGCTGAACCGCAAACCAAATGCGACCACATCGTCGAGAACCGATTCGTATGCTTCGCGGAGTTCGTCAGAGTTCAAAACGCCGAACAGGTGACTTACTGGACTCCAGCCGTAGTCGAACGGGATGTCCATGGCTTCGACTGGTTCAATGAGTCCGGCCCATGTTGGCTGTACAGATTTTTCAAACTCTTCCAGCTTCGCAATCGCGTCTTCCAGGATCGATTTGACGGCGGGAACGACGTGTTCGGGCTTAATCTCGTCAAATGCGGGGAGACCGGTAGTCCTGAGAAGAGGGTTATCTGATTGAGTCACAAGGCGGCTCCCGAATATCGATGAGTGAATGATCAGGTTCGCGGACTGCTAGTGCGTCCTTTCCCCTGTTGTCTTTACAATTTATTAATCCACGGCATACTCGTGGATATAAAGCTGTTGTTAAAAGCGTCCTTCAGTTCTTGCACATCTTGCGGAAGTAACGGAAGTGGTCAATACAGCCACACCGAAGTCCCTCGAATTCACGCTGCCCAGCGACTTCGCTGCGCAGCAAATTGTGCACGAACGGATTGTGTCTCAGATCCAGCAAGCCGGGTCAACCAAGCGTGACGAGTTTGCCATCCGGCTGGCTCTGGAAGAAGCTTTGACCAACGCGATGAAGCACGGCAACAAGATGGCTCCGGACAAGAACGTGTTCGTGAAGTCCACTGTTGACAATGCGACGGTCACGATTGAGATCGAAGACGAAGGCGACGGATTCACTCTGGACGCCCTGCCCGACCCAACCGCCGACGAAAACCTCGGCCGCGCGTCAGGACGTGGCGTGTTGCTTATTAAGTCGTTTATGGACTCGGCTGAGTACAACGAAAAGGGCAACCGGTTGGTGATGTCGAAGTTGCTGGGTCAGGAAGCAAGCGTTTAAACGCTGGCGGCATCACGGCATCGGCTTAGAAGCCTGGAACACTTAGCGACTGCCCGTTGTCCCTGTCACCCATTTGCAGAATGAACGGAACCGCCGCTTCAGCCCACTGCTGAGCCGAAGGAAACTGGTTCGCGCCGCCGGAGAAACAACTCTGCAACATGTCCGTGTTGATGATACCCGGGTTTAGCGGAACCGCCGCCAGCCCAGCCGGCAATTCGGCAGCCAGCGATTTCGTGAGTCCCTCCACCGCCCACTTCGACGCGCAATACGGAGCCACATCTGCCGCCGCACTGCGGCCCCATCCGCTGCTGAAGTTCACGATGACCCCGCGGCCTGCTTCCATCATCGCGGGAACAAAGTGACGAATCGTATTTGCGATCCCGTTGATGTTGACCGCGGTTAGACGATCAAACGTCGCCGCATCGACATCCCACAGCGGTGCGTTGGGGTTAATCACAGCCGCGTTGTTAATCAGGAACTTAGGCGCACCGAAATCCTCCACGACGCGAGACGCCCATTCTGCCACGACTGTGTCTGACGAAACATCAACAACCGAAATGCTGTGTTCCGAACCGAGTTCACTCTGCAATGACGTTGTGAGTTCCTCAGACGTGCCACACCCGCAAACAGTATGACCAGCAGCGGCAAACCCCAACGCCATCTCACGACCCAAACCGCGGGAAACTCCCGTCACAACAATCACACTCATATCGTTCCTACCCATACGTAGCCGAAGCCGAGCTAGCTTATCGCAGTCTTGAAAAACTTCTTCAATAGCTGCACGAAAACCGGTCGCGACTGTCACTCATGCTGTGAGTCCATAAGAACGCGTAAAGCCCGGATCCGGCTCACACATTTGGACTCATCCATTCTAATCGCGCGACGTTTGTTGCGCGTCAACCAGGAAAAGTCGGAGATCAACATGAAACAGCTCGCAACACTCGCCCTTCTTGCCACCACTGTCATTTGTACTTCCAGTAGTACAGTGCAGGCTCAAACCCCGGAAGACTTCGCCACCGAATGCGCCCAACTGGTCGATAGCGCCGTAGCTCGGGTTAACAAGAGCCTGGGCGACGACACGAAGCGCTGCATCGCGGCAATCAGAAAGCACAAAGCCAACGGAGAAATCGCCGAAGCCCGTATCGTCGCGCGGCGTTGTATTGACCGCATCAACAACACGACGCGCGCCGGTGACGCTTATGTTCGCGAAGTTTGCGGGCGCTGCGTAGCCGCGCTACTTGACCTGGGCGAGTTCCGCCTGGTGGCTCGGGTACGGAGCTTATGTGCCGACTCACTGGCTGAAATCGAACAATCTGGAGAACGTGCACGGAATGCCGTGCTGAATGCGTTAAACTAGTGTCACGTCAGTGGTAGTTCGAGTTCGAACCACTGGCGACGACACAACGGTCGACCGCCTGCTCGACCACTGAAGCCAGACAGGTGGCCGTCGTCGAGCGTGACATTCGTCGCGCTCGACAATGGCACTTTACTGAAGGGTCTGTGTGACGAAGCCCCGGCGATCATCTTCGATCCCCGCGGGTCGTTCGCGTGAAAAGCGAACGACAACGCCACCCCTGCGCGATGGCGACGCACACACTGAAGATCGCGAGTTGATTAAACGGCTCGTCCGTGGCGATGCAAACGCCTGGCAGCAGTTTGTAGCGAAGTACCAGCGGCTGGTTCTGTCTCGCATTCGCAACACGATGGCTCAGTTTGGCAGAGAAAGCGATCATGCCCTGGCCGAAGACATCTGTGCGGACGCATTTGCCTTACTGTTGGCAAACGACTGTGCTCAGCTGCAAAGGTTCGAAGGACGCAGCAAGCTATCAACGTGGCTTGATGTTGTCACACGGCGGATTTGCCTGCGAAAACTATCCCGGGTTAGCAAGCAGTCGGCTCGAATCGTTGGCAACGCTGACCTGGAAACCGTAGCTGGTCCAGCTGGCGACGACCCAACTGTCGACGATACTCGCGACCTGAAACTGGCGATGCGGCAGTTATCAGGTCCCGATCGTCAGGTTCTCGAACTATTCTATTTTGAACACAGAACCTACGCGCAGATCGCAACAGACTTACAACTTTCCATCAACACCGTTGGTCCGAAACTCAAACGAGCTCAACAACGCCTCAGGAAAATTCTGACATCAGACAAGACACGAACGGACGTCCGATAAGCAACTCATGACCAAACCACGCAGCGATCTCAGGCTCCTACTGCAGTTGATGGAAGGCACAATTCCATCAACTGACAGAGCCGCGCTGCGCGAACGGATGTCTGCCGAAAAACGGTTGCGACACCAGTGGCAGCAACTCAACTCAATCGCTCCCGATCTTGCCAACGCATCACAGACCACAACCAGCCCAAACACAGTGGCTGCGTTTCTAAGTGGCTCGATGTCGATTGAGGATGAACTGGCGTTTGAGTCGCATTGCTGGGAATCAAAGGCCGCTCTCCTGGAACTAGTGCAGCTTACTGTCCCACCTGTAGATCCGGTCGAAGAGGTCGATCAGGCGTTGACCGATCGCTTGCTGAAGCTTGGCTCAAAACCGGTGACGCCGGCTCCACCTGAACCGCAGACTCGAAACACAGCGCCAGCCGAACGAAGCCAGCCTGACAGAACGAAGTCAGACTCTACCAAATGGCTAATCGCCGGCATGGCTGGAATCATCGCGGCTCTGGTTGTCGCCATCATCTGGGTTTGGCAACCGTCGCCAAACTCGGAAATCACGAACGGCGAACAAGTCCCGCCAAAGCAGGAATTCGCTGAACAGAAGCAAACGCCGCCTCAAGAAGACCCGGACGTACCGCCACCGGAAAAAGTCCCGGAAATGGTTCCGCCAAAAACAATCTCTCCTGAAGATACAGCGGTGGTCGAGACACCTCCCGCGACTCGCGATGTTCCGTCCGAAGTCCAACCGCCAAAGGCACCAACGGTCGTGGCTGCGAAATGGGACGTCAACGGAGTCATGGGCGCACGTCGGGGACCGCGATCCCCGTGGCGAGGTCTTAACTTCGAACCACATCCGGTCGGCTCCGGTTTCCTCACGCTGCCTTCAACACGAGCCGTCACAAAGGGGCCTGGTAATTTGGAATTGGTGCTGGGCGAGGAGACTCAGATCGCTGGCTTCAGTTGGCAAGAGAACCAGGACAATCAGGTCGAAGCTGAGGTCACCGTCATTGGCGGTCGCGTGGCATACCGTGGACTTAAGGCGGGGGATGTTGTTCGGTTCCTGGTCACTGGGCATGCATGGGAGGCAAAAGCTCATCAGGACGAAACGGAAGTTTCGCTAAGCATGCTTGCACTGGATCCGCGGCTGACGGTGCATCAGGGAGCGATCGATGTGAACGATCGTCGGATCATGAGAAACCGTTACGTCGACTTCACCAAGCCCAGGGAGGTTGAACAAGTCAAGCGAGTTGACCGGAAACAATACGACTGGGTCCAGGCGGAGTATGGTTCAATTAAGGTTCCGGCCGATGTTCGAGCGGCGTGGTTGGTGAGCGACAATCTGCGCCGGGACGTCTTACAAAGCAAGCAGCTGGACGCGCGCGGAACTTTGATGTTCGCGCCGGTGAAGAGTGTGTACCGACTTCTGAATTCCGAAAACGCAACCGAACGCGCCGCGGCTCTGCGGTGGCTGGTCAACAATCCTCCGGGGACACCGGATACGCCGGGCGAACTGGCATGGGCTGAGATCGCCAAACGTGAAAATCCCCGAGTTGCCAATCACATGAACGGCTGGCTTAATCGCGTTCGAACCAGAAAGCCTGCTGCCGACTTGTACCCTGAAATGGTCCGCACGCTATGGCTGCCATCGCGAGCGTCGCGTCACGTGGCGATCACGTGCTTGCGATACTTCAGCGGCCAGAATTTTGGATACGAACTAAACGGATCCAACGCAGCCAGAACCGCAATCGCGAACAAGTGGAACAGTTGGATCAACGGAACGAACCGCGGCCCCGGCGGACGATAGGGTACTACTCGCCGACGCCGATGCTGTTGAATTCGAATGGAACCTTTACGGTTCGCAGGGCTGTGGGAGCCTCGTAGATGAACTCGCACTTTGATAAATCTGCGGTCACTGATTTGAAGTGATACGTCAGGCGGACGCCGCCGTTGGCCTGCCCGTCGGTTGTCAGTGGACCGGAGAAGTCGATTCGCTTTCCGTCCGCGGTCTTCAACCAGGCTTCGTTATGGAACTGCCAGGTTCGATAAGAATCGAACGCTCCAATACTACGGGTCCATTCAACGGTCAGTGTAATTTTCAGGTCGCCGCGGTCCTTGTCGATCTGCGTATCATCGATCCGCAGGTCAACGCCGGTTCGACTTCGTCGCGTGCCCTTGGCTCGATCAAGGTCGCGAAACCGAAAGGGCTCGTAGCCGGCAGCCATCAGGACTTCGACGCTTCCGTTGATGTCTATCGACCTGGTCTTCGGATCGATTGGAGCCAACACGTCGTGTTTCCAGGTCACTTCTTCTCCACGACCACTGACGGGGACCTCGAGGCTTTGGTTCGCGGAGTACGGCGGCAACGATCGATTGCCAGACGCCGTAACCTTGATCGTGTTACTGGCCGCTCGCAGAAAGATTCCTCGCAGCCGCGGTTCGGTTCCGAAATACAACGGGATACGAACCAATCTCTGATCGGCGCCGCCAAGCAACACCTTGGAAGTCACCTCACCAACACGCAGCCGGTAGGCTTTCATGCCTGCGGGGCTCTTCGAAATGCGATCTGGCCGAAGTGGTTCACCCGCAACAAAACGGACTGCTCCGTCACTGAGTTCGATTGTTGTTTTGAGCTGCCTGCTGAGATCGTCAATGACGTGCCAGAACGGTTGCTTCTGATATCGAACTTCAATTCGCTGCCCGCGCAGGTCTGAGCCCAGTTTTGCGACGGAGACTTTGTTTCCCGTTTGTTTGGTGATTCGATCGGCGATCTGATCGACGGTCAACGTCTCAGACAATGTGACGGTTGATGGTTCCAACGAACTGACTGCCTGTTGGTTCCGCAGTTGTTCTCGGATGTATCGGAGTTCTTGTTCGACTTGGACGGATGCAGACTTCGGGGCGTCGAGGAACTCAATCGCCGCGGGCCCCAGCTGCAACAGTTTCCTGCCGGCTGCTTTGCGTGTTGCGAATTGGTCGGAGTCCAGATCTTCGACCAACGCTGCCACGGTCGCTTTGAGATCTGGCTTAACCTGCTGGCTTGTCGGCAAAACCGACAAGATCAGTACAAGAACAACAGGGGCGTTCATCAGTTGATTGGATCTTCCTGAGGGCGAACGGGCTCGCGAGATAGATTTGCCTGCCGGGCCAGTCAGCGTGCCCGACGTTAGCTTGATTGTACAGTGCTCACCGCCTCAGGTGCGGAAGAAAGTCGGGAACCATGGTTCGCCACGCAACAGCTATTGCCGCGTTGTTACTTACAGCCCACGCCGCGATGGCTCAAACCAGGCCGATGGTTGAACTGGGAGACGGCAAAGGGACCAGCTACCAGGGTCGTGTCGAACAGCTGGACAAGAAAACGGTCACGTTAATGAAACGGGACGGCAGCATGGTTCAACTGAACCGAGCCGCACTCAAAGACTACAAGACCGTCGCAAAGAAGTTCCAGCCGTTCAGCAAGGGCGAGATGGTCGCTCAGCTTCGCGAGGAACTCGGGCGAGGCTTCTCGGTTCAAACGACTCAGCACTATGTCGTGTGCACTCCCGGTCGCAGCAGTTCGAACTACGCTGCGATCTTTGAGAACGTCCACAAGGCGTTCCACTATCAATTTCGCAGGCGACAATTCCACCTGAAGCGATCTGAGTTTCCACTGGTCGCGATCGTCTTTCCGAACTTCCAGGACTTCGCAAAGTACGCCGCAAAAGATGGTGTTCGAGCCTCCCGCGGATTGCTGGGCTACTACCACCGGCTCACAAACCGAGTGGCCGTATACGAGTCCAAACAAACGGCATTACAGACCGACGACGAACCAAAGACCGGCATGCTTTCGACCGGCACGACTGCCGACGCCAACGTGGTGCTGTTTGACACGGGGTCGGGTTCTGACCTCGAATCGACAATCACCCACGAAGGAATTCACCAAGTCGGTTTCAACACGGGCATCCACCCGCGACTGGGTCTGGCTCCGCGGTGGATCATCGAGGGCCTGGCAATGACATTCGAATCGCCCGGCTTCCTTTCAACCTCGCCCGCGCGGGGAGCGTCAAGAATCAACCGCAGCCGCTATTCGTGGTTCCAGGGCTATAGCCAACAAGTGCGTCCAAGGAAATCGCTGAAGGCGTTCATTGAATCAGACAGACTGTTTTCGACAGGAGCCCTACACGCTTACAGCCAGGGCTGGGCGCTGACATTCTTTTTCATGGATCAGCCATCGCGGTCGTATAAGTTCGGGCGCTACATCCGAGCGATGAACGCGAAGGACCTGACGACGTATTCAGCAAAAGACCGGCTCAAAGATTTCGAGGCCGCATTCGGTGACGTTGAACGAGTCGAAACTGACTTCCTGCGGTTCATGAAGCAATTGGACCCGAACGCTGTTGCGACGCGTTAAGACGGTTGGAGCACTCGACTGCAAGGACAGATATACGGCGACTTGGCAGCGAAACAGGCCCACCGTAGAATTTCTTGTATTCCGATTGAACTAATCTGCAGGAACGCGTTTCAAGGGGTGAACTCCCACCTCCTCCCGCGAGAATCAAAATGCAGATTCCTGCCCACAGGCGCACACAGCGTTCAGGATTTACGCTCATAGAACTGCTGGTCGTAATTTCGATCATCTCACTTCTCATGTCACTCATTCTGCCAGCAGTCCAGAATGCGCGGTCTGCAGCGCGGCGGACTCAGTGCCTTAATCGAATGCGAAACCTCGGGATCGCGATCCACGGGTATGCGGCCTCCTCCAATGGCGGCAAGGTACCCGGCTATGGTCGATTTACGGAGATCGAAACAGTAGGGGTCACCCCGAACCCCAACTCAATTCGACGTCCTCCTACAGGGACTACAAACTGGGTCGTTGCCATACTGCCATACTTAGACCGCTCAGACATCGCAGACCGTTGGGACCGAAGCGTACTTGGTCTCTCGCCCGCCAACACCGAACTTGCAATGTCCAATATTCCAGTACTGACATGCACTGATGATCCATCAGCCAATGGAGTGGGTGGAGGCTTGAGCTACGTCATCAACGCTGGATACGGCGATTCCGGTAGAGTTGGACAGTATCACCCGGGAACTTCCTGGCCAACCCACGCTACTATGCACGCGCCAGAAACACTACAGATCGACTGGAACAACGATGGACTCGTCTCAATGCACTTCCCGCACTGGATCGATGGCAGCGACATGAGAACTACGCGCGACACAGGAATGTCCTGGCCTCATGTTGGGTCCACAAATCAAAGTTTAGGACTGGGTGAGGTCTATGACGGGACAGACAACACGCTGCTCCTGGGTGAGAATCTAAACGCGGGTTTTATTGGCGACTGGGCGAATCCTGACATTGGCAATTGCACATTTATCTTTGACCTAAACCTGCCAGTCACGAATCACACTAACTTCGACAACCCCCCGGGCACCCACCAGCAGGTCCCCAACGGTCTGAAGTCCGCAGGTGAAGGCACACCAGCTCTTTCTTCAAACCACCGTGGTGCTGTTAACGTGGTCATGGCCAGCGGTGCCTCTCGTTCACTCAGTGACGACATCGACCCATCCGTCTACGTAAAACTGGTTACGCCCAGTGGTTCCAGACTCAGGTCGACCCCCGGGTTCGCCTCCCAGCGGCCGCTGTCTTCTGACTTCTAGTCCAGTGCACCATAAAATCTGGCCGAACGAATGTGAGATTGGTACTCGGTGTGACTATGATCCCGTTCCACTCAGACACGCAGGAACCGGACACATGCTTCAGACACCTCTCTACGATTGGCACGCAGACAACGGCGCTCGAATGGTCGACTTTGCTGGCTGGCACATGCCGGTTCAGTACTCGTCGATTGTCGATGAGCACACTGCCGTGCGAACGCAGGTCGGCATGTTCGACATTGCCCACATGGGCCGAGTGAAATTCACCGGCGCGGATGCGTGTGCGTTTCTGGATCGCATTGTGACCAACAACGTGGCCGCCCTGGATGTCGGGCAGATTCGCTACGCCCTGGTTTGCAAAGAAGACGGCGGCATTCTGGATGACGTACTGGTCTACCGGTTCGAAGACTTCTACATGGCGGTTGTGAACGCATCGAACCGAGAAAAAATCGTGGCCTGGCTGGATCAGCACAAAGGCGATGCTGATGTCAACATCGAGGACCTCACGACCAGCTGGTTCATGCTGGCGATTCAAGGACCAAGCGCCATCGAGGTGGCTCAGCCGTTTGTGGATGCCAGCATCGCTGAAATGAAGTACTACACCGGTTGCGAAACCACGGTCCAGGGCAACTACGGAATTGTGACTCGAACCGGCTACACTGGCGAAGATGGTTGCGAGATCATTGTCGACAACGCGAACGCAGTCGCGATTTGGACAGCGCTCATGGAAGCGGGCGAGAGCGTTGGCATCAAAGCCGCAGGACTGGGTTGCCGCGACACGCTGCGGTTGGAAGCCGCGATGCCGCTTTACGGTCACGAGATGAATGAAGACACCGAACCATACACGGCGGGACTTTCTTTCGGCGTCAAATTGAAAGCGGCTGACTTCATCGGCAAAGAAGCCTGCGTGGCGGCCAAAGCGAAGACAGATCGTCTGGTTCGAGTCGGACTGGAACTTGAAGGCCGCCGGATCGCGAGAGAAGAAACGCCAATCATGCTGGGCGACGATCGCATCGGAACCGTGACGTCGGGCACGTTCTCACCAACGCTGCAGAAGTCCATTTCCATGGGTTACGTCCCGAAGGCTCAATCAGAACCCGGAACGCAGGTGGAAGTCGATTTGCGAGGCAAACGGAACACAGCCACTGTTGTGAAGTTGCCGTTCTACAAGCGAGCGTAATTGCTGATCGACGCGTAGATTCAGACGACAACAAAACTTCGGAACTGAGTTTTACTTGTCTGACCAAACAGCAAACTCGCTTCCGCAGGGTTCAGTGAATTGAAACCGCCTGCCGCCCGGAAATGAGAACGTTGGTTTTACAATGGTGCCACCAGCCGCAACCACTTTTTCCATGGTCGCTTCTAAATCTGAGCTGTAGAAGATCGTCAAAGCCGCGCCATTGTCCGATTGCGATTTCAGGTTGGCTTTATAAAAACCTCCGTCCAAACCTTCGTTGGAAAACGAGCAATATTCTTCTCCCCAGTCCTCAAACGACCATCCAAATGCGGCTGTGAAAAACGCCTTGGTCTTTTCCAGATCGCTGGACGGAAATTCAACGTAGTTGATCTTCTCATGTTCATGATTCATCGAGTTGATTCCTGTGTTGCAAGTTTGCCAAGAAGTGTCCGCTCCAACCTGTCAACCGACCTCGCTGGAGCCTTTGCCCCACGTCTCCTCAGATCGTTGCGTTGCGCACAATTGACAACAGCGATCATGCGATTCGTACAGCCATCATGACTGCCGCGTAGGCGATGTGAATCCCAATCGCAACGCTGCCGAACCCACTGCCTTCAGTCAAATCCGGACGCTGCTGGCGGCGGGACGCGCCCGACCAAATGCGAACCATCGCCATTCCGGCAATCAATGAACACACCGTGTGCATGAGGATCGACATCGGTAGTTCGCCGGACAAACGATCGACAACCGGCAGCGACCCCGGCATGAACAGCTTCACCGCGAACACGTGCCGCATGGCTCCAAACAACAATCCAGAACACGCCGCGCACAACAGTATCTGAAACGGCGCGCAGAACAGGTGTGGGCGTTTTTCGACGACCCACAACGGCAGTGCGACTTTCAGTAGTTCTTCGGTCGCTGGAATGATGACAACCAGAACCAGCACGTCGAAGGTCGAACCGCCGAAGCTAAACCACGAAGTGATGATTGCCAGCGGTGCGGCCAACACGGTCACCAGCATTGTGACCAGCCAGGTATCGAGCACGGATGTCGCGGCTCGCTGCTGCTGATACCAATCGCTCCAGGTCAGCGCGTTCTCCGGAACCGCGCCGGCTAACTGCGGAGACAAACCTGGTTCGTCCCACACGGTGTGTTCGACATCATTGGTGTTGGGAACCGGAGCCTGCGCGTCGCTGTAACCGTCGCCGTCGAAGTGCGTCTTTTGCATCCACGGTTCAGCAAACACACTCTGGTCCTGCGCGTTCGACCTGGTATCTGGTTCCGGCCCCGAGAGTTCATCCGCGTACGGATTCACTTCTTTGGGGTCCGGCGAATCAGATGTCATGACTTACGTCTCAGCCACGTAAGCCGTCGCACTGGCCAGCACAGCCGACATGTGAACCTTGCCGCTGTTCGAACCGATCTCAGCGGTGTCGAAGCGGACGTTGCAAATCGCGTTGTAGCCGCCAGCCTGCGCTTGATCGACAAGTCGCTGCAATGCTTCGCGACGTGACCTGGTCAACAAGGTCTGGAAGCTTTTCACTTCGCCGCCAAAGATGTTTCGAAAACCAGCCAGGAAGCTTTTCAGGTAGTCCGAACCAACAACAACCTCGGCGATGACCATCTTTGGTGGAAGATCGGTCGTGGTCGCAAACGGAAAGCTCTTCACCTGCGAGACCAAAACACCCGCCTGCGACTCGCGTTCGTCGAGCTCACGGAAGTGACGTTTCTCCGTCGCGCCGCCGACAAAGAAGCCGAGCGTCAGAAAGAACAATGTGATACCGAGCGGAATTAAGAACTCCATGAATTACGCTCCCGGCGTGGCGATGACGGCCGTTCCGTAGGCGTACAACTCAGCCGCGCCGCCGGTCACTGCACTGGTCGTGAACCGCACATTGACGACCGCGTTTGCGCCGAGTTGTTGAGCCTGAGCCAGCATGCGTTCCATCGCTTCGCGGCGCGATTCGGTCAACAGTTCCGTGTAACCTTTCAGTTCGCCACCGACGAGGTTCTTCAGACTAGCCGCGATGTCGCGACCGGCATGTTTGGCTCGAACCGTATTGCCCTGCACGATGCCTTTGATCTCGGTAATTCTGTAACCAGCGATTTCTTCGGTGTTTGTAATCAGCATTGGATTTCCAACTAAAACGCGACTTTTGGCTATTGTTGACCCCGCGCCAGTAATTCGCAAACGAACATTGATTCTTGGCAAGTCCCCGGCTGGCCAGGTCGTATTGACACAAAATTCGAAATGCAAATAGCTTCCGCCATGCCCCGGATGCGCGCCGGGGTGAACGCACGGCGGGCGCCGAATCGCGAAAGGGAATTCCGATGTATACATTGAACATGCTGCTGGCTCAGGTCGGCGACGCTAACGAAGCGCTCAAGAAAACCACAGACCAGTTCAAGGAAAGTGCAGAGCAGTCTGGCATCTTTAGTGTCGAAGGTGTTCGCAACTTCCTGGAGACCAGCGGGAAAGACTTTGCGATTAACCTGGTCGCCGCAATTGCGATCTTCATCATCGGCAAATGGGTGGCAAAGTTTGTCACCGGAATCATTGGCCGGATCACCGAACGAGCCGGCGTCGATGTCACGCTGCGGAAGTTCCTGGGCAACCTGGTCTACGGCATTTTCATGGCGTTCGTCGTCATCGCCTCGCTGGATCGCCTTGGCGTTAATACAACTTCGGTCGCCGCCATCATTGCCGCCGCCGGACTTGCCATCGGCATGGCTCTTCAGGGAACACTTTCCAACTTCGCCAGCGGTGTGATGCTAATTCTGTTTAAGCCAGTCCAGGTCGGCGACTTTGTGGAAGTGGCCGGGACGGAAGGCATCATTGACGAGATTCAGATTTTCAACACAATCCTTCGCAGTCTGGACAACGTTCGCATCATCATTCCCAATGGATCGATTACCAGCGGAACCATCCAGAACTTCTCCGCCGAAGGAACCCGACGTATCGACATGGTCATCGGCTGCGGCTACGACGACGACGTCCGCGCCGTGAAGGAATTCCTGCAACAACTCATCGTGAGCGACTCACGTGTTCTTGCCGAACCGGCTCCCACAGTGGCCGTCAGCGAACTTGCCGATCACAGTGTGAACTTCGTTTTCCGCCCATGGGTTCGAACAGAAGACTACTGGGGCACTCAGTGGGACTTTCTCGAAGCGGTCAAAACAGGGTTCGCCGAACGTGGATTCACGATTCCATATCCAACCCGCGATCTCATCGTCCACCAGCCCCCTGGCATTGAACAACGCGCCGCCGCCTAACAAACGTTCCGTTTGATCGGTATCCGGTTGGCGCGGTGACCTGGGTTGCTGGCTGATTCTCCGATTGAACGATTTGGTGCTGTTCTTATTTGCGACCGTGTCTGGGTTCTGGCACGGTCGCTTTTCTTATTGGCTGCGCAGGTGGGATCTTAGACGGATTGGGTTCGACACGGAGTTCAGGCTCGAATTCTGTTTGTTTTGTGGCCTGTCTGACTTTGCTGAAACCACAGCAAAAACCTGCAAACCACAGCCTGACTGGTTCAGACTTTAAGAATCCGGCGCGAGTCTGAACACAGTGACTACTCGCGCGGCGGGTTGGCGATAGAATGGAGCCCTGTTGAACGCGGAAACAGGCTTAGAAGATGTCGTTGGCCCCCGAAAAAACCTGCCGATTGGTCACGCTCGGCTGCAAAGTGAACCAATACGAAACCCAGCTCGTGCGCGAATCGCTTGAGCAGCATGGTTTCCGTGAAGCGGCCGAGGACGAATCGGCCGACCTGTGTGTTGTCAACACATGTACTGTTACATCGACGGGCGATTCGAAGTCACGGCAGGTCATCCGCAAGTTGGCTCGCAAGAATCCGGGCACCCAGACAATCGTCATGGGCTGCTATGCGACTCGGGATCCCAAAACAGTTGCCGGTCTGCCGGGTGTCGTTGAAGTTGTTCGAGACAAACGGGAACTGCCGGATGTTCTGGGACGGTTTGGCGTAGTCGACATGCCGCGCGGGATCAGCCGGTTCGAAGGCCGACGCCGCGCGTTTGTAAAGGTGCAGGATGGGTGCATCCTGCGATGCACGTACTGCATCATTCCGGACGTCCGACCTGGACTGCAAAGCCGCGACCCTCAGGATATCGAAGACGAAGTCCGCCGACTCGTGGACGGTGGGTTCAAAGAAATCATCATCAGCGGCATTCACGTGGGTCACTTTGGTGTCGACACGACACGTGGGAAGTCAGGGCTGCCTCCGTTTCGACTGTGGCACCTATTCGAAAAGCTGGACAAGATTCCCGGTGACTGGCGGATGCGACTTTCCAGCATTGAGGCGGCCGAGGTGAACGAAGAGTTCATCAAGACGGCCGCCAACTGCGAACACCTGTGCCCGCAGTTCCATCCGGCTTTGCAGAGCGGTTCGGACACGGTGCTGCGGCGGATGCGGCGCCGGTACTACGTGCACCGGTTCCTTGAGAAAGTTGAGATGGTCCGTGAGGGATTAAACGACCCGGCCTTCACAACGGACGTGATTGTGGGTTTCCCTGGCGAAACTGACGAAGAGTTCGAACAGACGATGGAAACCTGTCGGCAGGCAAGGTTCATGAAGATTCATGTGTTCCCGTTTAGTGCCCGAGAAGGCACGCCGGCGGCAACAATGCCTGACCAGGTTCCTCCTCAGGTCATCAAACAAAGAGTCGCCCGGTTGTTGGAACTCGAACGCGACCTGGCGACGGAGTTTTATTCTTCGAAAGTGGGCCAGAAGTTAGAGGTACTTGTCGAACGTGAAGCCGACACACCAGGTTATGTAAAGGGAACCGACCGCTGGTACATTCCTGTCGAGTGCCCCGGCGACGCAAACGACCTTGGCGAATTCATCGTGGCGGAGGGCAGCAAAGCCCATCGTCAACATCTGTCCGCGGAACGATGCGAGGTGGCTGAGTGTCACTAGCTGAATACAAACCGGAACACTTTTCTCACGAAACACGTGGCGATGTCGTCATCGTGAAGGTGATTCAGGAAAAGCTCTCCGAAGAACAGAACCTCGAAGAAATCGGGCAGGAACTGTTTCGGTACGTCGATCAGTACGACAGCCGCCTGTTAGCGCTGGACTGCAGCCTGGTGAAGTACGCCAGCAGTTCGGCCATCGGGAAGCTCATCACGTTGCACCGAAAGTTAAACCGCATCGACGGGCACCTGGCAATTTGCGGGCTCCAGCAGTCGTTCATGGAAATCCTGCAGGCGGCTCGGCTATACAACTACTTCAAAGTGTCAGACACTGCAGAAGCAGCCGTCGCAGTGCTGCAGGGCGAGAGCGAATAACGCCGTGGCAGCCAAGATTATCGCCTTCGAAGGCATCGATGGTTCCGGTAAAGGAACACAGTCGCGGATCCTTGTTGATGCTCTTCGCGAAGCTGGTAAACGCGTGGCTTTGCTAAGTTTTCCGCGGTACTCCGACACGCGTTTTGGCGCAGCGATTGGCGACTTTCTGAACGGACGCTTTGGCGATCTGGAAACCGTCAGCCCGTACCTGGTTTCGGTTCTCTACGCGGGCGACCGATTCGAATCGAAAGCCCTGCTGGAGGAATCGGTCGCCAACAACGACATATTGGTTCTGGATCGCTACACCGCTTCCAGTATCGCTCACCAGGGAGCAAAAGTTGACGCGGC
The DNA here is from genome assembly GCA_964485095.1 of uncultured Planctomycetaceae bacterium. GTDB lineage: Bacteria > Planctomycetota > Planctomycetia > Planctomycetales > Planctomycetaceae > CAYNWT01. The sequence continues at coordinate 3,894 of CAZAIB010000005.1, read as the reverse complement.
CGAACGCGGTGAAATCATCTCGTGGATCGAAGACATTGAACACGGCGTGTTTGGCCTGCCCAAAGCCGACCTTACGGTTCTACTGGAAGTTTCCATTGAGACCTCACAGAAACTGATCCGCAAGAAGGCACCTCGTGACTACACGGATGAAGAAGCCGATCTACAGGAATCGAACGTGCCGTACATGACCGGGGTTCGCGACTGCTACCTGGAACTCGCCAAACGCGATGACTGGAGAACCGTTAACTGCGAAGATGGCAGCGAACTGAAGAGCATGGAAGCCGTTGCGGCTGAAGTTCTGGCTGCAGTGAAAGACACGACCGACCGGGCCTAATCAGGCTGCGTCTTCCAACTCGTCGTCGTCCTCATCTTCATCTTCTTCGTCGTCGAAATCGTCTTCATCCCAGTCATCTTCGTCTTCGTCGTCCTCATCTTCGTCAGTGAGGTCGGCGTCTGCCTCAGCTTCGGCTCCTGATGGGACAGCCGGTTCCGCAGCGACCGGTTTCTTTCGGCGTAGGGCGGCCGCGTTGGGCATGTCGTCCAGCGTCTTAAGTCCGTACATCTCCAGGAAGACCCGGGTCGTGCCGTACAGGTAAGGCCGGCCCAGACTGTCGTCATGACCGGCGATGCGAACCAAACCGCGTTCCATCAACTGTTTCAGCATCTCGGCTGACGCGACTCCGCGGACGGATTCGACATCTGCGCGCGTGACTGGTTGCTGGTACGCAACGATGGTCAACGTCTCCAGCATCGATTGCGACAACCGACAGCGGGCTTCTCGCTTGTGGAGTCGGTCCAGCCAGAAGACAAGTTCTGGTCGGGTCAGCATTCGGTAACCGGCGGCCACACGTTCAATCCGAAAAGCCGAACCGCCGGTGTCGTAGGCAAAGTTCAGCTTGTCGATAAGCGTCTTAGCTTCACTTGCATCAGCCAGCGTTGCCATCTGGGCAAGTCGTCTGGTGGTCACCGCGCTATTCGAAATCAGCAGGACAGCTTCGACCCGAGCCATGCGGTTCGACCGAACAAACCGCCCGCCGCCCACGAAATCAGCCGCCGTTGATTCATCCCGCCGCGAAACCCGGTCACTCCACACCCGCGCGCTACCCGCAACAGCCTCGCGCACGTTGATCGCGCTGTTACGGGGCTTGGCAAATGGCGAGTAGGGTTGGTCCAGCATCCGGAACTCCGTCCGTTACCAGGAATTCCCGGCTCGGCGTTCTTCGATTTGTTGCAGGACGCTGCGAAGCGCGGTCAGTGGGTGCGGCCCCTCACCTTCCACTCGCAGGTTCACGCCGGAGTTGCTGTCGGGAAAGAACGCCGTAACGTAGTACACACTCTTGTCCTTCAGGCTTTCGACGCGATAGTTCCGCATGCCGACGGTCTTCAGCCGGGCGATTCCCGCTTCCCATTCAGCCGCAACCCCTGAACGGGGGCTCGTTGGTTCTGAACGCGATGAAGAAGCTCTGACCGCTGGCACATCGTGAGTTGTCGGTCCGCCCGGGAAACCATTCCGAACCGTAGCTCCACCCAGCCCACTGCGAGCTCGGTCTCGCTGCTGATCCAGTGCATCAGAGACGTCCGTGGTGAACTCAGAAAACGCCCCTTCTCCGGCTTTCACCGCGTTGTTCACAGCCTCTTTGGCCCCATCAAACGGGTTTGACCAGTCCGCACCCGTCGTCGCGCCGGGGGCTTCCACCACCACGGAATCGCCGCTGGGGAAAGGCGGGGCGTCTGATTCGCCGAGGGTAGCTTCACCGAAACCCTCTGTGGACGCGAACGCCACTTCATCCGCTCCGTCCAGGGAAGGCAGCTTTCCATCAAGATCCTGCGTGCCCCGAATTGCGAAGTAGGGCACCGAAACCAGGGGAATGAGCATGCAGATCGCAGTAAGCGTTCCGGTAGATTCAGATTGCATGGGCGGGCGTCTTCCTGTGACGATGATTCGATCGGCAATCCTTGCCGAAGGATCGGAATCTTAGAACCGGCTTTGCATTGCGGCAATGCCTCTTCTTGTTGTAATAATTACAGCAGAACCGGCGTGCAAATTGCCACAAGCGGTGTTTGGCTTAGAACCCATAAAGTCCAGACGACGATCGAATCGGGGCTCGATCTTACGGTGTGCAGCATCAGACGATTTCTCCGATGTTGCTAACGCGTGCTTGCTATGACCCGCCAGGATGGATCCTGGCACCTGAATTGCACTCGTTTCCTTACTGACTTCCCTGGAATAGATGCCATGGCTACGAGCCCAAGAATGAAGCTCCTCCGATCGGCTGCCGTGTTCGGCCTGCTGCTCGCAGTTTCAACGTCATCTGCCCGCGTTCAAGCGCAGGACAACAAGGCTCATCCTTTGAAGAAGGCGATCACCATCGCCAAAGCTTCTCTCCAAAAGATGAAGCAGATCGGTGACTACCAGGCAGATCTTACAAAAAAAGAAGTCGTCGGAAACAAGTCGTTTACGCATAAGATGAAAATCAAAGTGCGTCATGAACCATTCAGTGTGTACCTGTACTTCGTCAACCCCAGTAAGGGCCGCGAAGTTCTTTTCGTCGAAGGCCAGAACGATGGGAAACTGCTGGCGCGCGAACCTAGTGGGATTGCATCTCTGCTTGGAACGATGCACCTATCACCCACTGGTGCTGACGCCATGAGAGAGAATCGGTATCCGATCACTAAGATCGGTTTGGTGCGTACAACCGAGGAACTCATCAAGCAGTGGGAAGGCGAATCGAAGTTTGGCGAGACGGAAGTGAAGTACTACCCGGCCGCCAAGATCGACAACATCCAGTGCAAGGTCATCGAGTCAACGCACCCGCGACTGCGAAAGCAGTTCCCGTTCAAGACAACCAGATTTTGGATCGATGCGAAGACCAACTTACCGATCCGGATCGAGCACTTCGGCTGGCCAAAGAACCCAAAAGCGAAACCGCCACTGGTTGCTCAGTACACCTATCGTAATCTCAAGCCCAATATTGGCTTAACAGATCGTGATTTCGATAAGAACAACCCGCGGTACAGTTTCTAGACCTTATTGGTCGGGTGCCTGAAGGGTAGCTGTCGTTTTTGCACGGCGGCTGTGTTCCCCGCACAACTTGTGCCTGTATTCCCCACCCATTGCTTGTCGGTTTTTCGTTCGAGGACGAAAATGGGACGCAGCGATGCTGCCTTGTTTCACCGAATCCGCCCGAGTCGCTGCGCTCCAAACTGCGCACCAAGAGACTGCTCTCTTTCGACCCTCTATCCCTGCGCGGCCTACTTTCTGAACGACGTAGCGACTGCGACATGTGTGCCTTTTACAGATTGTTCTTGCAACCCCACCGGGCCCTTGTTCAAAATAGGCTGGTCGGGCAAGGGCCAGGACTTCCAAGCGGGCACTCTTGGAAACAGGTTCATGAGACTCTTGCCCTTCTTCGCCCTGCTCTTGCTGGCAACTCCACAAGCGCAGGCTGACCTTTGCTTCGACTTGTTCACAGGCGGCTCTTTTTCAGGAGGAGTGGCCACTTACACCCAGTCGTATTTGGGTGGAACCTACACGCTTCAAGTCAGTTCGGCTGACGGCGATGTCCAACTCGGAGCTCTTGGACTAGGGATCGACGGGAGCGATGGCAGTGGAAACGACAGTTTTGTGGACGACGATGAGTCAATCTCGTTCGCGTTGAGCTGGACTGCTGGCTCAGTCCCACTAAACCTGAACCTGGTTGATGGAATTCTAATCCTGGGTGGCTTCCAAACAGGTGCGGACACCTTCAATTCACTGCCAGGCACGCTAAGCACTCCCTCCACCTCATTCACACTCACGCCAACTGGCAGTGACTCCACGGCTGCATTTACAAAGATACAGGCTAGAGCGCGTCTCTTTTATGTGTAGCGGTAGCCGCAATTTCTGAAGTGCCT